>CP119313.1:4715355-5388978 GCA_029202485.1 Candidatus Pedobacter colombiensis | reverse complement strand
GCGCCACCACAAACTTAAATCAACTATTATTCTTTATTCTGCTCTAACTACCTACAACACAACCACAAAAACTACAGAACATTTTAAAAGGGCAGGATCAGCGATACAGAATAGCGAGACTGGTATATGTAATGGTAGTATATATGGATACCAGGAAGCTGTCTATTACTAAAAAACTTTAAGCTATGGCTCGGTGGTATGGCTTAAGATTAACAGGTACCTCAGTCCTACCATAATCAACCATAGGTAAAGAGCCCAACCTAAGCTCACAGTAACTCCGCCTTCCTTATGCAATTAGAGCGCAGTGAGTCCGCCTTTTTCTAGTAAAAAGGCGGACTCACTGCGGACTCATGGCGGACTCACTCCGGATTTACACCAAGCGCATATTGAGCTCTATCTAGTCAAGCTGTAATATTAAGCCCTACCATTTGTGTTGCTTCCTTTCTGTTATGCTTGCAGAAGCAGCAATAAGGCAAAAGGAAAGCAACAGGAAAATAAAATTAGTCTTTTAGGGTGTTCAAAATCGGAGTGCTTATTCCTTTTAACAAATTTTGTTGAGGCTTGGTCAGTTCCAAAACTGAAACTTCGTTTTTACCGACCCTTAGCCATTCTTTTGGAACATAAACGGTCTGTTGTGGCCCGATAGACCAAAATTTACCCAAACTATGTCCATTCAACCAAACTACCCCCTTTCCCCAATCGCTCATATCAAGATAGGTATCTGCGGGCTTACTCACAGTAAAGGTCCCTTTTTGAATTACCGGGCCAGCTCCCAATTCCCCAGAAGCCCCCTTCGCAGTTAAAGTGTCAATATTGTTAAAAGGTAAACTGTACATAAGCCAATTTTTAACTTCTTCACCCGCAAACAAGACCTTTTCTGTTATACCTTTTTTATTATCGAGCAGATATTTACCAAAGTTGACCCTACCCATATTTTCGATAAAAATATCTAATTGTACCTCTCCATCTGGCAATTGCAGCTCCAGACTATCTTTATTAAACCGTCTGTCTAAAATTCCAACCCTTTTCTGATTTACAAAAATCAAGGCGTAATCCCTTAGTTGTTTGATTTGCAGAAGTCCCTTTTTCCCACCACTAATTTTTGTCCGGTATAACATATATCCATAATCCTGATTTAAGTCTTCGAAACTTAATGGTTTTTCGCTTTTAACAGGTTTTGGTAAGTTACTGAACAAGCTGATGCTTTCATTTAACCGGAAAGGCTTTATTTCCATGACCGTTTTCTTGTCAGGCACCGGTGGTAACTGTTCTCCTTTGGGCAAGTGCTTTTCTATGACCGCTCTAAACTGCTTATATTTATCAGTAGGATTTCCGGCTTCATCTAATGGGGCATCATAATCGTAACTGCTGGTTTGAGGTTCATAAGGTGAAATATCTTTATAATTTGCCCCGTTCATAAAGCCGCGGGTTGTGCCGCCATGGAACATATACATATTGATGGACATTCCCGCAGCCAAAACTCGATCCAGTTTCTCCGTATATTTTTCTGCAGGAACAGTATGATGCGGTGTACCCCACCAATCAAACCATGCCGGATACCATTCAGCAATGAAGTAAGGTCCTTTTCCATTGTGGTATTTATCTATAAGGCTCTTCACCTTTGTTGGATCATCCTGCCCGTTAATGGCTGGCAACAATCCTGGGAGATAACCACCCTTGATATCGTTCTCCGGATCACAGGTATACAAGAGTCCATCAAATCCAGCGTCAATAAACAACTTTCTATTGATATCCAGGTATGCTTTGTCGGCGGCATAAGATCCGTATTCATTTTCAACCTGGACCATCAGAATATTCCCACCATGATTAATTTGCAATGGCGCCAGCTGCTTCCCTACCTCATCAATGTACTTTTTATATTCGTACAGGTATTGTTTTTCTTTGCTTCGTACCACCAACCCCTTTTCATTCTGCAGCCAGTATGGATATCCGCCAAACTCCCATTCTGCGCAAACATAGGGACTGGGTCTTAAAATCACCCACAAACCTTCTTCCTTTGCCGCCCTGACAAACTCGGCGATATCATTATTTCCAGAGAAATCGAATTTGCCTTTTTCCGGTTCATGTAAATTCCAGAAAACATAAGTTCCAATGGTATTAAGCCCCATTGCCTTGGCCATTTTCATGCGATCACGCCAGGCTGCTCTTGGCACACGTGGATAATGCATTTCGCCAGAAATAATCTGAAACGGTTTACCATCGAGCAAAAAATCGTTTTCTCCCAATGCAAAGGTATGTTTGGCCTGCTGGCTAAAAACAGACAGCGAGAAACACAGGGACATTAACAGCAATAATTTTGTTTTCATCAGTATATAATTTTGTTTTTTTGGCAAAAGGAATCCTATAATGCGTAGTTATTACGCAAATCATCCATACTTCTGCCCTATTAATTTTGAGTTTTTACTTGAAGGTATTCAGATCCCATCGATCTGCCCATTCAATTTTTAGTTTATCGTTTTCGAATTGAATGGGTAGCCATAAATAACGCCCATCAATTGCATTTTTGGGCTCCCATTTATCTGCCATAAAAATGAAAGCCCCTTTTTTATTTGGAGCAGGAAGTACATAAGTACTTTGGCCGCCATAAGTTAACTCCGCTCCATTACCCTGGCAAGGATTGCCCATATATTTCCAGGGGCCGAAAATTGATTTGGCCCTAAACCACCTTGCTGCATTTGGCGCCCAGCCAGTACAGCCCGAACCAATCATGTAATACACATTGTCCCTTTTAAACAGTGCTGGTGCCTCGGTTTGCTGACCTATGTAAATCCGGACAAATTTGCCGGTATGGCTCAAATAATCTGGACTTAACTCCGCCAGATGCAGTGTAAAGTTCTCTTCCGAAGAGAATACATGGTAGGCTTTCCCATCCTCATCAACAAAAACAGTCATATCTCTAGCCATCTGTCCTCCAGGCAAATCCCTGCAGAAGAATCCATCGCTTTTGTTTTGGGGGTTTTCGCAATTGATTTTTTCACTTTCAGGAGTTCCATCTGCATAAAAAGGCATTATGCCTGCGTTTGGCCGGTAGCTTTTGATAAAAGTAAATGGGCCTGTTGGCTTATCGGCTATAGCTGCGCCTGCACGTGCAGCAGCATACCCCTTACCCAAAAGCTCAAGGTGAAACCACATCACAAACTTTTTCGTTTGCTTGTTGTATACCACCTTCGGCCTTTCCAAAATGCAGCCTTTTGCAATGTCACTCTTAAGATTATTGGAAACTGAAAGCGCAATTCCTTCATCTTTCCAATTGTACAGGTCTCTTGACGAATAACAATGTACACCTACTTGTGCCGTATTTCCCTTTTCTCCCTCAATTTTATGCTCACCAAACCAGTAGTATATTCCCTTATGCTCCAGCATTCCACCACCATGTGCGTTAATGTGAATGCCGTTGTTGTCTTTCCAGATTTTTCCGGGATTAAATTCCCGATAGGATTGCTGCGAAAAAACTGAAGCGCTAAACAAACAGAAAATAGAACTAATGATGAGGTGTAAGCGGCTGTACATAGCGTAATCTGGTTTAAAATTAGGGATGAAATAAAATTTTAATATAGCAAATGTGCTGAACTATTAATCGAGTTATCCGAAGATAACCCGATTGAACAAGCAGCGTTACATTAATAACCCGGATTTTGTGTAATCACAGCATCTTTATTAAGCTGTATCTCTCTCAATGGGATTGGCATTAATAAATTTTTTGTGGTTAAACCGGTAATTGGTTTAGAAGCATCATTTGAATTGAGACGTAAGGCGCGCTCCACCAGTGTCCCTGTTCTCATTAGGGTCATCCTCCTATTTTCTTCTCCAATTAATTCTCTTACCCTTTCGTCGAGAATGAAATCTTTCGTCATCTGCGACGCAGATACCTGAGCGGCGTTTGCCCTGGTTCTAAGCGCATTTATGCTAATCGCAGCATCAATTGTTTTATTTTGCATCACCTGGGCTTCGGCAAGTAACAAATAGGTTTCGCCCAGTCTCATCAGAATAAAATCCTTAATCATTGCATAGCCAAAAGTATCATTAGGATCAAAAGCCCCCCATTTGGTTGTACTCGGACAAATATTGACTAAGGTATCAGGTCCGGTAAACGGAACTTGTTTTCCGTAACGGCTTGCATAAGCAGGTGCAGGGTCATTATAATAATATCTTCTGCGGATGTTATATTGTGAATTCCGAATGTCATTTCCTTTATACAGGCCGTACAATACCCAGTTGCTTAAGCGTAAACGGCCAATTGATCGCCCACCCAAAGAATCTGCAAGTGCCATACCGGCGATATTGTAATAAGCAGCCCCCCAAACCCTGCGTTGCTGAGGATTATCAGTTATCCCACCTACAACACTCGCTGGATTTTCCTGCTCCAATACCCAAATGGCTTCGGTATTGCCTTGTGCCCTTCTTTGATTTCCATATTGGAACATATCTGAATAATAGTCACCCGGCAGGCTTGTTTTAACGCCATAGCGGTTTTTAATTAAACTAAACCTGCCACTATTAATAATGGCCTGTGCCTGTTGTTCGGCAAGATCTGGTTTATTTATACGCAGATAAACCTCTGCCAGCAATTGCATAGCCATAAATTTATTTGCTCTGCCATACATTTTCCCTTTTGTATTGGTTTTTACGGCTTCAATGTCCGGAAGATTTGCAGCTGCATAAATCAGATCGCTTACGATGAAATTATTTACATCGGCAAGTGGCGCCCTAACAAAATCTGTTTTCGGGCCACTTAGGGCATGCGTAATTAAGGGAACCTCGCCGAAACACGTTGCAAGATTATTGTATGCATAAGCCCTGAAAAACTTAGCTTCTGCACTCACCAAGCTTTTACCTTTTGCACTTAGGCTGTTAACGGAAGGATTCTCAATACCATCAACAATGGTATTGGTAAGATTTATCAGGATGTAATTCCTGTTCCAGGTCCTTGCAGCACCAACATCAACGGAAGTTAAGGTGGCATAATTGTAATATGGTATTTCTACCCCCTGCTGGTTATTGGTCGCATTAGCCACGTCTGTACCGACCTGCCATACACTGGGCCAACCCTGCTGATCGGCCCAGGAGAATATGGTGCTTACATGGTTATATAAACCAATCAAAGATGCTTCAAACCCGAGCGAATCGGTTAAAGTTAATGGCGTATAGGACGAATATGGCTTTTCATCCAGAAAGCCCCTTTTGCAGGATGAAAAAGCAAAAACTAATACTGCTAAAAACGATATAATGGTTATATATATTTTCATAATCATAATGATTTAACGTAATGAAACATTTAAGCCGAATACAAAAGTGCGGGTCAGTGGATAATTGTTTGTCCAATCTTCACCTGTGTTTGTATTAATTATCCCTCTGGAAGTTTGCAGACTTTCAGGGTCCCATCCTACCCATTTTGTAAACGTATACAGGTTTCGGCCACTGGCATAAACAGTTAATCCACCCAAATGAAGCTTATCCAAAACAGATTGTGGAAAAACATAGCTTAAGGTGGCATCTTTAATTCTCGTATAACTGGCATTGGATGCATAACCATAACCTAGGGTATTATTATAAGACAGGGCTGGCCTGGTTTGACTCTGGTTTTCAGGTGTCCAATAACCAATTTCGGCAGGTGTATTTCTTCTTCCTGTTTCATCACCATAAGTTAAATCAACATTATTTTTGACCATTCCCTGAGCAGTTTGAATGAGCACACTTAGATTGATGTTTTTGTAATGAAAAGTATTGGTTAAGCCTCCTGTCCATTTTGGTGTCGTTTGTCCTAATATTTCTTTGTCATCACCGGTGATTTTACCATCACCATTTAAATCTGCAAACTTCAAGCTTCCTGGTTTTGCCGTTGGGTCTTGTTTAGACACATCCTCACCGGTTTGCCAAACCCCGGTCATCCGGTAATCGTATACTACACTAATCGGGTGACCTATAAACCATCTGTTACCTACATCATCCTTTCCATCACCATATAAATCGGTAATTTTATTGCGATTCGTTGCAAAAACGATCGTGGTTTCCCACTTGAAATCTTTCCCTGCAACATTCTGGGTATTTAAAGTAATTTCCAGCCCCTTATTTGAAGTTTTGCCAATGTTATCAAGCACCTGGGTATAACCGGTAATAATTGGCAAACTTCTATTTAAAAGTAAGCCGGTGGTTTTATTTTGATAAGCCTCTATGGTACCGCTAATCCTACTTTTCAGGATTGAAAAATCCAGGCCGATGTTCGCTGTTTTAGTACTTTCCCAATGCAGTGCGTTGTTACCCAGGTTACCCGCCAAAACACCAATTGTACTGATTCCGTTAAAAGGTGAACGACCTGTTACATCGGTTGTAATGGTACGGTATACCGATACGGCTTCATTTCCAGTTTTACCATAAGACAAGCGAAGTTTCAGGTTATTAAGTAAAGTCACATTTTTCATAAAATCTTCGTTTGTAATGTTCCAGCCTATTGCTGCCGAAGGAAATATGCCATATTTGTCGGCTTTGGATCCGAAAACCGAAGAACCATCTCTACGGGCTGTTAAAGTCAATAAATAACGGCTGTCGTATGAATAAAACAAACGGCCCATTTGAGAATTCAGACCATATCTATCGCGGTAAGCCCCACTGGTTTGTGTTGCACCTGCAGCAATATTATCAAGCCCTAATTCATCATTGATAAAGCCACTTGCACCTGCTGTAGTCGAATTGTATTTACGTTCCTGAGAACTGTACAAAGCGGTAAAATCGAAATGATGTTTTTCTATATCTTTGGTGTAGGTTAGTATATTTTCAATGGTATAGCTGTTTGTTGATGCATTAAAGCTACTTGCAGTGCCAATCATATCGTTGGCCTTCCTACCTGTATAACTTCCCCTTCGTTCAGGGAAATAGGTGTATCCTCCATTTAAGCGGTATTTTAAGCCGGTCAACACTCCAGGAAATTTGATCTCCGCATAACCATTCCCGTTGATGTTTGTGGTTCTGCTGATCTTAGTGGTCGTTAAACCCAGAAGCGGGTTTACATAGAGCTGCTCAGGGTTCATCGGGTAAATGGCATAAGTACCGTCGGCATTATATAATTGTCCATACGGACTCATCGCAGTTGCCAATAAAAGATTTGCTCTTCCACCATCATAATTGTTGCTGGTTAAAAACAAAGATGTTCCTATGGTTAAAAAGCTGGTCACATTGAGATCCAGATTGGAGCGTAAGGCCACACGATTAAACTGGTAGCCTTTAATCACACCTTTTTGATCCAGATAATCACCTGAAATAAAGTATTTGACATCCGGTGTACCACCCGATATGCTCACATTATGATCCTGCATTATCCCCTGTTGGGTTGCTTCTTTTACCCAATCTGTTGTCGTACCCGCATTATAAGCGGGTAGCTCACCAATATTAGGCACTGGCCTGGTTTGTACCTGTCCGGTTTGCTTAAGGAAATCGGCATACTTTTGTACATATTCTTCACCAGTACGTGGTTTTAAAATGTGCGCCAGGTTATCAAAACCAGCATAACCACTATAACGAATTACCGGTTTACCTAATACGCCCCTTTTTGTTGTAACCAGGATTACCCCGTTTGTACCATTGGTACCATAAATTGCAGTAGCACTTGCATCCTTAAGGATCTCGACTGAAGCAATATCATTCGGATTGATGTCATTTAAAGAGCCGCCTGTTTTAGTCAGAGGTATTCCATCTACCACAACATAAGGGCCACTATCGGCATTAATGGAATTCCGCCCCCGAATTAAAACCGAAGGCTGACTACCTGGTACGGAAGATGATGTAGTAACATTTACACCAGCTACAGCTCCTTCAATGGCTTGTAGTACGTTGGTAACCGGCAACTGGGATAACCGCGCCTTAGGCACAGAAACTACAGAGCCGGTCACGTCAGATCTTTTCTGCGTACCATAGCCAATTACAACCACATCGTTCAGCATTTTATCTGAGGCCTCGTCAAGCGTAACGCTGATTTGGGCTTGGGTGCCCACTACAACTGATTTGGTGGTATAGCCTATAAAACTATAAACCAGAGTTTCGCCTTTGGTTACCACAATTCTATACCGGCCATTTCCATCTGAAATGGCCACTTTAGCCGTCGATTGATTTTTTATAGTAGCCCCTGGAATGGGTTGGCCATTCGCATCCAGAATAACACCTATAACTTCTGTGCCTGCAGTTTGCGCATGCAGCCGGTTCACGTTCATATTCATCATCACGAGGATTGTAAACAGTACCAAAAGGAGCCTCGTTGGTAAGCGTAAGTTTTTTTGCATAATGTTGATTTGGTTAGAAATATTCTTGTAAAAAAATTGCTTGATTTTGGCGTTGCCACGAAGGACACGATCGTTAGGTTTTGTGGTCTTTGTTCATAGTTTTTTATATTTGGTTTGAACAAATTAAGCACAAAGATGACCATGCCCGTGAGGGGTAATACCGTAAATAAAAGGGGATAAAATCGTTTTTATAGCCTTATTTCAGGTCGACACTATGATCATTGGGAAAATCTTCTCCCGACCAGATTTTTTGTGCGCTCCATTTGGCTGCCGGATTTGACCAGAAGGGATCGCTGGCTGGTAAACCTAATGGCAGGAAAATATTGCTACATAGGTATGGGCTCCCCTGGTTGTTGTAGAAATCACCAAGATTGGGCTGGGCACCATAAAGACCAATAGTTAACCAACCATTTTTATAGGTTGCAGGACTTTCCAAAGTTTTTTTAATCACCGCAGTTAGGGCACATCGTACCTGTTCGGGGCTTAACTGCCCTGGCAAGGCTTTCCTCCAGGCCATATCAGCCAGATGGTGAAAGGCTCCGCCACGATAAATAATAGATCGACCAGTAGCCGGGTAAGTTCCATCGGTATTGATTAAACGTTCCTGAATTATCGCATAACGCTCATTCCGTTTCCTGATTTTATCGAACATGCTATTGTAATCTTTCGTTCTTTCGCCAATGATCCCGGCAATTGTGGCCAGGTAAGGGTGAATAACGTAACTGTTGTAATAATCGAAGGCATAAGTATTGCCGTCCTTATACATGCCATCGCCAACATACCATTGCTCCATTTGCTGTAGTGCATAATCTACACGCATTGGATCCCAGCTATACCCAAATCTGGCTAAAAAGACCTCGTTCATTGCCGAGAAGAGTAGCCAGTTTGAAAATACCGGTTTAAACTTCCGGGTGGTTGCGATAGATTTCATCATCAGTTCCTGGTTCTTTTTATCGAGATGTTCCCATAACCATGGTGCACGGATAAAAGCCAGTGCAACATATGAGGCATCAACAAGTTGCTGACCGCCAATGTCATAATTCATAAAATCCTTGGCATTCGAATCAAGCGAGTTTTTGAGTCCTTGTATAGCCCATTCCCGATATTGTTTTCTAAGCGCAACTTCGCTTGCATCGCCACCCTCAAGCTGCAACCATGGCGCTATCCCACTTAAAACCCTACCTAAAACTTCAACATACTGAACTTTAATGCGATGTTCTTTATTGTCGATGTGTACAGAAGTCACCTGCGGCATATTCAAACGCAAACTATCTTTAGCCAGATTATACAAAACGGGCTTAGCCATTTTATCTAACTGCTGCAGCCAAAACTGCCGATCCGATAATTCCTTTACTTTTTTTTGTCCTATTGACACTGTTGCAAATGACAACAGGACAAGGCAGATCAGCACCGCTTTGTGATAAAGATGTTTCATAGTATTATTTTGGTTTAGGTTATTTATCCAGGTAACGATATAATTCACAATTGGCCAGCAGAAAAGCTCCTACACCAAAATTTGCAGTCGAATTTGCATCTACAATTTGTCCGGGAATTGCCTTTTCACCTATTGGCTGTACATAGCCGACTTTCCCATTTTCCTGTAGGGCCGTATTTACCAGAAAGTTCCAGCCTTTAAGCGCGGCAGGCAAAAACGTTTTTTCTTTTAGGTAACCATTGTTAATACCCCATAGCAAGCCATATGTAAAAAAAGCGGTTCCGCTTGTTTCAGGTCCAGGTGCATGTTCAGGATCAAGGATACTCCGTGTCCAATACCCATCCTCTTGCTGACTGTTCAAAATGGCATTGGCCATGCCTGTATATTTCATCACATATTCCTTTCGATGCGGATCGTTTAAGGGTAAATCTTTCAGTACTTTGGCCAATCCAGCAAATACCCATCCATCGCCCCTGGCCCAAAAGTCCTTTTTCCCATTTGCACTTTTGTGCTTCGGGTACACGTATTTGGCATCACGGTAGTAAAGCTTCGCATCCTTATCGTACATTATGCTGTTGGCGTACGCAAAATATTCATATAATTTATCCAGGTATTGCTGATCTCCTGTTGTTTTGTAGAGTTTGGTCATAACGGGCATCACCATATATAAACCATCGGCCCACCACCAGTAATCGTTTAAAGGTGTGCTCATTTGATATCCCATAACCTCTTTAGCCCGGGCAATTTTATATTCTTCTGGCTTTAAGTGATATAAATCAATATAAGTTTGGAAGCAGATTTGCCAGTCGCCGAACAGGACATCATCATCCGTTTCTCCATATTTATATTTCCATTGGCTTTTATCAGTGGATTTCGCCCCCATCCATTGATTGTGGTTGGCCCAATCTTCAGAATATTTACGATAGCTTTCATTACCAGTTAAAGCGACCACCTCCATATTCCCTGTATGATAAGCCGCATTGTCCCAGAAAGACCGGACCTCTGGCTTGTTCTGGCTTTGCCAGTAGCCATTAGCTTTGTCAATCATCTTTAGCACTTCCGCTTTCGAGGGTAAGCCTGGCTGTGCTTCAGGTTTCCATTCGAGGACTTGCACCGGACTTGGTTCAGCATTTGCCTTACCCTCGCCATCCACCTGTGTTACGTTTTGTACATAAAGATTTAACACGGTTTTATCCTTCCAAAGTTCAGTATCATAGGTCGGCTCCCAATCGCCAAGAGATTTTGAAGTTAAATCGGTGACTTTCCATTTATCGGTATCGATATCCTGATTAACTGCGATAGATGCTTTGTTGCCTCGTTCTGCATCCCTAAACAGGATGCCTGCTCCATATCCACTTACATTGGGCCATACAATAATCTGAGGCCTGGATATGGGTATTTTTTTTGTACCTCCACCGCTTAGGCTAAATGCTGTTTTTCTGAAAGACAAACCGTTTACTTTCCACTTTTGCCCATCGTTAAAAACAAGGTGGTACTGAGGAATACCACCGGGCTGATCGTTCCAGTAGCTGACAATAAATACTCTTCCTTTTGCATCTGCATACATCGAGGTTTGATTGATCAGCTCGCTTTTTTGTGGAATCTTTACTGCATACTCTGCATTTGAAGCTGTAATGGGCAGCTGATAACGTTCTCCTGTTGATTTTTGCCAGGTCATCCCGCCATCAGATGATTTAGCATAGCAGATATCGTGATTACTGGCAACATCCGGACTTTCCCGCCAAACCCAGGATAAATGCAATGTTCCGGCCCCATCAACTGCCATCTGCCAATAGGCGTTGCGTTTCCCTTCGCCGTTAATCATTCCATCCTGTACACGGTGCCAAGTCTGGCTGCGCACATCATAACGGTTAATCATCAAATTTCCATTTCCCGATCCACCGTCACGGTAGAAAAAAAGTAAATCTCCATTCACCAGCTTATAGAACTCCGGGTAACTTACCTTGCTTTCTTTATCTGAAACCATGTGAAGTTTGTCGCCTAGCTTTAAGGAACCTGCGCTAACAGCCCGAGCATAATTCAGAGAGTTGTCGTGCTGTCCCCAGGTAACATGAAGGATTCCGGCTCCATCAACTGTAATGCTGATTGATTTGTGGGCATCGGCAGCATCACCTTTATAAGCTGTTTTTTCGACAATCCAGGTAGAACTACCTGTTTTTCGCTTTGCAAGCATCAGGTTTTGATCTGAATCGTAATAAGCGGCATATTGGTACCCATCCGAAGTAATTAATGAATTCTTTCTAAAGATAACGGCATTAATGGAGTTGTTTGCCCATCCATTGGATGCAATGGTAATGATTTTAGTTTGCTGTCCCAGGCATAGCTGACCAGAGAAAAGTACTGCAAATACAAACAGAAATGGCTTTGTGAAAAACCGGAGCGTTTTATTCATTGTGTTTTGTGAGTGTAAACTCATAATGATTTCAATATTTGGTTAACCGAAGTACAGAATTTATACATGCTTTTACAGGGGGGTAAATCATACTTTACAGGGGGTGATTTAAGAAAACACTTAAAATGTTGTCAAATCAGTTTTCTAAAACTCTCGAGTTGATGTTATAATATTTATGAAATGTTTTACGGTGTTTCTTTACAAACTCAGAAGGGGTTAGCTTGAAAAGCTTTTGAAACTGTTCTCTGAAATATTTAATGTCATTTATGCCGACCCTGCAAGCTGCCTCGTTAATATTCAGATTGGTGTTGATTAGCAGTTCTGCGGCTTTACGCAAGCGGATAAAACGGACAAAGCCATTAACCGACTGCCCGGAAGTAGATTTTATTCTCTTATATAGGTTAGAATGGCTCATACCAAGGTCTGAAGCTAAGGTTTTAACGCTAAACTGATCTTCAGTCAAATTATCTTCAATAATGGTCACACATTTTTGCAGGAAACCTTTGTCTTCCTGCGAAACCTTATCTGTATCAGACTTGAGTGTAATTTCATTATAGAAGTACGATTGAAGGTTGGCGCGGTTTTTAATGATTCCATTAATCTTAGCGGTAAACAGTTCCTTATCAAATGGCTTGGTTACAAAATCGTAAGCTCCTGCCTCTGTGCCCTTCAGTTTAACCTCCGGACTTGGATCAGCTGTTAATAAAATAACTGGAATATGGTTTAGCGCCGGGTCTTCCTTAACCTGTCGACAAAGTTCAATACCGTTAAGCCCCTCCATATTTATATCTGAGATTACGATATCTGGCAGAAATGCGATGCACTTCCTTAAACCATCAAGGCCGTCGGTTGCTTTATAGATCTTAAACCTATCCTGAAAAATCTGCCTGATGTAATCTATAATTTCTGTATTGTCATCTATCACCAGAATCGTATGCAGATCAGATATCAGTAATTCCAGATTGCCTACATGATCATTTTTTTCATCTTCCTGCTCTTCATCAGGCATCAATTCGTTCACATAGATCAATTCTTTATCGGAAACATTGTTTTCCATTAGCCCATCAGCAACACCAACCGGCATTTCGATCAAAAAGGTGGTACCCGCAGGTTCGTTGGATAAAAAACTGATCTTACCATGATGGAGTTCTACAAAATTTTTAACCAGGTAAAGACCTATTCCAAAGCCCATTTTAAGCGATTCATTACCGGACACTTTGTAGAACTTATCAAAGAGTTTTTCGCCAACTCCTTCGGGTATGCCTGGCCCGCTGTCACTCACCTCAATTTTTACCTGCTCGCCAAGTTTCGAAATTTTAAACTTAACAAAGCCACCCTTGGAGGTAAATTTTAATGCATTCGACAGCAAATTGAAAAAGGTAATTTCCAGCTTATCACGATCGCCATATATATTGAGTTCTTCATCCTCACATTCGAACTGGTAAGCTATATTGTTTTGTTTGGCCAGATAACTGAAGCAAAGGAAAATTTCATGAGCAAACTTGAATAAATTAATTTTGACTACATTCAAAACATCGTTTTCACTCTCTGTCTTTCTGAACAAGAGCAGTTGATCGACCAAACTCAATAAACGCCTTGAATTGCGGTAAACTACATTTAAATCATTTTTTTCCTGACCTTGCTCCTTGATGTTTAAAATGTCCTTGATTGGATTTACGATCAATGTTAAAGGTGTTCTCAGCTCATGTGAAATATTGGTAAAAAAATTAAGCTTCCTTTCGTTCAAATCCTTCTCGCGTTCCATTTTCAGGTTTGCAATTTCCACTTCATGCTTTAAATTTCTTTGCTTGCTTCTATAGGCTTGGAAAATGTAATAAACAGCTGAAAAGAATAAGGCATAAATGCAATAAGCCCACCAGCTACGGTACCAGGGCGGCAAGATCCTAATGGCTATAATTTTTTCATTATTACTCCAGGCACCTTCGGTATCTGTACTTTTAATGTGGAGTTTATAGTTGCCTTCGTTTAATCTCGAATAGTAAATCGTATTTAGCTTATTCACATAGTTCCAATCTCTGTCCCAGCCCTCCAGATAATAAGCATAAGAGATCTGGTCTTGAAAAGAAAATTCTATAGCTGCATAATTAACTGATATCACGGCCGCATTATGGGGTATAGCTATTTTGTTCAGGTTTACAACAGATACATTGCGATAATGGGAATCCTGATCAAGGGGAATATTGTTTATCCTGAAGTCTGTCAATACAATTTTTGGGATGCGTTTATTTTCTTTTATACTATCTGGGTGAAAGAAATTAAAGCCATCAATTCCTCCAAAAAGGAATGTCCCATCGCTGAGTTTAAGCGAAGCATTGTAATTAAACTGATTACTAGATAAGCCATCCGACGTATAGTAGTTTTTAAATTTGTCTTCGCAAATGTTAAACTTTGACAGACCATTATAGGTACTGCACCATAAGTTATCTTTCCTATCTCTCAGTATGTTTAGCACGGAGTTACTGGGTAATCCATCTTTTTGAAGATACCTCTTAGTTTTGCCTGTTACAGGATTATATTGAATCAGGCCGCCCCCCTCTGTTCCAATCCACAGGTTTTGCTTAGCATCTTCGACAATGGCTCGCACGGCAAAATTTACCTTGATGAACTGATGTTTTTTATTCAAAACATCTATCCGGATCAAGTCGGTATAATTGCCGCCCCAGAGCTGCCCCTTAGAATCCTGAAATAAGGTGTGTATATCCTGCAGACTAGCATCAAAAAGCTCAAATTTATCTTTCTGTTTATTGTACTTATATAAGGCCCCGCCTCTTGTGGTACCTGCCCAGATGTTCTTATTGCGATCCTGATAAAGTTTCCAAAGGTTTACTTCCTCAGCCCCTTTCATTTCATTATAACAACTGTAATGTACAAATCCACCATTCTGTTTATCAAAACGATCAATACCACCACTAAAGCTGGCTACCCAAATATTATTATCGGCATCATTCAGGATACTGGTTACAAAATTGCTTTTAAGTGAGCCTGGATTATTGGTTTTTACATAGTTTATGAAGGTATTCTTTTTACGGTTCCACACGCTCAAACCTCCACCATCCGTTCCAATCCAAACGTTCTTATGCTCATCCTCTCCAAATGAAAGCACAAAATTGTTAACCAGCGAATTACTTTTCAAAGGATCTTTCTTAATGCTTTGAAACTGCGTACTCTGCTGATCAATGATATTAATCCCGCCTCTTAATGTGGCGATCCATTTTCTCGATTCCTTGTCTTCATAAACCTGGGCTGCAGAATTACTACTTAAAAAGCCCTTTTCTTTACCTACCGGCAAACGATCTGCATATTTGGATTTTGTATCATAAACCACAACACCACCACCATCAGTAGATATCCAAAGCTTCTGCTGTTTATCTAACATTAGATTCATGATATTATCATGCTCCGGATAACCTTCGCTCTGACTGAGGCTATTTGTAGTTTTATCGTATTGCAAAAGTCCTTTTTCGGTACCAATCCATAACAATTTTCCATGATCGTTTAATAGATAAGTTATATTCTTCAGGTCAGTCCTTATCCACTTTATTTTTTTGCTTGTAGTATCAAATAAACAAAGACCGTGGTCTTTTACAAAAAGCCATAGTTTACCATTATCATCGGTACAAATGGCTTTCACGCCAGGTATCTTGTTTTTCACCAACGAGATCCTTTCCGCATTGACTTGTCCCTTATTGAGCACGAACAGGCCGTCATCAGTAGCTACAAAGACATCTGAACTTGAATTGATCGCGATGGCATTAACTGCAGCAAATAGTGTGTGCTTCTTACCATTTTCAAGGTAAATCAACTTGTGAAATCTGGAGTCGGCATAACTGTAATATGAGATGCCTTTTTGGGTACCAACCCAGATCCTGTTTAGATCGTCTCCGTTTAAAACCGTAATATGATTATTAATCAGAGAATTGTCGCCTGCCCAGTTATTTCTAAACACTTTAAAATTATAGCCGTCATAACGATTCAGTCCATCATAAGTCCCCATCCAGACGAAACCAAAATGATCAATGTATAAAGAGTTGACGACATTATTGGACAGGCCATCTTCTATGCCCAGATATTTTATCGCTGGTGGCGTTGTTTGAGACAAGCACGTGCTTATACTAAATGCTAAAAAAATCACCAGACAGGTGAAAACCTTGCTCATTTTAAACATGTGGAAGATCAAGAATAGTTTTGGTATTGGTTTAATAGTTGGTTAACGAATATACATCATTTGACGAATAATCGTCATTAAGACAATAATTTCTTGATACTATTTTTGGAAGGGTCCAGTTAACAGAAATATGAAGTCATCAAGAAAACGAATACTGAAATGAGCAGAATTAAGGTTAACAGACACTGTTAAATATTGATTATAATATGTAAATTTAATACTTATCAACCATCTAAAAATCAATTATTATGAAAACAAATTTCAAAATTCTATCGTTATTGGTAATTTTAACAGCCTCTGCTTTTATGTTTGGCTTTAAACCAGATGTACACACTAAATTAAAGACAGAAGTTTCCAAAACACTGGTGGATGAAAGTATTACGGTTTATAGCAGTGCTATTACCGGGGCAAATGATGTACAAATACGTTTTTATCGCACAGGTCCAGAGGCCGGACAGGGTGAAGTAACGATTACCTATTCTGTTAGATTTAACGACGGTAATCCACAAACTTTTACTAAAGTGATGGCTAATGGAGAAACAGAGAGCATTGACCACGTGCAGGGGCCAAACCCAACTGGATGGGCTGAAGTAACTGATTATAGCTGGACGTATTAAAAATCCTGACCACCTTTTTAAGGACGTCACGTCTGTTCACATAGAACCCTTTCTTATCCTGGACAAGGCAATTCAGCTATTTCAGGTAGGGTTCTATGATTTTTGCCCAAATGACATAACCCTTTGCATTCATATGTAAGTTATCTCCTAAGAAGATATCGGGCATTATTTTACCATCTGCATTAAACATTGCATCATAGGTATTGATATAATTGGTAAATTTCATTTTTGAAACCAATGCAGAAATCATCTTATTTGCATCTATTATTAATGGCAGGTACTTTTCTCTGGACGGACTTGGCTTAATTGATATAAAAGTAATTTGAACTTTTGGATACCTCTCCCTTATTAAATTAAAGAGCTGCTGAACACGCTCTACGACTACTTGTGCGGAAGCGCCGCCTGCAAAATCATTCTCACCACAGTAAATTACAACCTGTTTTGGTTGGTAGGGATAAACAATATCTTTAATATAATAAATTAAATTAGGCAGAGACGAGCCACCAAAACCCCTGTTGATAATGGTGTGTCCCGGAAAATAATTTTGCACATCTGTCCATTTCGTAAAAGTTGAACTACCTATAAAAAGCACTGCATTTTTGGGAGGGAATTTGATGCTGTCCTGCCTTTTAAAATTCTGTATATCTTTATAAAAGGGGGCTTCTTGTGCTTTTAATGCAACAAAAGCAGTTAAAAAAAGTAAAATTAGCGATAGCTTTTTCATTTGTTTATTGAATTTATCTTCAGTTACACTGATTTAGGCAGGGTAAATTACTCATTTCTAACAATTCCTTGGCTGTCTCCGTAGAGAAATTAAATTCATCATGAAGGATTAGTTTACAATGGATACTTACATTTGTTTCCGTAGTTTTAATCTGTAAATAATAGAAGATGAACATCGAGCAGGAGCTACTATTCTTTTTTAGCGCATTAGGGACATTTAACGGGCTGCTTTTAGGCTGCTATATCCTATTCAGGAAAAAGCAAAATACAATTGCTCAATTATCGCTGGGTTGGCTTTTACTGATGTTGTCGGTAAGAATCGGAAAATCTGTGTTCCTGTATTTTTTCAAAGGCACCGTACCTTTCATAGTTTTGCAGATTGGTCTTTCGGCCTGCTTATTTATCGGTCCGTTTTTATACTATTATATACGCTCCTCACTACATTCTGTTACTTCCATTCCTATAAAATGGAAATATACCATATTAATAATGGCGGCAATTCTACTCATTGGAGGCAGCCTGTTCTCATACCAGGCTTATCCGGTGTTGTGGAACAAATATTTTATAAAAACTATTTACGCTGTCTGGTTTATTTATGTAGCGCTTGCCGTTTATACCTATTACAAATATGTTCTCAACAAAAATAACCCACCACTCAAGAACGGATTATTGAAAGGCGTGTTAATCGGTAACTGTGCCATATTGCTAGCTTATTTATTTTTTCTGTTCAACCTCATCAAAGGCACTTATGTATCGGGAAGTATTCTATTTTCTTTCCTCCTCTACTTGAATATCTATCTGATTTTTGCAAGAAAAGCAGATATTAATGAACAACCAGGGGAGATAAAGAAATACCAGAATAAAAAAATAACTGACAAAAATGCAAGCCAGTTGGAGGAAAAACTGAAGAACCTGATAAGTGAAAACGAATTGTATAAAAACCCTGATTTAAAAATAAGCGATGTGGCCTCCCAAATGAAAATAAGCAGTCACCATCTTTCTCAGCTTTTAAACGATAATATCGGTAAAAGCTTTGCCACTTATATCAACGAATATCGCATCAAGGAGGCTTGTAAAAAAATGATTCGAGAACCGCATATTAAGGTAGAGGAAGTAGGTTATGAAGTGGGCTTCAATTCCAAATCGGCCTTTTTTACAAGTTTTAAAAGGATAATGAACACTACACCTACTTTATACCGCGGCACTTTATAGCGTACCCATTAGTATGGTTTTATAAATCCGTACTTCTGAATTTGAAACTCAGAACCTGCTTTTGCCTTCCTCTGAATAGTTTTGGATTTTCAACTAAATCCATCATTAATGTTTCACAAAATCTCATTTCTATTTTCTTTAACATTTTTATTTTTTTCTGCTTTTGGCCAATCAGTACTTACTGGTTCGGTGAAAAGTAAAATCGATAATTCACCAATTTCCGGAGCTCCTGTGACAATTTTAAACCTGAGAGACAGCAGCATCCTGGCGCAAGTCGTTACAGGTAATAATGGCGAATTCCGGGTTTCTGCCCCGTCCGGATTTCTTATAAAAATATCTCATATAAATTATGTTGACAGGCTATTTATCCATCGACTTGTTGATACTGCCCGAAATCCCTCTCTGGAAATCACATTAGATGATGCTGCCGGAAATCTCGCGGAAGTGTTGATACACTCCGAAGTAAAACTGGTAGGTATCAAAAACGGAAACTCCGTTTTCCAGGTAGCCAATAACCGCGAGTTTAAAACTGCTGCAAATCTTTTGGATGTTTTCAGAAATATACCGGGCATTCGCGTGGATGGGGACGGCACTCTGCAAATAGGCAGCAATGTGACGCCAACTGTTTTTATAGATGGCAAACCTATGTTATTAAACAACCAGGAACTACTGAACTATCTTAAATCATTAACTCCTGATAAAGTGGCGTCTCTTGAGGTGATAACTAACCCTTCTGCAAGATACGATGGCGAATACAAAGGTATTATTGATATAAAACTCAAAAGAGACCAAACGATGGGTTTTACCGGGAGCTATAATGCTTTGCTCGAACAAAATCGTTTTACAAATATGGAAAACAACCTCTCGTTAGCTTACCAGAGCAAAAGGTTTACCTATTATTCGCAGTTGGGTTACGCATCAGGCACAGCCATTTATCGATATACCGCCTACCAGCATTTGGCAAACACTGATATTTTGAGTACAGAACTACAGCAGGATAATAAGCAGAATAACTATAACCTACAGGCCGGAGTTGATTTTGTTCCAAATCAAAAAAATAAAATTGGTCTTCAGGTACGCAATTATCATATTGTAAATGACAGAGCCAGGGTCGGCCACCTTTTATCCACCGATAAAACGGGACAACAGTCTCGGTTTGACAGAACAAGCAACAATCCTATACAATATGGACAGAATAATTATGGCGCTATTTTTAATTATTCTCTTCAGCTAAAGCCATTAAAGGTGGAGGTACTGGGGAATTATCTATCGGTTGAAAATAAACAGAAAGATGATTTTATAAACAAAGAACGGGCAAATGATAGTTTAATTCAATATTGGAAATCAGATTTGCTGAATAAAATAACTGTGTACACCACGCAAATTGATCTTTCGAAAAAAATAAAAAATATTAGCTTGGAAGGTGGTGTCAAATTCAGTTCATCACATACAAATAATAACATCCGCTACGACTCACTCAACAGCAATAAAGAGTTTGTGTTGGATCCGGAAAGGAGTAATATCTTTTTATATAAAGAGAAAATTAAAGCCATGTATATATCATTTGCCGGAAAGATTAATGAATGGCAATTCACCGCCGGCATAAGAGCCGAACAAACTGATGCAGTATCCAATTCTGTTACCATTGATTCTTTGGTAAGAAGAAATTACACCAACTGGCTCCCCTCTTTTTCGGCCACATATGCCATCAATGAGAATCAGGAGCTGACAGCTTCCTACACCAGCCGTATTGCCAGACCCAACTTCAGCCAGCTAAATCCTTTTCGTTTTTATAATAGTGGGCTGAATTATTGGATAGGCAATCCTTACCTCCTTCCGGCCGTTACCAACCAGGTAAAAATTCTATATCGCAACAAAAAGTTTCTGTTAGAATTGAATGCGGGGAGGGAAAAAGATGTATTGGCAAGATATCCGATGTATGATTCGACAACCAATGAACTGGCATATCTTGGTCAAAACCTACCACAGCGCAGATTTGCCAACCTATCTTTGAGTTTTCCGGTTACCATCACAAAATGGTGGCAAACTAGTTACCAGCTTATGGGCTTCTATAATAAGGAACAAACTCCTTACCTGGATAATGTGTATGACCTAAGCGTATACAATTACAATATAAGATTGAACCAAACATTTACGCTTCCTCAAAAAATTATGGCAAGCTTACTTGCTAACTATGAATCGAAAACTGGTAATAGCCTGTATATTATTAAATCAAGGTACAATGTCAGCCTCGACATTCAGCGAAGCTGGCTGCAGGGTAAATTAAACACAAAACTATCGTTCAATGATATTTTTAACGGATATAACCAATACCTTATTTTCAGGCATAAAGAAATTATCAACAACCAACTTTCACACTGGTGGGGAGCACAAAGGGTGCAACTGAATCTTACATATAATTTCGGCAAATCAACATCAGGCATTAAAAAAACAAATGTTTCGGAGGAAGAAAATAGGGCAACAAGATAATCGGAAAGTTTATCGAATAAAAAAGGGGATGATTTTTCAATCATCCCCTTAGCGGACCGGACGGGACTCGAACCCGCGACCTCCGCCGTGACAGGGCGGCATTCTAACCAGCTGAACTACCGGTCCGTTTTCCCTTTCGGGTAGCCTTTTATAGTAGGGCTTCTACTTTAATAAAAGAAAAAGCACTCATCTGAGTGCTTTTGCGGACCGGACGGGACTCGAACCCGCGACCTCCGCCGTGACAGGGCGGCATTCTAACCAGCTGAACTACCGGTCCGTTTTCCCTCTTCGTATTCTTACGTCCGTTTCGGGATTGCAAATATAGAGCGTTTATTTATATTTACAAACTATTTTTTAAAAATACTATAACTACCTATATTACAGAACCTTCTTTTAGCTTCTCAGCATTTTCCGCAAACTGTAAGGCATCAATCAGCTCCTGAACACCTCCATCCATGATGTTATTTAGGTTGTAAAGCGTCAATCCGATGCGGTGATCTGTTACCCTACCCTGTGGATAATTGTAAGTACGGATCTTTGCCGAACGGTCTCCGGTCGACACCATAGTCTTACGTCTTGCTGCGATATCACCGTTTTTCTTCTGCAATTCGATGTCGTAAAGTTTACTACGCAACATCTCCATTGCAATAATTCTATTACCTAGCTGTGAACGTTCCTGCTGACAAACAACCACAATACCAGAAGGTCTGTGCGTCAATTGTACTTTAGTCTCCACCTTGTTTACATTCTGTCCACCTGCACCTCCTGAGCGTGAGGTTTGCAAATCAATATCGGCAGGATTGATGTAAAGATCGATTTCTTCGGCTTCAGGCAAAACTGCTACTGATGCGGCCGAAGTATGAACACGACCTTGAGTTTCTGTATCCGGTACACGTTGTACACGGTGAACACCTGATTCATATTTCAATTGGCCGTAAACATCCTCACCACTAACTTTTAAAATCACCTCTTTGTAACCACCGGCAGTTCCTTCTGTCACATCAACAGTTTCCACTTTCCAGCCCTTTTGCTCAAAGAAACGAGTATACATTCTGTATAAATCACCTGCAAATAGCGCAGCTTCATCTCCTCCGGTACCACCTCTGATCTCAAACACGGCATTTTTAGCGTCTTCCGGATCTACCGGGATCAACATCAAACGAACTTTCTCTTCCAGTTCTTCTTGCTGAACGAGTAAAAGATCAAGTTCCTCTTTTGCCATTTCACGCATCTCCGCATCTTTCTCGGTACTTAAAATCTCTTTATTCGCTTCAATGTTACTAATTACATTTTTGTAGATTTTATATGCATCTACAATCTTGCCTAAGTCTTTATATTCTTTATTTAAAGCCGCAAAACGCTTCATATCCTGCACAGTGTCAGGATTACTCAACTGCTCCTCAACATCTTCCCAACGCAGTTTAATTGCTTCTAATTTTTCTAACATATCTTTTTTCAGAAACTACAACAGTTTTTATTCGGGCAGCAAAAATACGGCTTTTTTACTTAACAGTACTAAAAAATTGCAGCTGCTAAATTGCAAAATCGCATAATGCTATATTTTTTCAAAGTACTTAAGGCTTAAATCCTTGCCATCAAATACTGCATAAGAATTGAAATTGATCCATTCCCCAAGATTTACATACTTACTTTTATCATTCAAGTTAATACTTAACGGAAGGTGCCTATGTCCAAAAACAAAATAATCAAAGTGCTCCTTCAATAACATTTCTTTAGCATATATAGCCAGCCATTCATGTTCTACACCATTAAAAACTTCTTCTTTGCTATTGGCAAGCCTGCTGTTGCCCGACCACCAATTTGCGATCCCCAAGCCAATTCTCGGAGGTATGAGGGCAAACAACCATTGACAAACTGGATTTCTAAATATCTTCCTTAGGAATTTATATTTCCTGTCACCAGGTCCCAAACCGTCACCATGATGTAAAAAGAAGCGCTTTCCTTCTCTTTCGATGATCAATTCATCACTTACGATCTCTATCCCCATTTCTTCACTGAAATAGGTATTAACCCACATATCATGGTTGCCTTTAAAAAAATACACCTTAATTCCCGCATCGGTCATAGCAGCCAATTTACCCTGTAATCTCACAAATCCTTTGGGTATAACCATACGATATTCAAACCAAAAGTCGAATATATCACCCATTAAAAATAACTCGCTACATGTTGGCGTTATGGAACTTAACCACCTTAAAATGCGATCTTCGCGCTTCCTACTCTCCGCATGATCAGGAGCTCCAAGATGGAAGTCTGAAGCAAAATATATGTTCTTTTTCATCAATGTAAAACAAAGATAAATAAAATATCCGCTCTGCTCCTTTTACATATCCTACCGATTATCTAGATTATTTACAAATAACATCATTATTAAAACAAAAGTTCGTAAATTCGCACAAAATTTAAACTATGATTTCTACTGATATAGCCATCATTGGCGCCGGACCTGTAGGTTTATTTGCGATTTTTGAAGCAGGTTTACTAAAAATGCGTTGTCATTTAATAGACTATCTGCCACAAGTTGGCGGACAGCTTTCCGAAATATATCCTAAAAAACCTATATATGATATTCCCGGCTATCCTACTGTATTGGCTCAGGAATTAATCGACAACCTGATGGAACAGGCTAAACCTTTCCACCCGGGCTTTACCCTTGGTGAGCGTATCGAAGGTTTAGAGAAACGTGGTGAAGGCGATTTTGTCCTAACCACCAACATGGGTACCATCATAGAATCTAAAGTAGTAGTTATTGCGGGTGGTTTAGGCTGTTTTGAGCCTCGTAAACCAGCTGTATCTGGATTAGAGCAGTTTGAAAACGGAAGAGGTGTAAATTACATGATCCTGGATCCTGAAAAATACCGCGGACAAAAAATGGTGATTGCAGGTGGGGGCGACTCAGCCTTAGACTGGACCATCTTTTTAGCGGATATTGTTGATGAATTGACATTGGTTCACCGCAGCGAAAGCTTCCGTGGAGCTCCGGATTCGGTAAACAAGGTAATGGAACTGGCAGAAAGTGGAAAAATCAACCTTGTATTAAACAGCAACCTGAATTCTGTAAGCGGAAACGGAAAATTAGAAAGTGTTGAACTGATCCATAATAAGAGTTTAGAAACTACAACTGTTCAGGCAGACCATCTGATTCCATTGTTTGGTTTAAGTCCCAAATTAGGTCCAATAGAGCAATGGAATCTAAACATTAGTAAAAGCGCTATTGAAGTAAACACCGACGATTATTCGACCAATATCCCTGGTATTTATGCAATTGGCGACATCAACACTTACACCAATAAGCTTAAACTTATTCTATGCGGTTTCCACGAAGCTGCTTTAATGAGCCATAGTGCATACCAATATATGAACCCTGGAGTTAAATACACCATGAAATACACCACTGTAAACGGCGTATCAGAATTTTAAGCATGGAAGAGAATAACATTACCCTACACGTACAAAACCCGGATGGTAGCTTAACTACCCTGGAAGCCCCAGTAGATATGGGCTTAAGTTTAATGGAATACCTAAAAGCTTGTGAATACGACATCCTGGCTACCTGCGGAGGTATGGCACTTTGTGCTACCTGCTGTGTGGATGTTTTGGAAGGCGAAGACAAGTTGAATGAAATGAGTGACGACGAGTATGCAATGCTTGACACACTCCCTGATGTATTACCAAATTCAAGATTAGCCTGCCAATTGCAATTAAACCCCGCTATGGACGGCCTGGTAGTAAAACTACACCACGCAGAATAAAAATATTTAGTGATTAGTATCTTCTACAGCGGCAGCTATTGTTTTTACAGGGCTGCCGATTGTTTTATACTCCCCTTCGCCTTTTAATATCGCTAGCATCTTATCATTGTCATTTAAAAGGTTTTTTGCTGCATTGAGTTCCTTATCATATTGAAATGCCTGCGTTATCTTGCCCTTTTCGTAATAATAACGACTAACAATTTGCGTTTCAAGCACCCGTTTTATTTCAGACTTATAGGTCATAAGATCATTTTTTTTGGCCCCCAACATCTTGCCTTTCAAATCATCAAGATCAGTTTTTACGGCATTTAACTTATTCTCCTTCTCGGCCTCTGTTCTCAAATCAGCGAGTAATCTCTCCGTCCGCGAAACATAAGAGTAATCCTTACCTGCCAATGAGCTTACAAACTGTGTATAATCATTATCTGTCAACTGAAAAGAGGCTGCAGGGGCAATAGCCTTATTATTTTTTTTATAGTTATTGGCGAAATCGAAAAACAAGTATTTATTGATCAACGAAATCGTAATGGGATTGAACTTAGGAGTATTGATTACCACATCAGGATAAATGCCATTTCCATCGTATACATTCCGCCCTGTTTTTGTATTGAACTTATGCATCATTGAATCGGCAATCTTCACCGTTTTCCCATTGGCATCCTTATGCGCATAATCAAGCGCTTGTATACACCTGCCAGACGGCGTGAAGTACTTTGCAACGGTAACCTTCACAAGACTATTATAGGGCAAATTAAAGGTCTGTTGCACCAACCCCTTACCATAGCTCCGTTGACCAATAATTATCGCTCTGTCGAGATCCTGTAATGCGCCCGCAACAATTTCTGATGCAGAGGCTGATGATCCGCCAATCAGTACAACTAATGGAATTTGAGGAAATAGTGGCTGGCTAACCGTTTTATAACTAATTGTCTTCTGAGGATTTCTTCCTTTTTGGGTAACGATCAAGACATCTTTATCAACGAAAATATTTACAATTTTTACGGCTTCCTGTAATATTCCACCTCCATTATAACGCAAATCCAGGATCATTCCTCTAGGTTGCTGTTTCCCTAAAGTGGTGGCTGCATCTTTTACCTCTTGTGCAGAATTTTCAAGAAACTTGTCCAGGCGGATATAAGCGATATTATCGGCAGTCATGCCAGAGTAAGATACATTGGGTTGTTTAATCTCATCACGGACCAAGGTCTTGGTTAGCAATGCCCCATCTCTGATCAGCAGTAGTTCCAAAGATGAACCTTTAGGTCCACGTAACAATTGGCTCACCTGACCACGATCTTTACCCTTCACCTCATTACCATTGATTTTCACAAGCTGATCTCCAGGCTTTATCCCTTGTTTATCCGCAGGATAGCCCTCATTCACCTCATTTACAAATAGCTTACCTTCAATAAAAATGGTACTTGCTCCTATGCCTCCGTATTGTGTGCTTACATATTTCAGTTTATAATCTTCAACTTCAGATTCGGGTACATATTCCGTGTAAGGATCCAAATTATCCAGCATGGCATCAATACTGGTTCGCATTAAGCCTGCCGGATTGGTCTCCTCAACATAATTGATATTAATCTCTTTATACAGTGATGCAAAAATATCCAGGTTCTTAGATACCTGAAAAAGGTCTTCTTTAAAAGACCAGGTTAAGGAAGCAAAAGAAATAAGAATAGTGGCCGCAGCAATTTTATATATTTTCATCAGTATAACTTTGTTTTTAACGGCGATGAAGCTATCATATCACATGATGTTAAATTTACAAAAAAGCCTTGTATTTTAATAACCCTTAATCGAATTAAAGTCTGTTGCCGTTAGGGTCTGCCAGCGCTTTTTGAATGGTAAACTCAATATAATTCCTGTCTCTTTTTACCAGATCCATCAATTTCGCCACCAGTTGATCTTCCTGTCCCGGAACAAAGGAAAGATCTACCTGAGCCAGGTCACGGTATTTTCTTAGAAATTTAATTTTAACCTTTTGCCAGGTTTCAGGAGTAAGTGTAAAATTTGCCATAATGCAAAAATATAAATAATTGTAATACCACAACCCTTATTTATGATCGGGCGCGCCTTTTATATTCAAATCTTTGATCTGTTCTCTAATCCTTTTCATAAAGTCAACTCCGGGATCTGTTTTTTCGGTATTGTATGCAGGATCAGACTCCTTCCATAACGCTGTTCCCTTAAATCGTGTATACTCATAATGACCTATAACATACTCAATTGGATATTTACGTTTCAGGTATCTGATCAACTCTTCATTGGCAACAAGCTGCGCTGGCGTCAAGGGATTTTTGTCACTTCCAATATTCTCTACCCCAATCGCACAATAATTGAGTCCAATCACATGTCGTGCAAAAATGGTATCCGGCAACAACCTAAAGATTGTTCCATCACTATCAATTAGAAATTGCGAAGATACATTGAGTGCGCTTGCCTTGGCGATCTCTTTACGAGCTCCAGGCAATCTTGATTTGTTAAAGGCATCAAATGTTTGCTCTATAGTAGGAATATCCGTCCAGTGTAACACTACCATGACCGGCTTAATAGTCGGCTGATCTTGCTTCAAGCCATGGCGCTTTTCCAGATATTCAAGAGAAAGCCGTTTTCTTTCGGCATCAAATATAATTGGCTTATCAAAGATTCTAAAAGTAGCCTGCGCCCTTGATTTAAGGGACGCAGTGCTACATAGTAAAATTAAAATTATTAGCCTTGTAGCATATCTTTTTATCATCATCTATTTTAAAATAATCACTACTATACCCTCAATTGGGTATTTAAAAGAATATCATGTAAAATAGAAAAAAGATCCTGATTGCCCAAGATCTTTTCAAAAGTTGACTGGAAAAGTTTATGGAAACATCGCCTCTATTGCACTTTTAAATTCAATGTTGCTTTTTTGTTTAAGGTATTTTTATTGACCACCTCAACCTCCATAACAATTGCAGTTCCAACTGCCAGTCCTGTTGGTACCGGATATGGTAATAGCAAAGAATCTGTTCGGCTAACCTGTGAGTAAGCTTTTTGGTAAGCAGTGGTAGAAACAATTTGCTGTGGCGTTGAACCAACTGTAGCTCTCAAATTAATCTTATCAATTGGATCATCAGACCAATACCTTAAATCCAGTGTTACTGTACTTCCCGCTCCAACATTGGTTGTTTGAGGAGGCTTAACTGTAAAACTTGCAATAACCGGAACTTTACCAATGATTGTGATATTCTCCTGCAACCATTGATCTGGGGCATTCTTTTTACAGGCAGAGAGTATCAGCCCGAACGCGAAAAGCCCAACTATGTATGTCGTTATGTTCTTTTTCATCAGTATATATTTATTTTTAATTGTTATGAAGCTATCATGAGTTTTTCATTGCATTTTGAGCGTGTAAACTCATGATGATTTCATTTTAGTAGGATTAATTAAATAACCAAATTTTTACCGCCTGATTGGCAACCTGAGGCACATTGGGATTCCTTCCGGGTTCATTATCAGGATATTTTGCACGCTGAACATAAACTCCCGGGCCTAAAAGATCCTTAAGAGGGGGTTTTAAACCAGGATATACCGTCGCACTGTATTGGTATCTCCGCATATCTGTCCATGTTTCCATCTGAATAAACAAAGCAATATACTTTTGCAACATGATGTCAGTGATGGTCAAATTTGTAGCACCTTTAGCGATAAGTGGAGATGCTGTGTAGGTATTAATATCAGTTAAGGCCACTCCTAATTTCACCATGTTGCTCTTTATACCTTCCATATAAGCGTCATAAGCTCCCTGTTTATTGGTGCTGAATAAAGCTTCGGCTTTAACAAACTGAACTTCCGCATAACTCAGAATAACTACAGGAGATGTTTTTGCGCCAAAATAAGTTTTATCGGTAATTTGACAATTCGCTAAATTTACCCCGGGGTCAGTACTCAATGCTCCAACCGGTCTGCCGACATAGGTAGGTAAACCACCATTGTCAAAGAGCTTAGGCAAACGTGGATCTATCAATCCGGGATAATACCCCGTCCCATTCATTAAGTTGACTATGAAATAAGAGGGCATATGTTGTTTACTAGCAACTGCTATTGCACCAAGATTAACATTCCATGGACTTGGCCTATCCAGGGTGTAAAACAATTGCAGGTCTAAAGACCCTGTTCGATCGGGATCAGTCACTACTGTAGAAAATGATTGATTCGCATCCGCAACAGCTCTTGCCAAATTAGATGGATCTTTTACCGACAAATGAATATAATAACGTGCTCTGGCTCCATAGGCGGCTTTTATCCATTTGGCAATTACTCCTGCATAAATAAGATCTGTCGTGGTTGTTCCTGTCCCAACCTGCAAGGATGGGGTAGTAGGAACCGGTTTGGTCAGGTCGGCTATTGCTCCGTCCAAAAGCTGTTTCAAGGATGTATTGTAAATATCCTGCTGAGCGTCATACTTAGGCGCTGGAATTGCCGGTCCCTGAAAGGCCTGGCTATAAGGCAAATCACCCCAAATATCTGTGCTTTGCATCAAATTTAAAGCCATCAAAAGCTTTCCTATACCCGAATACTGCGGCGCCCCCAATGTCTCGCCCCTGATAATCAGTTCTTTCAAATTAGGCATTGCATCTCTATAAGCCGACTCCCAGATGTTATCAAATCCATATGGATTATACGAATCTATATTTTGTTCGTAGGCGTTGCTACCGGCAAAGTATTGGGGGTAAGTATCCCCATACTGTCCAACATTAAAAAATGAGGTAGACGTAAACTGAATCGTTGATGCTAATAACCCCGCCATATTTGCCTGCTCGGGGGTCAATCGGGATGGATCGGCATTGATATCCAACTGCTTCTTACATGATCCGGAAACCACCATAAGTGCAGCAGATAAAATGATAAATTTATATTTTAAGGTCTTCATAGCTTTAAAAATTAACGTTTAGTCCCAAATAAATACTTCTGGTTGATGGCACACCAGACCCCACATAACCAACCGAGTTTGACCCTGAACCATAGGCACTCGCTTCCGGATCAAAGCCAATAAACTTAGTGTTTAGCCACAAATTATTAGCCGTAACAGATACCGAGGCCGACTTAACGAGCAATTTGCTCAACCAGGGTCTCGGCAGATCATAAGAAAGTGATATGTTTTGCAGCCTGATCCATGATGCATCCTGAAAACCATTGTTTTCCGGTGCCAGCTTATAAGGGAAGCTATTTGCATAAAAAGCCTGATCAATAATTACTGCTTTATCGTTCGGAACATATACAGGGTTTGCATCCGTACCTGTATTTTTCACCCCTTTAAATATGACCATAGCATTCCTCAATTCGGTTTCGGCACCTATACCTGTAGAAAAACGCTGGGTTTTAGGGATATCAAAGACATCACCTCCTTTTCTAAAGTTGAACAAAAATGAAAAGGTAAAGCCTTTATAGGCCACTGTACTACCTAAGCCTCCTATCCAATTCGGATAAGCATTCCCTATCAAGTAATTATTTGACAAAGGTTGTGGTATAATCGGATAGCCATCTGCACCAATTATGAGCTGCCCCTGGGAAGCACTACCATCAGTTACACGCGTATAAGGCCAGCCATACCAATCTCCCGGCCTACCTCCGGTTTTAATAATTTGTTTTACCCAAGGACTTTCAGGATTAAAAGTAATTTCACTTACTCCGGGCGGCATACTCAATACCCTACCTTTTGTTTGTGACCAGTTTAGATTCAAATCCCATTTAAAGACATCAGACTTCAGTACTGTTGCAGTCGCCAAAAATTCAAGTGACCTATTACGAATTTTACCTGCATTTGTAATGAATAAATCATAACCTGAAGCATAGCTGATAGGCACAGGTACAATTTGATCGATACTATTTAAAATGGCATAGTTGGCATCCAGGGTAATACGATCACGCAGGAAGTGAAACTCACCACCAAACTCCAAACCTTTGGTTCTTTCAGGCCGCAACTCTTCCGATCCAACGCTAATAGATCTTCTTATACCAGTAACACCATTAAAAGCTTGCAAAGTAGAATAATAAACACCAATTTGATAGGGGTCTGCATCTTTACCTACCTCCGCATATGAAGCTCTCAACTTACCATAATTGAAGATCGGATTATCCTGTAAGCCCAAAGTCTCCGTAAAAACATAGGATAAACTTGCTGATGGATAAAAGAACGATCGGTTACTTTGCGGCAAGGTAGACGACCAGTCATTCCTACCTGTTGCACTCAGGAATACGGTATTATCATAACTAACACTCAAATCGCCAAACACCCCGATTATATTTTTCTTTCCAGGGAACGTGGTGGTTGTATAGACATTATAATTATTAATAGTCTCAATATTAGGCACAACAGCCTGGGCACCATTCAAAGACAAATTGGTTCTGTTAATATGGGTATAGGAATGTCCTAATAATAATGATGTAGACCATTTATCTCCAAACTTTTTAGTTGCTCTGGCAAAGAAATTAGAGTTAATCTCGCTATAGCTTATCCTTTGCTCAGTCATCGCGCCCAAAGTACTAATCAGCAACCCTTTTGCCAGAAAATTCTGCCTAAAATCAGAATAATTATCGATCCCGACCTTATAATTAAAGCTCAACCAGTCGTTAGGTTTGTACTCTGCTCCTAAATTTCCCAATATTCTATTTACATTATCCCTTAAAAAAGCATTCTTGCTAAAATAAAAGGGATTGTCGATACCGGAATTATAAGTCTTTTCAGTTCCATCAGGATTTAAATAATCTGCAGGATTAACTGTATTCGTAAAACGCATCAAATAAAAGATGGTACCGGAAGTAATACCGGTCCTTGGATTCTTTCCACCGGAATTGATATAATTTGCAGCCGCCTCAAACTTTAACTTATCAGAAGCCTTTAATGTTCCGGCAAGCCTGACCGATACTTTTCCATAATCTGAATTTGGAACTACCCCTTTTTGGGTGGAATTAGCTATCGAGGTGAAGTAAGTTGCAGTTTCATTACCCCCACTAATAGAGAGTGAATTTTGCGCCTGGTGTCCTGTTTTAAAAAAGACGTCATAAGGATTGTACACTGGCAGTCCCGGTTCGATTCTAGGTCCCCAGGTATTTACGCTTGGCACAAATGCACCACCATTTCCATTTCCATAAGTGGTTTGAATTGGCGGTGTCTTTGTTACGTCATCAAAACTATAAGAGGACTTGAAACTAATGTTTGGCTTGCCCGCTTTACCTGACTTGGTAGTGATCACGATTGCTCCATTGGCAGCCCTAAGTCCATAAAGCACCGATGCCGCAGGTCCTTTCAGAATCGTCATTGTTTCTATATCCTCAGGATTAATATCTGCTGCCCGGTTTGTATTCTGAAAGTTATCATTATTTACGGCAACCAGATCCGTGCTATTCGAGATCGGAATACCATCAACAACAAATAAGGGCTGATTATCCGCACTGGGATTGAGTGAATTTATCCCCCTGATCTGTATCCTTGAACCAGCTCCTGGTGAGCCTCCGGCACTAGTCACCTGCACACTGGAAGCTTTACCCTTTAACGCATTTAAAACGTTAGATTGATTGGTGTTTGTAATTTCAGCAGCGGATATCTCTTGAGTTGCATACCCTAAAGAACGTTTTTGCTGTTTAATACCAAGAGCTGTTACTACTACCTCCTGTAAACTTTTAGCATCAGATACTAAAACAACATTAATGGTAGCATTGCTAGCCACTACTTTCTCCTGGCTAACCATACCAATATAAGAGAATACGAGCACACTGGAAATGGTGGTCTTGATACTGTAGATTCCATTAGGATTGGTTTGAACAACAGTAGCACCATCTTTAATTTTTACCGAGACTCCCGGTATTGGCAAGCCATCATCTGAAGATGTTACCTTACCTGTTACGGTTATTTGTTGTGCGATCACCTGCATGTTTAGCAAGATTACACCCAGAAATAACATGAGTAGTTTTTTTTTCATATAGGTCAATTTTAGTTAGTAATTATATTTTGTAGTTCAGACAAAATCATACACGAAAACCGAATTCAATAAAAAACTGATGAGCTGACAAAGTAATCCTACCTCCCCACATCAGTAGCAAAAACTACTTTCCAACTCCAGGAATACTGCAAAAAAATATCTTAAAATAAAAAAACACCTTGGTTGCCCAAGATGTTTTAATTAATTGCATTTTTTTAAAATTTTTCTAATAACTTCTGCTTAAAGCATCATTAACTGCTTTGAGTAATGAGTTTGCACCATTAGGATCTTGAAAAAACTCCCACATCATCATACCATTGGCACTAGTTTTAGCAAGAGTCGCCTTACTCTTAACAAGTGGAATACCGTTATAGTAGTACAAAACTCCGTCCACAGTATAAGAATTCTGGTCTGGACTTGCACCTCTAAGCAATAAATTTCTATACGTCATAGACTTAGCGGGACTTCCTGTATCTTTACCATATGCCGGGAATCCTAGAACTGCCTTTTCTTTAGGAAGTCCTTTTTGATTTAACCATACATTCAATACATCTTCGGCTAATTTATAAGATGAATGATTAGGATCTCCGGCCCAGTTTGCCCCGTCATAAGCCATTAGATTAACAAAATCTGTCGCATCAATAGCTGCCTTATTTATGCCATCTTTAACCCCGCCCGAATACACACCTGCGGTAACGGCGGCGCTCAAATATTTATGGTATTTATGCAATCCGGCCGACAACTCTTTCATAAAAGCTTCATAGGTGATGTCATTAGACAAATTGGACCTTGGATATTCCCAATCAATATCAATCCCATCCAAATCGTACTTTAGTGCCAGATTAATAATGTTACGGATTAACTTAGAGCGCAACACAGGATCTGCGGCTACTGCCGAGTAAATGGTCTCTGTTCCTGAAAATGAAATTGCCCTTTTAACGCCATTGTCTTTTGCTCTTTGCATCACCTTTACAAAATTAGCGGGCTTAGCAATAGCCTTTATTGTGCCATCAACATTAGGATAAGCAAAAGCATAATGCAAGTGCGTGATCATTTTATATTTTGCATTTGCAATTGAATCCGGCTCATTTGCCTCCGCATAATAAGCTACAATTTTAAAGCTATTATCTGCCACATACGGGCCGGCTGGAATTTCATGAGCACCGCTCGCATAGTCATCTGCCACCCATTTAACATCCTTTTTGCAAGACTGAAGTCCTGCAAAAAGAATAAGTGACATATATATAATTTTTTTCATGAGATTTTGATTTTATATAAATAATTATCTCCTGGTATTGTCAATAGCAATTCCATAAGGGACATACCCTTTTATAAGGAATGATGGAGCCTTGCTTCCATCCAGTGGATATCTTTTAATACCGGAATTATTTCCATTACCACTTATTGTAGGACCATTACCATTAATATCGGTATTATCTCTATATCCATAGTATAGGTAACCTGAAGTTTTATCGTCAGGATCCGTGTCTAGTGCCAAACCAGTGATGTATACAAACTCATTGTCTCCCCCTTCATTAGAGAAACCACTACCACTTGTTACAGTTGGCATAGCTTCGACCAGCTGAATGTTAGTTCCATCAATATTACATTTGTACAAGCCTTGAGCAACAGCAGGAGTTCCTGTAGATGGAACATTTACTACGAAATAGATTTTACTATTTACTTTATCTACAATAAAATTCCTAATTGCATAATTATCCAGAGTAGCCGAAAGCTTACTCTTAAATGCTCCTGCAGTTGTAAATTTCCAGATTCCTCTTCCGGTAGTACTGGTTTTAGAAACCCATACTTCATCGTTTACGACTTGAACACCTCCATCAAAATAAGTAGCTACACTTGATACCCCGGCATTGGCGGCAGTCAGCTGAATCCTCGTTCCGGGATATGCGACATCTACACCTGCAGCCGCAGCTACTCTTACTGAATTATTACGCGTAGTCCACCAAATGTTACCACTTCCATCAATAGTATGCACCCATGGGTCCAACTGATATCCGCTAGCACTTTCATCAAAAGGAGCAGTCACAGTAATAGGATTACCACCTGTAAGGTCGACAGAATAGATTTTACCATCTGCTTTTGCTGCATCTCCAGTACTAAATCTTAACCCTAATCCTGTCTCTGAGATAAAGATTCTATTATTATAAACCGTCATTGCGAGAGGATGTAATCCTAATGCAGTAGATAGTGAAGTAATAACCGGAGTCTGCAATTGTTTAAATGGATATCTATAAATTTTCTTAGTTACCGCGTCTGTAAAGTAAAGTGATTTCACCAACTCTCCCATTACCAATACTTCAACAGTAGTGTTTAGCGTTTCGGTGCCATCGTTAATGGTTAGTTTCACTGTATGGATACCCTCTTGTTTAAAAGTCACTTTAGGACTCGCCTCTGAAGAAGTTAATCCGGATTCTCCAAAATCCCAGGTATAAGTCACCGCTTGTCCTGGATATTGGAATAATTTCGCACTGAACTGTACATCTCTCATTACGCCAATATTACCTGGAACCACAATCTGGGGCCGCATTTTTACCACATTCAGTACTTTTGTAACAGAATCCAGTTTCCCCCCTTGCCAGGCCAGCAATGTAACCTTATATTCACCTGGTAAACTATAATAAATCGTATCCGGCACAAGGCTTTCGCTCGTTGTCCTATTTGTTAAACCGGCTTTGGTTAGTGCAAGCCCTTTAGGAAATTTCCAAAGATACTTTTCAGAGTATTTAGACCTGTTGGTTAAAACGACCTTTGCAGGCGCTGTAATTACCCCATCAGGCACTGTAAAGTTCACGGCAAAATCACCTTCTGGTGCAATTCTACCCACTTCGTCTTGCTTACATCCTGCAAATAACAAGAGGAAAGACATGATATATAAAAAACTATATTTTTTCATAACTAAACTTAATAAGTGGATTCAAAGCTATTACTTATGCTGGTCTGAGCCCCATCAACAGTTGTTACAGTGACAGTTACTGCAGCGGCCATTACGCCTATTTTTTTAATCTCTTTTAAACCGTTACTGATCAGCAGCTCTCGCGTAAGATTCTGTCTCAGGTAAATTTTTCCGGCATCAGAAATACTCGTTTTCACACCTCCTGTAATCACAAAATTGGCATCGGGTGCAGCCGGGAATAACTTCACATAATCAGCAACTCCTATCACAAAAGTCAGCTGGCTTTTAATGATCTCAAAGGCTTCATTAGGAAGCTGACGCAACAGATCAGGTCCGCTGATTTTATACTTGCCATCTGTTTGAACAAAAAGTGAATACTCTGCAGGAATAACATAATTATTCGCTGATGTTACAAAATAATTATCCAACGATTTGTCTGTAGCGCTGACTGTTTTCCAGGCTACATTCTTAGCAATTGTATCTCTTACCACCATTAAGGGACTAGTTACGTCCCAAGTCTTGATCGTTACATTTGTCAACGATAACTGAACTCCAAAACGCTCGGACAAGGTATGCAAAAACTCCACTTTTGCAATTTTATCATTCCGTTGTGAAGTTGTTGCAGTAACTACCGTTGTTTCACCAAAGGCTGGAGCTTTATTGCTTAAAGCAACGCTTAATTGTGGGTTGTACCGTCCCCCTGACGTCCCAAGGTTCTCCATGGGAATATTTTTCTTACAGGAAACCGTTAAAAGCGATAATCCTGCCAGCAAAACCATTATATATCTTTTCATAGCGGTTAATTTTTAAGAGTAGATTTATCTGCCCACCAAACAGGCGTAAAGACCCAGTTTCTGGCTGTAGCACCAAGTCTGGCCATTTCCTGAGGATTATAAATGTATTCGGTCTGGTTATCATAAGGTAACCTTTGTATCCATTTGCCTGCCCACTCGCTCAATGCGCTTTTAGGATAGTAAATACCCGGATAAGCTTTGACACTGTATCCATATCTCCTAATATCTACCCAGGTTTCAGCCTGAAGGTATAGTGCAATATATTTTTGCACCATGATATCGCTGATCACCAAGGCCGAAGGATCTTGTTTTATTTTTGATGAGCCTAAATAAGCTGTTATTTCTCCCTCTGGAACACCCAATCTTTGCATATTCAACCTTATTCCTTGTTTGTAAGCATCAAAAGCGGTTGTTTTATCTCCTTTATAAAAAGAGGCTTCAGCCTTAATGAAATACAACTCCTCTTTCAAAATATAAGGTAGCGGCGAATTATCAGCAGTCCAATACCCATTATATAGCTTTGCAAAATCATCCATGGTTGGAGCTGGTGAAGTTGTTGGCCAGTTAGGAATAGTTAAGCCTTCAGACATTTTTGCCCCATAATAGGTCTTATTTACACCTGGAGTAGTTAATTTAAACAACCTTGGGTCATAGGTTAAGCCTGCATCACCAACAGTCATGTAATTCATAAACAAATCTGTATTTACAGAAGAATTTAGAATATTTACAATATCAGCAAAGTTCCATTGCGGATTTGGAATAGAAGGGCCCCACATATTTTTCTCCCAATCTTTTGTAGGTGCAGGTGCATATTTATAAATCGCATCAGAGAAGCCATTTAATGAAGTATTTACAGCCGAAAGAACTGCATCATAACCATTATCGAAATTAGCTGTATGCAATAGTAATCGCGCTCTAACCGCCTCAGCAAAGGCTTTCCACTTGCTTAAGTCGCCCTGATAAATCAAATCAGCGGTCCCGTTCATTGTTGGATCTGTAGCAGAAACATTATTAAGATCAGCAATACCTTCGTTCAGGCCTTTAACAATCTCAGCATATACTGCTTCCTGTGTATCATATTTAGGGTAATAAATACCTGAATACGCCTCCTTATAAGGCATATCTCCAAACGAATCTGTAGCCGTTAGGTAGGAGAATGCTAACATAATTTTACCTACGCCTTTATAATTATTAGCACCATCAATCTGTGCACGTTCTATCATACCCAGACAATTACTTCCAACATCAAAATAATGCCAGCGCCAGGCACCTAAACGAGTTACATCATTATAGTTCCACAGGGCCTCAATTTTATTTGAATTGTAGCGACTGCTTACATAAAAGGAGTGATAAGAGGAAAACCTCGCATGAGCATACAAATGGTACGCCATGTTACCCAATATGGCTGGTAGCCTTAAATTCGGGGCAGTTGTTACCGGCTGCACCGGGTCTATATTGATATCCAGATTTTTACTGCAGGATGTCAATATCACCATTAATAATAATGGTATTGATTTAAATATCTTTTTCATAATCTTAACTGATAAAATTAAAAGCCCACAGAAATACCTATCGAATAGGTTTTTGACAATGGTATAGCCCCATAATCGACACCCATGGTACTACCACCTCCACCACCGGCATTAGGGCCAGCGCTGTTTACTTCAGGATCTCCACCTGAATAGTTGGTAATCAGGATAGGATTCTGAGCTGAAAGCTCAAGACTTACTCTGGCAAGTTTTAACCTGTCGGTATATTTCTTTGGAAGTGTATAACCGAAGGTAATATATCTTACCCTTGCCCAGTTAACTGTTTCTATAAAATTGGTACCTACAGCAGTATAATTGTTCACAAAATAAGTGTAGTTAAGCGGAACCTCTTTCGTATTTTTAGCATAAGAACCGTCTTCCTGTAAAGCCACTCCATTAAAAGTGAATGATCGATCTCTCCAATCACCAACTTCTCTAGAAATACCCCTTGCAGTCATACCCAAACGTGTTGCATTGTATACATCTCCACCTAAACGGAAGTCCCATAAAAATGACAATGAAAACTCTTTATAATTCAGCTTATTTAAAAATCCGAAGTTAATTTTAGGCTCACGATTTCCAATATATATAGCTTGATTTTCGCTATTAATTACCGGATAACCATCACTTCCAATAATCGTATAACCGTCTGCATTTTTCAGGTAATCCGTCCCAACCAATCCCAATACAGGCATATTTAACATTGAAGCGGCTTTTGCAGCATTATATGGCTGACCAAAAGTATAAGGGAATACTTCTATCTGTCCTGGGAATTGAAGCATTTTAGACCTATTGATCCAGGTATTTAAAGTAGCAGACCAAGTAAAGTCTTTAGTTTTAATCGGACTTCCATTTAAAGAGAGTTCAAAACCTCTATTTCTAAGTTTACCCGCATTAAAGGTTTGAATTACAAAACCTGTAGGAAGCGGAACTCTGGCAGTTACAATCTGATCACGGCTTTGCTTATCATAATATGCACCCTCTAAATTTAAGCGGCTTTTAAACAACCTGAGCTCAAAACCGAACTCCTTTTCAATTGTAGTTTCAGCCACCAGTTTGGTATTTCCACCTGTTGAGTTATTTTGATAACCACCACCAATACCATAGTAAGGTAATAAAGTAGTATATGTTGCATAAATCGGCGCATCTTTACCTACCTTGGCGTAACTAGCTCTCAACTTACCAAACCAGCTATCCTTATTTTCAAACAATTCTGAGAAAGAAAAGCTCCCTGAGAAAGACGGAGAATAAAATGATCTGGCAGTTATAGGAAGGGTAGATGACCAGTCGTTACGTCCTGTAACCCCTAAACTCAGGATATTCTTATAGTCCAATTTAAAATCACCATAAACCGCATACCGCTGTCTTTTTCTAAGACCTTCGGTAGTAATCAGGTTATTAGCCGGAATATTGTTTACACTATATACATCTGGCACAATAAAGCCCTCCCCTGTAAAGGAATTGGTACTCACCTCAAAGTATTCCGAGCTCGCACCTAAAATCAGCGTAGCTCTCAAGTCAGAGATGATTTTCTTGTCAAACGTACTGTTAAATATGTTTGTCTGATATTTATAGTTTCCTTTGGTCTGATAAAGCCTGCCACCGGTCATATAACTCCCTGGCGTACCCGGTACAGTTATATTGCTATAATCCTGGTTGTAATAATCTTGTCCGGAACGATAAGATAAATTAATCCAGTCGTTCACATTATAGGTCAGCTCACCATTTACTACAATACGTTGTGTTCCCGTGTTCCGTGGGTTTTTCATCACAGACCACATTGGCGATATCCTTGCTGTTTCTTCTGAACCACTATTTTCATAGTATTCATAATATGGATTTCCATTTGGATACTGGTATCTGTTGATATCATAACGTAGCGGGTACATATAAATACCATTTGCATACCCCCCCGAAGACCCGCCTACAATTCCTTCCTTGATATTGTTATTAATGTAATTGGCAGAAGCATTTAATTCCAGATTTTTAGCCAGTTTTGCAGATCCTTTAATCAACACCGAAAATTTATCTGTTTCCGTATTGGGAATAATAGATGAACCATTGCGGTAGTTACCAGACATATAATAGTTAAATTTTTCGGCACCACCTGTGCTATTAAAATTCACATCATGCACTACTCCTGTTTTAAAGAACCTATCTATATTATCATATATTAATTCATCACTTCTGTATTTTCTACCCCATGAGGAGATTGAACTTTCATCAAAACCACTTCCCGTACCTGAAGTGTACAGCTTTTGCTGTTCAGGCGTCCGACCTACAGTCTCTATGAAAGACTTATAGGAAAGGTTAGACTGTAACTTCCCTTCTTTTCCTTTTTTAGTGGTGATAATAATTGCCCCTGATGCAGCATCGATACCATATAGTGCAGCAGCTGCTGCTCCTTTTAATACGGAAATATTCTCAATATCAGCTGGATTAAAATCCGCCAATCTGTTCACAGTACCATCTGTAGACGCATTACTCACCCGAATACCATCCACAATCATCAAAGGCTGATTATCTCCGGTTAAGGACGAAACACCTCTCAAAATAATTTCTGAAGGTAAGCCTGGAGAACCACCAGATGAGGTAATTTGGGCGCCAGCGATCTGCCCCTGCAAACCATTGATGATATTCGATTGATTCGCATCGCGCAAATCATCTCCTTTAACAGTCTGGACCGAATAGGTCAGTGTTCTTTTGTTCCGCTCAATACCTAGAGCGGTCACCACAACCTCATTCAAAGCTTTTGAATCTGTTGCAAGTACAACATTGATTACTGAAGCATTGCCAATTGTTTTTTCCTGAGTCAGAAAACCGATGTAAGAGAACACCAATACATCACCTTTCGCAACTTTAATGGAGTAACCTCCCTCGACATTTGTTTGAACCGCCGATGATGTACCTTTAATCTTGACCGAGGCCCCCGGAACACCCAACTGATCACCAGCAGATGTTACCTTACCAGTAACCGTAATTTGCTGTGCCATAGTATGAGCAACCAGCAAAAACGTACTCAAGAATAGCATGAGTATTTTTCTTTTCATAAAGCTTATTTGGTTAATAATTCAAGTTCTTTCTGTTTAGAATTTAGCAACCCGGATAAACACGCAAATTACCGCAAAATTATAAACAGCCGTAAATATCAATAATATTTTTCAGCTTTTAAGTGCAAAAAAACAAAGACTCCACTATGGCTTGTAAAAGCACTGTTGCATAAAACCGCATAAAGACGCAATAAAAGCCGCGTACAACTCCCATCAAAACGGGCAATAAACACAAAAGGCCATCTCACAACTAGGTTATGAGATGGCCTTCTTGAGTTAGACATGCTTTATTATTGATTGGTCGTAAAATCTATAAAAGGTGCAACTGCAGGTGTAGTTGTAACTAGATTTCCGCGTAAGGCCAAAGTATAAACACGCTCCCTTAGAAATGAAGTCGCAGTTCTTGTTACCACTTTCCCACTAGCCTCATCAGTGACCGTTATCGAATACGCCCCCGGCTTAAAAGCCATAAAAGGAGAGGCCCCTCTATAAGGAACACCAGAAGCTAATGTAAAATCCTCCACCACGGGCGGCTGACCCGTCACAGTTGTAGTCCTTGTCAGAACCGCCTTTAAAGTACTTGTATTAGACCCTGGATTCACAAGCCTAATATAAGTTCTGGCAGTATCAAGCCCTTCAGGATAATTATCTTCTACCACAAATAAGTCAGCTTTTTTATCCGTAGTATTATAAATACCACTCACAAAAACACTATAAAACCTATCATTAATCAACTGTGATGACACTGTTGCAATGGTCATATTAGGAGCAGTCGTGGTAATTGTAGATGGCGTAATTGCCTGAAATAGTCTTTGGCCTTCAGGAGAAAGCGCATATCCAATAGAAGGATAAACATTCCCAAAACTAATCCCATTAATCGACTCTACACCAGTTGCAGAAAGCACAGCACTAATCTTGGTATCATTGGAATAAAAATTAACTGTAGGGGCATTAATTCCAAAATTATATAGCTTGACACGAGCACCAACAATAGGTTCATTAATATCCAACACAGCCTTATCTTTACATGAAATCATCAATAAAGGAAAGACAATAAGCATCCCCAATATTTTTATATCTATTTTTCTCATTTTTCAAACATTTAAGGGTTAACAAACCAAAGTGGATAAGTGGTAAAATCAAGATTCAACCCTCCTATTTTATCAAGTGCATTCCTATTCCATACATACTCAGATGCATATCTTGGCTTCATTCTATAGACAACTTTCCCAAGATTATCTGCATATAATCGGGTCACATCCGGCGGAGCAAATCCTCTGAACACCTGGGTCCCTCTACCTTGAGGGTCTAGATCTGTATAATGAAATCTTCTTAAATCCGTCCATGTTTCAAGAAAGGCCCAACCAAACTGCGCAATATACTTCTGACAAAGGATATGACTTAAGGTCAACTCAGCATCCGTCAAAGGGACAACATTGGCATTTCCCATATATGCAGTTTTTTCTTGTGCTGTAATTTGTGTAGCGGTCCCTGTAGGAACTCGCGCATTTGTTGTATTCACAAAATCAATATGCGCATCTATCCCCTTTTTATAAGCATCCATCGCAACATCCCTATAACCTTTACGTAGGGCTGCTTCAGCTTTTACAAATTGAAGCTGAGAATAGGTCATTAATGGCACTTTAGCCACATCATCAAAAAGATATCTTCCCTGAGAAGCTATCACGACATTTCCAGAAGTATTAAAAAAAGACAAAGGCCTGTCTGCCACAACCGGAATAGTCGATGCAGGTGTAAAGGTTGGCTGCAGACCTTTATAATTTCCCGACGGGGAAGGCCAAAGCATCCTACTTAATCTCGGATCAACAACACCTGAAAAAGCTGTACCATTTAGCAAACTCACTACAAACTCAGTGTGTCTAAACGTATTCATATTACCTCGTCTCTGCCCATAAAAATTCGACAAAGCACTTGTTAATCCACCAAATCCGTATAATGCATTATCAACATTCCCAACAAAAGATTTGTTTACATAATCAATAATTTTATCTCCGTCATAACCCGACTTACCATTCGTCAAATGACTTAGATTTAGCGCCATCATTCCATAGGCAAATTTTAACCATTGTTCCTTCGCCCCATTATACACCAGATCTCCTTTTGCCAGGTAAGATTTTGAAACTACGCCATCCGTTCTCTGCAGATTAACAATAGCCAAATCAAGCAACCTCCTTATTTCTCCATAAGCATACTCCTGAGAATCATAATCAAATGAGGTTCTCTCTGTCTCGCCCATTTGCTTAATCACAAGCTCACCATACATATCAGTACTACGCTGAAAACCAATAGCTTTCAGAATATACCCAACCCCCAAAATATCCCAACGTTGCTCAGTTTCAGCAATCCTCATCATATCTTCCAGATTTTTACCCAAAAAGTAATAGGTCAACTTCCAGGTTTCTCCTCCATTATCTACCGGCGGGGGCTGAAATCCCATTGTATCCCAAGTATCTTTATCAGTATTATCAGACCAATTCTGTATATATTTTCCAACAAACCTTCCATCCCACTGTTCTCCCTGAACAACATAATATAACATTGGCGCCAGGTAAAGATTAGCAGACACCTCTTCAGGTCCATTAGGATTTCTATTCACATCCAGCCATTTCTTACAACCGGCAGACCCAATCAATCCTAGTATTATAAAACAACTATAAATTATCTTTTTCATCTTCTTAAATTAAAAACCAACCTTCAAACCAAAATTAAACCCGGTAGGCATCGCAAAGTTTCCTATATCGACACCTATAGCCGAAGGCCCTCCAACAGCAGCAGAATTCCCGTTATTTACTGGATCCAAACCAGTATAATTAGTGATCATAAATACATCAGTTATAGTTGTAAAAACACTTGCTGATTTAACGAATTTCTGCTTGGCAAGAAATTTTGCCGGTAAAGTATACGACAAAGTAATATCCCGCATCCTTAAGTAGTTTACATTCTTTTCTATAAATTGCTCAGCCACAGCTCCAGTAATATAATAAGCATCCTGAAGGTATGGCAGGATAACAATATTATTCTTTGTTGGATTGGCAGAATTCTCCAATCCATCTCTTATTACTCCTTTAATTATCTTTGGCTCTTCTCTATTAAGCGTCCCTAAAGACAACCCACGCGTAGTAAGCTCTCGCTGCGTCCCATTCAACACATCTCCTCCTTTTCTTATATCCAATAGGAAAGATAGATTGAAATTCTTATAACCAAATCTGTTTGTCACCCCCATTGTCCAATCCGGCCAACGCTCCGATCCATTTGGAATATAGTCCAGGCTCAAAATAGGCAACCCACTACTAGGGTTAATCAATATCTCCCCATCTTTATTTTTAAGCCAGAACCTGCTTGTAAAGGAAGTTATAGAAAGCCCTGGAACAGACGCAGATCTTACATCTCCATATATGGCACTATCAGAATTATAAGTATCAGGCAAATCTTTTGGCAATGACACCATAACATTCCGCTGAGCTGCAAAATTTACAATTATACTCCATGCAAAATTATTCGACACTATCGGCTTTGCATTCAACATGACCTCATAACCCCAGTTTTTAGTTACCCCCCCATTAATCTGCGAAAGAATAAATTGCGTTGCATAACTTGACCTGATACCTCCAATAATCTGGTCTTTTGTAACCTTGTGATAATATGCAAAATCCAACGCCAAACGGCTTTTCAAAAAAGACAACTCGGTGCCAAATTCATACCCAGTTACCATTTCAGGCCTAAGTTTTGGATTAGGGCCATAAAAGCCATAACCAAAGCCCCCACCCACCACTTCTTTATACTCCAATGAAGAAAAAACTCTATAAGGCGTAGCATCTCGACCAACCTGAGCAACACTCGCTCTTAACTTACCTTCATTAACTACTGATTTAATACCAGATAAAGCTTTCAAATCCGTAAATACAAAACTTAAGGATGCCGATGGGTAGAAGAAAGAATAACTATTTACAGGCAAGGTAGAAGACCAGTCATTCCTACCGGTAAGCGTAAGATAAACCAAACGATCATAATTCATAACCAAATTCCCATACACCCCCATCAATCTTCTCTGTATAATAGACGTCTTAGAAAACCTTGACTCCGCAACACTATTATTTACAGAGACAAAATTGGGATCTAAAAAATTTTCAGTACTTATAGCAGTTGTCTTACTCTTATCATCACGAGTTTCGACACCCAAATTAAACCTTAAGCCAAATTTAGGGAACACTTTATCAAATCTTCCAGAAAACATCCCTCTTAAGGTTAAATTTCTGGTATTGGTAATCCCTTCGTCGTATTGACCTCCCACTCCCGATCCCCTTGCACTTTCAGGATGCCTTAAAATAGCAACTGTATTTGCATAAGTATCATACCCAATCCTTGTATCAAGAGTAAGCCATTTCGCTAAAGTAAAATTTAATGCAGTCGTTGTATATATCCTATTATTTCCTGTTTGCGTATAATTGGCATAATTGTTAAAATACGGATTGTCCGTTTCACCTGTAAAATTAAGTTTCCTTCTTGATCCGTCAGGATTCAAATAATTTTTCGCATCATCTGTTGCAGGCCAAAATAACAAGTTCATCAACACCCCATTATTACCCCTAAAAGGCTGATTATTATCTGCATTCGAATATGTAAAAGAAAGATCAACATTTAACCAGTTATTAACCTGACTTCTGGTAGCACCAGTTAGGGTATAACGATCATACGTTGTATTTGGGATAACTCCATTTTGCTGATTATATGTCCCTGAAACTCTATAATTAGCCTTATCGTTCCCACCTTCAAATGAAAGATTATGTTTTTGAGTAACAGAAGTCTTAAAAAAACCTCCGATATTATCATAACGTTTTACATCGGGAGCATACTTCGGTCCAAAGTAATTTATAATATAACCCGCATCAGCCACTCCATTTCTTCCCATGCTGTAAACATCTTGAATTGCCGGCGGCTTAGTCACGTGATCAAAGCGCACACTATTGCTATAATTAATTCTTCCTTCACCAGCCTTCCCTCTTTTTGTAGTAATTAATATAGCACCATTTGCTGCATCAATACCATACAATGCTGCAGCCTCAGGACCTTTTAAAACGGTGATTTCTTCAATATCTTCCGGGCTAAAATCCGAAGATCTGTTAGTAAAATCTACACCACTATTATTGAGCGCATTGGATCTTGTTGCCAGGGCTCCGGTATTAAAAGTATTGTTATCCATAGGCATACCATCCACAACCATTAACGGTTGATTGCTGCTACTTACAGAACTAATACCCCGAATTGTAATCTGAGAAGAAGCACCCGGCGTACCAGAAGAGTTTACCACATCTACACCAGCAATCCTCCCCTGTAACGAATTGATAAAATTCTCTCTTTGCGTTTGAGCAACCTCAGCCCCACTAATAGTTTGTATGGCAGAACCCTGACTTCTCTTTTGTACTTGTATCCCCAAAGCTCCTGTCACAGTAACCTCACTCAATTGATTAGCATCTGTTCTCAAAAGAACATCTATTAAATCCTCTTTACCTACTACTTTTTCCTGCGTCAGTGCTCCAATAAAGCTAAATACAAGTATCTGCCCCGGACTCACCTTTATGGAATACAAGCCGTCACTCCCTGTTTGAGTGCTTACCATTGCACCTTTAATTCTAACTGAAACACCAGGCATAGGCAGCCTGTCTTCATCCAGAACTTTCCCTCGAATTGTTTTTTGCTGAGCAAACGATTGTGCAAACAGCAAAAAACTACCTATAATTAATAGGAGTAATTTTTCTTTCATAAAATTCCAATTTTGGTTAAAAAAATAATCTGTTAATAAGTATTAATGTTGTTGGTTTGGTGTGCTAGTTTGGTGTTGCTGGTTAGGCGTCAGTTTTGGCAAATCACAAACCCGCAATAAAACGCAGATTTGCAACCTTTTAGCAAATATCATAAATGTTTTTTATATTATGCAATAAAAAATAAACTATTTTGAAACTTAACCGCAGGCAAATGACGCATAACAACGCAAAATCCTGCACTTATTTTTATCTTTTTTTTATTTACATTAGCTAAAAATATATGCTATGCTCAAGAAAGAAAGGCACGACTTTATAATGCGCCAAATCAATTTACATAACCGTGTACTTACCTCCGACCTTGTTCAATTATTAAATGTTTCAGAAGACACTATTCGCCGGGATCTTCAAGAATTAGCTGAAAAGGGTCAGCTATCCAAAGTACATGGTGGCGCACTCTCAAAGTCATACCAATCTTCTTTCGATGATAGCGAGGTATACGCTAAGGAAGCCAAAACATGCATCGCTAAAAAGACCATTTCTTTAATCAAAGACGGAATGGTTATTTTAACAGGTGGGGGGACTTCAATTATTGAATTGGCAAAACAACTGCCGGAAAATTTAAATGCTACCTTTTTTACGATTAGCCCTTTTGTAGCCATTGAGCTTGCCAAATATGCCAAGCTAGAGGTCATTTTAATTGGAGGTTTATTCTCCAAGAACTCTCAGGTAACTTATGGTGGGCACGTCATCAATCAGCTATCAGAGATCAATGCCGACCTTTGTTTACTCGGAACCAGTGCCATACATCCACAGGATGGACTTACAGATACGGATTGGGAAATCAATCAGCTGAAAAAGGCAATGTTCAATTCCTCAAAAAAAGCAGGTATACTTTGTATATCAGAGAAATTAGACACTTCATTAAGGCTAAAAGTAGCCTCTCTGGAAAATATAGATTATTTGATAACCGAGCTTGATCCACAAGCACCGGAATTGAATGCCTACAGAGTAAAAACTTTACAGATCCTTTAATAATAGTTATAAACAGCTAAGGTAAACACACCTTCCCCATTTGGACCGACGGCACTCCTGCACGGTCACCAAAGTCAATTTTATGCCCCACCAATGTTTCATTGGCAAGAATGGCAAATAAAACAGCCTCTTTGGCATCAGGGTTTATTTCGAGCGCATCAGTGGAATGGAAACTTGCATTATTCAATTGCGTTTTAAGCTGCTGCAACAGCAAAGGATTGTGCATACCACCACCACTGATATAAATAGATGGCGTTTTATTTTTTCCGAAGCACTTTTCAATAGCATTGACAATTACCTGTGCCGAAAAGCGGCATAGCGTTGCCATAACATCTTCCTTATTGATTAACAAAGTATTCGACCTGTTTTGTGCTGCTGCTAAATATTCAAGATTAAAAAGCTCAGGCCCTGTTGTTTTAGGAAAATCCGCTTCCAAAAACTCGGATTGCATCAACGCTTTTAAAAGCTGTTCGTTTACCACACCCGAAGTGGCTATGCTTGCGTTTTCATCATAATATAACCCTTTATAGTATTTTTGGACAAACTGATCCATTAAGGTATTTCCCGGTCCAACATCGGTTGAGAAGACTTTGGCTGCATCATTATCACCAGGTAGATACGTAAAGTTGGCAATCCCACCGATGTTCAACATGATACGATCTTCATCCTTTTTTGAGAAAAGCAGATAATCTCCATAAACAGCCAAGGGAGCCCCTTCGCCACCCGCAGCAATGTGCTTTTGCCTGAAATCGGCAATGGTAACAATCCCGGTTTTAACCGCAATATGGTCTCCATCTCCAATCTGCAGGGTTGCATTTGGGTAGTTCGCCAAGCCATGAAGGGAATGTGGTGCATGAAAAATCGTTTGTCCATGACTGGCAATCACATCAATATCTTTTGGTTCACGCCCCCATAAAGCAATAACCTCCAATATCATATCGGCATGTAAAAGTGCTACTTTTTCATTCATCAGACACACCATTTGCAAATCAGCATCACGTCTGGAGAAAATCGCTTTTATTTCTGCTTTAAACTCGTTTGAATAAGGCATAGTCTTGAATTCAATCAGTCTCACCCTTGTTTCAGTGCCGCTACCTGTAACTCCGCAGAGAGCAATATCCAGACCATCCATCGAGGTACCGGACATCAATCCTATAATTAAGCGTTCTGGTTTTTGAATGATGTTGAAGATTCTCTTCCAATTTGAATTCATGAGCATGGCTTAAAGTGCGAAGATACATTTAATTAACTTCTAAAATGCCAGGCTTTAGGCTTTGTAAAGGCACGTAAGCCCTGATGAGAAAGTGTAGCACCAATACCCGAATGTCGCCTGCCACTCCATGGAAGGCCTGCACTCACCCTATCGCAGCAATTCCAGTAACCTGTACCAGAATCCATTTGTGAGAGAATGCTTTTTGCCCGATCCTTACTCTCCGAATAAACAGCCGCAGTTAAACCATATACTGTATCCTGCATTAAATAAGTAGCTTCAGCATCATCATTCACTTTCATTATGCCAATAATAGGCCCAAAGCTTTCCTCCTGCATCACCTTCATGTGATTAGTTACATTGAGCAATACTGTTGGTTCAAAATAATTACCCTTTTGCGCTTCCCTTTTTCCACCAGCTAAAAGTAAAGCCCCATGTTCCAGTGCATCTTTAACTTGCTGCTCCAACACGCTAATTTGTTCTTTTCTGGTTAAGGGACCAATATAAACACCCTCATCAGTTGGCAATCCTAGCTTCCAGGACTGCACCTCTTTCACAAATGCAGCAACATAATCGTCGTAAACTTTTTCATGCACATAAATACGCTCTACCGCACAACAGCTTTGTCCATTATTGTAAAAAGCACCATCCGCTGTCGCGGCAGCTACAGCAACAATATCCGTCACATCATCAGCAACATATAATGCATCTTTTCCACCCAGTTCAAGTTGGCAAGGCACCATCTTTGGCGCCACCCGCTCATATATATACTTTCCTGTTTTATAAGATCCGGTAAAAAAGTAGCCATCAAAATTCATATCCAGTAAATGTTCACCAGTTTCTTTTGCACCTATAGCTACCCTAAAGACATCTTCTGGCAATCCCGCCTGCTTTAATAATTTATCTATTTCCAATCCGGTTAAGGTTGCATACTCCGAAGGCTTATACATCACCGCATTCCCTGCAATTAACGCCGGTACAAAAACGTTTACCCCAACCAGGTAAGGGTAATTCCAGGCTGAGATATTACATATAACACCCAGTGGATCGTAAGAGATCTGTTCCTTCAATTCCGGAGTATCAGTTACAATTTCCTCAGAAAGATACTGCACGGCATGATCCAGCATCCACCGAATTCTTCCTCTTGCCCCGTTAATTTCATTACGAGATTGCCATAGCGGCTTGCCTACTTCTGAAGTCAGCACCCCAGCGAGACGTTCCATCTCCAATCCAAGCAGGTCGTAAAACTGTTCCAGGATCAGTAAGCGTTGCTGCAAACTTCTTGCAGCCCAGTTTTTTTGTCCCACCTTAAGCAAATTGCGTTTATGGGCAAGTGATTTGCTGTCATCCTCCTTTACTGTTGCTATTATTTCTTCTGTTGCCGGGTTAACAATATTCATCGTTTATGATTTTTGACTTCCTTAACAAACTGTTCTTTAATATTTTGAGATAGTGGATTAAGCTCCTTTTCTTTCATCCTTTCGGGATGCCATTGCACACCAAGCATGAAAGCCTTTCCGGTTTTATCTTTAAACTCCAATCCTTCTATAAGCCCATCGGGGGTATCTGCATAAGCATTAGCTATCAAGTTCTCACCCAACTTACCAGGATTAACCGCCTGATGATGGGCACTATTTACCTGCCCGACAGCTTTGCCGGTTACAGCATACAACAAGCTATTTTTATCGACATTCACCCCATGAATTTTATCCTCCAACCCTTTTTTATGCAATTGATTCGCCTGTTCACCGTTGTCTTCAAATACCTTTCCACCTTCCATAATATTGATGTATTGCATCCCTCTACAAATCCCCAACACCGGTACTTTCGCCCTTTGTGAGAATTCGTAAATCAATCGCTCAAACTCATCCCGATTAGGTAGAAATTCATCAGGTTTATAAGGATATTCTTCTGCGCCACCATATATGGCAGGCAAGACATCAACTCCTCCGGTCAACACAAAACCATCACATTTTTCGATGTCGTCCTTATTATTTCTTAGAAAGGAAAGCTCCACAAGTTCTATCTCCTCTCCCAAATCTTCAGCTGTAAACCAATTCCAATAGTTTTGAAAATTGGCTTCACTATAACTTATCCCTAACTTCTTCTTCATCGACATAAATTTGTTTTCAGTCGCAATTTAATTAAAGCGCTTTCAAATACAAATGTTTAAAATCAGCCCTACTAACAGGTTTTGGGTTATTTGGATGGGCAAAATCCGCAAATGCAAGATCGGCCAGCGTTTCTATATGCTCCAATTTCACCCCTATATCCCCCAGGTGATGAGGAATGTTAATTTTAGTATTGAGATTAAACAAATATTCGACTACAGCCTTTCCATTTTCCTGTTTCAGTTCCAGTGTCCGGGCTATACGTCTGAATTTATCCTCAAATCCTTCAATATTGAACTCCATGCCGTAAGGGAGATTTATGGCATTAGCTAATCCATGATGTGTATCGAGTAAAGAAGACAGCGGATGTGCAAGTGAATGTACCACGCCAAGTCCTTTTTGAAAGGCGATGGCCCCCATCATAGAGGCCATCAGCATCTTGCTCCGACTTTCGATATCCGGATGATTTGTTGCCGACTCCAACGCACCCTTGATTAATGAAATGCCTTCAAGTGCTATTCCATCACATAAAGGATGTGGGTTCTTAGCTAAAAACGCCTCCATATTATGCGTTAGTGCATCCATCCCTGTAGCTGCCGTAATAAATGCAGGTAGATCCATTGTCAGAACTGGATCGGCAAATACAATTTTCGCCATTAACTTTGGTGAGAACAGAATCCTTTTCTGATGGGTCTCGTCATCCGCGATGATTGCACTCCGCCCCACTTCACTTCCTGTACCTGAAGTGGTGGGTACAGTAATAAAATGAGGTACATCATTGGTCACATAAATATCGCCGCCAATCAGGTCATCATATTTAAACAAATCTTCGCGATGGTTTACCCTCAATACTATTGCCCGCGCCACATCCAATGCTGCACCACCCCCAATTCCAATCACACTATCTCTGGTTGTTTCATCCCACACCTCTGTTCCTTTATACACGTCACTTTTTACCGGATTTTTATGAATATCACTAAACACTTCTAAAGCAATACCATGCACCCTTAGATCATTCACAATCTTTTTAAAAAAAGGAAGATCGGCGACAGTTGAATCTGTGACAATCAATGCCCGTTTCAATCCATTCTGCCTAAGATATACCGGCAATTCCCTTATAGCACCAGCCCCGAAACGAATAGTTGTTGGAAAATTGTACTGATATATTTGATCAAATGTCATAACGCATAACCTTAATTACCATTAAATTATTTCGAAATATCTTTTTAGTTCCCAATCTGTTACGACCTTTGCATACTGTCGGCACTCCCATTCCCTGGTTTGTGTAAAATGCACCACAAAATCTGCTCCGAACAGCTCTTTAGCAATAGCCGATTGTTTCATTTGCTGCGTAGCCTCATAAAGATTCTGGGGCAATACGCCATTTGACAGATCTTTATAACCGTTACCATTGGTTGCTTCCTGATCCAGTTTCATGTTATTTTTAACACCATATAATCCTGCTGCCAGGCAGGCCGACAAGGCCAGATAAGGATTGCTATCAGAACCCACCACTCGGGTTTCCAGTCGGCAGGTCTTCGCAGTGCCCGGCAGCGCCCTCAAGGCCACAGTCCTGTTGTCAATACCCCAGGTTAGCGTAGTTGGGGCCCATGCGCCCTCCACCAATCTTTTATAACTATTAATGGTTGGCGCTATCATAGGCAAAATATGTGGCAGACAATGAAGCTGTCCGGCTATATAGCTTTTCATCAACCCACTCATCCCCTTCGGATCCTTTTCGTCATGAAACAGATTTCGCTTAGCATTTATATCCCATAAACTCTGGTGTACATGTCCGCTACATCCTGGGAGGTTTTCGCTAATTTTAGCCATAAAAGTGGCCATGATGCCATGCTTATAGGCAATTTCCTTAACTGCCGTTTTAAACAACACTGCCTGATCAGCAGCCCTTAAAACCGGAGCGTACTTAATAGCTGCTTCATATACCCCCGGACCAGTTTCGGTATGTAAACCTTCTATCGGAATATCAAACTGACACAGTAACTCAAACAGGTCGCTCATGTATTCATTCTTCAATGTACTGCGCAAAATGGAATAACCAAACATTCCAGGAGTTAATGGTGCTAGTCCACTAAAATTCTTTTGATGCAATGTTTCCGGAGTTTCTGCAAAGTTGAACCATTCAAATTCCTGAGCAAAATAAGGCTGATAACCCGAAGCTTCGGCATCAGCAAGCAGCTTACGAAGCAATTGCCTTGGACAGGTGTATACCGGAATATGCTTTTCATCGACAAAATCTCCAAGAAAAAAGGGAGTATTGTTTTCCCATGGAATTTTACGGAAAGTACTCAGATCAAGCTTAACCAATGCATCGGGGTAACCAGTATGCCACCCTGTAAACTTTACATTATCGTAAGCTACATCACCCATATCCCATCCAAATGTTACATCGCAAAAACCTAAGCAACCTTCAACGACCGAAGCAAACTTCTCTGTCGAGATATATTTACCTCGTAATACGCCATCAATATCAGACACGGCTATTTTTACTTTGCTTAAAGACTGTTGCTTGATATAGACTAAAATTTCTTCTTTTGTCATCTGTCTAAAGCCTCCTTTCTTCTTTGAATACAAACGGTTATCTATTTATAAATATAAAACAAATACTATCAATATGATTGTTATCCGACTAACTCTTTGAAAGCATCTGTTTCACTAAAAAACATTTTTTTAAAAAGGACATCTTGTAATTAAAAAATTTGATAAAGTCAACAGAGTGCCTATATTTACTGCTCCGTACAAATTTTAAGAACAAACTAATGGCTAGATTAAATCTTCTAGAAGAAACACGCTTTGAAAAACTGCCTGTTTCTGTCTTTGAAAACCCTAAAGCAGCATCACTTAGCGTCGCTCATCGCATCGGGAACCTGATTAAGGAAAAACAAAAAAACAATGCTCAGGCAGTTTTAGGTCTGGCTACTGGAGCTACACCAATTGCAGTTTATGCAGAACTGGTAAGAATGCATAAAGAGGAAGGTTTAAGTTTTAAAAATGTGGTTACTTTTAACCTTGATGAATATTACCCTATGCAGCCAAATGCTGCACAGAGTTATGTGACCTTCATGAATGAGAACTTGTTTGATCATATTGACATCGACAAGAACAATGTGAACATTCCAGATGGAACATTAAGTTTAGAAGAAATTCCAGCATTTTGCCTGGATTATGAGAAAAAGATTGGAGACCTGGGAGGATTAGATATACAAATCCTCGGTATCGGACGTACTGGTCACATCGGTTTCAATGAGCCAGGTTCTGCACCAAACTCAGGTACACGTCTGGTTACCTTAGATGACCTGACCAGAAGAGATGCGGCAAGAGACTTTGGGGGTAAATCTTTTGTTCCAACAAAAGCAATTACCATGGGTGTGGGTACCATTTTCAAAGCCAGGGAAATTATCCTGATGGCCTGGAATAAGAAAAAAGCACCAATTATCAAGAAAACTGTCGAAGGAGAAATTTCAAGTGAAGTTCCTGCAACTTATCTACAGTTATCTCAACATGTTGAGTTCATCTTAGACCAGGATGCCGCTTCATTACTAACCCGTTTTGATACGCCATGGTTGGTTAAAGACTGTGTATGGGATGAAAAACTGACCAGAAAAGCAGTAATCTGGCTATCTAATACGCTTAAAAAACCAGTACTTAAACTAACTGAAGACGACTATAACAACAACGGTATGGCGCAGCTTGCTGTTGAAAGAGGTCCGGTGTATAACATCAACATCGATATATTTAATAAACTACAGCATACCATTACGGGTTGGCCGGGAGGTAAACCTAATGCTGATGATTCGCAAAGACCGGAAAGAGCAGAGCCGGCTAAAAAGCGTTCTATCATTTTCTCGCCGCACCCTGACGATGACGTGATCTCAATGGGTGGTACATTTATCAGACTGGTTGATCAAAAACAAGATGTACATGTAGCTTACCAAACTTCGGGTAACACCGCCGTATGGGATGATGATGCTTTACGTTTTGTAGAGTTCAATATCGATTTCTCTGAGAAAATGGGATTAGAGACCGCTGAGTTGAAAAAGCTATATCAAAACATGCGTGCTTTTATTGCGAAAAAACAACCAAATCAAATCGATACCCCTGAAATTCAGACTGTAAAAGGCTTAATTAGAAAAGGTGAAGCTATTGCCGGCGCACGTTACTGCGGGTTAGAAGATGATCATATTCATTTTATGGCCTTACCTTTCTATGAAAGTGGAAAGAGCCAGAAAAACCCGGTTACCGAGGCTGATGTGGTATTAACTATGGAATTGCTACAAAAAGTAAAACCTCATCAGGTATTTGCTGCAGGTGATTTTGAAGATCCACATGGTACACATATCGTTTGTTTTAACATCATACTTGAGGCTTTAAAACGTCTTGCCAAAACAGAAGAATGGGTTAAAGATTGCTGGTTATGGATGTACCGTGGTGCATGGCAGGAATTTGAGACGCATGAAATTGAAATGGCAGTTCCACTTAGTCCCCAAGAAGTAGAAAGAAAGAAATTCGCTATCTTCAAACACCAGTCGCAAAAAGACAGAGCGGTTTTCCCAGGTGATGACGCAAGGGAGTTCTGGCAACGTGCTGAGGACAGAAACAGAGAAACTGCCCAGGCTTATGATAGCTTAGGTTTGGCTGAGTATGAAGCCATGGAAGCTTTTGTCCGTTATAAATTTTAGTTAAATTTATTATATTTAAACCGCTATCGTTAAACGATAGCGGTTTTTTGTTTAAAATCATTTATATGGCCCAATCTCAAATTTCGCAGGAAGCTCCTGCCAGGTTATTATCTCTGGATTTTTTCAGAGGAGCAACAGTTGCAGCAATGATACTAGTTAATAATCCGGGTGATTGGGGTAATATCTATGCACCGCTAGAGCACGCAAGTTGGAACGGCTGTACACCTACAGACCTTATTTTCCCGTTTTTCCTGTTTATTGTAGGGGTATCCATTGCCTATGCAATGGGTAGCAAAAAAAATGATCCTTCCGCACATGGAAAAACCATTTTAAAAGCACTTAAAAGAGGGCTTATCCTATTTGGACTTGGACTGTTCCTATCCTTATATCCTAAAGTATTTACTGAACCATTACACGCTTTTGAACGTGTACGTATTCCCGGAGTATTACAACGTATAGCCGTTGTATTCTTTATTTCGGCAGTTATCTTTCTTAAAAATTCTGAAAAGAATATTTTCAAAATCTTGATTGCCATACTGGCTGTTTACTGGGCACTTATGACCTTTATTCCGGTTCCGGGTGTTGGATATGCCAATCTGGAGAAAGAAACTAATCTGGGTGCCTGGCTAGACCGCAGCATTCTTTCGGAAGCCCACCTATGGAAAGCTGCAAAAACATGGGACCCTGAAGGAATTTTAAGCACCCTTCCTGCAATTGCATCTGGACTATTTGGGGTATTGGTTGGCGTATATTTAAAACGTAAAGACGTTGATCCTGCCACAAAAATAGCATGGTTATTTTGCACAGGCCTGGCAGCTATTGCACTGGGTTTGTTATGGGATCTGCAGTTTCCAATTAACAAATCACTTTGGACAAGTTCTTTTGTACTTTACACAGGTGGTTTAGCTACCATGATCCTCTCCTTCTGTTACTGGATTATCGATATTCAGAAATATAACCGCTTTACAAAGCCTTTTGTGGTCTATGGTGTAAATGCAATTACGGTATTCTTCCTTTCCGGATTGATCCCAAGAACTTTGGGCATGTTTTCTGTGAAAGCAGCCGACGGAAAGGAAATGAATCTACAGTCCTGGTTATATTCCGGCTTTACAGGTTCTTTATCTCCAATCAATGCCTCTCTTGCATGGGCCATTACCTACGTTTTATTTTGGCTGGTTATCCTTTGGATAATGTACAATAGAAAAATCATCATCAAAGTTTAATTTCCGGCAGGGGACTACCATGCCCGTTTGTTAAATTATGTTAAATTTTTACCATCTGTACTGGGGCCTTAGTAGGTTTGACGATAAACTTTTTATTCATGAAAAAAAATTTTAGCGCCCTTAGCATGGGGCTTGCAGTCATTTTGGCTGTAAACTCGCCTGGGTATGCACAAAAAAAAGTGACAGTTGTTAAAAAACCAATAACTACTGTTACAAAAAAGGTTGATGGAGATCTCATTCCTAATGACCCAAGTGTAAAAATCGGAAAGCTTTCAAATGGCCTTACTTACTATATCAAAAGGAATACGGAGCCTAAAAACCGGGCTGAGCTGTATCTGGCGACCCGTATTGGCTCTTTAATGGAAGATGACAACCAACAGGGTTTAGCCCACTTTACAGAACATATGGCATTTAATGGAACAAAAGATTTTCCTAAAAATGAAATGATCGATTATTTACAAAAAGCAGGGATACGTTTTGGGGCAGATCTGAATGCCTATACCAGCTTTGACCATACCGTTTATCAATTACCAATTCCTACAGACAGCATACTCGTGTTTAAAAATGGTTTTAAAATATTAGCCAACTGGGCAGGTAAAATTGTAATGGAGGGCGAAGAAATAGATAAAGAACGAGGCGTAATTGTAGAAGAGGATCGTCAGCGTGGCAAAAATGCACAGGATCGCATGAGCAAGCAATTGTTGCCATTACTCTTGAAAGGATCACGCTATGCAGATCGTTTGCCTATTGGTAAAATAGACATCTTAAACAGCTTTACTTATGATAAGATCAGAAACTTTTATAAAGACTGGTACAGACCAAACTTGCAGGCTGTAATTGCCGTAGGTGATTTTGATGTTAATGAAGTTGAACAATTGATTAAAAATAACTTTTCAGACCTTACTAATCCGGCAAACCCAAGACCAAGACCATCATACGATTTGCCTGACAACAAAGCTCCACTTGTAAAGATCGTTACTGACCCTGAGCAACAATACAATGTAGCACAGATTATGTACAAACAACGTGGAGGTGTTACAAAAACCACTGCTGATTACAAAAAGAGTATCATGTATGGTATGATTAACAGTATGCTTGGCGCAAGAATTCAGGAGATCATGCAAAAAAACAATGCACCATTCTTACAAGCGCAAAGTGGATATGGTGCTTACCAGGGAGGACTGGTACCCAACATTAACGCCTTTCAATCTGCCGCAGTATCTACCTCAGGAGCCACGCTTGAAAAAGCATTCACTGCAATTCTTACCGAGAATGAGCGTATGAATAAATATGGTTTCTTACAATCTGAATTGGATGTAGCCAAAAAGAACATTGCTGCAGGAAACGAAATGAGATTAAAGGAAAAGGACAAAATAAAATCAGCATCCCTTGTACAGAAATACCTGAACAACTTCTTAACAGGTTCGATCATTCCCTCAACTGAATTTTCTTATGAGCTAACGAAAAAGGCACTTGCAGATATCACTCTTGATCAGGTTAATGCATTGGCAAAAACCTTAATCACTAAAGAAAACCAGATCATTATTGTACAAGCCCCAGAGAAAGAGAAGGCCAACCTCCCTTCAGAAGCTCAGTTGCTAACTGCTTTAAAAAATGCAGAGAACAAGGTAACCGCTTATGTGGACAACTCTGTAAATCAACCGCTATTGGATAAAAAACCGGTGGCCGGAAAAGTGATGGCTGAGCAGAAATTTGATAAAATTGGCGTAACTGAACTTACATTAAGTAATGGCATTAAAGTGTTGCTTAAGCCAACTGATTTTAAAAATGATCAGATCATTTTCAACTCTTTCTCTAAAGGAGGCACATCATTGGCTACTGATGCCAACTTTAGGTCGGTAGAAATGGTTAGCCTAATCCCTCAAAGCGGCGTTGGCCCATTCAACCCAACCCAATTAAACAAATTATTAGCCGGAAATACCGGACGTGGGGGTTCTTATGTGGAAGATTTATACCAGGGTTATGGTGGTAGCGCTGCGCCAAAAGACCTTGAAACTGCTTTCCAAATGGTTTATGCTTATGCAACCAATCCACGTAAGGATACAGAGATCTTTAACAAGAACATGAGCGACTATAAGGTAAGCCTGGAGAATAAGAACGCCAATCCGCAAAGTGTTTTTGCTGATATTGTTCAAGCAGTATTGTCGTCTTATCATAAACGTGCAATGCCTGTATCTATAGCTGATCTGAATAAAGTATCATTGGATGAAGCATACAATTTCTATAAAGATCGTTTTGCTGATAACAGTGAGCAGATTTTTGTCATAGTAGGGAACTTTACAGTTGAAGCCATAAAACCACTTCTTGAAACCTATATCGCAAGCCTACCATCCTTAAACAAAAAGCAAAACTTTGTTGACAATGGCATCAACCCGCCGAAAGGCAAGGTTAGCAAAACAGTATACAAAGGACTAGAAGATAAAGCTTCTGTACAATTGTATATTCATGGCGATTACGATTATACTGCTCAAAACAATATCCAGATGAATGCCTTAAAAGCGGCGCTGGAGATTAAAATAATGGAGCGTTTACGTGAAAAAGAAAGTGGCGTGTATAGTCCACAAGTAGGTTTAAGTCTTAGTAAGTATCCAACTGCACATTATTACTTTACCATTTCCTTCAGTTGTGCTACAGCAAATGTAGAAAAGCTAATTGCAGCTGCTTTAGAGGAGGTTGACCAGATTAAGAATAATGGCGCTACCACTGATGACATCAGTAAATTTAAATCGGAAGAACAGCGTCAGATAGAGCTTAGTTTACGTGACAATAATTTTTGGCTGGGCTATCTAACCAACCGCTTAAAATTCGGAGATGATTTGAATCAAATCCTGAATGTGAAAGAGAGGTTAAACAGCGTTACAGTTGAAACCTCAAAAGCAACTGCTCAGAAATATTTAAATAAAGATAACTATATCCGTTTGGTATTGATGCCACAGAAATAAGGTTAAAAAGAACCGAGACCAAGGATAAAGGAGCAAGGATTAACGACTGGATGCAGACCTAACCAGGTTAAGCATTTTGATCTTTAATCCTTGCTCCTTTATCTTTGTTCTTTAATCCTTTTACTCCGCACTGGCCAGTTCCTTTGTCTGGATGCCTACAGGTCCGCTAGGGTCACTCTCATTTTTTAACCTATCTAATGCTGTGACCAGGTAGTTATACCGCTTACCCCTTTCTACATTCTTATCTATAAACTGAGTAAATTCTTCAAAGCTGACCTTAATGATGTTCTTAGCATCCAGTATATCAATCTTTTCTCCTTCATCAAATCGGTAGACTACATACCCCGAAGCCGTCTCACCATCGGAAGCTTTTAATGGCTTTTCCCATTTCAGATGAACTCCATCACTATGTGCTTCTGCAGTAAGATTAAGTGGTTCATTAGGAGCCACATCGTCCAGCCATGGCATTTGTGGTGGCAGCGCCGGGTATTTGTAAAAGTTAGTTTTTAGGGAATCACCCAAAGCCCGCCCAACCGTAGAGAAGGACTTAGAGCTAAAGAATACGCTTCCCTGGATCAAGTTACTGTTTCGGATATGTCTGATCTGATTTGGGATCTGATTAGACAGCGCCCAGGCAGCTTCCTTCTTTGTAGTTCCATTGTGAATCAAATAAGGCCCCTGTCCGATGTATAAATGCCTTCCAAAGGAATTATTAGTCCACCAGTCTACTATCGTGGCAAAAGGAGCCGCCTTACGAGTAAAACTAAAATACACCTGCGGGTTAATATAGTCTACCCAACCTTCTTTAACCCATTTACGGGAATCCGCATACAACTCTGAATAATTGGACAAGCCATTTGTTGCAGAGCCAAGACTATCTTCAGAAGCATTTTTCCAAATACCAAAAGGACTTACACCAAATTTCACGTATTTTTTATAGTAATGAATACTATCATCCAGCTGTTTGATCAACAAGTCTACATTGTTCCGGCGCCAATCACTGATATTGGTAAAACCGTTTGAATATTTACTAAACGTTGCTGCATCATTGATCGTTTGTCCAGAGATTTTATAAGGATAAAAATAATCGTCAAAATGAATCCCATCAACATCATATCCCTTTACTACATCCAGAATCACCTGTACAATATATTCTCTAACTTCCGGTATTCCTGGGTCAAATTGTTTTTTACCCCCATAAACGAAGAAAAAGTCGGGACGTTTTCGGGTCATATGATCGGGGCTAACCACTGTGTTGGCACTCATGGTTGCCCGATAAGGATTAAACCATGCGTGAAGCTCCATTCCTCTCGAATGCGCTTCTTTAATGGCAAATGCCAATGGGTCGTAACCCGGACTAGGAGCAAGCCCTTGTTTACCCATTAACCATTGGCTCCAGGGCTCTCTCGATTTAGCATAAAATGCATCCGCAGCAGGTCGTACCTGCAACATAATCGCATTCATCCCATTGGCTTTATGCTGATCCAACAGGCTAATTAACTCCTGTTTTTGCTGATCAACACTCAAACCGGGTTTAGATGGCCAGTCAATATTAGCAACAGTTGCAACCCATACCCCCCTAAACTCTCTTTTTGGAGCAATTTTTGATGAGGTTTGCGCTATTAGGGAAACAGGTATTATAATTATTGATAATAGCGCATAAATTATTATTTTAAACATCTTTTGTGATTAGTGGTGATTAAAATTGGTTTCATTTTGTTGTGTTCAGTAGACAGTATTAGCTCTGAATCTAAGCAATTAAACGATTTTTTTTTAGCTCTCATACAAATTGAGCGTTTTTTTACCTAATTATGCATTTAATACCGCTCCCCTTTTATAGCTTATTTGAATTAAAAAATGTCAAACCAAAATGATATTGTAAATAAAGGTGACCGCAACAAAATCTACTTTTTGATTGTAGTCATTGCTGCTTTACTCGGTACTAACCTTTATTTATACATTAAAGATGAACAGCAAAGCGGACGTTTTGTGTCTATTAACACTGAAAAAGACCGGTTAAAACTAGAAGTTGAGAAAATCGAAGTAGAACTAGATAAAGCCAACGACTTAAATTTAGTGTTGACGGGAAAACTTCAGGAAGAACAAAAATCAGCCCGGGAGAAGATAGCAGCATTAAAGCTTGCCCTGGAAAAAGGTACAATAACTCAGGCCAATTTAACTGCGGCCCAAAAAGAAGTTCACGAACTTAGGGAATTTGTGCACGCTCATAATGAACAAGTTCTTCGTTTGGAACACGAGAACTTATCCCTAAAAACACAACGTGACAGCTTAAGACAATCTGTAAATACAGAAAAATTCAAGGCAGATGAGCTGGAGAGAAAGAATGTAGAACTGAGTGCAAAAGTTAAAACAAGCGCTTCTTTAAAAGCAAGCAATGTTCAGATTACTGCCTATAAAGTTAAAAGCAGTGGTAAAAATGTTGAAGTAACACGGGCAAGTACCACTAAAAAATTAAGCGTAAAATTTACTATCGTTCCAAATCCGCTTGCCGAAAAAAATAGCCATACAGTTTACCTCCGCATTTTTGATCCAGTGGGTAACCTTATTGCCAATGAAAATAATATGTTTGAGGCTGATGGACAGGAAATGCAATATACCCTATCTACTGTCATATCCTACAATGGTGATGATACAGCTTATATGATGGATTGGATTAATCCTAATCCTTTTATCAAAGGGATTTACTCCATCATTTTATATGCTGATGGATTTACAATGGGTAAGGCTTCCATTACCTTAAGATAAAGGAAAGCTTAAGTAAAATGTAGTCCCCACATCTGTTACAGATTTAAACTCGACTGTGCCACCAGCATTCTCCACAGCCTGTTTAACAAATGCCAGTCCTAACCCGGTCCCGGATGATTTAGTTGTAAAATTTGGCACAAATATCTTATCCTGCAGATAGGTATCTATTCCTTTTCCATTATCCTCTACTTCTATAAATACATGCGATTCATCCTGTACAATACGAATCTTAATGACACATTTATGGTTAACATTGCCCGCCTCAATCCCATTCTTTAGCAGATTATTAAATGTACGAAGCAGTTGATCTTTGTCGCCCAATACCACCACATCTGTGGTTGCATGATTAAAGATATAGATTTCCGCATCCTCGGTGTTTGTAAAAACATCCCGTGCCTGTTCAATGATAGGCAATAGCTTAAGTTTTTCCAGCTTAGTATCAGGCATTTTTGCAAAGTTCGAAAACTCTGAGGCTATGGTCGACAGGCTATCAATTTGCTCAATAAATGATTTATTAAACCTTTCAAACTTCTTCTCAAAATTGGGGTCCTTCTCTTTCCACGACTTTTCAAGCAACTGAACACCCAATTTCAGTGGCGTTAGTGGGTTTTTAATCTCATGTGCAACCTGCTTCGCCATCTCTCTCCAGGCATTCTCCCTTTCGGAACGGGCAAGCTTGGCCGCACTCTCTTCCAGCGCCGCAATCATCTTATTGTATTCCTTTATTAAAGAGCCGATCTCATCATGTCGGGACCACTGGATAGGCTGATTCTTTTGCCCTAGCTTGGTCTTCCGGATACTGTCCTGTATAAAAGTCAACGGACTCGTAATTTGGTTGGCCAGGAAAACGGCAAGTATACCTATAGCCACAAACACAAGGGCATATATATTGATAAGAGTATTGATAAAGAGGCCGATTTTAGATTGATAATCCGCTTCATTACCATAATATGGCAAACCAATATATGCAATTGTTTTATTCTCGGCATTTCTTATTGGTGCATAAGCTGATGCATATTTAAAATCACCAATCTGCTCGGAAGGGTTAATATACTCCGATACCTGTTGCAGTTTAAGGTAAATGTAAGCCGTAGCATCCATCTTTTTACCAATGATTCCTAAGTCGTATATTTTTGGCAAAGAAGTAAAACGAACATTACCATTGATATCGAAAAGGTTCAGGTATGCTCCATTAATATTAGCAAACTGGTTAAAATCAGCATTGGTTTGATCATTCGCTTCAGGGATCGAACCTGTACTAAAGATCATTTTTTCATAAGAAAGCTGAACCTTCCTGATCCTATCTTTTATATAACTTTCCTGCTGTTTTCGATACTCATCGCGAATATAAAAATAGGTTGTCCAGCCTACAATCAATAATGTAGCCACCACCGAAAGCACAATTGAGAACTGAATCCTCGTTTTATAGAGGATCTTATTGGCATTAATCATTAATGATCGATTGATGTTAAACCAACCGCCCCAACTGTCATCTATATTCTTGATGACCCAGATTAAAGCATAAAGCGTAATCGAAAAAATGATAAATACAAGGAAGAAAAATGACAGCGTAGCTAGTCTTACCACATACGAAACACGTTCTTTACTAATCACAATAATCTTTGAGCTAGCAGGCATATACACAAGATGAGTATAACCCAGTGTATCATTGATAACCTCACCTTTCCCAACTTGTCCACTGAACCCTGTGCCTGACAGTTTATAAGTATACTTACCAGACTGGTTGATCAATTTGTCGGAATTGTAGAAAGCAAAGGAATAATTGCTATAATCTTCTTCTCCTTTCACCCTTCCATCTACCAGGATCTCAGGGAGTTGGCTGTTATAGTTGTATTGAGGAGATTTAAGGTCTATTACCAGCGTTCCCAATCTGTGGTTATCGACAAATATCGGTATGATCCCAAAATAATTCTGGTAACCGAATGTATAATTTAATCTGTAGAAAGATTGCGATTCCGGCACTTTAACAGAGCCCGATCTCACTAAATCCTTATAATAACTTAGGGAAACACCATTCTTACTTGATACTGCGGAATCCAGATCGTTATATTCGTATAAATTGTAATCGTACTGGGTAAGATATCCACCAAGCAGTATTTTATTGATATGTTTCTCCAAATCAAAAGTCCTGTCCAAAATAGGCCTTTTAAAATACTCGGCAATAAATGCGTCCGTGGAAACTGCCCTTTCCAGACTCTCAATAGAACTGATGATCTTCGGATCATAAGCATATCCCAATTTCTGAGCAATGGTGTAACGCTTGTTCCTGTCCTTTACATCTGTAAATCTCAAATACTTAATAGAAGTAATGAAAGCCAGGCAAAAAAACAGGGCAGCGAATATCCCGATAGAGAACCTATTCTTCCGGACATAGGCATTCCATCCCATAATAAAAATGAACAGCGCATATGCAATAAAAAATACACCAAATCCAACTTCTATCCTGTATATGCAGTAACCAAAAAAAGCAGCAAGGAATAAAACCAGCCTTTCTTTATTCGTTACATTAAGCTGCAATGTTTGCTGCATTGCAATGTTTCCAATCAGATAAACATTAAACCATACCAGACATAAAATAAAAATACTGATCCAGCTAATCCAACCCAGATTGATGATGTTAGTGATATTGAAATTAATCTTTGAGTTGATGATCAGTCCAAAAAATACCTGATCAAATAAAAAGGCCAGCCCAGAGAAAGCAATCAGTAAGATCAAGTGGAAGATTAAACCTCCGACTTTACTTGCCGCCAACCAATCAGGAACTTTATATTTATCTCTGTAAGTGTACACAAACAGGACAACCCAGGTTATCGCTATTACATTAAGTAAAAAATCACCTAATGAAGGGAGAAAAAAACTCTCTCCAAATATAGTCGGACTAAATATCTGCAAATTGAATTGGTGGTTAAACCATCCATATTCAAGATCTGTAACCCTAACAGTCAGAAAGAAAAGAACAATCAATAGTGTTCCACCTAACAAATGACCCTTCCTTACCAACCAGGTGCAGAAAAAGTTTAAAAACAGGCAGAAACTAAAAAGCCCTATCACCCACAACCAGACTTCTATAGTTCCATAAATGCTTTTAGAAGCACCTTGCTTTAATTTTACCTCAAATAAAGGCTCACCCTTGATATTTTTTATCCCATACACTTCAGCATCGGAATAAGTAGCCAGCGACAGTGAATTTGAGGGAGAGAGGTATTTTGAAATGATATTTTCGAGATAATAATTTTGAATATCAAAGTGACTCTTTACCTCTATCAGAAAAATGAGTGTATAATTGTCTGAGGTTTTCTTAATCAGTTCATAGGAGCCATTACGGAGTCCTATAAAAGAAGAGCCTTCCCTAACAAGATTAGGATCTGCGGGAAATGCATTGAATGAGCTCCAGAATTTGAGTACGTCATTTTTATAGACTAATAGATTAATCCCCTTATCGGAATACGCCTTTATGAAATCTGAACTGGCACGTTCATTCTGATCAAACTGCTTAGCTCGCTCCACTTGAGCAGAATCTGATAGGAAAGCGTAAATGGTTTGTTCTTTCCCTTTAAGGTTTTCCTGAAGCTGATGAGCATCATACCTGAGCAGGTCTTTTTTGGTGATAGAATGCTTTAAGGATAAAGCTGTAATAATACAACAAGCGCCCAGTATTAATAAAAGAAATCTAATTTTACCTCTTATACTCACGCTTGCTATATTTATTAAGGATTCTTCATCACTAAGCAGAGGCTGAACTAGTCTGCACTGCTCTATTTACTTTTTTAACTAATCCCTGTAGCACATTTCCCGGGCCAACTTCTACAAATTCATCAGCACCATCAGCAAGCATACGCTCAACAGTCTGCGTCCATCTCACTGCACCTGTTAATTGGGTAATCAGGTTATTTTTTATTTTTTGAGGGTCGGTATTAGGAACCGGATCAACATTCTGATAAATAGGACATACTGGAGGAAGTACTGTTACTTTCTCGATAGCTTCCTGAAGTTCCAGACGTGCAGGCTCCATTAATGGCGAATGGAAAGCCCCACCAACATTAAGTTTTAGCGCACGTTTTGCTCCGGCCTCGGTTAATTTCTGACAAGCGATGTCAACACCTTCGATACTTCCTGAGATAACAATTTGTCCGGGGCAATTATAATTAGCCGCCACAACCACTTCAGGGATCTCTTTACATATATTCTCAACAATTTCATCAGCTAATCCAAGGATCGCAGCCATTGTTGAGGGCTGTAATTCGCAGGCTTTCTGCATCGCATTTGCGCGCGTAATTACCAATCTCAATCCATCTTCGAAAGATAGCGCAGAAGCGGCAACAAGAGCAGAAAATTCGCCCAATGAATGTCCGGCTACCATATCCGGCTTAAAAGCATCACCTAAAGTTTTAGCCAGAATTACAGAATGAAGAAATATTGCAGGCTGAGTAACTTTAGTTTGTTTCAATTCTTCATCGCTACCAGAGAACATGATATCGCTAATACGGAAACCAATGATTTCATTGGCTTGCTCAAATAGCGTTTTTGCAACTTCGTTTTCGTAAAGTTCTTTACCCATGCCCGAAAACTGAGCGCCTTGTCCTGGAAATATATATGCTTTCATTTTTTATTATTTGATTAAAGATCAAGGAACCAAGATCAAAGACCTGGCGACTTAACCTGTTTGTTTTTATTTTTTTGATTAAAGATAAAGTGGATTAAGTTTCTGTACCCTGTCTTTAATCTTGGTTCCTTATTCTTTGCTCTTAAACTCCTCTAGTGCAGATCGGCCGTGATTAGCCTTAAAAATTCTGCCCTGGTTTTATCTTTTGCAAATTCACCGGTAAAAGCTGAGGTTGTAGTTACAGAGTTTTGTTTCTGTATACCTCTCATAGCCATGCAAAGGTGTTTACATTCAATAACTACTGCAACACCGGCAGGCATTAAAGTGCTCTGTATACAATCTCTGATTTCGTTCGTTAATCGCTCTTGAACTTGTAACCTGCGTGCAAACGCATCCACAATGCGAGGGATTTTACTTAAACCAACGATATGTCCGTTCGGAATATAGGCAATATGGGCCTTACCAAAAAATGGAAGCATGTGGTGCTCACACATAGAAAATACCTCGATATCCTTGACCACTACCATTTGGCTATAATCTTCTTTAAACATTGCTGACTGCAATATATCTGCCGGATTAAGATCGTAACCATGGGTAAGATATTGGAGTGCTTTAGCCACCCGCTCTGGAGTTTTCACCAAACCTTCGCGGGTCGGATCTTCACCCAGCTGACCCAAAATATCTTTATAATGATCTGCTACAGCAGCTATTTTACCTTCATTATAACGGTCGATTTTAATGTACCCGCTATCTTCTTCCTCCTCGAAACGTTTTATTTTGTCCATTATGTACAGTTATTGACCGAAATATTCAACAAGGTTATTTTCAGTCTCGTAAATTTTTATGCTGTGTAGTGTTGCACCTGATTCTGCGATCAGGTCCACCAATTGTTCCCAGATGGCGATTGCCAGATTTTCTGTTGAAGCAAGCTTGCCCTGCATAAAATCAACGTCAAGGTTAAGGTTTTTATGATCAATTTTATCAACCACATAAGTATTTGTAATATCCTTAAGCCATTTCAAGTCTACCAAAAAACCTGTTTCCGGATTAATTTCTCCTTTAACGGTTACATACAATTGGTAGTTATGACCATGCCAGTTTGGATTGGCACATTTGCCATAAACTTCAGTATTCTTATCTTCAGTCCAATCTGGCCTGGATAATTTATGTGCAGCGTTAAATGATGCTTTTCTGGTTATATAAATCATACTCTGTTATATTATTGACAAATATACGCAGAAAGGTTAAAGTAGAAAGGTTAAATATCTAACTTAGCTATCATGAAGATTCTTTTGGTTGCCGCAACAAGAGCAGAAATAGCTTTATTAGCCACACACTTCCATTTACCAGATCAGGATTTTGTGCGAACAAAAGACTTTGACCTGCTAATTACAGGCGTAGGCATGACTGCTACTGCTTTTGCATTGGGTAAACACTTATCAAACCACTACAAGCTTATATTAAATCTCGGTATTGCCGGTGCTTTTGATCGTAACATTCCATTGGGGACTGTGGTAAATGTAAAAACAGATGAATTTGCCGAACTTGGAGCCGAAAATGGGAATAGCTTTTTGAGTATTGACGAACTGGGATTTGGCAAAGCCCGCTATACGGCAGTAAACAATTTGCTCCATGACGGCGTAGAAAAACTACAAAAGGTACATGGGATAACCGTAAATAAGGTTCATGGCAATGAAAACAGTATCCTTAAAGTGCTAAAGCAATCCAATCCTATCGTAGAAAGTATGGAAGGTGCCGCAGTGCTTTATTGCTGCGAAAAGGAATCTTTACCTTGCCTGCAGATACGTAGCATATCCAACTATGTGGAACCCCGAAACAAAGAAAAATGGCAGATTGGACTGGCCATAAAAAACCTTAACGAATGGGCAATAGGATTTTTGACAAATACATAACCAATGATTTTCCCTTAGTCCTTACATTTACCGGATGAAACTTAGTCTTGGCTTTTCTCCCTGCCCTAATGATACTTTTATTTTTGATGCGCTGATTCATCATAAAATTGATACCGAAGGTTTAGAATTTGAAGTTTTTTTTGATGATGTGGAAACATTAAATCAAAAAGCGCTTAGGGGAGACCTGGATATCACAAAACTTAGTTTTCACGCATTCTCTCATGTTCATGAACAATATGCACTATTGGATTCTGGTAGCGCCTTGGGTTTTGGCGTAGGTCCGTTACTCATCTGTCATGATGAAAGTTTAGTAGCAAAACGGGAACATTTAAGCGCTGATTATAAAGTTGGAATCCCGGGTAAATACACAACCGCTAATTTTTTATTGGGCATTGCATTCCCCCATTTAACAAATAAACAGGAAATGGTTTTCTCGGACATAGAAACTTCTCTATTAGAAAATCGGATTGATCTGGGATTAATTATTCACGAAAATCGTTTTACCTACACTGAAAAAGGGTTGCATAAGATTGTTGACCTGGGGAGTTATTGGGAGCAATTAACAGGATGTGCCATCCCTTTAGGTGGAATTGTAATCAACAGAAACCTGGACCAGGAAACCAAAGAAAAGGTAAACAGATTGATTAAGAAATCGGTAGAATTTGCGTTTGCCAATCCAAAATCAGGAATTGAATTCATCAGACAACATGCGCAGGAAATGAGTGAAGCCGTGATGTATCAGCACATCGAACTCTATGTAAATAAATATAGCATTGAACTAGGTGAAGAAGGAAGAAAAGCCATTGATGTTTTATTTACAATGGCTCAGGAAAGAGGTTTAATAGCCCCCATTAAACAAAACATTTATTTAATCCCTTAATTACAAGGGCCATCAGGTATTTCTTTTGTGATCTTTAATAGTTTGGTTACCACCAATGTTGAATCGTAATCGGCTGACATACTCAGACTATCTGATTTAATGGCATGACACTCCACCTCGACATAAACCGGTTCGTAAGGTTTTTCAAAGCCAAGATTATTGTAGGCAAGTTCAAGGGTTTTGGCACTATCAGCGACCCAATATTCATTCCCATCTTCACAGTCAGTAAACGATTTTATTTCCGGACCGTAACTATACAAGCCTTTCATGGTGCGTGTAGCATTATTCCTTTTAGCCTTATCAGGATTTGGATTACACGCAACAATCACAACAACAATTGCTATTAATAAAAATAGTGGACTTTTAAATATATTCATGATTTTAAAGATCTTGATTTAAATGGTTTACTTTCTTCACGCTCAAATTAGATGACAAAGCTGATGCCACAAAAGAAAAAACAGTTACTGTTAGAAATACAAGCAAAAAATCTTTCCATTTTAATGCGACAGGATAGGCATTGGTAATCACAAGATTATCTTGTGACATTTTTACCAACCCAAATTTCTGCTGTAACAGACAAAAGATTAAGCCCACGATTAACCCTGAGATACAGCCAGCCATGGTGATCATCATTCCTTCGAAAAGGAAAATACGCTTGATTAACGTCTTTCCTGCACCAAGACTACTAAGAATGGCAATATCTTTTAGCTTATCAATAACGAGCATTGTTAAAGAGCCTATGATGTTAAATATGGCAATAATCAATATAAAGGTAAGGATAATGTATACTGCCCATTTTTCACTTCCTAAAATATTGTAAAGAACCTTATTTTGTTGTATCCTGTTCTTTACCTCGAAGGTCTTTCCAAGCTTATCTTCAATGTGAGCTTTAAACTTATCCGGGTCGATCCCTTTCTGCAAATTAATTTCAATAGAAGATACTTTTACAGGCTCTTCCAGCAGCAGCCGGGCAAATCTTAAAGGAACAATCGCAACATTATCGAAATCTTGCTGAACTTCAAAGATACCGGAGACAGGGATAGAAAGGATGGTAAAGTCATCAGCAGGGTTAATTGAGCCTGCAAAATTGCTTTTCTTTTTAGGTGAATATATCTGAAGTGGATTAAATGGATCAGTCGTATTTACCATTAGATAATTCTGAATTGCTGAACCAATAACCGCGTAATTCAAACTTTTATTTTCCAGCTTAAACACCCCATCAACAGTAATGCTGTCTAACCTTTTATTCTTCAAATAATCTTCACTAACTCCCTTAACCAGGCCCACCGATTGCTTATCATTATACCTTAACAGCGCATTTTCCGACAACACTTCAGTATAAGAATAGATTTCCTTTTTCTTTCTTAATTCATTAAAATACGTGGTATTTGCATCGAATGTTTTGCCTTGAACGGGCGCAATAACGATTTCCGGGGTAATGGTATTGAACATTTTTAATACAACTTCCTCAAAACCATTAAACACCGATAATATAATGATCAAAGCAGCGCTCCCTACAAAAACCCCAACTGCAGAAATTGCAGAGATGATGTTTATGGCATTGGTAGATTTTTTTGCAAAAAGATACCTGCGTGCTATATAAAATGGTGTATTCAATATTTAATGATATAATACTTATTGCAAAAAAGGATTATGTTGTTTTTCAAAACCTATTGTTGTAGACTGACCATGCCCAGGGTAAACTTTGCAATCATCCGGCAATATAAACAAGTTATTTTTGATACTATTGATTAATTGTAAATGGTTGCCTCCCGGAAGGTCTGTACGACCAATACTGCAATAAAACAATACGTCTCCTCCGATTAAAAAGTTATCAGCCGCGGCATAAAAACATAAATGTGCAGGAGAATGTCCAGGTGCAAATATAAGTTCCAGCTGACTATTACCAAAGTTTACCTTGCCAGATTCCGGTAAAAATACCTCGGGCTCGGGCGAAAGCTCATAGTGCAAACCCAACTGTGGTACATAACCCGGGATAGCTTGTAACACATACAGCTCGCCTTTATGAAATTGAGGCTTTAACCCCCAATTGTCGTAAACAAACTTATTACCAAACACATGATCATAATGGCAATGTGTATTTAGTAAAAGTACGGGCTTAAGATTCTGATCTTTAATAAAATTCACCACTGCATTTTGCTCGGCAGCATCATACATTCCCGGATCAATGATCACACATTCACCGGTTTCATCAAACAGGATATATGTGTTTTCCCTTACAGGATTAAAGGTGAATTGTTTAATACTTATCATTATTGTAATTTATTATTAATTTTTCCATTTAAATGTATTGATCATTCGATCAATATCCTTCTTAATAAAAGAAACCACCGGCTGAATGGAATCATATTGAGGTCTTTCATTAAAATACAAGGCTCCCCTAAAGTAATGCTTCAAACTGTCTGTTAAAAAGAACTGCACAGAAGAAGCGGTATTCCCTTCAATGGCATAATAAATGCCATAAACCTTCCTTTCAGGATAATTAATGATCTTCTGGTCGATAGCATTGGCCTTCACTGTATGTTTAAAAGCAAATGTACGGGCATCTTCCACTAAATTTTCATATTCTTTTTTTGAAGAAATGTCGTAATACGTTAAGTGCAGACGACCATTAAATTGAGGGAAATTAAGATTATACCAGCAAGGCTGAGTATCCGTACTGCTATCGGCAACTAAATTGGCATATTTTGGATAGTCAAATGAAAAAGGACAGTCCTTATTATAGTTCTGATAAAGCTTAGCCGGAAATTCTATCCTAAAATACCCTCTTGGTTTAGGTGTATAACTGTTATTGTTACAGGCAGAAAGCATCACTAAGCATGTAACCAAAAAGAGGTTCATTGTGTTTCTCGAGTATAAACTCATGATGGTTTCATTTTATGGATTCCAAATCTCCCAGGAACGTATAGCCTGCAGATGCAACATTTCAAGTCCGTTTTTTGTTTTTCCACCTTGCTCCCTTACCTGTCTTAAAAAGATGGTCTCTTCAGGGTTATAAACCAGATCATACGCCACATGTTTGCCAGTTAAACAAGCATAGGGAATATCCGGGTAGGTATCTGAATTTGGCGACATCCCTAATGGGGTTGTATTAATCAGCACAGTATACTCCTGAAGCAGTTTTTCATCAATATCATCATATAAAATGCAGCCTTCAGCAGCCTTCCTGGTCACAACCAGAAAAGAAATATTTAATTTTCCTAATACATACTTTACGGCTTTTGCAGCTCCACCATCGCCAAATATCAACGCTTTTTGATGATGTGGTTCTAGCAAAGGCTTTAGGGATTCTTCGAAGCCGTAGGCATCGGTATTGAAGCCTTTAAGCCATAGGCCTGCTTCAGCCCTTTCAATTGAAATACAATTTACTGCTCCTATTTCAGTTGAGGCCTCATCCATTTCACTTAAAAATGGCAATACCTGAACCTTATAGGGAATAGTTACATTTATACCACAAAGCGCATCATCTTCAGTAATCAATTTAGAAAAGAGTCCGATTTCAGGTATAGGATACAAGTCGTATTCACAATCTGCAATTTGTTCATCCTTAAACTTATCCCCAAAAAATTTCTTCGAAAAAGAATGTGATAAAGGGTAACCTATTAAACCAAATTTTCTCATTTATCTATATAGATGGTGTTTATAGGATTATTTTCCCAGGTTTAAAAAATGATCAAAGGTATCCCCTCTTAGTCCGAGACGTATGGTTTCTAAAGGGATAACTTCTGCAGGTGCAATATTCCCAATATTTACATTGGCCCCCAGCAATTTGATAAACCATACTTGTTGTTCTTTTTGTGGAGCTTCCCATATAATAGTTTCTTCCGGTATTTGGGTTAAAATCTCATCCACCAAGCCTTCACGAACTTCTCCAGATCCCCTGTAAATACCTACATTTCCACCTTCTCTTGCTTCAGCAATAACTTTCCAGGATCCGGCCTCAATCTCTGCATTCATCAACTTGATCCATTTATAAGGAGCAAATATTTTGGTTGCGTCTTTAGATCCCACTTCAGAAATCACGGTAACCTGTTGAGCTAGTTTTTGGATAAATTCACATTTCAAGTCGTGCTCAATCGTAATAGAGCCATCCGAAACTTCGGCATATTCCATACCAAACTGATCCAACACACGACAATAATCATCAAACTGGTCACGTATCACAAAAGCCTCAAAAAGTGTCCCACCAAAATAAGTCGGAATTCCGGCATCTTTATAGATCTGAAGTTTCTCTTTTAAATTAGGGGTAACAAAAGACGTAGCCCATCCGAGCTTCACTATATCAGTATGCATTCCGGCAACTTCTATAAAATCTTCTGTTTGTCTTAAGCTTAATCCTTTATCCATAACCATTGTAATTCCTTTATTACGTGGTTTAACTGGACGCTCGGGTATATTATTCAATGGGTAATTCATATAGGTCACAAAGGTGAAAAAAAATTAGACAGTTTTATCAATACTATCTAATAAAAGGCACAGTACTATTTAATATACCTATTGATAACGTCAATAATTAAGCTGTTATCCTGCAGTTGTGGCAAGTACTCAAATAAAATATAATGCTTTTCAGGATCTGTAACCAAAGCTGTTTCAAGATACAAAAGCGCTTCATTCTTTTTCCCAAGGGCAAACAAATAAGCCACCATACGGTAATATAGTTCGGCAGCGTCAGGATTGTTCTTTATGGCATCTAAAATGGTCTCTGAAGCCTCCAACAACTTTCCTTGCTCATATAATACGGTCGAAAAATCCAGCCATGCCTCAACATCTACAGGGTTATATTCAAGTACCTTATGATAAGCCTGCACCGACTCCTCTATCTGCCCAAGCTTATAATGAGCATCAGCCATAGCAAACCAGAAATCTGGGTTTTCGCCATCCAGCTCAAGAGCCTTTCTGTAAAAATGTAGTGACTCAAAATAACGTTCCTCAAAATTAAGGGTAACGCCTATTCCAAACCACGCATCAGCCATCTTGGAATCCATTTTCACAGATTTCTTATAATATGACCTGGCCTCGTCCATCTTTTCCAGCTTCTCATAACACTCTCCAATGGCACAATAAGTATCGGCATTAGGTGGTTCGTATTCAAAAGTCTGTTTATAGACTTCAATTGCTTCCATATAGCGGTCCAATTGAACCAGGGCGTTGCCCTTGTTATAATAAGCAGAAGCAAAATTATCTTTTATTAAGATAGCATAATCGTAAGCATCAATGGCTTTCTCAAACAAATCCAGTTTATGATAAGAATTGGCAAGGTTATACCATGCAGCATAAGAGTATGGGTCGTTATCAATATATTCCTGATAAAACTGAATACTTTCCTCCTGCTTATCTAATATATCATAACAAAAAGCCAATTCATACAAACCGTCCTTGTTCTCCATATTTTGCTCCAGGCTTTGCTTAATGTACACAATTGCGCTTTCGTAGTCCAGCATATTCTGATACACATAAGCAATCTGCAAAAGAATTTCATCCGTTGTTTCTGCAAACTCCAATGCCTTCTGGAAGTTATCCAGTGCTTCCGAATACCTTTCGAGACTGTTATAGATATTTCCTCTTAAAATATAAATCTCTGCTTCCGACGCTTCCAGCATTTCAGCTTTCTGCAAGGATAAAAACGCTCGTTCCGTTTGATCGGTTATAAATAGTAACTGCGCCTGTTTAACCAGAAAAACCGCAGCATATGGGTGTTGATTTACGGCATACTCTATAACCTGTAAGGCTTTTATAGGGTCGCTCTTCTCAATGTAGTAATCAATAATATGCTCAAAAGCCTGGGCATCAAAAAAATACTGATCCTGATTGCGTATCATCTCCTCGTAACGCTCAACTGATCGTTGAGCATCATCACTAAAATCAAAGTAAAATTCCTCTTCCATGTATTGAATAATTAAAGAACAGATCCCTTTTGTTAAATACATCATAAGTTTACAACTATTATGGCTGGAATAGGTGAAATAATTTTCAACATACACACACCTCAACAGTTAAGTGACTGATTATATTAATAATGCGAACGGTCCCTGATCTAAATTATTTTACAAAAGAACGCAACATTATGTGAAATCACGTAAAATTCAGGTCATGAAACTCATTTACATCTCCTCTTTACCAACCTTCCATTATTTTTTTGTTGATTTGTATACCTAACCATTTATGATATGCAAAAAAATATCAGTACTGTTTTAAAGAATTTAGGCATTCTAGATCTAAATCCAGCCTTTAGTACAGGCAGCAACTGGGGGGCCTCGGTAAACGCAAAAACTATAGATAGTCTCTCTCCTGTTGATGGAAAGAAGATTGCCAGTGTACAATTGGCTAACGAAGAAGATTATGAAACTGTAGTAAAAAAGGCAGAAGAAGCATTTGTTTTCTGGCGTAGCCTACCTGCTCCTAAAAGGGGCGATATTGTACGCCAGTTTGGTGATGCATTGCGCCTGCACAAAGAAGATCTTGGTACATTGGTATCCTACGAAATGGGTAAGAGTTTACAGGAAGGATTTGGTGAGGTACAGGAAATGATCGACATCTGTGATTTTGCTGTTGGCCTTTCTCGTCAGCTTTATGGCTTAACCATGCACTCCGAGCGACCTAATCATCGGATGTATGAACAATGGCATCCAATGGGGATAGTGGGTATCATTTCTGCCTTTAATTTCCCCGTTGCCGTATGGAGCTGGAACACGGCTTTGGCCTGGGTATGTGGCAATGTTTGCATTTGGAAACCCTCCTCAAAAACGCCGCTATGTGGTGTCGCCTGTCAACATATTATTGCAACCGTTCTTAAAAACAATGATATGCCGGAAGGCATCAGCAACTTATTGATTGGAAATGCTGTTGGCGACCTGATCAATAATGATAAACGCATCCCATTGGTTTCTTTTACCGGCTCTACCCGCATCGGTCGTGTGGTTTCAACAGCAGTAGCAGGCAGATTTGGAAGAAGCATCCTGGAGTTAGGTGGCAATAATGCCATAATCATCTCTAAAGATGCAGATATAGATATGTCCATCATCGGGGCAGTCTTCGGAGCAGTAGGTACAGCAGGACAACGCTGCACATCTACCAGAAGGCTAATCATCCACGAGGATATTTATGAAGATTTTAAAAACAAGCTGGCTAAAGCTTATGGGCAATTGCGCATTGGCGACCCATTGGATCAGCACAACCATGTGGGCCCGCTGATTGATATTGCAGCTGTAGAAATGTACACGCATGCTATTGAAAAGGGTAAAAAAGAAGGCGCTAAATTTATAGTAGAGGGCGGTGTATTGAATGGTACCACATACCAATCGGGTTGTTATGTAAAACCTTGCGTAGCCGAAGTAGAAAATCATTACGAAATTGTTCAGGAAGAAACCTTTGCCCCTATCCTTTATCTCATCAAGTATAAAACCCTCGATCAGGCTATTGCTTTGCAAAATGGTGTTCCACAGGGATTGTCATCTGCAATCATGACCTTAAACCTGCGTGAAGCAGAACAGTTTCTGTCTGTAGCTGGATCAGATTGCGGAATTGCCAATGTGAATATCGGAACATCAGGTGCAGAAATTGGCGGAGCATTTGGTGGCGAGAAAGAAACCGGCGGTGGAAGGGAAAGTGGTTCGGACGCCTGGAAAGCTTATATGCGCAGACAAACAAATACCATCAATTATTCGAATACGCTACCCTTAGCCCAGGGTATTAAGTTTGATCTTTAGTACAATTGTCCTGAATTTATTTCAAGGCATTCATACATACAAAAACGGCCAGAAGATAAATCCTCCGGCCGTTTTTTTGTGTGTATAGTATGGTTTGTTTTATCTCGTCTTGTTTTATTTTGTGATATTATCAGCAAGTACAGTATCTTTTGGAATAACGATTGAGTAATCTGAAGCTAAAAGCTGACCATCAACTGAATTAACTGTAGTTTTTACTGCTGCAAACTGATCCATTTTTAATTTAGCAGCTTTCCCTTTAGCTAAAGTGTGATCTTTTGAAGATCCTTTTAAACGAAGTGAAGCATTATCTTTTAATACTGTATATAGGCTGGCGATATCCCCATTTACAGAAGCACTCGCTTTATCTTTCAGGAATACCTGAAGTGTTTTTGAAGAAAGTTTACCTCTTGTATTTACGATAGCTTTCTGACATGCATCAATCCGTTGCAAATCTTTTACATAAACAACAATATCAATTGTTTCTTTTTCCGTAGAGGTGATGTATAACTTGTCGGCTTTTTGAACGATAGTCGTAGTCTCCTTATTGTAGTTTTCAGGTACCACTACATGTGGGTTGTTAGACTGAACCAATACCACTCTTGCATTCCCTGTAACAATCACTTTATTAAAGTCTACTGATGCCGAAAGATTATTGTTTTTTTCAACTGCTGAGGAGCTGAAAGCTGAAGAAGCTAAAACGATTACTGTTAAAGCTGATGCGAATAATGTTTTTACTGAAGTTTTCATATTTTTAGGCTATTAAGTTTTTTAAATTGTTTACATATAAGTCGCCTAAAACACCAAAAGGTTACACCCTTTTTTATGCTTTTAGGCAACATCAATGTAATACCCGACCAACAGCCATTTTTTTTCGACGAACGGAAATAAAAAACAGGCAATAATTCCCCCTTTTTATTTGAAAGCATTTCAATTTGATGTAAGTTTAAAGATTTTTAAATGCTTACCCCCTGATTGTTTTAATTTTTCGCCAATGTTACGCGTAGATAGCTCCAAACCCTGTAAAATCGTATATTCTATATGTAAACACGCGTATTTGGGCTATTTAATTGAACCACATATTGTTCAATTAAACCCGCAGGGCGACTTTTCTTTAACTTATCAGCGTATTTTTTCACATACGGCCAAAGAATTCATCAAACACCTTACTGATACAGATCTTAAACTGATTAAAATACTTGATGAAACCGAACAGGACTTCATCATCAAGAAATTTCATAAGAAAGCCATCAGACCTGTAGAATTCTTTAGTAAATTTTTTAATGACAAATTTTACGAAAGCGTCCGTCCCAGGATAGAAAGAAAACTATCGGAGGTATTGGAGATTTTAAAATCAGAAGGATCATTATACCTGATGGATAAAGATGGATGGCCTGCTGAAAGAAAAATTGAGATTGCAACAGAACCGGCAACAGTCTTATTCCATTTTAGAAGAAATGAAACAGAGACCCGCTATTTTCCCACTATAAAATATCAGGGGCTGCGTATCGACTTTATGTTTAAAGAGGCACAGATAATTAGCAATCAACCTTCCTGGTTATTGCTAAACGAGATGCTTTATTTTTTTGAGCAGGATATTGAGGGCAAAAAATTAGTGCCTTTTTTAAATAAAAGATTCATCACCATTCCAAAATCTACTGAAGACACGTATTTTGGGAAATTTGTAGCTCCATTAATTGAAAAGTACCATGTATATGCTGAGGGGTTTGACATTAAGACAGAGAAATACGAGCCTACTCCCGTCATTAAGGTAATATATGTAGATGCTGGAATTTCACAGTTGCAACTATACTTTAAATATGGTGAACACACCTTTGCGATGGGAAATGACAAGAAAGTAACTGTTCACTTGCACAAGGAGGGCGACAACTATATTTTCACCCGCATCAAGAGGGATGTGACCTGGGAAAAGCAAAAATTCAATTTCCTGATTAGCCTTGGACTAAAGAAAACAAGTGCACTCTATTATCACCTCGAAGCTCCCGTAGATCAGGAAGAAGATCCGTCGTACGGAGTCATCAATTGGGTTAACGAACACCTGGAAAAGCTCAGCCAGGAAGGTTTTGAAATAGAACAACACAAGGGAAATAAACGCTTCTTATTTGCAGTCAACAAGATCAGCTTCGACATCAAAGAAGATAATGACTGGTTTGACATCAATGCCATTGTTTATTTTGGTAATCACCCCATCCCCTTTATTTCCTTAAAGCAACATATTCTTCATAAAAAAAGAGAGTTTCTGTTGCCTGATGGGTCAATTGCAATCATACCTGATAAATGGTTTACTCAATATGGGAGTCTATTTAGCCTGTCGGACGGTGGAAAAGTACTTAAACTTAAGAAACACCATATCGGCCTGATCAATGAATTGGCCGAGGATAGCTTGGCCAACATCACTTTAAGCAGAAAGCTCCAAAAACTAAATGACTTTGAAAATATAACGGACACGCAAATGCCTGTTAATTTTAAAGGTGATCTGCGCGGTTATCAAAAAGCAGGTTACAATTGGTTTAGCTTTTTAAGAGAATATAATTTTGGAGGGTGTCTGGCCGACGATATGGGTTTGGGTAAAACCATCCAAACATTGGCCATGTTACAAAAACTAAAGGAAGAGGATCAGGAGCAGTCCAGACACAGCACCTCTCTCATCATTATGCCTACCTCGCTGATATATAACTGGCTTAACGAGGCAAAGAAATTCACACCTAAGCTTAAGATTCATGCGCATATAGGAACAACCAGAAATAAAGATGTTGGTCATTTCTCTGATTTCGACATCATCATCACCACCTATGGCGTTACTCGCGTTGATATAGATCTACTAAAAGATTTTTACTTCAGCTATATTATATTAGATGAAAGCCAGAACATTAAAAATCCTACTTCTAAGTCTTTCAAAGCAGTAAAGACACTCAAATCAAGGTACAAATTAATCCTCAGCGGTACACCTGTAGAAAACTCTGTGAGCGATTTATGGACGCAATTAACTTTTCTGAATCCTGGTCTGCTGGGCACTCAGGCTTTCTTTAATGAAGAATATGTACAGGCTATTGAAAAGAGAAAAGACGAGGATAAAGCCCGAAAATTACAAGCCATCATTAAGCCCTTTGTATTGCGTAGAACAAAGGAGCAGGTAGCTGCAGAACTACCATCAAAAACCGAACAGATCTTTTACTGCAATATGAGTGAGGATCAGGCAACTTATTACGAAAAAACGAAATCAGCTTACAGAAATGATCTGCTAAATAGTATGGATGATGGAACATACGCGAAAAAGCAGGTACAACTTTTACAGGGACTTACAGCCCTGCGACAGCTTGCCAATCACCCTTTAATGGTTGACCACAACTATACTTCCGATTCCGGCAAATTCGAAAACGTAATACACACACTCGACAATGTATTGAAAGGTGGCCATAAGGTTCTTATTTTCTCTCAATTTGTAAAGCAACTCGTTATTTTCAGACAATATCTGGAAGGTGAAAATATCCCCTTTGCTTATCTTGACGGTGCGACTAAAAACCGTGGAGAAATTGTAGCCGAATTTCAGCAAAATACAGAATTAAAGGTTTTTTTAATCTCCATAAAAGCCGGTGGAGTTGGTTTAAATTTAACTCAGGCTGATTACGTATTTATTCTTGATCCCTGGTGGAACCCTGCAGTTGAACAACAGGCCATTGATCGAACACATAGGATCGGGCAGGACAAAAAAGTATTTATTTATAAGTTCATTGCAAAAGACACTGTGGAAGAAAAGATCCTGGCCCTTCAGAACCGCAAAAAGAGGCTCGCCAGTTCCTTAATTACCACTGAAGAGAGCTTCTTCAAGTCGTTGACTAAAGCCGACATTAATGAGCTTCTTAAATAGCTTTTAAACAATTGACATATTCTTCATTGCTAATCATCTCTGCGCCTAAGCTCATCAAATGATCATTAGGTAGCTGGCAATCTATCATATTAAACGTTTTGTTCCGACAGAGCCAAATCAGTGCGTATTTGGAGGCATTGCTTACTTTGCTAAACATGCTTTCTCCACAGAAAATCTGATTTACCTGGATGCCGTATAAGCCTCCTACTAATAAACCATTCTGCCATACTTCTACGCTATGCGCATACCCTCGTTTATGCAATTCGATATAAGCCTCCTGCATTTGCCGGGTTATCCATGTGCCATCCTGATCCTTTCGGCTAATTTTAGCACAATTTTCTATTACTTCTTCAAAAGATTGGTCATAAGTAATTTTAAATGCTTCGGATTTAAACAACTTCGCCATGCTTTTACTGATCACTATGTTTCCGGGAAAAATTACACACCGCTCAATTGGCGCATACCAACATATTGGATCCCCTTCGCTAAACCAGGGGAAAATGCCATTCTTATAAGCCAACATCAACCTTTCAGCGCTAAGATCACCACCTATTGCCAATAATCCATCAGGATCAGCAAGCTCCGGTCTTGGAAAAACAATTTCATGATCGTCTAACTTAAAAATCATTTACAAAAAATATCAACATATAAAAACTATGGTCATAAGTCACTTACAATACTTTTCCAGCATTTCATTTGCCAGATCCGACCCCATGTACTTTACAAAAAGAAAATCTTCGCAGGCACCCTGCTTATCTTTTTGTTTTAGCTTTTTAAGGCCGTCAGATATACGCTCCTTAAAATATTCATCATCATAACCCAGCTCATTTTTTAAAGCAACAAACCGCGACTCTTCATCTTGCTTATAAATGCCCTTTTCTTTATTCTTATAAAAATTCAGGATGCCATTTGTAAGCCCCTCGTTCGTTTTGTAAGCAACAATTGCTCTTTTAATCGCCTCAGGACTCTTATTGTCACAATCATAACCAGACAGGTTAAACTTTATTGGTGCAATAAGAGATACTGTTGTATCATGATCTGCAGGCACAATCCATTTGCCACTGCTCATTCTGATCAGCCGCAATGCTTCATCATCCAGATCCGTACCTATGCCTGAACTAATTTTCGAATAATAGACCTCACCACGCTTATTTAGCTTGAAGCTAATGATTACTGTACCTTGAATGCAATGATGAAGGGAATAGCGAGGGTAGATGTTATTGGCCGTAACAAAGTTTTCAAGCCCGCCTTTTATTACAGGCTGGGCTTTTAAGGTAAATGCCGATAGCATAAAAAATGCTAAAAGAATCTTTGTCATACACTAATTTACGCTTTTTAAATCAAAGCAATTTAAAAGAGTGCGATTAAATTATTCCTCCTCTTTTCCGCTTTCTTTACGATCTTTAGAGATTTTATCGAACAGCTTATCCATGTGCTCCACATACTCATTGGTATCATCTACAAAAAAAGTAAGCGTTGGAATAACACGGGCCTGATGGCGAATCCTTGCGCCTAGCTTATACCTGATCTCTCCGGCGTGCGAATTGACTTCGGCTACGGATAAGCTGGTATTATTTGTATTCAAAAAACTCAAATAAACCTTCGCAACAGCAAGATCCGGAGACACCCGTACCTTAGTTATTGTAACCAATGTATTTGGCAAATATGCCGCTCCTTCATGCTGAAAAATTGCAGCTAACTCTTCTTGTATAATCCCGGCAAATTTCTGTTGACGTTTACTTTCCATAACGGTTCCTTTCTTCAATTAATATAACAACTTATCATAAGGATAACGTTGTGTATGCAATACAACAACCTTATCATATAATAACTGTTTAAACTCCTCTAAATTCTCTTTGTGCAGGGCAGAAATAAATATCGAAGGTGAATTCTCTGCCCCCATCCAGCTCTTTTTAAAATCTTCAAGCGTAAGTACAATCGGCTCCTCATGCTCATGATCAGGCTTAGGGCTTACATAGGCATCAATTTTATTAAACACCATGATAGTCTCCTTATCCCTTGCACCCAGATCTTTCAATGTTTCATTTACGACATTGATCTGATCTTCGAAGTTGGCGTGCGAAACATCTACCACATGAATTAAAATATCTGCTTCCCGTACCTCATCCAGAGTTGATTTGAAACACTCCACAAGGTGGTGTGGCAACTTCCTGATAAATCCAACGGTATCAGACAATAAGAAAGGCAGGTTTTCAATCACCACTTTGCGCACTGTGGTATCCAGCGTAGCAAAAAGCTTATTCTCGGCAAACACCTCTGATTTGGAAAGCATGTTCATGATGGTCGATTTACCCACATTGGTATAACCTACCAAAGCAACACGAATCAATTCTGTGCGATTTTTACGCTGTGTTTCGTTTTGTTTATCGATTGACTTTAAGCGACTTTTTAAAAGTGCAATCTTTTCAAGAATCATCCTTCTATCACTCTCAATCTGCGTCTCACCCGGTCCACGCATACCAATACCACCCTTTTGGCGCTCAAGGTGAGTCCATAGCCGGGTTAAACGAGGCAATAAGTATTGCAATTGAGCCAATTCTACCTGAGTCTTCGCTTGCGCGGTTTGTGCCCTCCCCGCAAAAATGTCCAAAATAAGGTTACTACGGTCCAATACTTTAACCTGTAACTCCCTTTCAATATTTCTAAGTTGCGATGGCGAAAGTTCATCATCAAACACAACCATATCAATCTCCTCAGACTTTACATAAGCCTGTATTTCGGCAAGTTTACCGGTACCAACAAAAGTTGCACGGTCTGGCTTCAGCATTTTCTGGGTAAATTCATGCTCCACCAATCCACCTGCTGTATCTACCAAAAAGGCCAGCTCATCCAAGAATTCCCGGGTTTCTTCAGGCCTTTCACCTGGTCTGATCACTCCTACAAGTACTGCTCGTTCCTGCTTAAGTGCTGTATCGTAATATTTCTGTTTTCCCATTGTAAAGTACAAAGATACAAAAGTTATACTGAGATCAGCTGCTGTGTGAAGTCTTGCATAGCCAAGCCGGGATTACTTGTTTTCATAAAATTCTCTCCAATCAGGAAACCATGGAAACCTGCGGCCTTTAACTCCTTAATGGTTTGCGGAGAACTTATGGCACTTTCAGAGATCTTCAAAAACTCATCCGGTATCTGATTTACCAAATCGAAAGAGGTTTGAATATTTACGGTGAAATCTGCAAGATTACGGTTATTCACCCCAATAGCATCCAAATCTTTACAAATACTACGCTGTAACTCCTCTTTATTGTGTACTTCAAGCAACACATTTAAACCAAGACTCTTAGCCAACGCAGATAGATTCTTAATCTCCGCAGGAGTTAAAATCGCGGCAATCAATAAAATCAGATCCGCACCTAAAGCTTTTGCCTCTAAAATCTGGTACTCATCAATCATAAAATCCTTTCTCAGGACCGGAATTTCGTTGACTGCCCTTGCAGCAAGCAGATCATTGGTATGTCCTCCAAAAAAATCCACATCTGTAAGCACGGAAAGCGCTGATGCGCCAGCAGCTGTGTAAGCTTGTGTAACCTCTTCAACAGTTACCCGATCGTTAATGATGCCTTTAGATGGTGAACGTCGCTTGAACTCAGCAATGATACCGGTCCGGTTTTCATCCAGTAAAAAATCCTTAAACACATACGGATTGCGGTTAAAATACAAGCCGGCTTCCAGTTGTTTAACAGAAACAGCCTGCTTAGCCGCAGCTACCTCTTCCTTTTTACGCAATACAATTTTATCTAAAATAGTCATATCTAACTTTCTAACCAGTTTTTCATCATTTGTTTTCCATATTCTGTCAGCACGCTTTCAGGATGGAACTGAACACCGCGCACATCCAAATCCTTGTGACGCAAAGCCATAATCTCAGCATCGGCATCTGTTGCTGTTACAATAAGGCAATCAGGTAAACCTTCATTGCTCACTACCCAGGAGTGGTAACGACCTACATTTATGGTTTCCGGACAATTCTTAAATAGCAACTCTGTTTTATCCAATACCGTGATTGGTGTCGCAATTCCATGCATTGGCCTTCCTAAATTTAACAAACTTCCTCCAAAAGCCTGCGCAATAGCTTGCTGTCCCAGGCAAACGCCAAAAATACTTTTGGTTGCAGCATAAGTCTTGATTACATCAAGCAACAAACCGGCTTCTTCAGGTATACCAGGGCCTGGGGATAGAATAATTTTATCGAACTGATTCACATCAGCCAAATCAAATTTATCATTCCTCCACACTTCCACATCTCTGTCCAATTCATTTACAAGGTGTACTAAATTATAAGTAAAGGAGTCGTAGTTATCAATAACCAATACCTTTTTTTGTATGCTCTTATCCATTTTCTTAAATATCTGTAGCCATTTGTATTGCTTTGCGCAGGGCTGCAATTTTATTATTTACTTCATTCAATTCATTTACGGCAATAGAATCGGCTACAATGCCAGCCCCTGCCCTATAGTGTAATTGATTATTTTTGCTCATAAACGTTCTGATCATAATGGCATGGTTAAACTGGTCGTTAAAGCCCATATAACCAATTGCACCAGCATAAAAGTTACGCCCCAAGCCTTCATACTCATCAATCAGCTGCATAGCCCGATATTTGGGCGCGCCGCTAAGTGTCCCTGCCGGATAAGTATCCGCAACAACCTTAAATGCTGAAACATCAGGCTGAAGATGACCACTTACTTTGGACACCAGGTGGATCAGGTGAGAATAGTACTGTACCTCCTTAAATGATTTCACCTCGACACCACTGCAATGCCTGCTCAGATCATTCCTTGCCAAATCTACCAGCATTACATGCTCAGCACTCTCTTTAGGATCCTGCTCCAGCTTTTTAGCCAACTCTGCATCCTCCTCGTCATTCCCTGTACGTTTAAAGGTACCCGCAATCGGAAAAATATTAGCAGTATTATCTTTTATCGTGATCTGTGCCTCCGGTGAAGAACCAAAGAGCTTAAAACTGCCATAATCAAAATAGAACAGATAAGGCGATGGATTGATAGACCTTAAGCAACGGTAAACATTAAATTCATCTCCCAAAAAACCTTGGTTATAAGCCCTTGAAGGTACAATCTGGAACACATCCCCACGTAAAATGTGTTTCTTCATTTTCTCCACCATCTCCATAAACCCCTCATTGCTCAGGTTTGATCGTTCTTCGCCATCTACCTTAAAGCTATATTCAGGGAAATTCTTATTTTGAATGATGTATTCAATCTTTTCCAGATCGTCATTATCATCCCCGTTAAAAGTATTTTTAAACAAGGTAATCTCATTTTTGAAATGATCAATAGCGATGATATACCTGTAAATATGATACTGCATTACGGGAATTTTCTGATCTGTTGGTGTAGCAGCACTAAACTTAATATCTTCAAAATGTTGCACTGCATTCCAGGTAAAATATCCAAAGAGCCCGCTCGAAATGTATCTTGTATCTTCAACTACCGTCGGTGTAAATTCTGCCTTAAAGGCATCAATTTCTTCGGCCAGTACAAAATCCTTTTTTTCTGCTTTCCGACCGTCCGGAAAATAAGTAGACAATACACCATCTTGTAACAGAATACCAGCTACCGGCTCGGCGCAAACATAACTCACCGAATTGGAACGACTATGATAGTCCGAACTTTCCAGCAAGATGGTATTTGGAAACACATCTCTTAAGCGCAAATATATGCTCACTGGAGTGGTAGTATCTGCCAGTCTTTTCTTGTAAGCTGTGTTAATTATATAATTAGTCTTCATGTTAACTAGTTTCTTAATATTCTTTTAACGTTCAATTTTTTAGCCTCATTGGCTTCTTTTTTAGCTTCTTTTCGTTTTCAGATTCTTTATGGCAAAAAATTTAAAACACAAAAAACCCGACGTGTGGTCTACGTCGGGTTTTTAATGTGGTTTGGTTTAGGTTGATAAACTATAAGGTACACAAAGCTACGACTAGACTCTTTTGGGGAGTGCTACGCCATTGCCATGTATGTATATTGTTAATCATATGTCACAAAAATATAAATAAATCTTACAAAGCAAAATTAAAATTGTAATTTTTATGAAACACCAAAGAATGAACGACTCGGATCTGCCTTAACCATCGCTACAATTGCAGCTATAATAATGATCAATGCAAGGCCAAAATAAAGCGCAACAGAACGATGTTTCACCGCTGCATCTGTGCCTTTCTTAGATCTCGCATTTCCTACCGTGATTAGAACAATGGCAAAAATCATCATTCCTATATGTTCCATTTTCCAATAACGACCTATTGCGACAGAACTATCTACTTTATACCAATCATGCATAAAATAGAGGATTAAGCCCATTAAAAGTTGAATGTGTGCAGATATTAAAGTGAAAAGGTTTACTTTTCTATTTCCTTCAGTATATGGTTTTTTGCCAAGCCACCCAGACAACGCCTGAATAATTGCCACTACCAATAAAATTAAAACCAGGTAACGCCAACCTGAATGTGCGCTTTTTAAAATCTGATACATAATATTTTTTCTTTCAAACTTAACCAATTCCTTCCTGATTAGGATAAAAAGAGCAAAAAAAAAGAGTAATCTCATCCAAGATTACTCGTTTTTAACTAACTTATTATTCATAAAAAAACTGGCTGTTGGGGAAGGAGTCGAACCTTCAAGGGGTAGTTAGCTACAGTTCAAAAATTAATTTGTGGTCAACCCATAAACTGCGTTTATCCATTTATCCCCGCCACCGAGACAAGAAGGTGTGTCTGCCAATTTCACCACCCAACATCATTTTAAAGTACTAAAATTAATTAAGTAGTAAGATTTTGGTTTAGGTTGATTTTTGATCTTACTACTTAATTGCTGTAGGGGAAGGAGTCGAACCTTCAAGGAGTAGTTAGCCCTTACGGGTTTTCCATATTCTCCACCACCGAGACAAGGAGGTGCGTCTGCCAATTTCACCACCCTACAGAGTATAAGCAAATGTTAAAGAACTATTTTTTGTTACTTGCTTGATACAAATGTAACAACAACCCAAATACGTTGCAAATATTTTAATCATCTAATTTTATTTTTATCATATTTATAATTATGTTTGATTATCGTTAACAAATATCAAAATCATGCTTAAAAAAGAAAGCCAAAATTTAGAAATTGATAACCTGGATATCGACATCTTAAAACAATTGATGCACGATGCAACTAAGCCCTATACAGAAATTGCGAAAGACCTGATCGTTTCGGGTGGCACCATACATGTGAGAATGAAAAAACTGCAGGAAATGGGTATCATTAAAGGCTCGCATTTAATTATAGATCCGCAAAAAGCAGGTTATGACGTTACGGCATTTTTAGGTATCTACTTAGAAAAAGGGATTCAGTATAAGGATGCCGTAGCGCAGTTGAGCAAAATCAAAGAAGTAGTTGAACTACATTATACAACCGGAGCGTATAGCATGTTTGCCAAGATCATATGTAGGGACACAAGCCATCTTAGGCATGTACTGAATGAAGAAATACAGGCCGTACCTGGGATTCAACGCACAGAGACACTGATTTCACTGGAAGAGAGCATTAGAAGACAGATTGAACTTTAGTACCTAACAGCCATTTATTTTTACGCTATACTTCAATGCCATATTAACCAATAATTAACGGATACTGAACGACTTAATCCGTTCAGTATCCGTCCAGTATCCGTTCAATACCCATCCATATACCGTTAAAGTTACGTTACCTATAAGGAGACTGACTTTTCCTTATTGTATATAAACCCAACTTTTGGCAATAAATCGGTATAACAAAAAAGGCCCATTAGGGCCTTCTAAACAATCTCATGTATATAATATTACCTGATGATCTCCCTGGAGATTACCATCTTTTGAATCTCTGAAGTTCCTTCGTAAATCTGGGTAATTTTTGCATCGCGCATCAAACGCTCAACATGATATTCTTTTACAAATCCATAGCCACCATGTATTTGCACAGCCTCAACAGTTACATCCATTGCAACTTTAGACGCATATAACTTTGCCATTGAACCTGCCAGTGTATAGGACTGCCCCTGGTCTTTTAACCAGGCCGCCTTATAAACCAATAAACGTGCCGCTTCAATTTGAGTAGCCATATCAGCCAATTTAAAAGCGATCGCCTGATGCTCTGCAATTGGTTTACCGAAGGCTTTACGCTGTTGTGCATAAGCAAGCGCAAGTTCATATGCTCCGGCGGCTATTCCCAATGCCTGTGCAGCGATACCAATCCGACCACCTTCGAGCGTTTTCATGGCAAATTTAAAGCCGAAACCATCCTCTCCAATCCTATTCTCTTTAGGCACTTTAACATCATTAAACATTAATGAATGTGTATCAGAACCACGAATACCCATTTTATTCTCTTTCGGCCCTACTGTAAACCCTTCCATCCCTTTTTCAACGATAAAAGCATTGATACCTTTATGACGTAGTGACTTGTCGGTTTGCGCAATAACTAAATAGGTTGAAGCCGTGTGACCATTGGTAATCCAGTTCTTTGTTCCATTTAAGAGGTAATAGTCGCCCTTATCCTCCGCAGTAGTTTGCTGAGAAGTTGCATCAGACCCAGCTTCCGGCTCCGATAAGCAGAAAGCACCAATCTTTTCTCCGGCAGCTAAAGGCTTTAAATATTTTTCTTTTTGAAAATCAGAACCGTAAGATTCCAGTCCGTAGCACACCAGCGAATTGTTAACAGAAACAACCACTGAAGCAGAAGCGTCTATTTTAGACAGCTCTTCCATAACCAGGACATAAGACAGTGCATCGAGACCACTGCCATTATATTTTTCTGATACCATCATCCCCAGAAAGCCCAGTTCGCCAAGCTTTTTCACCTGTTCTTCAGGAAATTTCTGATGCTCATCTCTTTCGATAACCCCAGGTTTTAATTCAGTCTGCGCAAAATCCCTTGCAGCCTGCTGGATCATCAATTGTTCTTCACTTAATTGAAATAGCATAATAATATTGTAAAATAATAAGTTATGCCAAATTTAAATATTCTATGCCAGATTACTATGGCTGCATAACATTTTTTTACTTTTCTTAATACAAACTACTTCAAAAGGTGATTGTTATCATCCGGGAATACAAGGATTGGGTGGTACTTCTTCGCTTCATCTATCGGCAAAGATCCGTAAGACATAATGATCAGGATGTCGCCAACCTGAACTTTTCTTGCAGTAGCCCCATTTAAACAAATGGTACCACTACCCCGCGCGCCTTTAATCACATAGGTTTCAAAACGCTCGCCATTATTGTTATTTACTATCTGTACTTTCTCATTTGGAATGATATGGGCCGCATCCATCAAGTCTTCGTCAATGGTAATACTACCCACATAGTTTAGTTCCGCCTGTGTTACTCTAACACGGTGAATTTTCGATTTTAATATCTCGATAATCATGATGCAAAGTTAACTAATTTTATGGATGGGAGGTTTTTTCTATTTCAATTCAGTATCATATTATCAATCAGGCGGGTCTCTCCAACCTTGGCAGCAACCAGCGCTACAATATTATGATGCTTTTTGTCTTCTTCAGGTAACAATGTGTCTCCATTGGCAATAGTAAAATAATCAAGTTCCACCCCCGGTGTTTCATTAATCAATTTCTTTGCCTCTTCCAGCAACGCAGGAATGCTTTTGTTGGAAAAATTATCCTGCACATAGAGCAGGGCCTTGCTTAGTACGAGGGCATTTTCCCTATCTGCAAAAGAAAGATGGATATTTCTTGAGCTCATTGCCAAACCATCATCTTCTCTGATAATAGGACAGGAAACAATCTGAACCGGCATATTAAACACAGCTACCATGTTTTTAATCATCAGCACCTGCTGGAAATCTTTCTGCCCAAAGAAGGCAACATCAGGGTTTACCGCATCAAATAGCTTTTTAACAATTTGAGTTACCCCCTGATAATGTCCTTTTCTGAATTCTCCCTCTAAAAGAAACTCCGCCGGTCCAAGATCTATATGCCATGTTTCGGGCTGAGGGTACATTTCGGTAACCGAAGGCATAAACACGACATTACAACCTGCTTCCTGTAGCATTTTCATGTCATGCTCCAGGGGACGTGGGTACTTTTCCAGGTCTTTAGGATCGGTAAATTGGGTGGGATTTACAAAAATACTGCAAACCACGACATCAGCTTGCTGCTGCGCTATTTTTATCAGCGATACGTGTCCTTTATGCAACGCACCCATTGTTGGCACCAATGCAATTTTCTGTTGAGCCAACTTAATTGGTTCAAGCAGCGACTTTAATGCCGCTATAGTATTTATTACTTTCAAACTAGCAGGTAAAATTTCAAGTGGCAAAGTTGGTTATTTATCCATTCCCAACAAAACATCTTGCGTATATTATTGATAAATGTTATTATTTTGCTTACCTTTGCCCCTTGATAATCTTTTCTTTAACATAAATTTTTATTTAGAATATGGAGATGGCAAAAACGAAGCTACTGATTGTTACACACGAGATGTCGCCTTTCCTTGAACTCACAAAGATTTCTGAAATTACCCGTCAATTACCACAGGCAATGCAGGATAAAGGATTTGAAATCCGCATTTTGATGCCGAGGTTTGGGAATATTAATGAAAGAAGGAACAGATTGCATGAGGTGATACGTCTTTCAGGAATGAACATCATTATTGATGACAATGACAATCCCTTAATCATTAAGGTGGCTTCCATCCCAGCTGCACGTATGCAGGTATACTTCCTTGACAACGAGGATTATTTTCAGCGCAAATATGTATTCAGGGATAAAGAAAACAAATTTTATGCTGATAATGACGAAAGAACAATCTTCTTTTGCAAAGGCGCGCTCGAAACAGTTAAAAAATTAGGCTGGGCTCCCGATATTGTTCACTGCCATGGCTGGATGACTTCATTGGTGCCTGCGTATATAAAAACAACTTACAAAAACGATCCTACTTTTAAAAATTCTAAGGTGGTTTACTCTATTTATGAGAACTGCTTTACTGAAACTTTAAATGTAGACATGCATAAAAAAGCGATCATGAATTCGATGACCGCTGATGATACAAAAATGTTTGAGAACGCAGATTGCGATGTTCTGCACATGGGGGCTATAACTTACTCTGATGCAGTGGTATTAGCAGACGACAACATCCATAGCAATGTGTTAAAATTTGTTAAAGATTCTAATAAGCCAACTTTAGCTTATAATTTAACAGAAAATTTTGAAAACTTCTATTCTTTGTATGAGGAGATTTCAAATGAAGAATTGGCTTCACTAGCATAAACTCAGGTATTATTAAATTAAATATGAAATTTACAAAACAAGACTTATTAACCCTGTTGATAGGTCTTTTTCTTTTTGCTTCCTGTAAAAATTCCAATACCATAGGTTTGGACCTGGATTCTAATTCTCAAATTAAAGGTGTACTGATGGATTCTGCTACAGTTACATCGCAAACTTTAAGAGATACTGTAACATCAGGAGTATCATTAGTCAGATACCCTCTGGGTGCCATGGCTGATGCTGTATTTGGTACATCTTCAGCAGGCCTGGCAATGGCCATTGGCTTGCCAAATATGGATTATAGTGGTTATAAGTTTGGCACAAATCCTACGATAGACTCAGCAGTACTGGTTTTACCTTTTACGCAGATTTATGGGGATACAACTACATCAGTATACACCGTAACGGTAAATCAGCTTACAAACGATTTATCAAAAGAGAAGGCATACCCAACTAATGCAAACTGGCCTTTTAACGCCACTGTTCTTGGAACTTTTAGTGGTAAAATCAAACCAACCACAAGGACATCTATTACAGATATTGTCACTGGTGGCCCAGATACTTTAAAGTCTGTTGTTCCACAGATGAGGATTAAGCTGACAAATAGTTTTATTCAACAGCAAATCTTGAATCAAGACTCCGTTACTTTATCCAAACCGAACAATTTCTTTAGTTCTTTTAAAGGCTTGAAGCTTACTGCGACATCAACCAACAAAGGGGGAATCATGTTTTTCAATTTTTCCGGAACAGATGGCAAACTAGAGATTTATTATAAAAGAAAAAATGCAACGACTCCAACTAATATAGATACAGTAGCCGTTAATTTCCCAATAGGAGGTGGTATAAGCCCTGTAACAGCAACTGTTAATCATAATTACACAGGAACAGACATCAACACCCAACTTACTGTAACAAAGCCTACCACTCCTTATACCGTAACGTATTTACAAGCGCTGGCTGGCTTAAGAAATAAAATTTCTTTCCCGTATCTAAAGAATTTCGTTGCCAATACAAAAAAAACAGAGAATGGTGGTAATGCCAATACGAAGGTTATTGTAAACAAAGCCGAGCTGGTAATTGACCTGGCTGACAACCAAACTGACATTATTCCTTTTAGTGCTGCACAGCGTCTTTCTCTTTATAGGTATGACATTGCCGGGCAAAGAGTAAATGTTCCAGATAATGACAATAGTGTACAAGGCTCATACACTGGAGATCCTAGAGCACTTGGAAGTGACATATTGTTTGGTGGCTATTTCGATTCAGTTAGAAAAAGATATGTTTTTTCGATTACCGCATACATTCAAGACCTTCTGGATGGCAAGCCGGATTACGGAACATTTTTGGCGCCAAGTTCGCTTACTGAGTTCAACATCAGTCCTTCGGTAACTTCTGCAGCACGTTCAATTATTAGTAAACACAAAAATACCCCTGTAGCAGGAGACAAAACACTAAAATTAAATATTTACTATACTCAGATAAATTAAATTCAACTGAATTTGTAATCAAATCCCCCGAGAATTAATTATTTTCGGGGGATTTATTTTTTAAACCTAATATATGTGTGGAATAGTTGGTTACATAGGTCATAGGGAAGCCTGGCCTATAGTTCTTAAAGGACTAAAAAGATTAGAATATCGCGGCTATGATAGCGCCGGTATTGCCTTAATTAATGATTCAGGGTTAAATATTTATAAAAAAGCAGGTAAAGTTCAAGAACTTGAAAACTTTGCTAAGGGTAAGAACCTATCTGGAACAATAGGAATTGGACATACCAGATGGGCAACACACGGGGCTCCTTCTGACAGGAATTCACACCCTCATACTTCTAACAATGGCAAACTTACAATCATCCATAATGGGATTATAGAAAATTATGCTACCCTGAAAGAAGAATTGCTGACCAGAGGTCATGAATTTAAGAGTGACACCGATACAGAAGTATTGATTCATTTGATTGAGGAGGTTTATAAGAACGACAATATTGATTTACTGGAAGCAGTTAGATTGGCGTTGAACGGGGTTACTGGTGCTTATGCCATCGTAGTCATGGACGAGGACCAACCGGGACAACTGATTGCGGCCAGAAAAGGCAGTCCAATGGTAATTGGGGTAGGTGATGGTGAATATTTTATCGCTTCTGATGCCACTCCTATCGTAGAATACACCAAGAATGTAATTTATTTGAACGATAACGAAATTGCTTTTTTAAAGCGTGATGAATTATTGATCAAACGTTTGGATAATGTAGTTCAGACTCCCTATATCCAGGAGCTGGAGCTTAAACTGGAAATGCTTGAAAAAAGTGGATACGAGCATTTCATGTTGAAGGAAATATTTGAGCAGGCGCGTTCTATCAGGGACTGTATGCGTGGCAGGATCTATCCTGATGAAGGAAAAGTACAACTAGGTGGAATAAAAGAATATGCTGACAAGCTAAAAAACATAGACCGGATCATTATTGTGGCCTGTGGTACATCCTGGCACGCCGGTCTGGTTGGCGAGTATCTAATTGAGGAATATGCCCGTATTCCGGTTGAAGTTGAATATGCATCTGAGTTCCGATATAGAAATCCGATCATCACGGAAAAAGATGTCGTGATCGCTATTTCGCAATCTGGAGAAACAGCTGATACGATGGCTGCGATTGAGATGGCAAAAGAAAAAGGAGCAACTATTTTTGGTGTTTGTAATGTGGTTGGAGCATCTATTCCAAGGTTAACCCATGCAGGTGTTTATACACATGCCGGGCCGGAAATTGGTGTAGCTTCTACAAAAGCCTTTACAGCTCAGGTTACCGTGCTTACCTTAATGGCCTTCTATATGGCACAGCAAAAGGGAACATTAACGCACTCTAAATTAGTTGAACTGCTTACAGAATTGGATTGCATCCCTGACAAGATCCAGGCGGCACTTGAATCTAACGACATGATCAAGGAGATTGCCAGGAAATTTAAAGATTCCAGAAACTGTTTATTCCTTGGAAGAGGAAGCGGATTCCCTGTAGCCCTGGAGGGCGCTTTAAAGCTCAAGGAGATCTCATATATTCATGCGGAAGGTTATCCTGCTGCCGAGATGAAACATGGCCCTATCGCCTTAATTGACGAAGAAATGCCTGTTGTCGTAATTGCCACTAAAAACTCTTCATATGAAAAGGTAATCAGCAACATCCAGGAGGTAAAAGCAAGAAAAGGAATTGTGCTGGCAATTGTTACGCAAGGGGATGTCGAAGTTCGTAAAATGGTCGATTACTGCATAGAAATACCGGATTCAAGTGAGGCATTTTTACCTTTACTGGCTACGATACCTTTACAGCTCCTATCGTACCATATTGCTGTATTGAGAGGATGCAATGTCGATCAGCCAAGAAACCTGGCTAAATCGGTTACTGTAGAATAATATTTGTTTTAAGGCTGTATCAGATTTAGATTGATACAGCCTTTATCATTTCAGTCAAAATGGCAAATCTCCAGATGGATCTGTTAGATTTGTATACTCACTTTCACTTTTTGGTGTTGCTCCTTCGTTACTCACCGGCGTTTGTTCAAAGTCGCTTTTCCTACCCAGGATTGTAAAATTCTCTGCAACTACTTCCGTTACATATTTCTTAACCTTTTCTCTATCTTCAAAAGAGCGTGTACGCAATTTCCCTTCAATATATACCAGCTTGCCTTTCTGCAAATACTTAGAAGCCACCTCTGCCAATCCCCTCCACAAAACAATATTATGCCACTCTGTTTGCTCTATTCTTTTGCCATCTTTGTTATAGGTTTCTGATGTTGCCAGCGGAAAACTAGCTACAGTTACACCTCCTTCTAAATGTCTTACCTCAGGATCTTTGCCTAAATGTCCGACTAAAATAACTTTGTTAATACCTGACATGAATTATAGTTTTTCTAAGTAATTAAAATGCATATTCATAAAATTAGTAATGACTTTAGGCTGCGGTAATTCGTCAAACTCCCTCAATGTGACCCATTTTATTTCGGCATCCTGATTAAAGTTAATGATATAATTATCTAATCCAAAAAATTGAACATATATAGTTTGGTGTGTTAATAAATGTTTTTGCTGGCCTAAAGCAGTAACACTACACCCCTTTCCAAAGATTCTTACCAGGTGTTCAAAAAAGCATTGTTGATCTTCCTGGTAATTTTTATCGGTTTCGATCAGTGGAAAATCATACAGTTCCTGCCATATATCACCGCCATTACGCTTTTTTACCAGAATGTTTTCATCAGACTGGCATATTAGATAATTAAAATATCGGGTACGTTTTTTTAGCTTATTAAGTTTAACGGGTAGTATGCTCACAAGATCTTGCGCGCGGGCTGAACAACTGGATTGAACGGGGCAAATGCTACAATTTGGCGATTTGGGTTTGCATTGCAATGCGCCAAACTCCATAATTGCCTGATTGTATATGGAAGCTTCCTGATCTACAATCAGCGATTGCGCCAGGTCTAAAAATTGTTTCTTACCGCTACTGCTATTTATAGGTTCTGCAATACCAAAATAACGGGACAATACCCTAAATACATTTCCATCCAATACCGCTTTTGATTCATTAGCAGAAAATGAGGCAATGGCTGCCGCTGTATACTCACCTATCCCCTTAAGTTTAATCAATTCGTCGTATTTAGTTGGAAATTTTCCATCATGAAAATCCCTTACCTGTTTCGCGGTAAAAAGCATATTTCTTCCTCTTGAATAATAACCAAGTCCCTGCCACAGCTTAAGTATTTGCGTTTCCGAGGCCGCTGCGAAATCCAAAACTGTAGGATAATTTTCCAAAAAACGGTTAAAATATGGCAACCCCTGCTCTACGCGGGTTTGCTGCAAAATAACTTCAGATAACCAGATAATGTATGCATCTTTGGTATCCCGCCAAGGGAGCGCCCGTTTATAATTTAAATACCAGGTTACGATTTCAGATTGAAAACTCATGTGGGTAAAAATACGACGTAATTATTTGATTTTAGCAAAACTTGCAATCCAGTGATGGAGAACCTGACAAATAAATCATCTTTTATTTTCCTATCTCATTAAAAAGCAATACTTTTGCAGCCCAAAACATTTATAAAATACAACACACAGTAAATTAATAAAACAAAAAATATGACTAAGGCAGATATTATTTCAGAAATATCAACGAAAACAGGAATTGAAAAGGTAGATGTACAAGAAACCGTTGAGGCATTTTTCAAGGTCATCAAAAACAGTATGATCGGTGGCGAAAATGTATACGTGAGAGGTTTTGGTAGCTTTGTTGTAAAAAAGAGAGCCCAAAAAACTGCAAGAAATATTTCAAAAAATACAGCTATTATCATCCCTGAGCACTTTGTACCAAGTTTTAAACCAGCAAAAGTTTTTGTTGACAAAGTGAAAAGTAACTCAAAAAAACTTAGCGTAGAAGCTTAATAGCCATGATAAAAAGTATCCGTTCAAAACAAATTATTCTAATAGGCGCTATCGTTTTGCTTGTGGCATTTTTGTTTACGAGGGATATTAAAGGTTTGGTAAAACCTAAAGAAGATACCACTGCTGCTGTTCCTGCAGGTGGACAAATGCCCACCAAAGAAGCAGCAGCAATCAATTTAAATGAGGTTTCAACTACAGGTAAAAATTTGCTGAATGCCAGTCTTGCTGCTGAGATCACCTCATTGGAAAACACCTTTAAATCCGCTCCTGAGAGCAATAAAGTTCCTTCAGCGAAATTATTGGCCCAAAAATGGGATGATGTGGAACAATCAGTTCCCAGCGCATTATATTTAGAAATTGTTGCCACAAAAGAACCTTCTTTAAACAACTGGCTAGTAACAGGCGAAAGATTTTTAAAAGCCTTTGATAACACCCGCGATAGCTTATTAATGCCTGCATTATTGCAAAAAGCCAACACGGCTTATACAAATGCAGTAGCAATAGACTCGACCAGTGCTGATGCCAAAACAGGCTTAGGTATTACCATCGTTGATGGTATGGGTATGCCGATGCAAGGTATTGCCATGTTAATGGATGTAGTGAAGAAGGACCCTAAGAATTTAAAAGCAAATATGAGCTTAGGTACATTCGCTATAAAATCTGGTCAGTTTGATAAAGCTATTACAAGATTTAACAATATTATTGCCATTAAGCCTACCCCAGATGCCTATTTTTATCTGGCGACAGCTTATGAAAATCTTGGGAAAAATGATGAGGCGATTGATGCTTATTTAAAAAGCAAAAAGCTAGCAGCCAATGCCACTTTATCTAAATTTATTGATGAAAAAGTGATTGCATTGAAGAGTAAAAAATAATAAACAGATTCAAAAAATATTTAAAATTTAAGATTATGCCAAGCGGTAAAAAAAGAAAAAGACATAAAATGGCTACGCACAAACGCAAAAAACGTTTAAGAAAAAACAGACATAAGAAAAAATAATTTTTCTTAATGTTATTGCTCAACAACTAAGGCTAGGATTTGATCGTAGCCTTTAGTTGTTGGTGGCAATGTTTTTTTTATTGTCCATGTGTTAATAAGGCAGCAATGCTTTAAAATCTGTAGCTTTTGGTAAAGGAACTAATTATAGATTCATCTCCTTCGGGAGTAACCATAGCTTTAATTGAAGATAAACAACTTGTAGAACTTCATAAGGAGCAGATCAATAACAACTATGCTGTTGGCGACATTTATTTAGGCCGCATAAAGAAAATTATGCCGGGTCTAAATGCTGCGTTCGTTGATGTTGGTTATGAGAAAGATGCATTTTTGCATTATTTCGATCTTGGTCCACAAGTACAATCTTTAATAAAGCTTACTAAAATTAAGCGTAATGGCTCTGTTAATGGCACACTATTAGATAACTTCAAATTAGAGGCGGACATTAACAAAGCAGGTAAAATATCAGAGGTAGTCAGTAAAAACCTCGTTTTACCTGTACAAATCGCGAAAGAACCAATCTCAACAAAAGGACCCCGTTTAAGTTCTGATCTTTCTATTGCAGGAAGATATATTGTATTGGTACCCTTCTCTAATGTAATTTCGATTTCCAAAAAAATTAAGAGCAATACCGAACGTAATCGTTTAAAAAAGATTATTGAAAGTATTAAACCTAAAAACTTTGGCGTAATCATTAGAACCGTTTCGGAAGGAAAAGGCGTTGCCGAGCTTCAGAAAGACCTTCTGGATTCTGTTGCAAAGTGGGAAAACTTTATTAAAAAGCTCCCGGATGCTGAACCATCTAAACGTGTTTGGGGTGAAATGGACCGTACATCCACACTGATCCGCGATATTTTAAGTACAGACTTTACAAATGTTTATGTAAACGACAATAATCTTTTCGAAGACATCCGCTCATATGTACATGAGATTTCTCCGGAAATGGAAAAGATAGTCAAAGTATATAAACACAAGGAGCCTATATTTGAGCATTTCGGTATCGAGAAGCAAATTAAAAATGCTTTTGGAAAAACGGTAAATCTGGCTGGTGGAGCATACCTGGTGGTAGAGCATACCGAGGCCTTGCACGTTATTGACGTGAACAGTGGTAATAGAACTGCGAGTAAAGAAAATCAGGAAGAGAATGCACTCCAGGTAAACAAAGAGGCGGCTAAAGAAATTGCCCGCCAATTGCGTTTGCGCGATATGGGAGGTATTGTTGTGATTGATTTTATTGATATGCATAAGCCCGCGAACAGAAAAATATTGTTTGATCATTTAAGGGATCTGATGATGCTGGACCGCGCGAAGCATACCATACTTCCGCCAAGTAAATTTGGCCTTGTTCAAATCACTCGTCAGCGTGTTAGACCGGAGATGAACATTGTAACAAGCGAGAAATGCCCTACCTGCGACGGTACGGGAGAAATTAAGGCAAGTATTGTTTTAATGGATGACATTGAAAATAATCTGACCTATATTTTGCAGGAGCAAAACGAAAAAAATATTACGCTTTGTGTACACCCGTACATTGAAGCTTACATTAAAAAAGGATTGATTTCTTTACAGTGGAAATGGTTCTTTAAATTTGGACAACGGATAAAAATCAAAGCAGTTCCGTCGTATCACCTTACTGAATTCCATTTTATTTCTTCAAAAGACGAAGAGATTAAATTATAATAACAGCCGCGGTTGTTTGGACAGGCCTAATTTCATTACAGAGATTAGGCCTGTTTTATTTTACTGCTGCTTGTTTATGGAATTTAGCCTAAATTCGTAAACCGTAGCGGACGGCAAAACGTCCATACATCAATCATTAATATTAAATCAGTTGGCTAAAACAAGATCAGCATATTTTTGCCAGAGTTGCGGATATGAATCTGCAAAGTGGCTGGGTAAATGCCCATCCTGCAACGAATGGAATACTTTTGTTGAAGAAGTAATTGAAAAATCAACAGCTAAGGTTCCTACATGGAAAAACAGCTCGGAAACGCAGCGAGTAAGCAAGCCAAACAAAGTTGACGATATTCAATCCATAAGCGAAGAGCGAACTCTTACTGGAGACAAAGAGCTTGACCGGGTTTTAGGTGGAGGACTTGTTGCCGGATCTGTTACTTTAATCGGCGGAGAACCTGGGATCGGTAAATCTACGTTAATGCTACAGCTCGCCCTAAACATTTCTGGTAAGAAGATTTTATACATTTCGGGTGAAGAGAGCGAGCAACAGATTAAAATGAGGGCAGAGCGCATTACCGACAAACCTAAAGCTGATTGCTATATTTTAACAGAAACCTCTACTCAGAATATATTTAAGCAAATTGAAATACTTGGCCCCGATATCATTATCGTAGACTCTATTCAAACCTTGCATTCTGCCCATATAGAATCAACGCCCGGCAGTGTATCACAAGTTAGAGAATGTACGGCTGAATTATTGCGTTTTGCAAAAGAAACAGACACCCCGGTATTCCTGATCGGTCATATCACCAAGGACGGAACGATTGCAGGCCCAAAGATCCTTGAACACATGGTAGACACCGTTTTGCAATTTGAAGGCGACAGACATCATGTATACCGGATATTACGCTCCATAAAAAACAGATTTGGAGCTGCTGCCGAACTAGGTATTTATGCCATGCACAGCAGTGGTTTAAGGCAGGTTTCTAACCCTTCAGAAATTTTACTCTCACAACGCGATGAAGAATTGAGCGGAATAGCCATTTCGGCCACATTAGAAGGCGCCAGGCCAATGTTAATTGAAACACAGGCATTGGTAAGCGCAGCAGCATACGGAACGCCTCAGCGCTCTTCAAATGGCTTTGACACGAAGAGAATGAACATGTTGCTTGCTGTGCTGGAAAAAAGATGCGGCTTTAGGCTAAGCACCAGGGATGTTTTCTTAAATATTGCTGGTGGCATTAAAGTGGAGGATCCGGCAATTGATCTCGCCATTCTGGTGGCAATTATCTCCTCGCATGAGGATATCTTTATTTCATCCAAAATATGTTTTGCAGCCGAAGTAGGGTTATCTGGTGAAATAAGGGCTGTAAACAGAATTGAACAACGCATCTCAGAGGCAGAGAAGCTAGGTTTTGAGCGAATCTTTATTTCCAATTACAACATGAAGGGACTAATGGTAGACCGTTATAAAATTGAGCTTAGCGCAGTGAGTAAAATAGAGGATGTCTTTTCTTTACTATTCGGATAAAAAAACGAGTAAAATCGGGGAAGCAAAACCCCGACTTTACACACAATGCGCATTAATTTACGCAGACGATCTTATTTCGAAATAAAGCAAACATATATATTTAATTGTAAAACAGACATTTAAGACAACAAACAACACCTTTTTAAAAATGGCCTATTAATTGTCTTTATCTACGCGTTACCGTTCATTATATGAATTTTAACAAAACAATAGGGATGATTATCCTCGTTATCGTTAGGTAACGAGGATTTTTTTTGTCTTAAACGCTTAGAACTCTGTATTTGATTTTTTTATATATTTATAAAAACTCAAACACTGATATGATAGTAGCTTTAATTGTTCTGATTGTAATTGCGCTGGTAGGGATTGGTTTATACAACTCACTTATCGGAAAGAAAAACCAAGTCAACAATGCCTTCTCGGCAATTGATGTCATGCTAAAAAAACGTTTTGATCTTTTACCCAATTTGATCGAAACGGTAAAACAATATATGAATTATGAAGAAGGGCTACTGGGAAAAATTGTCGAATTGCGAAGTAAAGCCGTAACTGGAAATATCAGCAATGAAGAAAAACTGGAAATAGACCGACAGTTAAGCACCAGTATGAAGGGTTTAATGGTTAACGTTGAGAACTACCCGGATTTAAAAGCCAATCATAGCTTTATTAACCTTCAAACTACCTGGACAGAAAGTGAAGAGCAGATAGCCGCAGCCAGAAGAACTTACAATGCTTCGGTTACGGATTATAATAATGCCATCATGATGTTTCCGGGAAGCATAGTTGCCGGTATCATGAATTATCAGGCTATAGACGTGCTTACCAACACAGAAGAAGAACGTAAAAACATCAGTGCTAAAGAACTTTTCAATAGCTAATGGATATCGATATTCTAAACCAACAAACCCTACAAAGCACACTAGCTGATTTAGAGAATCAACGAAAAGAAGTTTCTGCACTAAAAGTAAAAAGCTATCTGTGTATAGGCCTTGGCGTTTTAACAATAATAGGCGGAATTACTTCCTCTGTTTTTTCTGTAGCCGGGCTTACCATTGGGACAATAATGCTCATTACAGGCTTTGTTTTGATTAGTAAAACCAATACAAAGTTTTACCAATATCGGCATAACTTTAAGCAGGGTGTAATTCCATTAGTGCTCAAAACCATAGACGAAAGTCTGGAAATGAATTATAGAAGTGGGTTGTCAGAAAATGAATTTATTTATTCCCAGCTTTTCAGCAAAGAACCAGACCGTTATAGGAGTGAAGACCAAATTTCCGGAAGAGCCGGAAAAACGGCATTTTCATTTTCCGAACTTCACGCCGAGTATAAAACCGTTACACAGACAAAAAATGGCCGGCAGGAACATTGGCATACCATATTAAAAGGGATTGTTTTTTATGCTGATTTTAACAAGAATTTTAATGGAGTAACTGTAGTAAGACCCAAAGATATGGGAACGGCATTAGGCGCCTGGATATCAAAAGCAATGCCCATATTCAATTCTTCAGATAAAACGCTGGTACAGCTGGAAAATCCTGAATTTGAGAGTGAGTTTGTCACCTACTCTACAGATCAGGTCGAAGCCCGATACATTTTAACGCCGGCATTGATGCAACGCCTGTGTGAACTAAACAATCGCTGCAGCTACACCATTTCACTTTCATTTATTGGTTCCTGCGTTTTTATCGCATTCCCCCTAAACAAGGACTATTTTGAACCTCCCGTACATAAAAGCCTGCTCACCTCAAATTCCCTAAATGAGGATACCGAAGTTATCAGATTTATGTATGGGATCATTAAAGATCTGGATCTAAATACGCGAATTTGGACAAAACGTTAAATTGATTCCATATAAAACGTAAAAGGGCCATATCTTGCGATACAGCCCTTTACGTTTTATTTAGATAAATACATTGATTTATCTTTAATCAGCTTTCTGAAATAAGGATCCTCGGTATCTTTAATGAATCTGATCGCCTCACCTGTCGACTTCATTTCCGGACCTAATTCTTTAGTTACCTCAGGGAATTTATAGAAAGAGAATACCGGCTCTTTGATCGCATAGCCTTCAAGCTTACGCTCAATAGTAAAATCTTTCAGTTTATTCACACCAAGCATCACTTTAGCAGCAATGTTAATGTAAGGAACATCATAAGCCTTAGCAATGAAAGGAACAGTCCTTGATGCTCTTGGATTCGCCTCAATTACATATACTTTCTCATCTTTAACTGCAAACTGAATGTTTAACAATCCAATTACATTTAATGCTCTTGCAATCTTCTTAGAGTAAGTCTCCATGTCGTTCATTACCTTTTCAGACAAGCTAAATGGAGGTAATACTGCACTTGAGTCTCCGGAGTGAATACCAGCAGGCTCAATGTGCTCCATTAAACCAACGATGTGAACATCTTCACCGTCGCAGATAGAGTCTGATTCAGTCTCTTCTGCCCTGTCAAGGAAATGATCAATCAGTACACGGTTACCAGGCAAGTCTCCCAGTAATTTCACAACTGCTTTTTCAAGATCCTCATCGTTAATCACGATACTCATTCCTTGTCCACCCAATACATAACTAGGTCTAACCAATACCGGGTAACCCACTTCATTTGCTACAACAATTGCTTCCTCAGCATTTTCCGCAACACCATATTTAGGATAAGGAATTTCCAGTTCTTTTAACAGATCAGAGAAGCGCCCCCTGTCTTCAGCCACATCCATATCATTATATGAAGTACCGATGATATTGATACCATTCTCATGAAGCTTTTCAGCCATTTTTAAGGCCGTCTGACCACCCAACTGAACAATTACACCTACTGGTTTCTCTAGCTCAATTATTTCGCGCACATGCTCCCAAAACACAGGCTCGAAGTATAGCTTATCAGCCATGTTAAAGTCTGTAGATACCGTTTCTGGATTACAGTTGATCATGATGGCCTCAAAACCAGTCTCTTTAGCAGCAAGTAAACCATGTACACAAGAGTAGTCAAATTCAATCCCTTGACCAATACGGTTAGGACCAGAACCCAAAACGATTATTTTCTTTTTATCTGATGGCTGAGATTCATTCTCCTCCTCAAAAGTTGAGTAGTAGTAAGGGGTTTGTGCAGCAAACTCAGCCGCACAGGTATCTACCATTTTGTAGACACGTTTTATTCCAAGCGACTTTCTGCGTTCATACACTTCGTCTTCTGTTACATTTCCAAGCAGGTAAGAGATCTGAATATCAGAGAAGCCTTTTTGTTTTAATGTAAAGAAGAAATCTTTAGGAATATTATTTAGTGAATAACGCTTCAATTCTGTTTCCAGCTGAACCAGCTCATGTATTTGTGATAAGAACCATTTATCGATACGTGTAACTTTACGGATCGATTCAAGTGGTACGCCCATGCTCATTGCATCTTTGATCAGGAATAAACGGTTCCAGCTTGGGTGCTCAAGGCCGTGCATGATCTCGTCGATATTGCGGCTATGTTTACCATCAGCACCTAAACCTGATCTGCCTATTTCCAAACTCTGACAAGCTTTCTGCAATGCTTCTATAAAAGTACGTCCGATTGCCATCACTTCACCTACAGATTTCATCTGTAAGCCCAATTCCTTATTTGCACCTTTAAATTTATCGAAGTTCCAGCGAGGAACTTTTACGATAACATAATCAAGTGTAGGCTCAAAATATGCAGATGTAGTTTTTGTAATTTGGTTTTCAAGCTCATCCAGGTTATAACCGATAGCCAGTTTAGCCGCGATTTTAGCAATTGGATAGCCCGTAGCCTTACTCGCCAGTGCCGATGAACGGGATACCCTTGGGTTGATCTCGATTGCGATAATTTCATCGTTATCAGGATTTACAGAAAACTGTACGTTACAACCACCAGCGAAGTTTCCTATTGCACGCATCATTTTGATCGCCTGGTTACGCATGTCCTGATAGCAACGATCCGATAATGTCATTGCAGGAGCCACAGTGATAGAATCACCTGTGTGGATACCCATTGGATCGAAGTTCTCAATAGAACAGATGATGATCACATTGTCATTACTGTCTCTTAACAACTCCAATTCGTATTCTTTCCAACCTAAAACAGCTTGTTCTACCAAAACCTCATGGGTTGGAGAAGCCTCAAGTCCACGTTTTAAAGCCTGGTCAAAATCTTCTTTCCTGTGCACGAAACCGCCACCAAAACCACCCAATGTATAAGAAGGGCGGATTACCAATGGATAACCGATTTCCTGAGCAGCTTCTTTACCTTCAAGGAAAGAGTTGGCAATTTTTGAAGTAGCTACCCCTACACCTATATCAACCATTAACTGGCGGAAGGCTTCACGGTTTTCAGTTTTCTCAATTGCAGCAACATCTACACCAATTACCCTAACCCCATATTTCTCCCAAATTCCGCGTTCAGATGCTTCGATACAAAGATTTAATGCGGTTTGTCCACCCATGGTAGGCAATACAGCATCAATTTTACGTTCTTGCAAGATCTGCTCAATTGAATCTACAGTTAAAGGCCAAAGGTAAACATTGTCCCCAATCACCTTGTCGGTCATGATTGTTGCAGGATTAGAATTGATGATTGAAACTTCAATCCCCTCTTCTTTTAAAGATAAGGCGGCTTGAGATCCCGAATAATCAAATTCGCAAGCTTGACCAATGATAATAGGTCCAGATCCGATAATTAGTACTGAGCGTATGGAGGTGTCTTTAGGCATAAGGCTTTGAAAAGTCTAATGTAAAATATGGTAAAAAATGCAATTTAGGGACTGGAACAGTCGAGAGATTTCCCTTAGATAGAATCTAAAGCTCCGACTCTTCTGTCGGGATGCAAAGATACAGTTTTACGCATTAAAAATCAGCTATTTTTTTAAAAAGCCTCATAAATAAAAAAGGAGACCTAAATCCGCTCCTCATAACGTGTTAAAGCTTATTCTTGCTTTAATTTTAGCAAACCAATATCAGTGGTTACACTGTCTATTACAGGCACATTTACAATGGAGGTGTCTTTATATGGAGATTTAGCTTTTACCTGAATGGTATAAGTCCCTACTTTTACTGAAGGAAATGCGAAATTACCATTGTTAACTTCAGCCCTTAGTGTATCCTTTCCCAATACCGCTAACACCTGCGAAGCAGCATCTGCAGGAGCAATACGACCTCTGATCATACCCGATTTTAGGTAAGTAAAGGCCAACAAGCCAAACAATAGTCCCATTATCATTAAAAAACCTAATCTTTTCATCATCATATGCCTAAGTATCTTCATTTTCTTATTAACGCTAATTACATACAAATAGTTCATTCTTATTGTTTCCAACAAATACTACGCCGTTAACCTTCTACTGCGGGATTTTTTTATGTAAATACGTTTAGTACTTTTGGGCGATGATTGAAATACTCAAAGACAGCTTCACTCAACTTTTTATTCAAACAGATCCGTTAGAATGGTTTGGTGTATTTACCGGAATCTTATGTGTATGGCTTGCCGCCAAGAATAATATTTACAACTGGCCGATCGCCATCATCAGTGTGGTCATTTATATCTTTATTTTCTTCGAATCAAAACTATATGCGGACATGGGCCTGCAGTTTTACTTCTTTATCATGAACGTTTATGGCTGGTATTACTGGAGTAAAAACAGGAACAACCCCGAAGCATCAAGGCCAGTAGCAAACATAAACAAAAAAGAAATACTACTTTCCATCATAGGAGTTATCGCTTTCACCATACTCCTTGGGCAGTTACTTTATAAGAACACTGATGCAGCATTTCCTTATATTGATAGTTTTTGCACCGCCTGTAGCCTGGTAGCACAGATCTTCCTGGCACGAAAAGTTATTCAAAACTGGATGATATGGATTTTTGTTGATATCATTTATGTAGGCATGTACATTTCAAAAGACCTGTATGCAACCGCGGTAATGTACGCGTTGTATGTTTATATTGCATCTGTTGGTTATTTAGATTGGAGAAAGATTTACCGTGAACAAGCAAATTAAAAGAATAGCCATTGTTGGTCCCGAGAGTACCGGCAAATCGACTATAACAGCACAACTGGCAATGCATTACCGTACTTTATGGGTACCCGAATATGCCCGGTATTATTGCGCCGCTTTAACTGCCCCTTGCAACCTACAGGATGAAATCAATATGTTTCATGGACAGGTAGCACTTGAAGAATCCATAACTGCCATTGCACAAAAGGACGTTATTTTCTGTGATACCACCTTCTTAACGGTAAAGATATGGAGTGATGAGGTATTTGGAGAAACCCCTGGATTGGTGTTAAATGCCTTGCCCAATTACCATTACGACCTGTATCTGTTAATGGATATTGATTTACCATGGCAGGAAGACCCATTGCGTGATTTTCCTCATAAACGTGAATACTTTATGGAAGTCTGGCACAAGGAGCTTAAGGCCTTAAATGCAAATTATACTGTTATTAATGGCGAGGAAACCAGGCTAAACAATGCAATTACTGCTATTGATCACTTTTTAGACCATCACTAACAAAACCCCCTTTCTTGGTTTTGACAAAATAAGCAAGTACATTTGCCTCATCAAAAGGGGGTGCCTTGTTTTGCAAAAACACAAAAACAGGCTGAGAGCATACCCATTATATCTGTACACAGATATATGCACCTGATCCGGATAATGCCGGCGGAGGGATTGGAGTTATGGAGTTTAACTGGGCTGTAAGTACCCCTTACTTGCAGTGGTTTAACTAAAAAATTAAAAATTGAAAACACTAAAGATTGCCGTGATGGCGATGCTGCTGTTGCCCGTTCTGGCAAAAGCTCAATTCAGTATTTCGGGAACTGTATCCGAAAAATCAAACAAAACATTACCCGGAGCATCAGTAAGACTTAAAAATAAGGCTACAGGAACTACCACTGATGTGCAAGGAAAATACCGCTTTAGCAATCTAAAAGCAGGAAGTTATACCCTTAGCACGAGCTATATTGGCTACCAAACCGTAGAGAAAACCGTAACCCTTAACAACGATGAGGTTGTAGATTTTACATTAGCTCCAAGTGCATTTCTAGCCGATGAGGTAATCGTAAGGGCTACACGTGCCAATGAGAAGTCAGCCACCACTTACAAGAATATCGACAAAGCAGAAATTGAGCGAAACAACTTTGGACAAGACCTTCCATTCATCTTAAACAACACACCTGGCGTTGTCGTTACTTCTGATGCCGGCGCTGGCGTAGGTTATACAGGAATAAGGATCAGAGGAAGTGACGCCAGTCGCGTTAATGTTACCATAAACGGCATTCCCTACAACGACAGTGAAAGTCAGGGGATATATTGGGTAAACATGCCGGACTTTGCTTCTTCTGTAGACAACATCCAGATCCAGCGTGGTGTAGGTACGTCTACGAATGGGGCTGGTGCCTTCGGTGGAAGTTTAAACATACAAACCTCTGCACCTGCACAGAATGCTTATGCAGAACTAAACAATACATTTGGTTCTTTTAACACTTTAAAAAACACGGTTAAAATTGGTACCGGATTAATTGATCAAAAATGGAGCTTTGATGGACGCTTATCGAGAATAACATCGGATGGCTTTGTTGATCGTGCCGCTGCCAATCTTAAGTCTTATTTCTTGTCCGGCGCTTATTATGGCAAAACTGACCTGTTGCGGATAAACGTATTTTCGGGTACAGAAAAGACCTATCAAGCCTGGAATGGAGTTCCTGAAGCAAAATTACGCGGAGATCTGGAAGGCTTAAAAGAGCATTATGAGAATAATGTAGGCTATCTATACAATACAAAAGCCGACTCGTTAAACCTGTTTAACTCAGACAACAGAAAGTATAACCAGTTCACCTATAAGGATCAGAACGACAATTATGCGCAAAATCATTACCAGGCATTGTATGCAAAACAATTCAGCGACAAGTTTTCATTCAATGGAGCTTTGCATTATACTGATGGCAAAGGTTATTACGAAGAGTATAAAAATGATCAAAAGTTCAAGAAATACGGCTTACCTGTTGTAAATGTAGGTGGTGTTAATGTTAGTAAAACAGACTTAATTCGTCGCCGTTGGCTAGACAACGATTTCTATGGCTTAACCTATGCATTTAATTACATTCCTCAATCTGATTTAAACTTTACACTTGGCGGGGCCTATAATCAATACAGAGGCAAACATTTTGGAGAGATTATCTGGGCACAATATGCTTCAACTTCAACCAATGATTACCACTATTATGATGGCAGAGGCAACAAAGATGATTTTAACACCTACGCCAAGGTCAATTACAGTCCACTAACTCAATTAAGCCTATTTGCAGATCTACAATACAGAAACGTTAAGTACGACATCACCGGAATGGATAAAAACCGCAATCCGCTTGATTTCCATAACAATTATAACTTTTTCAATCCTAAGTTTGGCGCAACTTATTTCTTAGGCGAACAAAGTAACCTATATGCATCATTTAGTGTGGCCAATAAAGAGCCAAACCGCGATGATTTTACCAATCTAAAAATTGGGTTACCGGTACCAAAACCGGAACGTTTAAATAATGTTGAAGCTGGGTATCGCGTTAAAACTAATGATTTCAATGCCGGCATTAATGTATACGGCATGTTCTATAAAGATCAATTGATTTTTACCGGGGAAGTTAATGATGGTGGCGATCCTTACCGCCAGAATGTAGACAAAAGCTCACGTATGGGCCTTGAACTAGATGCTTCTTACATCATCAGTCCTAAATTTGCCATCAATGCAAATGCTGCATTAAGCAGGAATAAAATCAAAAACTATATTGATTACGTATCTGAGTACGATGATAATTTTGATTTAATCAAAGTTCAGGCGACCACTTATGCCAACCCTGACATTTCTTTCTCGCCAAACACCGTGCTTTTCGGCGAGCTGGTTTACAAACCACTGGTAGGTTTTGCGGTGGCTTTGCAAAGCAAATATGTAAGTAAACAATACATGGACAACACCCAAAATGAAGGCCGTAAATTAAATGCTTACTGGGTAAACAATGCCAGATTGGGTTATGATTTCAGCTTAAAAGGTATTAAAAACATCAATATCGGTCTATTAGCCAATAACATTCTGAATAAAAAATACGAAAGCAACGGCTATACTTACAGCTCAATTTATCCATGGGGAACGGTTACCGAAAACTTTTACTTCCCACAGGCAGGAACTAATTTCCTACTTTCGCTAAATTTGAAATTTTAAATCCAACAGCAGTCCATCATGAAAAAGTTTATTGAAAAACTCCATTTTATTACGCACGATATCCAAAAGCTAAGCCATATCGAACAGGCACAAATTGCCTGCTCTGCCGGAGCAAAATGGATACAATACCGCTGCCTAACCAAAAATGATGATGAATTGCTTCAGGATATTCATGCCATTGCAGAAATCTGTGACGATTGGGGAGCTACCCTGATCGTCACAGATCATATACATTTAAACGGCAAAGCCGACATTCAGGGTTTTCATATCGAAGATTTTGATGCCGACTTTGTAAAACTACGTGAGCAACTGGGCGAAGCAGTAACCATTGGTGGTTCTGCCACTACGCTGCAAGGCTTAATCAGACTGGCTGCTGAAGGTGCAGATTACGCAGGTTTTGGCCCATTTTATACCACAACCACCAAGCCCAATAATTCCCCATTACTGGGTGTATCGGGTTACCAAAATGCAATGGCAGAATTAAAAAAGCTGAATATCGACCTACCCGTGCTTGCTGTTGGCGGTATTACCATCAGCGACATAGATCCTTTAATGAATACCGGGATTTTCGGGATCGCTGCTTCCGCTGCCATAAATCAGGCCGAAGATATGCGTACAGCTTATCTTGACTTTTATGACAAGATCATGTAGATACTTTTTTAAATAAATGTATGTTATTGCAGGTTGATGGCATACATTTGTTTAAAATACTTTTCTGTTGGAAGACCATATACCACCTATAGAGAAACCCGATCCTTTCGCAGCTTTGCGTTACAGAGAATTCCGATCATACCTTGGAATGCGTTTCTTCTTTACTTTTGCTTATCAGATGCAAGCCGTAATTATTGGCTTTCACATCTATTACCTCACCAAAGACCCACTTGCACTTGGATTAATTGGCCTCTGCGAAGCCATACCAGCCATTGGTATTTCCCTATACGGCGGCTATATAGCCGACAAGTCTGAAAAAAGAGGATTGCTCTTTAAAATATTTACCGGTGTATTCTTGTGTTCAGTGGTGATGATGGTGGTTACCACTAAGCAAATGCATGTTTATATACCAACCAGCTATATTGTGCCAATTATGTATTGCATGATCTTCGGGATTGGCATAGCCCGCGGTTTTTTTAGTCCAACCTCTTTCTCGATAATGGCGTCGATTGTTCCTAAAAAACTATACCCAAATTCAAGTACCTGGACCAGCTCCAGTTGGCAATTGGCCTCTATTTTGGCCCCTGCAGCTGGCGGATTAATTTATGCCTTTTACGGCATTACCATAACTTACATCATCATCATTACATTTATAGCAATTGCGTTTATCTGCATTTTCTTTTTAAAACAGCATAAGCCCACCTATATCCCTAAAGAAAGTATTGTAAAGAGTCTTACTGAAGGCGTGCAATTCGTATTTAAAAACAAAATGATGTTATGGGCAATGAGCTTAGACCTATTTTCCGTCTTTTTTGGCGGCGCTGTGTCCCTCCTACCTGTATTTGCCGAAGACATACTTAAAGTCGGCTCAGAAGGCTTAGGATTTATGCGTGCGGCAGCATCAATCGGCGCTGTGATTACCATGTTGGTGATGACTCGCTTTTCGCCGATGAACAAACCATGGCGTAACCTGCTGATTGCTGTTACTGGATTTGGCACCAGCATTATCTGCTACGGTCTATCCAAAAACTTTTACCTTACCCTCATGTTCCTGTTTATGGAAGGTGCATTTGATAGTATCAGCGTCGTGATACGGTCTACCATTATGCAGCTGCTAACCCCAGATGAAATGCGAGGCCGGGTATCTGCTGTAAATAGTATGTTTATTGGTTCATCCAATGAGATTGGAGCCTTCGAATCGGGCTTAACCGCAAAGCTGATGCGTACCGTACCTGCAGTAGTATTTGGAGGCAGCATGACCATCTTTATTGCCGGCGTTACCTATCTAAAAACAAAAGGCTTAATAAAATTAAGCCTTAATGAGATAAACGAACAAAAGGTTTAAACCGTTGTCAGGCGCTCACCGATCTGTTGTCTCCACATGGCATAATACAAGCCATTTAACAACAATAGATCTTCGTGCCTACCCTGTTCAATAATGTGGCCCTTTTCCAGTACAAAAATCCGGTCGGCATGTTTAATCGTCGATAACCTGTGCGCAATTAATATCGTGATGTGATTGGTTTGCTCCGAAATATCACGAATGGTAGCAGTGATTTCCTCTTCTGTTAAAGAATCCAAAGAAGATGTCGCTTCATCAAACACCAAAATATCCGGCTTACGCAAAAGTGCTCTCGCTATCGATAAACGTTGCTTTTCACCTCCCGATACTTTTACTCCACCCTCACCAATTACGGTATCCAGGCCGTTATCTGCTCTTGCCAATAGATTATTACAAGCGGCCTGTTGCAATACCCGCATACATTCTTCATCTGTAGCGCCCGGTCTTACAAACTGTAAATTTTCTCTGATTGTTCCAGAGAACAATTGTGTATCCTGAGTTACAAAACCTATTTTCTCCCTTAATAAATCAAGGTCAATCTGTCTGCTTGAAGTATCATTGTAAAGCACATCACCCTCCATAGGCTGATAAAGTCCAACCAACAGTTTAACCAACGTTGTTTTTCCAGAACCCGAAGGGCCTACAAAAGCAATAGTCTCCCCATTATGGGTACTAAAGTTGATGTCGGTTAATGCATTGAACTTACCTGTTAAGTGTTTAAAATTAACATTCTCAAAAGCCAATTTGGTAATCTTTTCCAGCTTAACCGGATTAAGCGGCTTCTGATCAATTGGTGTGCTTAAAATCCGCTTAAAATTGCCCAAAGAAACCTCGGCCTCCCGCCATGAGAGAATTACATTACCAAGTTCCTGCAATGGACCAAAAAGGAAGAATGAATAAAACAGGAAAGAAAAATACTGTCCTGGAGAAATGGTCTTTTCAAAAATAAGGATCAGTAAAACCACAACCATACTGCTTCGTACAAAATTAACCGTAGTACCCTGTACAAAGCTCATACTCCGCACATACTTTACCTTTCTAAGCTCAAGACCAAGTATTTTATACGTTGTTTTATTTAAACGCTCTATTTCCTGATTAGCTAATCCTAAGCTTTTAACCAGTTCAATGTTTCTTAATGATTCTGTGGTGGAACCCGCCAAAGCAGTTGTTTCAGCCACAATACTTTTTTGTATAGTTTTAATTTTACGACTCAAGAACCAGCTCACAAAACTAATGATTGGGATTGCAGAGAAGTAAATTAAGGTAACTTTATAACTCACCGAAACTGAGTAAACGATTACAAAAATCATTCCTATCAGGCTGACAAATAAAATGCTGATAAAAGAAGTGATGAACTTTTCCGAATCCAGACGTACCTTCTGTAGTATACCCAGAGTCTCACCACTACGTTGATCTTCAAAGACCTGATAAGGTAGTTCCAACGAGTGTTTTAAACCATCTGCATACATTTCTGCTCCTACCTTCTGAACAATGATGCTGGTAAAATAATCCTGAAAGTTCTTGGCAATCCTGGATACCATGGCTGCACCAACCCCCAAACCAACAAACCCAAGTACTCCCCAGATGAACTCGCTTCTTCCCAACACATCTTTCTTTTCGATAAAACGGTCTACAATTCTACCTGTAATGTAAGGATCTAATAAAGAGAATCCTATATTAATAGCAGCCAATACAAGGGCTAAAACCACTATCCATTTATAGTTCTTCAGATATTCAAGCAGTAAATTCATCGATAAGTTTTGTTTTGAGGGATCAAAAATAAAAAAAGGGAATGAAGCAGTATCCTCATTCCCTTTAATTTACAAGTAGATTATAATCCGACTTCTAAACGGTCATGATATCTTTCTCTTTCGCTTCTGTATGTTTATCAACTTTAACGATATAAGCATCAGTTATCTTCTGAACTTCTCCTTCACCGGTTTTAATTTCGTCATCAGAAATGCTTTCGCCTTTCAATTTTTTGATTTTTTCGTTGGCATCTTTACGGATGTTACGAATGGTTATTTTACCCCGCTCAGCTTCCTCTTTTACCTTTTTAACCAATTCTTTTCTGCGTTCTTCAGTCAATGGAGGAACTACCAGGCGAATTACTACACCATCATTCTGAGGGTTAATTCCAATATTGGCCTCCATAATAGCGCGTTCTATTGGCACTAACATATTCTTTTCCCAAGGCTGAACAAGCAAAGTACGTGCATCTGGCGTATTGATACTTGCTACCTGAGATAAAGCCGTAGCACTACCATAATAATCTACAAATATGCCGTCTAACATACCTGCAGAAGCTTTTCCTGCACGGATTTTAGTCAATTCAGCTTCACAATGGTCAATAGCCTTGTCCATGTTTGTCTGGGCATCTTGTAATTGTTTCTTTATGAGGTCATTCATGTTTTGTAAAATTTAACCAAAAATATAAAATTTATTAGTATCAGTTCTTAACTAACGTACCGATGCCATCGCCATTGGCGATTTTCATAAAATTACCTGTTTTATTCATATCAAAAACGATAATCGGTAATTTGTTCTCTTCGCAAAGTGTAAAAGCCGTCATATCCATCACATTCAATCCTTTAGCGTAAACTTCTTTAAAGGAAATTTCAGAATACTTGGTGGCATTAGGGTCCTTTTCCGGATCAGCAGTATAAATTCCGTCAACACGTGTTCCTTTCAATACCACATCTGCCTTTATCTCGATAGCGCGTAATGCTGCTGCCGAATCTGTCGTGAAATAAGGGTTACCTGTACCGGCGCCAAAAATCACCACACGCCCCTTTTCAAGGTGACGTACCGCTCTTCTGCGGATAAAAGGTTCGCAGATTTGCTCCATTTTAATCGCAGTAAGTAAACGCGTTTTCAAGCCTACTTTTTCTAAAGCATCTTGCAAGGCCATACTGTTGATTACAGTTGCCAACATCCCCATATAATCGGCTTGTGCACGGTCCATACCGGACTTTTCGGCACTTAAACCTCTAAAAATATTCCCACCTCCAATAACGATTGCTATTTCAAGACCTTGAGCATGAACTGCCTTAATGTCTTCAGCATATTGCCTTACCACCTCATTATCAATACCATACTGCTTTTCGCCCATTAGCGATTCGCCACTTAATTTTAACAGGATCCGTTTATATTTCATGGCTCCAAAAATAACTAATTGTTTTAATTAATGAGGGATCAAATGTGTAAACCGCCCACAAAAACTTTACTCAGCTTAAGTTCAGGCGTCAATAATAGCAAATCAGCATCATTACCAACGTTTAATGAGCCTATTTTATCTGCAAGTCCAATCAGCTTTGCAGGATAGGATGAAGCCATATTTAAGGCATCATGTAAAGGGATATCACAATGTTGTACACAGTTCTCAACAGCCTGTAACATGGTAATGTTTGATCCCGAAAGCGTACCATCAGGTGTAATAAATTTATCTCCCGAAAGCTGATGCTGATAAGGACCAATGTTACATTCCGTCACAGCATCAGTAATTAAAAACAGTCGGTCTTTCATCAGCTTATGGCTCATCTTCACCATTTCAAAATCCACATGGTTTCCATCGGCGATGATACTTGCCATTGCAGCAGGATGATTAAATACCGCTACAGGCAAATTAGGAGCCCTGTGATGAATTGCGGGCATGGCATTAAACAAATGTGTAGTCGTTTTAAATCCTTTGTTATACGCAGCCGTAGCTTGTTCAAAACTCGCATCACTATGTCCTAATGACAAAAGCACATCATTGTCCAGTAAATAATTGATCACTGCATCATCCTGAAGTTCAGCCGCCAGTGTCATCATCTTTACAGTGCCATCTGCATGGTCCAGCAGACGCTTCACTTCATCAAGCTCCGCTTTATGGATGTAAGCTTCAATATGTGCACCCCTACGCTTAGGATTAAGGTAAGGCCCTTCTAGATGCAAGCCCAAAAAGCCTTTGGCTTGTGAGCGGTAAGCCTTTGCAGCATCCAAGGCCTGATAAACAATTTCCATGGTGTTGGTAGCTACGCAGGCCAAAAAACCTGTGGTTCCCTTGCGGATCAGGTCATCATCCATCTGCTGTAATGTTTCCGCTGTGGGATAAGCAGAGAAAAGCTGTCCGCCACTACCATAGATCTGAAGTTCTACAAAAGAAGGACTAAGGAAATCACCCCTGGCATCAATTTGTGTATATCCGGCAGGAACTTCTTCATTAGAAACACGGCTAATTTTTCCTTTTTCAATTAGCACAGATTGGTCTGTCAGCAGCACACCGGATTTAAAGAGCTTACAATTGGTTATTGCGATCATACGATTGTATTGTGTTAAGCCAAATATACTGATTTAGCCTATGGTGATGAAAAACCCGCACTATAGCCGTTAAAAAATAACCAAACCAATGCTGTAGTCATACCCGATGAAGCGGTAATGAACAAGATCTATGTGATCCGGGATCAGAAAGTGATGTTGGATAGGGATCTTGCTGAACTCTATGGAGTTGAAACCAAGGTATTAAAACAGGCAGTAAGACGTAATATTACACGTTTTCCACAAGACTTTATGTTTGAGATGAACAAAGAAGAGCTGGAGAATTGGAGGTCACAGTTTGTGACCTCCAAAGAAGATCGACAAGGATTACGCTATATGCCTTTTTGTTTTACCGAACAGGGCGTTGCCATGTTGTCAAGCGTGCTAAACAGTGAGCGGGCAATCCATGTAAACATTCAGATCATTCGTATCTATACCCGCATTCGTGAAATGGTACTGCTCCATAAAGACGTATCATTGCTGGTGGAACAGGTAGAAAAGAAGCTCCTTAAACAGGATCAGAAAATAGAAATACTGTTTACTTATCTAAGTAAATTCATTGAAAAAGAGGATAAACCAAGACCAGAAATAGGCTTTAAACGAAAAGGGAAATAATCCCCTTCACACTCTCAGCAATTAGGTAGGAAGATAGCTATTATTTAGCTATCTGTCCTCCTACACCACCGTACGTGCCGTTCGGCATACGGCGGTTTGTTAGAATAATTTCTTCTGGTATTCAGTTTTCCAGTAATAGTAGTTGGTAAAGCCCGTATACTTTAGCTTTGTAAAGTATGCATTGTCTAGCACCCGACATAGTATTGGGCTGTGAGCAATTCTGCAATAAGATTTTCGACTGTTTGCCCATTCATAAGCTTTGTCCCTTGAAATACCCAACTTAATTAGGTTCCCAATACGGATATATACTTTCTTCCACTGTTTCCAAATGATCATTCTTAACCTTACACGGACCATTTCGTCTAATCTAAGTAACTGATTTTTGGCTTTGGCTATAGAAAAGTAATTTACCCAGCCCCGTATGACCTTTTCTAGTCTATAAATTCGTTCACTAGTAGCAATCGAATGGTTCCGTTGGGTTTGTTCCCTTATCTTCTGTTTTATCGTTTTCAGAGATTTGGACGCAACCCGGATCTGCCATCCTTGTTTGGAGCCATAAAAGGAAAAGCCTAAAAGCGTGCTACCAGATGGTCGGCTTACTTTGCTCTTCTCCCGGTTGACCTTGAGTTTCAACTTATCTTCCAAATAGCCTGTCATAACCGCCATAACACGGAAGGCCGATTTTCTGCTCCGCACATAAATACTACAGTCATCTGCGTAACGTACAAAACGGTGGCCCCGGTCTTCCAGAATTTGATCTAGCTCATTCAGAATAATGTTTGATAATAAAGGGCTCAAAGGACTACCTTGCGGCGTACCCTCTCTTCTGGGGCTAACCAGTCCATTATCCATCATACCGCCACTTAGGTAAGCACGAATAAGCTTTAAGGTCCCCCTATCCTTGATCTTAACCCATAACAGGCTCATAAGCTTGTCGTGGTTGACCGTATCAAAGAACTTTTCCAAGTCCACTTCTACAACCCAGGTATAACCCGCATTGAGGTTTACCTGCCCCTGAAATACCGCCTGATGTGCACTGCGACCCGGGCGAAACCCATAACTGTTTGCTGAAAAATCGCCCTCGTACTTAGGACTCAACCATTGAGAGATCGCCTGTTGCAACAGCCTGTCGATTACCGTTGGGATGCCCAAAATTCTCGTTCCACCGCCCGTTTTGGGTATTTCTACCTTAAGTACAGATTGTGGTCGATAATTACCCGCTAAAATATCACTCTTTAATGCTTGCCAGTGGATATTGAGGTAGTCACGAAGTTCATCGGTCTGCATACCATCAATACCCCCAGCACCCTTATTGGTAGTAACCTGCCGAAAGGCTTTTTGTACATTTCGGATGTCTAATATTTCTTCAAGCATACTACTAAAAAAAAACTAATTCCAGGCATTGTGCTCATTAGTTGCATAGCTAGACTCAACTCCTCCTGCGTTTTACTTTCAGCTTCCGGCCTATACTCCCGCAGGCAGTTCTCTTACGTGTTTCAGTTGTGAACGTTTCGCCATAAACGTTTTGATTCCTTTGCCATTCTAACATTCAGTCCTTCCTGTTTAAAAAAAAAACAGTACTACGACTTCTGCTGACTTCTGCCTATCCCAAGTAACCATTGTTATTCTGATTATTGTTTCTTCGCCGGTACTCGCGCATACCTTTGACAGTCTATAGACAGATCTCCCGGGGTAAGGCGGTCAACTTTCTATGGATGTGACCTCTGTATTTACGTGTTGATGTTCTGTGCAGCATAGGGCTTCTGTTTGTTTTGCAACATCACCCACATCAACCCGCCTTATATACAGTTTCTGTACGTAGGCCCCCATATTTGCCACCAGCTTCCTTCAGATTCGCAGTCACCCGCGACACCCTTGCTATTGGCTAACCCTTCCTACTGCAAAGTGGGCTCGGGACTTACACCCTAGAGTTGATCGCCATGCCCGGCGCACAAAAAAAGAGCCTCCTGAAAACAGAAGGCTCTTCTAAAAAAAATTAATTAAGTATTAAGCTCCTAATTGTACGCGTTTGAATGCAACAACAGTTAAACCGTTAGAAACATCATTTAAGAATTTACGTACATCTTTAGACGAATCTTTAACAAACTCCTGGTTTAATAAAGTACTGTCTTTGTAGAATTTATTCAATTTACCAGCAGCAATTTTCTCAACCATTTCTTCTGGTTTACCTTCAGCGCGGATTTGTTCTTTAGCGATTTCAGTTTCACGCTCAATAGTTGTAGCGTCAACATCACCTTTATCTAAAGCAACCGGGCTCATTGCAGCGATTTGCATAGCAACGTCTTTACCAGCTTCTTCAACACCTTCACCAGCTTGGTTTAAAGCAACCAAAACACCTAAACGGTAGTTACCGTGGATATAAGGAACAACTTTTTCACCTGTAACAGTTTCGAATTTAGAGATACCGATTTTCTCACCGATTTTACCAGTGTTCTCAACGATGATATCAGAAACTTTTTGTCCGTCAATTTCAAGAGCTAAAAGTTCTTCTAATGAAGCAGGATTGCTATCGATAGCTAAATCAGTAAATTTGTTAGCCAAAGCAACGAAATCAGCATTTTTAGCCACAAAGTCAGTCTCGCAGTTTAATTCAACCACTACACCACGTTTGCCATCAGCAGTAGCCTTAGCAATAACAACACCCTCGTTAGAATCACGATCCTGACGAGAAGCCGCTACTTTAGCACCTTTTTTACGTAAATAATCAACCGCAGCTTCGAAATCACCATTAGCTTCGATTAACGCTTTTTTGCAGTCCATCATACCAGCACCAGTTTGTTGGCGCAATTTGTTTACATCAGCTGCAGAAATTTGTACTGTAGACATTTTATTTCCTTTTTAAGTTTTTATCAAAAAATTATGGGTTGTGCACGACTTGTTGTAGTATAAACTGCAACGCACCATACACAACCCAATTATATTATTTAAGCTTCTTCGCTTGTACCTTCTTCAGAATCAGCTTCAACTTTCTTTCTTCTGGCACCAGGTGCAGCAGCTTCCGGAGCATCAGCAGCAGCTTTAGCAGCTACAGCTTCTTTCTCAGTTTCCTCGTCTTTTTCACGTTTACGCTCATCTAAACCTTCTTCAATTGCTTTGATGATTACATCAGTAATTAAAGAGATAGATTTAGTAGCATCATCATTCGCAGGAATTGGGAAATCGATGTTTGAAGGATCAGAGTTGGTATCAACCATTGCAAAAGTTGGAATGTTTAATTTCAACGCTTCGCTAACAGCGATGTGCTCTTTTTTAACGTCAATTAAGAAGATAGCAGCTGGTAAACGGTTTAAATCCGCGATACCACCTAATAAGCTTTCTAATTTGATACGCTCACGTTGGATCATTAAACGCTCTTTCTTAGAAAGAATCGAATAAGTACCGTCTTTAGTCATTTTATCGATGGTAACCATCTTTTTGATTGACTTGCGAACAGTAGCAAAGTTAGTTAACATACCACCTAACCAACGCTCAGTTACGTAAGGCATGTTTACTTTTTTTGCTTGATCAGCAACGATTTCTTTAGCTTGTTTCTTAGTAGCTACGAAAAGAATCTTACGACCAGATTTAACGATCTGTTTGATTGCTGAAGCAGCTTCTTCAGTTTTAGTTAAAGTTTTATTTAAATCTATAATGTGGATACCATTGCGCTCCATGAAAATGTATGGGGCCATTTTTGGGTTCCATTTACGGGTAAGGTGACCAAAGTGTACACCTGCATCCAGTAAGTCTTGATATGTAGTTCTTGCCATTGTTTTGTCTCCTTAAGATTAACGTTTACTGAATTGGAATTTCTTACGTGCTTTCTTGCGTCCTGGTTTCTTACGTTCAACCATACGCATATCACGGGTCATTAACCCTTTAGCGCGTAATGCTGGTTTTTTCTCAGCATCTAATTCAACAATAGCTTTAGCAATAGCTAAACGAACAGCTTCTGCCTGACCTTTTACGCCACCACCGGCAACATTTACAGTTACATCATACTGACCAACTAGTTCAGAAACTGTGAACGATTGGTTAACGATGTATTGTAAAGGCAATGTTGGGAAATATTCTTTATGATCTTTACCGTTTACGGTAATTGTGCCGTTGCCTTCTTTTAAATAGATACGAGCAACTGCAGTTTTTCTTCTTCCTGAAGTGTTAGTAACTGACATTTCTTCTTTAATTAAAGTTTAATGGTTTTTGGTGATTGCGCTGCATGAGGATGTTCTGCACCTGCATAAACAAAAAGATTGGTGTAAAGTTTAGCACCAAGTTTTGTTTTAGGTAACATACCACGAACGGCTTTCTCGATAACACGCTTAGGATGTTTCGCCATTAACTCTTTCGGAGAAATGAAACGCTGACCACCTGGATAACCAGTGTAAGAGATATAAACTTTATCATTCAGTTTATTTCCGGTCAACTTGATCTTGTCTGCATTGATAACGATAACGTTATCACCGCAGTCTACGTGTGGGGTATACTCAGGCTTGTTTTTACCACGGATGATCATAGCAATCTTCGATGACAAGCGCCCCAAAATCTCGCCTTCAGCATCCACAACAACCCACTGTTTGTTAACAGTTTTTGCATTGGCAGAGACAGTTTTGTAACTTAACGTATTCACTTGCTTGTATTTAATTTGTTTAACAATTATTTATTCCCTCTAATTTTAGGGACTGCAAAGATAGATAGAAATATTTAATTGCCAAACAGTTGAAGAGATATTTATTTTGATAACTAAAATGGCCAGATGGGATCATCTGGCCATTAATCGTTTTTGAGAAGAGAAAATTCTACATTTCTTCTTTTGCTTCAAAATTCTTTTTGGCAACCTCAAATTGTTCCTTTATCACTGTTATTATCCTATCTGATACTACTTCCGAGATTTCTTCTGAAGTCATATCACCACGGATTTGATCCTTTTCCAATGGCTGTTTTCTAAAACTGGAGAGTACATCTTTTACATTGAATCTTGCCTGTGATAAATCTGGATTGAAAAATGTAATGCTCATATTTTATTTATTAAAGTAGTTTTCAAAAAAATGCTTGTTCAATTCTGGATTAAAATAATGTTTTCTTTTGATCCAGACAAATCCATCACCCTTTGAAATAATGGCAACATCTACAGGGCCACCAACACTTTCTTCTGCAAAGGTAATTCTTCTTTTTAAATATGTCAAATATATCAAGCTCTCAGCCATTTCTGCCAAATCTTCTTTTGAAAGACTACAGACTGCATTCATCAAGGGTACAATATATTTTTCTGTCTTAATTAGACTATTCATTTGTGCAAATTCTGACTGTAAAACATCTGTATTCAACGCTTCAACCTGAGCCTTCAACTGGGGATTACTATCCCCTATCGTTTGCAATATCACTTCGTTATATTTTTTAAAAATAGATGAAAAATTTTGCAGGTAGGTACTATCCAGCTCAGGATCTATACCACTCAAAATAGTATCAATAACATCTTGTTGTGCAAATGGGCGAATTGCTCCATCATTTTTAGTTGTGATACATGCGACACTATCTTCATCAACATAATATCTAATTTTATTATCTACTACAAAAGAGATATTAATTGGTATCAATTGTGGATAGATCTCATCTTCTCCAAAACCGGAAAAAATTAAACCAGTATAACTTGTTGTTGTTTCTTTAGCTTTCAGAACTGCATAAACTGCAGCATTTATCACCTCAATAATAGTATCAGTAATCACGAAACCATTTTGCTTTAACGTACTATCAACGAGTCCATCAAGAGTATTCTTCGAATGCGCTTTAAAGGCATCAAAATCATAGTCAATAAATTCCGGACAAATATCTACTGCATTAAAATAATCAGAAAGTTCTATTAAATTTTCTTCTACTAATGCTAAAAATCTAACTTTATTTTCATCTGTAGGTTGTTCAAGTAAAATCTGATTTTTACTAGCAACAGCACTGATCGCATCCCCTACAATGATTTCCGCAAAATCTTTCAAAAAGACCTGTTGTGTTACAGGTGTAGTAAAAAAATCTTTTGACCTTAAATAGTTAAGAAAATCCTCCTGATAAGCTTTAACAGTGGCGCAAGATTTATCTCCAAGTTGTTTTCTATACATCTTTATAATCGTTTCCCAAGGAGTTGACATAAAAGAAGCCGAATTGTATATCATAACGCCAATTGGATGATATTTCGATAATGTGAATACCTTATTAGCTTTATTAAATATTTTTCTGCCTTTTACCCCGCTAATAGTTACTGCACTATCCGCTGCTAGTGCTACAGCTTGTTTATTTAGTATTCCAACTACGGCTGTCATAATCTTACATCTATAAATGGCGAAAACTCAAAGATAATATTTTTATTAAAACAACACAGAGTTTATCTTTATATAATTTTTTAGCGCTATAATTATACAACGAGGGTTAAAATGGAGTTTTTTTCGGGAAAGCTTTCCTCTGGTTTATTAAACACAATATTAAAAAAGTAAGTAAATAAGGTTGCACATAAATAATTGAATACAGAGTTTTCATATATTTCTTCCTTTTGTCATCGAAATGTTTTTATTTTTTCACCCAAAAACTTTTCTACAACATTCGCCGTTATAGTTGCAGTTTGTTTGGTTTAGGTTGGTCTGTGGTGGATCAACCATCTTTATAGCAGGGACGTTTCGAAAGATCGTCCCTGTTTCCTTTTATATCCTCTTACCTACCCTTCCTGGATCTCAGTCTTACTGGTTAGTCATTAATTACAAAAGCTAAAATACACCTCTTATAGGATTGAACTCAAACAGGTAAAAGCAGTATGATACCAGTCCAATACCAGTCGAATAGCAGACCAATAGCAGACGCGATATCACACTGTCTAACAAAAACTCACCATTAATAACCCCACACTTTGTGCTACGAATTCCAAACATCCTGACTTATCCTGCCATTATGCAAAATACTAGCAGCCAGAATCACTCTATGAAGGTTTTCGTAGAAACTGATCAAATTGGCTCGCTCCTTAACATCTAAGGTAGAAAAGGGGTTAACGAAACTCTGTTTCAGAATTTGCCATAATAAGTCCTGACTTTCATCAAGATCATACGCTTCGAAAAAAAGTTCTATTGTATCAAGAGCCAATGCTTTTAGCTCTTTTTCGGTGCCCTTTGGCCTACTTTGGAAGTATTCATCATTGTTAATCATATCCTCATTTTTTTAGTTTAAACCTTAAAATGAGTCTCAATCGAAATTTAGGGAAGCCTCAGTGGGTGTTCGTCTATTTATAAAATAAAACGAAAGTGCAACTATAGCAAGTTCTAAATACCGGACAGCAAGGCTTTCTGACGGCCCAGGAAAGCGGATTTACAATAGAACCCATGACGCCATAGTGCACCTTCAAAAGTACAACAAATATTGTCATGGGCATTAATCTATTGTCTCTGTCCTTGCATTTGTCAGAAATTTTGCTGTCGAGACTCTTAAATTAATACCTCATTTAAGAAGTAATGATATGTTGTTATATTTCTTTATTTCATTGGCTGTCTTTAATCAGTTTTAGGTATACCGCTTCCAAAAAGAAAGATTCTTAGCTACCGCTGACTTCTCCCTTAATTTAATTAAAAGTGCTCAGACAAACCACACATTATTATAAAAATTAATTTAATATTTTATTTGAACATGCGCCGGCCTTCAAAAATTCCGTCCGATTAAGAACTATTCTGCCTCATTTTTGTTTATCTTACACGGACATGTTAGGCAACACAATAGCCTAATAGCTGATCAACAATCAAAAAAGGAGAAATTACAATGACTAAAGAAACTAAAATAATCGCAGGGGTATTGGCCGGGGCTGCTTTAGGCGCTGCAATCGCTTTAATCTTATCAACAGATAAAGGTGAAGATGTAAAAGATAAAATATCGGATTGGTTTTGTGACATTTTAGATGCTTCTAAAGAAAAACTGGCTGATGTAACAGATCACGTAAAAGACACTATTTCAAAAGTAAGAGCCTAATTTAACTGAATGAAGATTGCATTTCATGGGGCAGCGCGTGCTGTAACGGGTAGTAAACACCTGGTCACTTTAAATAACGGAACTAAAATATTATTGGACTGCGGCCTTTTTCAGGGTATGGGCGATATAACCGAACAGCTAAATGAATCTTTCGGATTTAACCCGGCTAAAGTTACTTACCTCATTTTGTCGCACGCACATATAGACCATTGCGGACTGCTACCTCGTTTGGTAGCCGAAGGTTTTAGTGGCACCATTTATTGCACATCTGCTACAAAAGACCTGGCCGCAATCCTAATGCTCGATTCGGCAAAGATCCAGATGCAGGATGCAGAGTACGCAAACAAAAAAAACAGGCACCCGGAAAACCCGGTAGTACCACTGTATACAGACAAGGATGTCCACCAAACTATTAGCCAGTTCAAAACCATACCTTACAATCAGGATTTTGACATCGATTCCAATGTTATGGTTAGGCTTACCGATGCTGGCCACATTGTAGGTAGTGCAGCTGTACATTTACGGATCAACGAAGACGATAAAGAAACCCGCATTACTTTTAGTGGAGATGTAGGCCGTTATGGTGACTTGCTGTTAAAAAGTCCTCATACCTTTCCACAGGCCGACTACATCCTTATAGAATCTACTTATGGCGATTCCTTGCATACCGAGGTTGCCCCTATCGAAAACCTATTGTTGGAGATCATTACGCAGACTTGCTTAGAAAAGAAAGGCAAAATTGTCATCCCGGCATTTAGCGTTGGTCGCACGCAGGAGTTACTATATGCCCTAAACTCGCTCGAATTAAAAGGTCAACTACCCAATATCCCTTATTATGTGGATAGCCCGCTTTCTATGGAGGCAACTCAAGTACTAAAAAACCACCCAGAGGTATACAACAATGGAGTTAAAGAGGTGCTGAAGGTAGACCATGACATCTTCGACTTTAAAGGCTTAAGATTTATTGAAAGCGTAGAGGAGTCCAAAGCGCTAAATGACGATCCGCAGCCTTGTGTGATTATATCTTCATCCGGCATGGCCGAGGGTGGACGAGTAAGACATCACATTAAAAACAATATCAGTGATCAAAAAAACACCATTCTAATGGTGGGATATGCCAGTCCCGGCTCCCTTGCCGGCCGCTTAATGGCCGGACAAAAAAGAGTTTGGCTGTTTGGACAGGATTATGATGTAATTGCTGAGGTTAGATCTATTAAATCCATGAGCGCACATGGCGATTATGAAGATTTATTAAAGTTTCTTTCCGTGCAGAACCCGGCAAAGGTTAAACAGTTATTTCTGGTTCACGGTGAGTACGATGTGCAGCTGAAATTTGCTGAAAGGGTACGCAATGCAGGTTTTAAAAACGTTTCTATTCCGGAATATCATCAAGAGTTTGAGTTGTAAAGCAATCTCTTTTCTATCTTTGTGGCATGGATGTTTTTGGAGAAGCTTTAAAAGATCAGTTTATAAAACCACCGGCAGAAACCTTATGGGTGCATAATTCTTATGACGAACCGGAGGAAATGCCAGTTGACATTTACTTCAGAGACGAGCAGGAAATGCCTGATCTTGAGCTTAAGGCACTGGATCTTTGCAAAGGCAAAGTGCTGGATGTAGGTGCCGGCGTAGGCAGCCATGCTTTAGTGCTCCAAAAAAGAGGATTTGATATTACAGGTATGGACATCTCCGCAGCAGCGGTAACCATAATGAAACAACGTGGGCTGAAACAAGCCATGGAAGGAAATATCCTGGCTTATAAAATTCCTGAGGGGGATAAGAAATATGACACCCTTTTGTTTATGATGAACGGGATCGGCCTTACAGGATCGCTTCCCGGACTGAAAGCCTTTTTAAAACATGTCAAAAGCTTAATCAATAAAGATGGTCAGTTGGTTTTCGATAGTTCCGACCTGTCGTATTTGTATCTGGAAATCCCATTTCCTGAAAACGGATACTTTGGCGAAGTCAGCTTTAGGTATGAATACAAAAGTGTAAAAGGCAATTGGTTTAAGTGGATCTATGTAGATCAGAAGACACTTATTGATATTGCCAAACAAACAGGGTGGCATACTGAGATCATCTTCGAAGACGATTCAGATCAATATTTGGCAAGACTAACGCTTGCCAAATAATAATCCTATATTTTACGCTTTCTCTTCCCAGATGGCAGCGATATTCACGATCGTTTCGACCGCTTTTTCCATATCCTGTACAGATGCCCACTCTTGCTTACCGTGGAAAGCATGCTCTCCGGCAAAGATGTTGGGACAAGGCAAGCCCATAAATGACAGACGAGATCCATCGGTACCTCCTCTGATGCTTTGTTGCTTAGGTGTAATTCCTGCACGTTTTATAGCTTCAATACCGATCTCTATAATTTGAGGATGCTTATCCAACACCTGTTTCATATTACGGTATTGTTGGGTGATCTTCAATTCGTAAGAAGCATTAGGAAAATCTTCTATAATATTTTGCACGGTAGCATCCAACAATTCGCCATTGGCGGCCAATTCTTCATCATTAAATGCACGAAGGATAAAACGGGCCTCGGCCTGCTCTACATTTCCACCGATAGTTACCGGGTGAATAAAACCTTCTTTTAATTCTGTTGATTCGGGCGAAAGACAGTCTGCAGGCAACGAACTGATCACGTCTGATAATATCTTAATCGCACTTTCCATTTTACCTTTAGCAAAACCAGGGTGTGCACTTACACCTTTAATGGTCAATACTGCACCATCTGCCGAGAAAGTTTCATCTTCAATAGACCCTAATGTTTCACCATCAATGGTATAACCAAAATCAGCACCTAACTTTTCCAGATCCACTTTATCTACACCACGACCAATTTCCTCATCCGGAGTAAATAAGATTTTGATTGTTCCATGCTTAAATTCAGGATTCTGCATTAAAAACGCTGCCGCTTCCATAATCTCGGCCAATCCCGCTTTATTATCAGCGCCAAGCAAAGTTGTACCACTTGCAGTGATGATATCATTTCCAATCTGGTCTTTCAGATCGTGGTGTTCTTTCATTTTTAAGACTACAGAATTGTCATCCGGCAGCACTAAATCCTGTCCCTGGTAGTTCTCATGAATAATCGGCTTTACATTATAGCCACTACAATCAGGAGAAGTATCCATGTGCGAGCAGAAACAAATTACCGGAACTTTCTTATCTGTATTGGCGGGAATGGTTGCATATACGTAACCGTACTCATCTAAATGTGCATCAGCAACGCCAATTTCAAGCAATTCAGCAACCAGAACCTTACCTAAATTCTTTTGCTTTTCTGTTGAAGGAACAGTTGGGGATTGTGGATCTGATTGTGTATCGATCTGCACGTATTTTATGAACCTGTTTTGAAGGGATTTGTTTTTATTTATATATTTTAGCATACTCTTATAAAACTACAAAGTTATATAAAGATTATAGTTTTGCCTACATACTTAAACCAAGAACCGTTTGAAACCAATTTTAACATCGTTAATGGCACTCTTACTTTGTTTAAATGCCAACGCACAATCCAATTTTTATAAAATGACAATAGGCGCCGGGGCCGGGGCTACACAATCTTTCGCAGATTTAGCCAAGCATGACTATGGTTTTGCCGGCTATGGCGCATTTGATTATCTCTTCACTCCTTTTGTGAGCCTTGGGTTAGAGGGACAAATGGGTGAGATCAATGGTGGAGATGTTAACACCGACCCCAATAACCGCCAGTTTATAAACAGCTATAAAGCCTTTGCAATTAATGGGAAGATCTCTCTTGGCGCATTGATTAACTACCAGCGTAACAGTTTCGCCAATGCTATAAAAGGCCTTTATGTTGGTGCGGGCGCAGGGGTAGTGATGAACAAGATGCGTTTTGTGGTTAGAGAAAAACCGGATGGCTCAGGATATATCTTTCCAGGAAAGGATAGTTCCAACGACCTGTTGATTCCGCTAAACGTGGGTATCGCCTTTAACTTTATGGATAGGTATGGATATTCCAAATATGGCATCAATTTTAATTATCAGACCAATATTACGTTGGGCGAAGGTTTGGATGGATATGATGACTCTCCTTTAAAATTTAAAAGCGGTAACCCCGATATTTATACCTACTTTTCGATCGGCCTGAAGTACCATTTCGGATCTGTAGGACTTTCTACAAAAACACTATATTAATAATAGAATGGAATACTTAAATCATACCCCCGTTGCTTCTATCATCTTCCTGCTAACCCTTGTAACCAGTATTTATGCGTTTAGCAACCATGATTTGTACGGCAAATTTATGCTGCACCCCTATAGTGTTTCGAGAAAATATAAAGTGTATACTTTAATTACCAGCGGACTAATCCATGCTGATTGGATGCATCTGATTTTTAACATGATGACTTTTTACTTCTTTGCTTTTCAATTGGAAGCAATGATAGGATCATGGCAATTTGCAACCATATATATTTGCGGACTGATATTTAGCGATATCCCTTCAGTTATTAAACACAAAAACGACATGTGGTACAATAGTCTGGGAGCTTCGGGTGCCATCAGTGCGGTATTGTTTAGCTTTATTCTATTTCAGCCTTTCTCTTCGATGATCATATTCCCGATACCAATACCTATCTGGGCAATTATTTTTGGGCCATTATACCTGGTTTACTGTGTTTATGCCTCCAATCACTCCAGAGACAACATTAATCACGATGCACACTTTTTTGGCGCACTAACGGGCCTAATTGTTACGGTGCTTATTGTTCCGGGAGCAATCCCACATTTCCTGAATCAGTTACTCGCTAAGATCGGTTAATGTGTTTCCGGCAATGATGCAGGATCGAAATAACTCATTGGCTTAGTAGGATCTTTAATGATTTCGAACAGGGTATGCCCCCATGGTTTCCAAAAATCCTGTAATACCTGTGCATAGGTTTTGTGCTGCCAGTGATCAAACAGAGGCTTATTTAAAGTGCCTCTAAGCGGCATTGCATCCATATATATTGCTCCTTCTACAGGCATAACAGCATATTCGGGCAGACGGTTAAACAAGTATGCAGAATAATAGAACCTTGCACATAGCTCTTCAAACTGAGGTGCAGACAAAGGGGCATTTCCGATTTGATCTAACAACTCCTGATGGTATTTTTTATTGGTACCATTGTCCTGCAAGCAGGCAATGATGCCAAAATCTTTAAGTTTTAAAGAGAAAGTAAGGGTATTGATCTCATCTCTGAAGCTAAAAGGGGTGTCCTTATCTTCGAGCGGAACAACAACAATAGACCAGGGTGTAAAATTTTCGAACACCACCTCCCGGTAAATACGCTGGATCATGGTATTGAGGTTGCCAAACTTGTGCATTAGCCCTTGCGACATGTTTACTCCATCATCACTTAATTGTTGTAAACGAACAGCAGCATTCATTTCTATATAAATAAGGCTGTACATAAACTTACCTATCCATTTAAAAAGATCCACTTCATCCAACTGAGATACGCCAGCATAACCTTTGGCAAAGGCATTAGCAATTTTATCTTCCAGAGGTTGGATAAACTGAGTAAAAACCTCGGTACTACAAGGAACCTTTAAAGTATTATATGACCTTACACTTTCATCAAGCAGCTTAATCTGCTCTTCGCCACTAAAGTTAGCCACTTTCAGTAACCATGCAGGCAATACATTGATTTCTTCAATCGGCGATGTAAAGATATCACCACTTAAAAAGCAGTTTTTATACTTAAAATCGAAGTTTTTAAAGGGTTGGTATATTGTGTTATTCATACTGGGCACAATATTAGGTATATTATTTATACATTCGCCTTCACGCTACTTTTTATAACTTTTAAATTACTAAAAAGCTTTTCTAACCATGAAGATCGCTTACAACGCCTATAACCTGGAATTAAAACACACCTTTTCTATTTCAAAATTTTCCCGTACAAGTACGCCAGTGATGCTGATCAGGCTGAGCTACGAAAACATTGAGGGTTATGGCGAGGCATCTATGGTCCCTTATATGGGTGAGAATGTAGAAACGGCCCTTGCCTTTTTAAAAAAGGTAGACTGGAACCGTTTTGTTCATCCATTTAACTTTGAAGAGGTCCTTAATTATCTGGACAGCATTGAGAAGGGGCATCCGGCCATTAAAGCAGCCATTGATATTGCCTTGAATGACATCAATGGAAAACTACTCAATAAGCCTTGTTATGAGATTTACGGTGCTGACCCATCAAAAATGCCTATAACATCTTATACGATTGGGATTGATACCGCCGAAGTGATTAAGGAAAAAGTAGCTGACGCCAATGGATTTAAAGTTTTAAAGATTAAACTTGGTAGAGACAATGATAAGGAGCTGATCAACACTATAAGAAGTGTAAGCGATCTTCCCTTGTATGTAGATGCCAATCAGGGCTGGACAAACAGGAAACACGCGATAGAAATGATCTACTGGTTACATGATCAAGGGGTTCAACTGATAGAGCAACCCATGGATAAAGCCGATCTTGAGGGCAATGCATGGCTTACCGAACGTAGTCCCATCCCAATCTTAGCGGATGAAGCAGTACAACGATTGTCTGATTTGGAAGGCTTAAGGGGGGCTTATCATGGTATCAACATCAAGTTGATGAAGAGTGGGGGCATCTACGAAGGTCATCAGATGATCCTTAAAGCCAAATCTATGGGTATGAAAGTGCTGATTGGCTGCATGAGCGAAACTTCTTGTGCTACGCAGGCAGGCATGGCCTTAGCACCGCTGTGCGACTGGGCAGACCTGGATGGTCCATGGCTAACTAAAAACAATCCTTTTACCGCGCCTAAAATGATTGAGGGGAAATACCAGCTAAATCAGCTGCCAGGGCTAGGGCTGGAAGGGATAAACCCTTCTTTATTTACTTCCGGTTTTTAAAACTACTACGCATTTCCTTTACCAGCTGTAGCTTTAAGTAAAGAAAAAACGCTCCTGTAATTACAAATAAGCCAATTACTAAATATTTAGTGTTGTTATAACCCCAAACGATCCCAAAAATGGAAAGTATAATACCCAGGTTATAAAAAACGTTTAATGCGATCTTCTTTCCCATGTTTAGTAAACAGGCATATTAGGATCAAACGCTTCTTGCCATGCAAGGATACCGCCTTTTAAATTATAAAGGTTGGTTAAACCCAATTGATGCTCCAATTGCATTACTGCTGCTGCACTTCTTTTGCCGCTTCTGCAATGGATAATTACCGGTTTATCTTGTGCTATTTGATCTGCTTCGATTAAAATACCACCCAAAGGAATGTTCAGGCCATTAAGGTTTGAGGTTTCATATTCAAATGTTTCCCTTACATCAATCAATTGAAAATCTTCTTTATTGTCGATCTTTTCCTTAAGCTCTTGAACGGTTATTTCTTTTATCATGTTATTCAATTTTTTCAAAGATAATTAAATCGGTGGTCATCCTGAAATAAATGGCTGCGCTATATCGAATATGAAAATCCACTAACAATACGTCACTAATTTCTGTAACAACTTAATAACCCGGGCGTTTAATAGTGAAGTCTTTGTTAACTTTGTTTTTTTTACATCATGAATTCGATATCCCGCTTCTTTTGGTTCTGCTCCGGTGCACATATTTCCACCCTGGAAAAGCACCCTACAGAACACAACAAATATATAGGCATTGGTGCCACTATATTCTTTACCGGACTGTTTGCCGCCCTATCGGGTGGGTACGCCATGTACTTTGTTTTTAAAGGAGATACCGCAGCTGTCTTTTTTGCCGTGTTTTTTGGCTTAATATGGGGCTTAGCCATTTTTAACATGGATAGATATATTGTATCCAGCATCAATAAAAGCGCTAGTTCAAATAAACAGATCCTACAAGCTACCCCACGTATTTTACTCGCCATTATGATCGGGATTGTGATTTCGCGCCCACTGGAACTTAAAATTTTCGACAAAGAAATTAAAGAACGCTTAAAAGTAAGCTACCTGAACAACCAACGCTCGCAGATTGACACGCTGAATGCCGCATTTGAAAACAAATACGCTATAGAGCTAGGCAAACTCAATGATGCTAAAGCACACAGAGACTCGACTGCTAATGGCATAAAAACCGACAGGCAGAAACTTAACTTTGAAATATTTGGCAATAAAACGACCGAAACATCGGGTGTGATGGGCTATGGCCCTTATGCCAAAAGAAAAGAAGCAGAATTAAAAGAGCGGGAAAAAGAGCTGGACACTTTAACGGCTGACGTACGTGCGCTGGAAAAGTTTGTGGATAGTCGCAAGCAATTTGACGGCTTGATGACCGAGAAATTATATACGGGGAAACAGCTGGACAGCCTAACCAGTATTGCAGGATTTGCTGACCGAAACTGGGCATTGGGCCAACTTAGCTTTAACCGCGATGGAACGAGAGACCTAAGTACTTATCTCGCCGTAACGTTTATTGGGCTACTGTTTATTTTCTTTGAATGTTTACCGGTTTTCGTAAAACTGATGAGCAGCAAAGGCCCGTATGACAGATCTGTAGAGAATTTAGAGCTTACACAGGTTTACCAATCCGACAAGGATAGGGAATTTGAAACCGAGGTTATCGATGAAGTACAAGACACGCGAGTCTCAACAGAAACTGAAAAACGTAAAGAAATTATAAAAGGGCAAGCCTACCATGACCTTAAAAATCATAATTGGGAGAGCTAGTTGCCCGATTAAAACAACATAACAAAACTGAATTAAACAATGAAGAAAACCTTTTATACCTTATTAGTACTACTATTTACCCAGTTAGCCTGGGCACAAAACATCAACAAAATCATCAGCAAGGAATACGTAGACAGACTAATAAAAACGCTTAGCAGTGACGAAATGGAGGGCAGAGCAACTTTTAGCCCCGGTATCGATAAAGCTGCCAGGTTTATTGAGTCGGAGTTTAAAAGTATTGGACTCTTGCCAATGGAAGGTGAAAGTGGTTTCAGGCAGACCTTCGAAATAGATGGTAAGCCTCTATTTAACGTTGTGGGAATAATTCCGGGCAAGTCTAAAGTCAAAGAACTGGTTGTGTTTTCGGGCCATTATGATCACCTTGGCATTATAAAACCAAAGGGGGATGAGCAAGACAGTATAGCTAACGGTGCAGACGATGATGCTTCGGGCATTACAGCAATGATTGCGCTGGCAAAGTATTATAAAAAGCTAAACAATAATGAGCGGACTTTAATTTTTGTAGCCTTTACAGGGGAAGAACTAGGTGGCTTTGGCTCTAAATATTTCTCAAAAAAATTAAACCCAGACGATGTCGTTGCCATGTTTAATATAGAAATGATTGGAAAGGAAAGCAAGTTTGGTAAAAATACTGCTTTTATTACCGGCTATGATAAGTCTGATTTTGGTCCAATCCTTCAGAAAAATCTAGTTGGAACACCTTTTACTTTCCATCCCGATCCTTACACAAGACAAAATCTGTTTTATAGGAGTGATAATGCAACATTGGCTGCACTGGGTGTTCCGGCGCATACGATCAGTACCGATCAGATAGACACAGACAAGTTATATCATACGGTTAAAGATGAATACAGCACACTAGACACGGATAATATCCTGGCAACTATAAAAGCTATTGCCCTTAGCGCCATAAGCATTGTAAAGGGCACAGACACACCAACCAGAATCCCAAGATTAGTAGAACAGCACGATTAAATGGCCATTTCCATTACATAATCATTCATAAAGAAACCGTTGCCAATATCAAGGTCCATTGTTTCTTTTACAGTAAAGCCTGCCCGAATATAAAATTGGGTGGCTTTATTGTCTCTGTTTACGTTTAGCTCCAGCGATTTCCCTCCAGCCTTTCTTACCATATTTACGACTTCATTAATAAGTAGCTTACCAATGCCTTTACCATGAGCGTCGGGCAACACATATAATTTGTGCAGTTTATAGATATGATTAGCGGAGTCGTGAATAGAAAAACAGGCAAAGCCAAGGTCTTTGTCATTCTCTTCTGCAATTAAAAAGGTATAGCCTTTTTGTAATTGCGAGAGCAGCTCTCCCCTGTTATACATCTTTTCGAGCATGTATTTAATCTGCTCGGTTGAAATAATATGGCCATAAGCAGCAGGCCAGGTTTTGTCTGCAAGCTGCTGGATACTTTCAATATCCTCTTCTTTCCCATTTCTTAAAAGAATCATAACACTTCGCTTATAAATAAGTATTCTGTTGTAAAATTAAACGCTACAAAGCCATCATTTATGACGACAAAGTCACCATTTTCTTCTTGTTTAAGGTTACTGGTTTCAAAATAAGACATCACTTCGATTTTAAAGATGCTTCCTTTTGGCTTCCACACTTTAAATCCGGATTTTATGGCATACGACTTTTCCGTTTCTGTAAATACCACAATATTGATTTCGGAAATATAACTCCCCAGTTCCCTTAAATTACTTTTTGTATCAATCATATTCACCGCCTGATATTGCTCAGCAATCAGAAAGTCTAAAACAGCATCCAACTCCTCTGTTTTAACTTCAATCACTCTTGTGTTTTCCTGAAAAGCATGAGTGCCCGAAGCATTTACTACCGCATCAACCTTTAGGCCCATACTGATCGCCTTTTCGTAAACCGCATCGTTAACGATCAAAGTAGGGCTCCATTCTAACAATTGCCCCAGATACTCTTCATTAAAAGCACCTAATTGATGAATGTAAAGTGCCGGCTCTTGTTTCTCTCTGATGATATGATGTGATGACATATAGCAAATATATAAAAACAAAACAGACCTATTGCGCCTCTGTTTACAAGCAAGGACAATTAGACCAGCAGCGCACTGAATAACAAACAATTACAAGCCAAAAACGTTATACATTCTACGATGCATCAGACTATATTATCTGCTCAACTTTATCATGATGAAATATTAAAAATATTTCTGTCGGTTGTGTGTGGAAGTATATTGGGTTTTGAAAGAGAAGTCAGGGGCAAATCTGCAGGATTCCGAACCTTGGCATTGATTTGCTTTGGCTCAACCATATTTACCATTTGTTCTTATCTTTTAGGTGTGGAAGATAACCGCGACCGGATTGCAGCCAATATCATTACCGGCATAGGTTTTTTAGGCGCCGGTGTAATATTCAGAAACAACATTAGTGTTTCTGGAATTACAACTGCTGCTTCGATTTGGATTGCTGCTGCCATAGGTATGCTGATTGGCATTGGAGAATATGCCCTTGCCGGCATTTCTGTTGTACTTGCCTTATTTATCCTATATGCAATGGACTACATACAATTCTGGATAGACGATCGCTTTCAGCATCGCGATTACCGTATTGTTTTTAAGGATAAAAATGATTGTGCTGCAGTTCAAGAGCAGCTTAAAGTTTTAAATCTCCGTTACAATAGCCTAAGGCTATCCCGTACCAGCCAACACATCATCATGGAAGTTCGGGTAAGTGGGAAAAAAGATAAACTAGAAGGATTTAATAGTTGGTTACTAGATCAACGAAAGATCGATTCTTTTGACTGGTAATTTATACAAAGTATTATGGATACAATTATTGAAAGAATTGCAAAATTCAATGCGCCCTTACTTCCTGACATGGTTCAGTTAAAGTATAAAGCGATGAAAGAAAATGCCTTCCGCTTTTTGAGAGGGACTTGTCATATTTTTTACGAAGATCTCTCCCATGCCAAAGGCTTCCCTTCATCTCCATTAGCCTGGATATGCGGTGATTTACACCTTGAAAATTTTGGCAGTTTTAAAGGGAATAACCGTATGGTTTATTTTGATCTGAATGATTTTGATGAATCCATGCTAGCCCCATTAAATTGGGAATTGGCAAGGGTCCTGACCAGTATTTATGTGGCCTTCGATACCTTGAAATTAAAAAAACCAGTTGCGGATGAAATGGTTACTTTGTTTTTAAATAAATATACAGAGATCCTGAGAGGTGGAAAAGCCCATTATATCGACCCCAGAACAGCAAAGGGAGTTGTCCGCTATTTCCTAAACAATGTTAAAAAAAGAAAGGAAAGGGACCTGATCAAAAAGATAACTGATCCGGATCGTAAAAAGTTGACTATAAAAATCGACAACACGCTTCATTTTAAATTAGACCCTAAACTAAAAGAAGCACTCATAACACACGTATCTACCTGGTTAAAAAACACAAAGGATTGGCCAAATAACTATGCTGTTAAAGACGCTGCATTTCGCGTTGCTGGCACAGGAAGTATTGGATTAAAGCGGTATATGTTCCTATTACAAGGGATCAAAGCTAAGGACAAGTATCTGTTGATCGAACTTAAACAGGGAACTACATCATCCCTTGCACCATATAACAAAACTCCTCAACCCATCTGGGATTCTGAAGCCAGTCGAATGATCACCAGCAAGTATCGGATGCAAAATGTATCAACAGCCTTGTTAAGTACAACCCTTTTTAAAAAGGATGCTTACATATTACAGGAAATGCAACCTTATGCCGATAAGATACATTTTGAACTTCTTGCAAATCATCTTAAAGATTTGAAAATGGTATTAACAGATATGGCCATCTTAACCGCTTCCGCGCAATTACGCAGCAGTGGTATCAAAGGATCTGCAATTAATGATGAGCTCACAGCTTTTGCTGCCCACAATGAATGGCATAAACCTTTAATCACCTACGCAAAAAATTATGCCAATAAGGTGAAGGCTGATTATAATGAATATCTATCCGGCTATAAAGAGCTAGCCACAAAACCAACATCGTAAACAATTAATAATCAAACCTTAACATTAAACCATGAGTTGTTAATTTTAGATTATCATTTAATTAAGCTTACTAAAACCTATACTTTAAGAAGTATTTAATCTTCTCTTTTGCATTACATTCTCAAATACACATGCAACGGAGTATCTATATTATTTGCTTTCTTTTAGTCCTTGGTTTTGAAGCAACTGCGCAATATGGCGGTTACACCATTCGAGGGTTTGTTACCGATCTGCAAACCAAAACCCCACTAACAGGGGCCAGTATTTTTAACAAAAAACTATCCAGAGGAAGCAATGTTGCGCTTGATGGATCATACAGCTTAAAAAATATCCCTGCGGGTACTTATACCTTACATTGTAGCTTTATAGGCTATACTGCTAAGGATACCACCATTACTGTAAATGGGAATCTGCATATTGACTTTCGTTTAAATGAATCTTACGCTGCATTAAATGTGATTCAGATTTCGGGCAAACGCAATGCTGAATCTGAAGCATCAGCTAAAAAATCCGAGCAGCTATCAACAAACGTTGTTAACATCATATCTGCACAAGCAATTCAGTTGTCTCCTGATATTACAGTAGCAAACGTCTTGCAACGCGTTTCGGGAGTATCTGTTGAAAGAAGTGGAAGTGGCGATGGCCGTTATGCCATTATCCGTGGTATGGATCAACGTTACAACTACACCCTCATTAATGGAATTAAAATCCCAAGCCCCGACAATAGGTATCGCTATGTACCACTTGATATTTTCCCGGCAGACCTGGTTGAGCGCATTGAAGTACACAAAACCTTAACCCCCGATATGGAAGGCGACGCTATAGGTGGTACGGTTAACATGGTCATGAAAAATGCTCCGGATAGGCTTTACATTAATGGCAGTATGTCCACAGGAACCAGTCAAACTTTGTTAGACCGGGGATACTATTCCTTTCCGGTTAGCGCCATAAACAGACAATCTCCTTACGAAGCAAATGGCCCCTCATATCTGGCAAAGGCCACAGACTTTACCCGCGAGAATCTTAAATATACCAAGAAAGATCAAACCCCAAATTTGCTGGGGTCATTGTCTATTGGAAATCGCTTCTTTGACAATCGTCTGGGGGTAATCGTCAGTGGTTCTTATCAAAACACTTATCGCGGGTATTCCACCATTTTTAATCCTGCAGAGTTTAGGGAAGGCGGATCCCTTGATATAAAACATGCCAACAGTCGCGAGTACTCTATTCAACAAACCCGCACCGGGCTTAATGCAAAATTGGATTACCGCATTAACAACGGCAATAAGATTAGCTTATACAATTTTTATGCTATTCTTGATGAAGCCCAAACCAGAACAACCATCGATACGCTTCTCCCTGCGCCAAGGACAAGGCCAGGTACGGGGCAGGTTTGGTATTATGCCCGCTCAAGGTTTCAAAGGCAAACCATTTACAACAGCACCCTTCAGGGGGAGCACCAGATTATTCCTGAAAAACTGAAATTTACATGGTCTGGTGTATATTCGAAAGCAACCAACCAAATTCCGGATTGGGCAGAATATGAATACGATGGCGGGTTTTACACAGACCCGTCTACTCCAAATGCTCCGCCATACCAACATCCAAATATCACGCAAAATTTTAACCGAACCTGGTGGAGAAATAGCGACCGTGATTTTTCCGGATACGCCAATTTAACCTTTAAAAACAAAATTGCATCAATCCCCTATACTATAACCGCAGGTGGGATGTACAGGGATAAACACCGTGATAATTTTTATCAGAACTATGAACTGAGACCGGTTCCAAATCAAGATGGTAGTCACCAGGAATGGTCTGGCATTGATAATTTTAATTGGGAGGTATTTAACCCGGCCGGAACTCCTGCTCATGCAAACAACTACAGAGCAAACGAGAAGATCAGCGCAGGATATGCAATGATTAAGTTCCAGTTAAAAAAATTGGAGACCACTATTGGACTCCGTTTAGAAAACACTGATCAGAATTTCGATACTGATGTACCAATCACACAAGCCGCTAAAACAGGAAGTATAACCTACCTTGATGAGTTGCCAAGTGTCCATTTCAAGTACATGCTGAATACAAAAACTAATCTTAGGCTATCTTACTTTGCTTCCATCAGTCGGCCCGGATTCTTTGAGATTGTACCCTACGAGTTCAAAGGAGAAAACTGGACTGAAAAGGGAAATCCTGAACTGTTACATACTACGGCTAATAATATAGATTTTCGTTACGAATTTTTCCCAAAGTCTAACGAGCAGGTTCTAATCGGTGCCTTTTACAAGCAAATCCACAATCCAATTGAGTATGGCTTTAGGTTTACCGGTGTTCAAAATCAAACCGTTTATCAGCCTAATAATTTTGGAGATGCCACCAATTATGGTTTAGAATTGGTATACGAAAAATATATCCGCAGCTTTGGTATCAGGCTAAATTACACTTATACCCACTCATCAATTACCACAACAAAGTTCAGCTCAGTTGTTGAAAATGGTACGCTAAAACCACTCTACATTGACGAAGAAAGACCACTACAAGGTCAATCAGCTCACATTGCAAATGCTGCACTTTTATATAAAAATGTAAACCTGGGCCTTGATATTCAGTTAACCTGGCAATATACAGGTAAACGCATCGTCCTGGTTGCACCTTACTATGGATTTGATTATTGGCAGAAAGGAACCAATCTATTTGATTTTTCTGCAGAAAAGAAAATTGGTAAATGCTTCTCAGTCTTTACAAAGGTTCAGAATCTGCTCAATTCCAAATATGAAGTTTATATAAACAAGCCTCCTGTTAATAGTATTCCTGCACCTTATCAGGATGCTTCAACTGGGAAAACATTAGCTGAACGCAGCATTTATGGTCAGAACTATCAATTGGGGTTACGTTACATATTTAAATAAATTAAAACTAAATATTTCGCATCATGAAAAAATTTACTTTACTGAGTTGTTTACTACTGGTAGTAACAGCAGCATTTTATTCTTGTAAAAAGGGAAGCACAGAAAAAATAGAAATTTCTAAACCTCTCTTTGTCGTTGGTCAATCAATTAGCGATACCATACTACCTAAAAAAGATGGTAGTGGCAATGCAATTCCATTAAAAGGAACCATGTTGGCTGGTAAAACCTACCATATTATGTCTGACGTGACCATTAATGCTGGTGATACCTTATACCTGCAACCGGGAGCGAAGGTATTAATTCATGGAGATGGCAAATCACCTGAAACCAGTCCGGCATTTTTCGTTAATGGCTCACTGGTAAGTAATGGTACTAAAGATGCTCCAAATTGGTTTACGGTATTCGCAACCTCGGCTACGCCTAAAACAAATGCAAGTCTGACTGATGATCCTGCAAACGACCCTGCTTACAAAGGTTACTGGGGTGGATTTCAGTGTGGTCCATCGGCTAAACTTTTATTACTTCGTTGGACACATGTTGAATATACCGGAGGCCCGTGGGGAACAAATGCCGCTGACTATGGCGCGGCTCCTGGTGATGCTCGTTTTACAATTTACATGAATAGCGTAAACAATCAATTAGGTAGTTTAATTATTGAAGACTCCTGGTTTATGGGCAGTAAGGACGATGGTATAAGACCTCAAAATGTTTACATGAGTCTTATGCGCAACACCTTCAGTAAAATGGGAGGAACCGGTGGTGAAGCAACAAATATTAAAGATGGAGTATATGGCGATATGGCTTACAATCTTACTTACGGAATTGCAACCAACGGTTTAAAAACTTCAGGTGCATCGGGTAAAGTTTGTTTGGTTAATATTTACAACAATACGGTAATCAATTGCGGTTTCAGACAAACCAAAGCGACCAGAAATGGATCGATCAATACAGAGACCAATGCCGGTGGGTTCATCTATAACAACATTGTAGCAAACAGCAAATCAGGATTACGCATATCTTTTTTGTCTGAAAAAGGCAAGCCTAGTGATACCTTGAATACTTCTTATGGCAATAACCTTACTTACATTGGTAGAGGTTTGCCAATGGGTGGCGCAGAGCAGTTCATGATTTTTATTGAACCAAACCAATTTACACTTAAAAAATCTACTGACCTTAATGGTTATGTGAATGGTGCTATTGCGGCTAATGGCACTAATCCGGGCGTGAACACAGCGACTGATTCACTAAAGTATGACCCAATGTTTGCGAATTATGACCTTGCGGCAAACAGCAAAGGCAGAAACTATCGTAATGCAGTTATCCCTGCAGGTGCTGATTTTCATTTAAGAGCAGGTTCTCCGGCTATTGGAGCAGGTGTTTATCCTGGTGGTACAGGCAAAAATGCCTTCCCTTCAAAAGCAACAGCTCCATTATTAATTCAATATGGTTTCCCACAAAAGAAATTGTCTACAGATCCGGTTTTTGGTGCAACAATTACCCCTCCAAACAAGGACTTGGGTGCATTCCCAACTGATGGAACCGGTAATCAGCACAAATACTAATCCCTATATGATTTAATTCAAAGGCACATGGTATATCATGTGCCTTTATCATTTTACCCCACAATAACTATCGGCATGAAAGCAAGTCCCTTTCTATTATCTGTATTGGTTATCTGCAGCTTACAAATTGGCTGTAAAAAAGATGGTGACAAAACCGAAACTCCCTCCACTATAGACACCGTTACCCCCCCGGTAGTGCCGGATAATGTGCCTGTTGCAAGTTACAACCTGGCCCTGTTAACGAATACAAATTATTTTTCTAATCAGCCTACTGTAACCAACTTAGTAAATCAATATAGTCAGGAAATTTCCGGTATTGCTGCAAGTCTCAACTACAAGGGCCGGTTGTATTTACACGAAGACAGTGGCAACAGTAATGAGGTTTATATTACAGATGTTAATGGAAATGACTTAGGGAAGCTTATTCTGGATGGCATCAAGAACCGCGACTGGGAAGATATAGCTATTGGTCCGGGTCCTATTCCGGGTAAGAGCTATATTTATGTTGCAGAAATAGGTGACAATAAATCAAGTAGCACCTCCATATTTATTTACCGTTTTCCAGAACCTGATTTACAAAACCCGACAACCGCCACAGCTGTCCATATTTCCGGCATTGATAAAATTGAATTGCGCTATCCCAATGGCCCTGTAAATGCCGAAACCTTGATGATAGACCCTGGTACTAAAGATTTATATATTGCTACCAAACAATCTGCCACAAGCACGGTATATGTAGCGCGCTATCCTCAAAATCTAAGTGGTGTAACAAAGCTCGATCCTATTGCAAAGCTGCCCTTCGATTTACTTACTGCAGGGACCATCTCAGGAGACGGAACCGAAATGTTACTTAGAAATACAGGCCAGATATGGTATTGGAAACGAAATCCAGGAGAGACTGTACAACAAATGTTATTGCGCGCACCCCAGGATGCGCCGTACTATAGAAATGAGCACCAGGGAGAAGCTATTGATTTTGCATCTGATGCTTCCGGCTATTTTACCATTTCGGAAATAAAAAGCTATCCCGGTGCCAAAAATGCGATTACCTTTTACAAGAGAAACTGATTGATATGTCATTACAAAAAACACTTTTACTATTACCCTTCCTTTTAGGTTTAAACATTTGCTACTCTTATGCTCAAAAAGCTGAAGACAATGCTATTGTTCAGATTGTTTACACTTCTGATGCCCATTACGGCATCAAACGCTCAAATTTTAGGGGCGATCATGACGTAAGTGGTAATTTGGTAAATGCTGCCATGATCAGCAAAATCAATACCTTATCAAAACTCTACTTCCCCGCAGATTCGGGCGTGAAAAATAGTCAACCAATAGCTTATATAGATTATCTTATAGAATCGGGCGACATCACCAACAGGATGGAAATACCGGTTCAATCTTCTGCATTATCCTGGTCGCAATTTAAAACGGATTATATGCAGGGCCTTAAATTAAAGAATCAACACAACATGCCAACGCAGCTATTGCTGCTACCAGGCAATCATGATATCTCTAATGCAATTGGCCACGGCAAGCTAATGAAACCATTAACAGACCCCACTGCAATGGTGGGCATCTATAATCTAATGCTTAAGCCTGATCTACCTAAAACCAATGCATCTTACAATTATGCAACTGATAAGGTCCATTACTCTTTTGACGTAAAAGGTATCCATCTGATGTTTGTAAACCTCTGGCCTGATTCTGCCGAACGTATCTGGATGCAAAAAGACCTTCAAAACATTTCTGCTACTACACCTGTAATTATTTTTACCCACGATCAGCCAACCTGCGAAGCAAAACACTTTACAAATCCACATTCTCCTCAGCACGTAAAACCGGGAAGTAAATTTGAAAACCTAACTGCCGAACATTATAAAGGAGACGTTTCTGATAAAGCCAAAGATGGCTCTACTGATATTGAACAGCTCGGTTGGGTTACATTTTTAAAACAACATCCCAACATTAAAGCCTATTTTCATGGCAATAGTAACTGGAATGAATATTACGTTTACAAAGGACCTGAAAATAATGTTAACCTGGATGTTTTTAGGGTAGATTCGCCAATGAAAGGCCGGGACTCTGCTAGTAATGAAACCTTGTTGTCCTTCCAACTTATTGCTATAGACACTCAAAACCAATTATTAACGGTTCGTGAATGCTTATGGAACACTGAGCCATTAAACCCTTCAAAGCATATCGTGTTTGGAAAATCCAAGACCATATCATTAATGGTGACAGAATAGGTTTTAAATGTCATTATTAGCTCATTTCAAACGTTTGCGCGGTGTTTGTCTAATCGCAACCACCGCTTACGTTGCTGCATTTCATAACTTTACATTACTACGTTAGTTATAGGAACCAAAATCTGTTTATATAGATCCCTCAGTAATTAACGGAAACCAATGCTGCACCAGAGCTAAAAGTGCATAAAAACTTATTAAACCACCATGAAGAAAATATTCTGCAGATCCCACCTTCAACGCAGCGCTTTGCTTGCGCTAGCTTTTCCCTTACTGATTTCTGATACTCCGGCCCTGGCTGTACAAAAAACCACAGCCACACAACAGCTAACACAGCAAAATCAGAAAGTCATTAGTGCAAAGAAGGTTGGCTCAACGGTGATTGAGCTATTACTTTCCAACAATCAACGACTGACTTTGGATTTTTATAATGACCAAATATTCAGGCTTTTTCAGGATAATTCGGGTGGAGTAATGAGAGATCCGGAAGCAAAACCTGAAGCTAAAATTTTGGTGGAAAATCCAAGGAAACCGGTTACAAAATTAAACCTGACAGACGGGCATAATCTGGTTACCATATCCACCGACAAGATTATTATTGAGATAGACAAGAATACCTCTTTATTAAAAATAATCAATCCGATTACTCGTGCTGTTATTCTTGAAGAAGCAACGCCAATAAGCTTTGGGAAAGCAGTCACACTAACTTTAAAGGAAAATCCTCAGGAATATTTCTATGGTGGGGGTGTGCAAAATGGCCGTTTTTCTCATAAAGGAAAAGCGATTGCTATAGAAAATCAAAACAGCTGGACAGATGGAGGAGTGGCCTCTCCAACGCCTTTCTATTGGTCGTCTAATGGTTATGGCATGATGTGGAATACCTTCAAAAAAGGCAAATACGACTTTGGGGCTAAAGAAAAGGGATTGGTAAAATTGTCGCACGAAACCGATTATCTGGACGTCTTTTTTATGACGGGTGATGGAGCTGTGGCGCTTTTGAATGATTTTTATCAACTCACAGGAAATCCCGTGCTTTTGCCTAAGTTTGGTTTCTATCAAGGGCATTTAAATGCTTATAACCGGGATTTTTGGAAGGAAGATGAAAAAGGGGTTCTGTTTGAAGATGGCAAGCGCTATAAAGAGAGCCAAAAGGATAATGGTGGCATTAAAGAATCTCTGAACGGAGAAAAGAACAATTATCAGTTTTCTGCCCGCGCTGTTATTGATCGATATAAAAAGAACGATATGCCTTTCGGCTGGCTACTTCCAAACGATGGCTATGGTGCCGGTTATGGACAAACGGAAACACTGGATGGAAATATTCAGAATCTAAAAAGCTTAGGAGATTATGCTCGTAAAAATGGTGTTCAAATTGGATTGTGGACACAATCTGACCTTCACCCCAAACCTGAAGTTAGTGCTTTACTGCAACGGGATATCCTAAAAGAGGTAAAGGATGCTGGTGTCCGCGTATTGAAAACAGATGTAGCCTGGGTAGGGGCTGGATATTCATTTGGGCTTAATGGGGTGAGCGATGTGGCTAAAATCATGTCTGACTATGGAAATAACAGCAGACCTTTTATCATATCATTAGATGGCTGGGCTGGTACGCAACGATATGCAGGTATCTGGTCGGGCGACCAAACCGGAGGTGTATGGGAGTACATTCGTTTTCACATCCCAACTTATTTGGGTTCCGGATTATCGGGACAGCCTAATATTACTTCGGATGTGGATGGTATTTTTGGTGGTAAAAACACGGTAGTCAACACCAGGGATTTCCAATGGAAAACCTTCACTCCTATGCAATTGAATATGGATGGATGGGGTGCTAACGAGAAATATCCACAAGCATTGGGCGAGCCGATTACATCTATTAACAGGACCTATTTAAAGCTCAAATCGGAATTGATGCCTTATACCTACAGCATTGCTAAGGAGGCCGTCACCGGTCTACCAATGATCAGAGCAATGTTCCTTGAATATCCAAATGCATATACTAAAGGAACTGCAACTCAATATCAATTCCTGTATGGACCAAACTTCTTAGTTGCCCCAATCTATCAGGCAACAAAATTGGATGAAAAAGGCAATGACATCCGCAATGGGATCTATTTACCGGAAGGAGTTTGGATCGATTATTTCACTGGAGAAAAATATGCTGGGAACAGCATTTTAAACAATTTTGATGCTCCATTATGGAAGCTTCCTGTATTTGTAAAGAGCGGAGCAATCATTCCTATGACAAATCCGAACAACAATATATCGGAGATCAATAAAGGAATTCGCATTTATGAAATTTATCCATCTGAAAAAAGTTCGTTTACAGAATATGATGATGATGGTACAACAGAACGATACAAATCAGGAAAAGGTACATCAAGCTTAATTGAAGCCGAAGTTGATAAGAAGAACCGTGCACTTGTTACCATTCACCCTTCAGAAGGTGATTTCGATGATTTTGTGAAGGAAAAAGCGACTGAGTTTAAAATAAATGTGACGGAACGACCGAAGAAAATAACTGCTACAATCGGGAAAACCAATGTAAAATTGACTGAGGTCAATTCAATGGATGACTTTTTAAAGAAAGAGAATGTATATTTCTACGATGCTACTCCTAGCTTAAATCGGTTTGCAACTAAGGGGAGCGAATTTGAAAAGGTTGCCATCATTAAAAACCCTCAACTTCTGGTAAAACTTGGCACTACCGACATTACAACTAACGCTATTAACCTCGTTGTTGAGGGATTCAAATATGACCCGGCAAATAGACAACTTGTCTCATCAGGAAGGTTAACCTCCCCAGTTAATGCCCGTATTACAGCTAACAATACAGAGGCCTATAGGCTGAAGCCAACCTGGGAAAAAGTTAATCATGCAGATTTCTATGAAATAGATTTCAATGGTATGCATTATACCACCATCAAAGATACTGCCCTGTTATTTGACGGGTTGACTGCAGAAACTGCTTATTCGTTTAAACTGCGTGCAGTAAATAAGGATGGCCGTTCTGATTGGGCAGAAATTAAGGCGACGACTAAATCGAATCCGCTGCAATTTGCAATTCAGGGAATTGTTGCCACGACAACAGCCGAAAATCAGGGTGGATCTGGCATCGGGAAGTTGTTTGATTTTGATGAAGGAAACCTTTGGCATACCAAATGGGGTGCAAAAGCGGTTCCTTTTGATATGGTTCTTGATCTAAAGGCAATTCATCAGCTGGATAAATTTCATTACCTGCCACGTACAGGAAAAGGAAATGGAATATTACTGAGCGGCAAAGTATTCTATAGTAACAATAAGGAAAACTGGACTGAAGCGGGCTCTTTTGAGTGGGCAAACAGTGATGATGTTAAAATATTTAATTTCACTAGCCATCCATCTGCCCGTTACCTTAAAATTGCTGTTTCTGATGGTGTGGGTGGTTTTGGCTCAGGTCGTGAATTGTATGTATTTAAAGTTCCGGGAACAGAAAGCTATCTTCCAGGAGATATCAACAATGACCATTTGATTGACAAAAATGATTTGACTTCGTACACCAACTACACCGGCTTGAGAAAAGGTGATGCTGACTTCGAAGGGTATATCAGCAATGGTGATATCAATAAAAATAACCTGATCGATGCTTATGACATTTCAGTGGTAGCGACACAGCTTGAAGGTGGGATCGATGATCGTAAAATAGATAGATTAGCTGGGAAGCTCGATATAAGTACCGTAAAACAGAATTATAACAAAGATGAAATCATCGAGGTTAAAGTGAAAGGCACAAACTTTAAATCTGTAAATGCTTTAAGCTTTGCATTGCCATACAATTCACAGGATTACGAGTTTATAGGCGTACAGGCATTGAACATGAAGCAGATGGACAACCTGACCTATGATAGGCTACATACGAATGGAAATAAAGCCTTGTATCCAACTTTTGTCAACATAGGGAACAAAGAAGCTTTAGCGGGAACTATAGATCTATTTATCTTGAAATTTAAAGCGAAACGTAAAGTGAAATTTGATCTTAAAGCCATTGATGGATTGTTGGTTGACAAGAATTTAGATGTAGTGAAATTATAAAAAGAGACCAATGTCAACCTGAAAATGTTAAAGCAAAAGGTGATTGAGATCTTGAAGAAAGAATAATCCATCGAAGTAAAATTAGACACACCCCCAATAACTTCATGGCTTTAAATCATAATTTTATCAAAATTTCTATTATTATTATTACCTTTCCTTAAGATTATTTTTTTTAATAAAACAAGCGTATTAAACCCGATTTTTATAATTAATATTAATGACCAACAGTTTAAAAACTACGCTAAAAAGGCACTTACCCACTTTTATCAAAAGGCTAGCAAACCGCTTGGGCTTGTATCCTGAATTTATCCCTGCTCAAGGTAAAATCAACTGGGGCGATTTTAAGTCAGTAAAACCATTTAGTAATGATTTTGGCTTTGACCGTGGAGGTGCTGTAGATCGTTACTATATTGAAAAATTTTTAGCTGAACAATCCGTTCATATTAAGGGCAATGTTTTAGAGATCGCAGATAACGCATATACGTTAAAATACGGTGGAAACAATGTTATAAAAAGTGATGTCTTACATTTAAATGCCGACACACCAGGCGCTACCTATATTGGGGATTTAAGTAAAGGGGAAGGCTTACCTTCCGAACATTTTGATTGTATTATACTTACACAAACATTACATCTTATTTATGATTATATATCCGCGCTGAAACATTGTTACCGAATCCTTAAAAAGGATGGAATATTATTGATAACGACTCCGGGAATAAGCCCGATCGACCGGGGAGAATGGGGTAAATACTGGCTTTGGTCATTTAATGAGCATTCTATGAGGAGGATTTTCGCAGAGTTATTCCCTACAAACAGTTTTACGATAAAAACTTATGGCAATGTATATGCTGCCACAACTTTCTTATATGGGGCTGGAATTGGTGAAGTGGATAGATCAAAGCTTGATGTAAGAGATACTGCATTTAGTGTTATCGTAGCCATTCAATTAAAAAAATAGCTTTAATGCTCCATTCATTGCTATCAAAAGTAAAAAACAAGTATACTCGCCGCGGTGTTGTATTAATGTATCATCGGATAGCAAACCCTATATCAGACCCTTGGGATCTTGCTGTTAGTCCTGAGAATTTCGAAGAACATTTAAAAGTATTAAAAGCCTATAATGTAATTCCGGTAAATGAATTGCCAGATATACTTGCTAAAAAAAACAAAATGTTCTCCAATACCGTAGTTGTTACTTTTGATGATGGCTATCGGAATAATTATTTAGCCGGCAAACCCTTACTTGAAAAATACAACATTCCGGCAACATTCTTTATTCCTACGAATTCAATTGGGGAGCAACAAGAATTTTGGTGGGATGCTCTGGAACGCATTTGCTTGCAATCGACTAATCTACCTGACAAATTAATACTTAAGCATCCTGAGAATATTTCATGGGATATCGGTAATTCTAACAATATGGTTAACCCTACCGATCTGTATTTCAAACTTTGCGCTATTGTTAGGAAAATGCCTGCAGGACAGCATCAAACGTTTATCAAAGTCCTTGAAACCTGGGCAAACAATACGAATAACAGGTCAGCGTATTTTACAATGGATAAAAAAGAGCTCCTGGATTTGCAATCAAATAAGCTCTTTACTATTGGTGCGCATACAATGACACATCCTTTCTTGCCAAATTTTTCATACGATTATCAAGAAAGTGAGATACAGGGAGGAATTGCCTTTTTAGAAGAATTAACTAACAACCCCATTAAATACCTGGCGTATCCACACGGTGGTTGGGATCAAAACACTTTAGAGATTTTGGCTGATTCAGATGTAGCACTGGCATTCACTACAAATCCTCAACATTTTAAAGCTGATACTTATAATTTCACCATACCACGTTTTCAGGTAGGCAATTGGGACGGAAAAACATTCGCGTTTCATCTTAACAATTGGATGAGAAAATAATACCTTAGCTTAAATGAATTTTAACGAAAAAGAAGATATAACAGAAAATTGGCAATGGGAAATAAACTCAACCCAAAGCTGGTTTAAATTAGGCCTACGCGATCTTTACTCCTATCGCGGGTTAATTATGCGTTTTGTACGCCGTGATTTAATTGCCAGTTATCAGCAAACCATAATTGGTCCTGTCTGGATGTTTTTACAGCCCCTTTTAACCACTTCAATTTATTTTGTGGTCTTTGGCAACTTTGCCAAAGTATCAACAGATGGTGTCCCTAAAATATTATTCTATTTGTCGGGCACGATTATCTGGACTTTCTTTTTCGACAATATTTCTGGCACCATGTATACCTTCATCACCAATGCACAAATTTTTAACAAGGTATACTTCCCAAGATTAATTATGCCAATAAGTAATATTATCACTCAATCGGTAAGATTGTCAATACAGCTGATGCTATTTGTCCTTATCTTTTTATTTTATCACATCTTATATGATCAGTTCCAGCTATCTTATACCTTGTTGCTTATCCCACTTTTAATCATACTAACTGCAGCTTTTGCATTAGGCTCAGGTCTATTGATCTCTGTTTTTACGGCACGGTATCGCGATGTGGATACTTTCTTTCAATACATACTTCGCTTAGGGATGTTTGTTACCCCGGTTGTTTTTCCAAGTTCTATAGTACCTTTAAAGTACCAATTTTTATTTTGGTTAAACCCCTTAACACCTATCATAGAAACTTTTAGAGCTGTATTTTTTAATCACGGTGCGATACAGTATAATTATTTGTTATTAGCAGTTGTTAATACTACTATTTTATTAATCCTGGGTTTGGCCATGTTTAAAAAGCGTGAAACAGAGGTAATGGACATTATTTAAGTGATAAAGAAATGAGTAACCTGATATTAAAAGCAGAAAACATATCAAAATATTATCGCTTGGGCGTAATAGGCTCCGGATCATTTAAGGAAGACCTTCAAAATTTCTGGAAAAATACATTTTCAACTGGTGGTCATAAAACGACAAACAACATTGATATTCAACCTAAAGCAAACGAACTATGGGCGCTTAAAGATATAGACTTTGAAATAATGAAAGGCGATGTGGTAGGTTTTGTCGGCAAAAACGGAGCTGGAAAATCAACCTTATTAAAAGTATTGTCGCGTATTACACTACCAACTACCGGAACAATTAAAGGGAAAGGCCGCGTTGCAAGCTTATTGGAAGTTGGGACGGGGTTCCATGCAGAACTAACAGGACGTGAAAACATATTTCTAAATGGTCAGATACTTGGGATGCATAAAAAAGAGATTATATCCAAGTTTGAAGAAATTGTTGCTTTTTCAGGCATTGAGCGCTTTTTAGACACTCCGGTAAAACGTTACTCCAGCGGAATGTATGTTAGACTCGCATTTGCCATAGCAGCGCATTTAGAGCCCGAGATTCTTATCGTTGATGAAGTATTGGCTGTAGGTGATGCCGAATTTCAGAAAAAATGTCTGGGTAAAATGAAACAGGTATCAGCGGAGGAGGGCAAAACTGTGCTTTTTGTAAGCCATAATTCACAGGCGCTTAGAAACTTATGCACTAAAGCAATTTACCTGGAAAAAGGCCGCCTTATTGATATGGGGAATACGCAAGATGTAATATCCAATTACTTAAAGCGTGAACAAACGCTATATCTAAACAGAGTATATGCTGATCCTGATACTGCACCAGGAAATGAAAATATCCGCATTAAGCGTGTAGAAATGTTACCGCAATACCTGGATTCCAGCAATATTATTGACATCAGAACGCCCTTAGTCATTGAATTTGAATTTTGGTATTTGCCAACAGAGGAAATGGATCTGGGTGTAAATGTGCTTTTAAACACAGTAATGGGCGATTGCATTTTTGATGTTCCCTCTCCGGCATATCAGTACAGCAAAGGGTTGATCAAAGGAAAATGTATCATCCCTGGCGACTTTCTAAATAATGGTTCCTATTTAATAGACTTATTGTTTGTAAAAAATACCAGCAGCTCTTTGTTTGATTTTGAAGAATGTTTATCTTTTGATGTTGAGGACTTTAGAGAAAATACAGCATGGTATGGCGACTGGGTTGGCGCGGTTAGGCCAAAGTTTAAGGTACAGTTACAGCAGGATGAAATTTAAAATATGGAAAACTTTAAGCCCTTTACCATTCAGCACCTCCAGGTTGATCAACTTTACTCGTTTATGCCATCTCCGGTTAATTACTATCTGGTTTTTTGGTGGAAAAACATACCATTAGGACACATTTGGTTGTATACGCATAACAGCACCATTGATAATACTATCTTCAAACAAAATGTAACAGATGCTATACAAAAGACTGTTGATGATTACGCCTCTGTACAAAAAAGGGATAACCAAACTTTATGGAAAACTTATCTTTTAGATAATGACCAGGAAAAGCTTAAGCAAGAACTGGATAACATCATCCCCTTACAAATAGGCACTCCAACGGGTGATGAAAAGCTTTCCATTGTAATTTGCACCCGGAACAGGCCACAACAACTTGAGCAATGTGTGAAAGCCCTGATGGATTCGCACGACCAGGATTTTGAGTTAATAGTGGTTGACAATGCGCCTGACAATGACAGTACGGAACAGATCATGAAAAAATACCCTACTGTAAAATATGTAAAAGAACCCCGTAAAGGACTGAGTATAGCTCGAAATACAGGTGCCAGGCAGGCAAGACATGATATAGTTGCATATACCGATGATGATGTAATTGTTCACCCTACCTGGACCAGGATAATTAAAACAACTTTTCAGGACCAGTTGACCATGGCTGTTACCGGCTTAGTGATACCGGTTAGTTTACAGGTTAAAGCGCAATATCTTTTCGAAAAAAATTCGGGTTTTAATAGGGGTTATATAGCAAAGGTTTTTGACAAGGACTATTTTGCAAAGTACCTTGATGTTGGTGTTCCGGTGTGGGATGTCGGCGCAGGAGCCAATATGGCATTCAGACGGAAAGTTTTTGATCACATAGGTTGGTTTGATGAGCGATTGGGTGCTGGGGCATCCGGTTGTAGCGAGGACTCTGAATTTTGGTACAGAGTAATGGCCAAAGGCTGGAACTGTAACTATTATCCGCAATTATTTGTTTATCATCAACACCGCGATTCTGAGGCATCATTAAAAAATCAAATGTTTAGCTATATGCGAGGGCACGTTAGTGCTTTACTCGTTCAATACAAAAATCATCGTCACAAAGGCAATTTATTTAGGCTGTACCATATTCTACCTGTTCATTACTTAAAAAGAATCTGCTCAGATATTCTCCATCTTCGGCTTAATACGTTAAAAGGTACTTTGAACGAAGCATACGGATGCGTTGCGGGTTATCTATATTATTTTAAATATTGCAATGGGAAGGATAATGATACATAGAAAAGAAACTAGGTGCACCTCTTATTATCTTCTTAAGACCTTAATTAAGGTTGTAATTAGATACAAAAACAAATTGCAAAAGGACGCTCAGAAAAATAAATGCCACTATTACTTAATGGCGCTTACTAACAACATCAAACAATGAAAGCATTATGATTTTCCCGGTTTTAAAGAAAGACGAAAATGTTTTAAGTATCAAAACACAATATAATTCTTTATCATGTTTTCTTAAAGCTTTAAACGCTATCCTATTTGATTCAACACTTTCATGTAAAATCTTAACTCTTTCCTCATATATGATATTACAATACCAGTTCCTCCAAAAAGTCTGACCCAAATTAAACCAATGCTTTTCGTCCTTATTCCTCAAATCGCTTTTTTGCTTATCTAATATTTGTAAGGCGGTGCTTAGCATCATTGCCGAACCTTTAGATACATTTGAATCATGAATAAAATAGACCGCAATTAATTCTGTATGGTGGGCTATAGGATGCCTGCGTGCGACTTTCAGATATAAATCATAATCTTCACAGACCTTCAATGTAGTATCATATCGGACGGATTCAAACACCCAGCGTTGAAACATTACCGTAGCGATCATAGCTATAAAGTTTGTTTGTAAAAGATAGCAGTAATGATCGGTGTCTACTTTGCGGGTAACATCACGTGTCGTTTGATCTTTGTCAAAAAAAAACCGAAATCCACCAGATACAAAAGCTAATTGTGGTGACACTCGGATAAAGTTCAGATTTATCATTAATGCATCTGGTAATAACCAATCGTCCGCATCCAAAAAAACCAGGTACTCACCAGTACTTTGATCAATACCGGTATTCCGTGCAGCAGAAAGACCCTGATTGATTTTAAATACATATTTAACCTCTTTATAATTTTGGACTATTTCTTTAGTGTTATCTGTAGAACCATCATCTATAACTATAATTTCAAAATGGGTATAGGTTTGTGCGAGAACACTTTCTATTGCTTTGGACAAATATCTGCCATGGTTATAACAAGGAATAATGACACTAACCAAAGCCTCATCTTTTAAATTGATCATAGTTTACCACATTTGTTAATTGTAACGATTAACTTAAAAGTTTTTAGACTCTATTTAGAACAAAAATAAAATAAACTTTTACTTTTATACATAAGAAGTACTCTACTACTGAAATATTACAGTTTCGCTACAGAGAACTATTGATGTAACAAATGTTGTTACAGGCCGATATATTGATAATCATGCTTGAACGTACTCCAAAATCACCGCCCCAAATTGCTCCATTACCCCCAGACCCTAATCAACCTCAATGGTCGGTTATGATCCCTTCTTACAATTGCATTCATTATCTGCGCAAAACAATTGAGAGTGTTTTAGCCCAGGCTCCAGATGCAAAACAAATGCAGATTGAAGTAATAGACGATTTCAGCACCGATGGTGATGTTGAGGCTTTGGTAAATAGGCTCGGTAAAGGGCGCATTGGTTTTTATAAACAACCACGCAATGTTGGCAGTCTAAGAAATTTCGAAACCTGTATCAACAGGTCAAAAGGAAAATTTGTACAGATCTTGCATGGTGATGATTTAGTCAGGCCAGGGTTTTACCAGGAAGTTGGGCAGTTATTCAAAATGTATCCAGATGCTGGCGCCGCATTTACAGGCTGTTCTGATATTGATGAAAATGACAAATGGCTTTGGGATAGTCCGCAAATCTTAAAAGAGGCTGGCATCATTGACAACTGGCTACTTAAACTGGCTGAGGGACAACTACTACAAACACCTTGCATAGTGGTTAGACGCGAAGTATATGAAAAATTAGGGGGTTTTTTCGCTGTACATTATGGTGAAGATTGGGAAATGTGGACGAGGATTGCTGCAAATTATCCGGTTGCCTACTCACCAGGAAAATTAGCTTATTATAGAGTGCACTCTAATAACATTACCAGTAATTCTTTAGCAACCGGCCAAAATATTAAAGACATATCCACTGTAGTTAATATTATTCAAAATTACTTGCCTGCGGACAAGCGCAAAGAGTTAAAAAGAAAAGCAAGAATGAATTATGCCATTTACGCAGGTATAATATCTGACAGAATCTATCATATAGAAAACAACCCTAAAGCAGCCCTCTCTCAAGTAACATATGCATTTAAACTGCATCCAAACACACGAACGTTATATAGTTTTTTAAAAATCCTAACTAAAAAATTAATACGACATAAAAATAACCCTGGGTAGCAGTAAAAATAGAATCGGATACGCGGTATAAATACCTTTTTGTTTTATCTGCTATCCAAGCTCCTGATAAAATCGATTAATTCGGTTTTATCTTTTTGAGTCAGGTGTAGCGGTTTCGCATCCAGGGTCTGGTTCGCTATTTCAATGCCCGCACCCCTGCCACCACCTTTATCATAGAAATCGATCACTTCTTCCAACGTTTGGAATACCCCATTGTGCATATATGGCGCAGTTCGAGCGGTGTTACGAACCGTAGTAGTTTTAAAGGCGTATCGGTTAAAATCTCCGGATTGGATGCTGTAAAGGCCCAGGTCAGGATCAATGTGTTTGCCCTTCCTTTTTTGCGGCACTCCAATTACTTCCGCTTCCATCCGCATATAGCGTGGTGGCAACACGCCATTGAACAGCGGCAGGTAATGACAAGTCCCGCAGCGCGCCTTGCCCATAAACAGGTTAAAGCCGGCTAACTCGGTCTTTCTCATAGCGCGTTTATCACCCTGCATATAGGTATCAAAACGACTGTTCAGCGCAGTCAGACTACGCACATAACCTGCCAGTGCATTCGCGACTTCAAAGGTATCAATAGCCTTGCGTCTCTGTTGCGGATAGGCAAGATTGAACAGCTTGCGGTAGTTCGTATCCAGCCAGAGCTTACCAGTTGCGGTTTGCATATCACCATGCATTTCATCACGGTTCCGCACCACATCACTAGCCTGGTCTTCCAAAGAAGCCGCCCGCAGGTCATAAAATTGCGCTGGTTGTAAAGCAGCATTGATCAATGTCGGTGTATTGCGCCTGATCATCTTCTTACCAGTAATATCCAGATTTTTAACGAGCCCGTCTGTAAAAGCCTTGTTGGGCTGATGACAGGAAGCACAGCTGCGTTTGCGATTACCGGAAAGTATAGGGTCGAAGAACAATTTTTTCCCTAAAACAATCTTTTCGGCAGTCACGGAATCTCCCGGTTCAGCGGTATAGGCATTGCGGTTAAAAGCATTTGCATCGAACAACGTTGCGACGTCTTGGTTAAGCAAGTGGTTATAACGAACATCCGGCAATTTTAATCGGTCCTTTAATACTTTGAGCGACCTAGTCAGCGGGTTGGCGTAATGAGTAATAAAAGTAGCGCGGTCAAAGCGATCAAACGTTACTGGGTGCTGCAAATAGAAGATGGCCGGATCAAATTCTGGCACATTGCCATAGTGACAAGTGACTTCCTTCAAGCTTTGCAGTGCTACGGCAGACTCGACAAAACATCTTTTGGACAACGGATCATCAAAATCATTGAGCCCGAGTGTCTCTATACGAAAAATCTCCAGCTTTATCGCATCAAGGATCTGCCAGTCCTGCAGGTCTGCCCGTCGAAAGTATTCTCGAAATTCCGTTGCACTGACTACCAACTGATCCAAGAAGCCATTCAGTTCTTTCTTTTTATTCAGGTCAAACCTTGGAAAAAGGTACTCTTCAATGACTTGTAATCCCTCCGGCTGGATTACAAGCCCACTGAATTCAGTTTCCGGCGCTGGTGGGCCATTCACTCTTCTGGCGGTTAGTGGATCAAAGTACTCTGTGGCCCACTCAAGCTGCTTATAGGCAAGCCGCACCTCGCGAAAACGTCGTTGCAATAATTGACTTTGCGCAATATTCATTTTTGTCGCTCGCAGCAGTTGAACGGCACTCAAAAAATGGTCTGCCTGAAGAATTAATTTTTCTTTAACCTGGACTGCCGGAGTATCCGGCTGCCGCAGGGAAAGGAGGGTAACGACTACCATTACCGAAAAACCAAGGGAGATGACCTTAGAAGTCAAATGCATTGCTTAAGGGATCGGCATTTTTATCACGGTCATTAAGCGACTCCAGTCCCCACCTTTTTTCAATAAAAGCCAGGATACTTACGGTTTCATAAATCGTATGATCCACATAACCTTTCTTTGCAAAAGGCGAGATGATCAAAGCTGGTATACGCGTACCAGGTCCCCATTTGTCGATTATTGGTGGAGCAACATGATCCCAGAAACCGCCGTTTTCGTCATAGGTCAGGATAATGACTGCATCCTTACCATTGGGGCCGTTCAATACCGCCTCGATCAGTTTTACAGCATGACTCTCTCCGCTAGTCACTGTTGATTCGCCGGGATGCTCATTCTCCAACCCGATAGGCTTAACAAATGAAACCGCGGGCAGGGTGCCGATTTTCGCAGCATCCAAGAATTCTGTCTCATCCTTCAGATGTTCCTTCCTGTCCTGTGTTCCTTCAGCATAACGAGTGAAATAGGCAAGGGGCTGATGATGGTAAGTAAATGAAGGGGCTGGTTTACCTGTGATAGTATTGTCCCATCCGCCTGAGTACCAAGCCCAGGAAACACCTTTATCCGACAGCCTGTCACCGATATTGGGACCGGTCTGTGTTGGTAGCAGGAATGCGGGATTCCCATTTTTCGGGTGCAGATTAATCGAATTGATTGTGTTTACCGCATAACCATCCGGCGTTACTGTTCCATCTTTCATCAATTTACCATCGGCATCAAGCTGCGCTACGAGATTAGCAGGCGCATTGGGGAACATTGGCGAGGCAGCAGCAATCAACCACTGGTGATTGAGGAATGAACCACCGAAGACGCTATGAAAGAAATGATCACACACTGTATATTTTCTGGCAAGATCATATAGTGGCAGATCTTTGGTGCGATAATACCCCATAGCAAAGCCTTTGGTGAAGTTATATTGTACAAATCGATTCATTTTGCCCCCATTGATCTGGAATTGCTCCTGGTAAAAACGATGTGTCACATCCGGGGTAACCTGATCTGCAGCCACATATTGGTCAATATTGAAATAGGTATTGGGCAGGTTTGTCGGGAAAGCACTGCTGCGCGGAATTGGCGGTAGCGTGATATAAGGCTGACTTTCTGCGTTTATCTGGGTGATATTCTCTGGTTTGGCTTGCTCCAACCCCTCTGCACCGGGGAATTGCCCATATAAATTATCAAAGCTATGGTTCTCCATGTAAATCACCACAACGTGCTTCACTTTATTTAATTGCGCAAATGCTGGTGCAGCAGTCAGGCCGAGAACCGTCAATAAAAGAAATGGGGGTTTGAAAATTGTTCTCATAAAATATCGATAAGTTTATTTACTGTAAGGCGCCCCAGAGATCATAAAATTACAGTTTATTGCTGTGTTTCCCTAGATAAAACAAAAAAACGATCAATACACATGCGATTGGAAAAGATCGAATCCGATCATTTGCCATCAAGGCTTTTTTATATTACGCTTTTCATAGAAGTTGATTTATTCAGTTCTTCCACCATAGCCGGACGCCGACAATATACTTGCTTTAGTTCTCCCGCAAGCTCCAGCAATTGCTGTTTTCCTTCAGGAATATCCTTTATGATCAGCTTCATGTCTTTTACCAATTCCTGATATTGTCTGCGATCAGAAGTACTTTCGGCTCTCTGTCGGATCGCTAGCAGATACAATGATAAGAGTTCCGCTGGATAATGCTTCACTAGCTCAGCATGATAGTACAAAATCAGCTCCAAAGATTCTTCCTTCATCACCAACTCCATTAGCCTGTCTAAATATCCTTCTTCAATATAAATTTGGGCGACTGTGGATTGCAGCGACAACATACTTTGTCCATTTCTTATCCAACCCCGCTGCTTATTTCGATCGTAAATTGCCAGCACTGCCGCAATCTGTTCCTGAATACATTGTTCCAGTATAATTCTCCATTCATCTGCCAGATAAGTGGTTTTCCAGGCCTGATAGTATTCCCTTTCGAAACCTCTGTCAAAGGCAAAATATCGGGTATAGTGACGTATGATCTCCACATCCTCTTCCAATATAGCAATGCGAACAGTTCCTTCTGCCATGTAGCCAAAGTGCCCGGATGATCTTTCCCACGGGCAACCGCTATACCGCCATTAATTAGTGACTTCGCCTCTTCGTAATCCTGAGCCTCAATCGATCTGTTTACCATAAGCCGCCTCAGTTCTACAACATCCAAGTGAGCTTTTATCAAAGCTTCCGCATCCTCTGTAAGGTTAATAGCCCTCAAAAACTCAATCTTTCGAATCGTATAAAAATTTTTGTTGTAATCTGAATAGCGGTCATCAGGTTTCGCTAATTCTCTATCCACATGCGTTAAAAACACATCCGTCTTTCCCGTTTTTATTGCCAGCGATTCAAAAACTTCAACCATTGAGTATCCAAAATCGCCATAATCAAAATACACCTTTTGTTGAAGTTCGGCTTGCAGCCAGGAAAATAACTGCTGTTTTAGCGGCATACCCGCATCGGGATGCTCCGCGATGCCCGCCATTAATTCTATACAACTATGAACCACTCCTCCGATACAACCCGCAGAATCATCACAATAGCTGATCAGCTGTATGCTTTTCTTTTAAAGCAATCCCTGCCAGCGAAAATGCATCCAGAAAATTTTGCTTTTCCAGTAGCATGGTTCCGGATTCCAGAAGATCATTAAAATCGCCCGATAGATTAAAGCTATCATTATAATCTATAAATCCTTTGCGTTCATATCTCTTAATGATCTTCCGGATACGTTCCCCTTATTTTTCTGCCGGATTGCTTTTTTCGTCCTTATCAGAAAAGTATATTTCCAGATCTGATTTAAAATCAGGGTTTCTGTGGCTGTATAAAGCCACAAATGAGCGAAGTTCTTCCAAAGAAATTTTTTTTAATAATTTTTCTATATCTTTCATTGATTAATTATCGGGTCTATTATTCTGTAAATTGGTCAGTTTCATAATCCATATATTTCTCCAGCTTAAACTGAAGCCACTGTTTTCTGAATTCTGACTATCCCTCTAAAATAGAAATCAGATCTCCATTGATATAAAAAACTTCTTTCCCTTCTTTTATAGGCTGCAGAATACCTGCATCAACAAGCTCAACAAAATATTTAGTCAGGGTTGTCCTTGAAGTAACTCCCAGGATATCACCAACAAACTTAGGCTTAATGTAAGGCTGACTAAAAATTGCTTCATTAACCTCTTTGTTATACCATTTTATCCGCCCCCTTGCATGCTCTAGGGTAGCCTCCATTTGATCTAGAATACTAACGATTAATTGACTTGTTAATAGAGACGTCTTCTCTATAGCCTCCAGCATGTAAAGTACCCATGGTTTCCAAGATCCTCTCTGAGTAACAATACCCAAATTATAATAATATTCGTCCTTATTTGCAATGATGTATTTCGACAAGTATAAAACTGGCTGATCCAATAATCCCTTATGCACCAAATACAACAGGTTTAATATGCGTCCAGTTCTTCCATTTCCATCACGAAATGGGTGTATGGCTTCAAATTGATAATGAGCTATGCACATTTTAATCAAGGGGTCAGAAGAATGTTTTTGATCGTCATTTAGGTACTCTAATAGATTTTCCATCAATTTCTCAAGAACTCCAGCACCTCTTGGTGGAGTATAAATTATCTCACCTGCACGAAATTCACTTTGCCCGCGATTGATCACTGTTAATGATTGAGGAGCACGTAAACCGTCTGTAGAATTTTTAATTTTTCTAAAAATCCCAGTAATACACTCTAAGTCTATCATCGCTTTGTCGCGAAGCAAATCATATCCTTGCCATAATGCCTCTCTATACCTTAGCACCTCCTTAGTACCAATATTAGCATCATTCTCTTTCAGTGAATCAGAAACCGCCTTGTAAAGTTCGTCTTCGGTCGTAAAAATATTCTCAATCGCTGTTGATGCTTTCGCCTCCTGCAAAGCTATCGTATTTATCAGCATATATGGATTTGGTAATCTTTTTACTGTGCTGTTTGCCGCAGCAAGTGCCCGTGACGTTTTTACAAGCTTTTTTAAAATTTCTATATCCTCTACATCTTTAGTCGGGGGGAGCAAGGGAAGATCGTTAAAGGGCTTAGTTCTATCGTATGCCATATACGTGTTCATATTATCAATCCAAACTGGACATATACACAAATTAAAGCATAAATTTGAACATATCACCCACACATGTTCAAATTTTTATAAATATTGGACATGTAATGCATGTATGTTCAAATTTAAAATACACATGGTCCAACTTCAGTTCAATTAGACTGCTAAAGATCTTCATCTAAAGGCTTCTTTTAAGTCACTTTATCCATTATAAATTTTTCGGATAACTTTCTTATGTTGTTCTCAAGGTGGGAAAAAATTGCGGTCTCGGAGATAGAAAAAACAGTGTTTTTTGTGGGTCAATTGACCTCAAAACAAGTCATAATTGATCAGGTTTGATCAAATAAGTTTCCCTTTTATTTACCCCTAGGAAATCTTGTAGAATTAGTAATTTTATGAGAGTTCTATACCGATAATCGATTTATATAAATTCTGAAGTTGATGTAAGTGTCGAATATTTACAATACTACTTTTAATATATATATTTGAAACCTGCCGATGCGCTATTAATTTGATGTTTTCAGACCAGGTTCCGTAACCAATCCAACCATCTTTTTCTTTTGATGAATAAGATTCAAAGTCGGCCTTTATCATCTACTCTTCAGTAATAAAAATTGGGCTTATTATTTTATTGCCATTATCGATTTCTACAAAATAATTAACTCCAATTTCATCAAGCTCATAGATTACTCTTTTGCGATTTAGATAATACATGACTTGAACAGTTTTTGCGCCTAAAGCTGTTTTTACAGTTCTAATTCGAAGCATAAAATACCCATGAGTACCACAAATTACAATTTTTCATACCATAATAAGCTGATTATTAATGGTATTTATTTTCTTAGTTCTACAAGGAGACAAGTCAGGAGGGTGGTGTAAATCAACAGTAGGACTAGACACATACCAACCGATAGCTTATGTTCGAACCAATTTAAAAGAAAACCTTCTACTAAGAATTGATTATTTTAAATACTTTTTCATAAATTAATCGCCTAAACCATAGCCTCAATCGAAACTAGAAAACACATTGATAAAATAGATATCTTAAGAGGTATTGCTATAGTAATGGTAGTTTTATACCATTCTGAATTGGCCCTTTTCCCCGGCTTTGAAGAAATGGAACATAAAGATACCAAGCATATGATCTTAAATTTATCGCCAACAGCATATGGATGGGTTGGCGTTCAATTATTTTTGATTATTAGTGGCTTTCTCATTCATTTAGGCTTTCTGTCTCGTAATCGCAGCTTGAACATAGCAGCATTTTACAGTAAGCGATTTTGGAGAATATATCCCCCGTATCTAATCGTACTTTTGATATTTTCGCAACAGGATTAGGCATTAAAGATTATTCATATAGCAATGAAGGCTATAAAGATTTATTTGCTCATCTTTTTTTTATCCATAACTTATTCGATAAGTATTACTTTTCCATTAACCCATCTTTCTGGAGTCTAGCACTTGAAATGCAGCTTTACCTCGTATACCCAATATTTTTATTCATAAGAAAATGGTTGGGTATAAAAAAAACAATAATCATTATTTTCCTGTTAGTGCCCGTTTCCTATTTGGCAGTCCATTTTATGGCACCTCATTCAAAATTAGTGGCACCTGGCTTCATTTCTAATCATTGGTTTACCTGGTGTGCCGGAGCTTTTCTTGCTGAGCGATATATAAATGGCCAAAGATTGTTTGTAAAATCTAGTCTGATAATTGCCTTATTCGGTTTTATTGCAATTATATTAGTCGGCTTTTATATCTCAGTTGAATTAAGTGCCTTTATATCTGTGTTTGCGTGGATAGCATTTTTTGAATGGCTATTACATAAAGAAATAAACACAACAACTCGTATAAATAAATCTCTTGCAATAATAGGAATTGTTAGTTATAGCATTTATTTAATACATCAGCCGCTATTACATTTGGCTATTCCTTGGTTTAATTTTTTGGGCCCTAAAGCTTACTGGGCATTTTTCAAGCCTATACCTATATTTATTTCAATATTTATAATATCATATTTTTCATACAGATTCATTGAACTTCCATCAATACGGTTTGGATATTTAGTCCAGAAGAGAAACAGGACACCTAATTTATCAAATCAACATATATTAAAATAACATTCCATGACACAAAAAAGCCAGCGCTTGTGTATAAACGCTGGCCAAATCGGTGGTCCCGACGATAGAAAAAACAGTGGTTTTTGTGGGTAAATTGACGTCAAAACAAGTCATATTCAATCAGGTTTGATCAAATTAAGTTACCCTTTTTTACCCCCTTTTGAGTAATGATATAATGCCGTATTGTTACTTAGATGAAGAATAACTGTCATCTAAGGTTGTGAGGGACTTTTTTTTGAATCCTAGTTTTTGCTTATTATATTTAAATAAAATTGTAAAATCAAATCCTAAACAGATAGTAATGTATGATCTTGAAGAAACCGGTGGCGCAAACATTGGATTTGGCCGAGCCACATGGCCATTTGCTAAAGTGTTAGTTAATAAAAATGAATTACGATTAAGTGCATCAATCATAGGCAATGTGTATTTCAGGCCTTCTGATATTATCTCTATCGAACCATCTTCCTTATTTTCTGGAGCTAGCATAAAATCAATCACCGAGTCAGCGAATATAGCACGAAGGTTATCTTTTTAACTTCCGGTAACTATAACAGAGGTCAACAAGGTCCCGTTTTTGCTAGAAAAGCACATGATGGGCCAACGGGATGTTTACTCTGGATAATTGCAATCGCATTCATTGGGGGAGGAATTTACCTTCTAGCATAATCAAAACCTTCTATCTCTAAGGCTCAATTATGATTGATTGGGTCTCAACACTACCTCTATAGAGGTTTTTAATTTAAATTTTCAACTCTTAAATATTAAAGAAAAATGAACCAATTAGCACAAAAGAACACAACAAAACACATCTATCTTCTTTTCTTAGCATTATCCCTCTGCCTATTTTCGTGCAAGAAGGACAACAAAGAAGCCTCTCCAACTATTGTAGGAAAGTGGTCTGTTAAAAGTTATGTAATAACCAGCCTCGAAAATGGCGGCGTAGATATAGATAAAGCCAAAGATATCCTGCCGCGTCCAACATTTGAATTTAAAAGTGATGGATCTTTTATTATTAACCGGGGAGGTACGTCGACAAAGGGTGAGACATTCTACTATACCGTTACTGGTAATCAATTGACATTTAATGAAGAGATAGTTTTTGACCATAAAGATTTTACGTTCAACATATCAGGTTCAAGACTCGTATTAAAAAGGACACAAACTTATAAAGCCTCATTAGTCCCTTATACAGAAAATACAACTGTTACTTTAGACAAGCTGTAGCCTACGCAGCATTTTGGATCAAGCAAAAAAGTTGGGGAGGGATTAGGCATATATTTTTGATAACCTGAATAGGAAAAATTTGACATTTCTTACCCCTCTAAATTGCGTTCTAAAAGCTTTAATCTTCGCATTAAAAGATTCTGCGGAGGCATTAGTGGATCTGTTATCAAAGTAGTTTAATATTGTTTCATAATTGTTCTGAACGGTTCTTGATATGGTATTGAAGGATTTATAACCCATTTTTTCTATCTTGTTATACCATAAGGCTAACTTTTTAAAGGCAATCATTTTAGTTTTTGAATGGCTGAGTATTGAAGACAGTTCCTGGGAGACTTTATACGCTTGCTGCAAATCTGGGTATAGCTTAAATAACAGTTCTGCCCTGTGATTTTGTGAAGGAGTCCAGTTTACTTCTTTTTTAAATAACAAATACCTACTTCTAGCCAGTAACTGTTTTATCGTATCTCCATTTTCCAGAAGTTCGGGAATCCAAGGCTTCTTTACTTCTCTGGCTAGATCCATTTCTTTGTTTTCCTGTTCTATAGCATCCCATCTATGTTTAATCCTGATTTCCTGGACACCTTCATTAGCCAATTGCTGTACATGGAACCTATCTGAAACAAGCTTTGCTTTTGGAAAACTCCTTTTTACTATTCTGGTCATTGTCGGAGCCAGATCAAGGGTTACTTCTTTTACTTGTTTCCTTACCTGCTCCTTCATTCTGTGAAGAACCTTTATGATCGACTCGCTTTCAGTACCCTTTACAATTGCTACCAAAGCACCTTTCTTCCCTTTTGCCCCTTTATTAGTCAGTATTGTATAGAGCTCTCCTTGTGAAAGGCTAGTTTCATCAATTGATAAATATTCCCCCATATTATTAGCAAAAAGCAGCCAATTCTCAGAGTGTTCCGCCTGATCCCAGCTGCTAAAATCACTTAAATGGCGGGCATATTGCTCTTCCAGACGCTTTCCGTCAACACCAAAGAAATGGCCAAGACTTTTACAGCTTATTGGGGTGGAATCCAAATAGTCTTTCAAAAAAAAAGGCAAACTCTTGAGTCATCTTTGTGCCTTCGGCAACTAATTGCCAATCCCGGGAAACGATCTTACTTGTTCGGGTGTTGAGCCATTTCCGACGCTTAAGGTTTAAAAAACAAGGTTTGCCACGCAAAGGAAAGTCTCGAACGGAAGCCTCATCGTAGAATCCTTTAGATAAAAGATGATCTCCAGAAAACTCTTGTGGATGAATGTTCTTTTCTATCAAATAAATATAGGTTGAACCGTCAATTGTAGCAGCTCGGTCGAATTCAAAATAGTCGCTAAGACCTTCTGGTAGTATTAATGAAAGCAGGGTAGAATCCAATATAATTGCTGTTTAATGCAAATCTAAACAAAATTAATCCCTCCCCAACTTTTTTGCTTGATCCAGCATTTTACAATGAAAGTTGTACCTATGTTGTACCTAATATTAAAAAAACCTGTAAACATTTGATTTACAGGTTTTTTTCAATATCACTAAGTGGTCCCGACGAGAATCGAACTCATATCTAAAGTTTAGGAAACTTCTATTCTATCCGTTGAACTACGGGACCCAATCTTAACCTAAAGATGCCGACATAACACTTATAGTCATCAATAGGTAATTAATTTTGCGCAAAGATATAAAAAATAATCAGCTAAATAATAGAAGTCTTTGCCTTTTAGCCCAGCCTTGATTTATCTTCACAAATAATCAAAGGTTTCAATTACTATTCAACATTTTAGTAATATTACGTATAAACCTTTGCAGTAAAGAACTTTCTTCAGTAATAGGATCGCCACCAAACCTGTGAAAGTCAGTATACTCAGTGTTGTAAATACCCAGATTAACAATAAATTGCCCTTTATTTTGATGGATAGTGGGTCATGTAAGGAGTTTATAGTATCTGAACTAGCACGCACATTTAACTTCTTAATAAGTGCAATGAGTACAGCACAGAATTTTCATCATCAAGTTGAGTGAATAGGACCATAATGAGAGATTAAAAAAATCGTATTATCACGGATCATTTTAGATCATTGAAAATTAATGGAGAACTACATTTTAGAGATATAAAGTAATAAAAAGATATTCCACATCGAACTTATTGAGAGGATAAAACAAGCTTACTGCTCTACCATCCAGTTAATTTATCTTTTAATTACAAAGCAAAACCGAAAGCGCCTTGATAGGCGCCTCGATATTAGCCTACACAATACCCCACTATCTGAGGTGTACCGTCTGTATTGTAACATTCACCCGGAGGAGCTAACTGGCATTTATTAAGGGCTCCCCCAAAAAGTAAAGTGCAATCATCATCTATTGTACATTGGCTTAAACATGGGAGATACCCCCCCCCCATAACTTTTTTCATTTGTTCTCTTGACAATGTTTTTTTAGCGCCAAAATTTGGATTAACTACATGTTCTTTGTTCATATGATTAAGTTTAAATTGTTTCAAAACTATCACCGCCAACATCTTAGTAATTAAATATACTAAAAAACAATACTTATTGGAGAAAAATTGAGCGCTTTTTTTATAAAAAATCTAATTTACGTAGCCTTTTGTAAAATGAATAAAAGAAATGTCTCAGTCTGTCCGATAAATTGGCTATTGGACAGACTGAGACATTCTAGGTGATCGCAAGCAAAAAATACCTAAGGAAAGGAGCTACCCCTCCTTCTAAAATTATCTGATCACACTACCATTATGATGTTTAGCAGTTGGCGCCACAAAAGCAAGCTTTCCATCTGCATCCTCAGACATTAAAATCATACCCTGCGACACAATCCCTTTGATCTCACGTGGTGCAAGATTTACCACAAGGCTCACCTGCTGTCCAATAACATCTTCAGGCTTATAATACTCCGCAATTCCCGATACTACTGTACGTTGATCTATTCCGGTGTCCAGCGTTAATTTTAACAGCTTCTTAGTCTTTTCAACCTTTTCGGCTGCAACAATCGTGGCTACACGGATATCAACCGAAGTAAAGTCCTCAAACTGAATATTCTCTTTGGGTGGCGCAGCAATTGCCGAAGCCGCATTATTATCCTCTTTACTTTTGTTAAGCTTGTCTATTTGTGCTTGCACCTCTTCATCTTCGATTTTTTCGAACAACAATGCCGGCTCATTCAATTGATGCCCCCTGTGCAATAAATTGATCTTACCCGCAGCTGCCCAGGTATGCCCGCCATAATTCAGCATCTTCATCAGCTTATCAGCCGTAAATGGTAAAAAGGGCTCTATTAAGATCTCCAGATTAGCAGCTATCTGTAAACTGATAAACAAGATCGTACGTACCCTATCTTCATCGGTTTTAATCACCTTCCATGGCTCAGTATCTGCAAGATATTTATTCCCCAAGCGGGCAACATTCATCACCTCGCCTAGCGCCTCCCTGAAACGGTAGCTCTCTATGGAAGCACTAATCTTTGCCGGAGCAGCAGCCAATTCATCTATCACTTGCTTGTCTTCAGGAGTAATATCCATACACATTGGCACCTTTCCAGCAAAATATTTATGCGTTAGCACAACTACCCTATTGATAAAATTACCCAATACTGCAACCAGCTCATTGTTATTTCTCGCCTGGAAATCTTTCCAGGTAAAGTCGTTATCCTTCGTCTCAGGTGCTGTTGCCGTTAAAACATAACGCAATACATCCTGCTTATCTTTAAACTCCTCAAGGTACTCATTTAACCAAACAGCCCAATTTTTGGAGGTTGAGATCTTCTGTCCTTCAAGGTTCAGGAACTCATTAGCCGGAACATTATCCGCCAAAATATAATCGCCATGAGCCATTAACATTGCCGGGAAAATTATGCAGTGGAAAACGATATTGTCTTTCCCAATAAAATGAACCAATTTGGTTCCTTCATCTTTCCAGTATTCTTCCCAATTACCTTTCTCAACGCCATGTGGGTTGATGTAATACTCTTCAGCTACAGGGTTCCAAATGTCTAAACGAGCATATTCAAAAAGCTCTTTAGTAGCCGAAATATAGCCTATAGGTGCATCAAACCAAACATAAAGCACTTTACCTTCTGCATCCTTGACAGGGACTTTAACACCCCAATCCAGATCGCGGGTCATGGCACGAGGTTGTAAACCCGCATTTAACCACGATTGGCACTGTCCGGAAACATTTGGTTTCCACTCTTTATGACTCTCAATATATGTTCTAAGCTGATCTTCGTATTTATCCAGTGGCAAAAACCAGTTCTTGGTTTCTTTTCTTACAGGAGGTTCTCCGGATAAGGTCGACTTCGGATTGATTAGATCTGTTGCGTTTAATGTGCTGCCACAGTTCTCACATTGATCGCCATAAGCATTCTCATTCCCGCACTTCGGACAAGTTCCGGTAATATAACGATCGGCTAAAAACGTTTGTGCCTTTTCATCATAATACTGCTCGGTAATTTCTTCTGTAAAAACCCCTTTCTTGTATAAGGTTTCAAAAAAATCAGAAGCCGTTTGGTGGTGCATCAAGGATGATGTTCTGTGATAAATATCAAAAGAAACGCCAAATTCCTTAAATGAATCACCTATAATTTTGTGGTATTTATCAACAATAACCTGAGGTGTCACGCCTTCCTTTTTCGCCTTTAGCGTAATGGGAACACCATTTTCATCAGATCCACAAATAAATTTAACATCTCTTTTATTAGAGCGCAGGTATCTTACATAAGTATCTGCAGGTAAATAAACGCCTGCCAAATGTCCTATGTGTACCGGTCCGTTTGTATAGGGCAATGCCGCTGTAACGGTATATCTTTTTATTTTACTGTTATCCAAAACTATTTTTATTATTTTGTCAAAGATAAGTGTTTTACCTATGATTAAACAGCCAGCATATTTAAAAAAAGGCGACAAAATTGCAATAGTTTGTCCGGCAAAGAAATTACCAGGGAGTATTGCCCCTGCCATAACCATTCTTGAAAGCTGGGGCTTGCAAGTTGTAATAGGTAAAACCGTTACCGCTGATCACAACCAATTTGCAGGGGATGACACCTTAAGAGCTGCAGATTTACAAACATTTCTCGACGATCCGGAAATCAGGGCCATCATTGCCGGAAGAGGCGGCTACGGTACCATCCGGATTATTGATGAGCTTAACTATGATAAATTTAAAACCAATCCCAAATGGGTCATAGGATTTAGTGACATCACGATATTACTTTCGGATTTATTTGCCCGGTTAAACATTCAAAGCATCCACGGACAGATGCCTTATACATTTGATACAGCAACGCCTGAATCATTAGAGTCTTTAAGAAGGGCTTTGTTTGGCGAGAACATTAAATACGAATATACAAGCATATTTCCCGGAAGATCGGGAACTGCTGAAGGTATCTTAGTTGGGGGCAACTTAACCCTAATGGTGATGATAGAGGGATCCGCTTCTGAGATAGACTACACCGACAAAATCCTGTTTCTGGAAGATGTTGGTGAGCATGAATATTCTATCGACAGAATGATGCGTATGCTAAAACGGACTGGTAAGCTCTCCAGGTTAAAGGGTCTTATCATCGGTGCTTTTAATGAAATTGCAACGGAATCTATTCCTTTTGGAGCCAGCCCGGAACAAGTGATATGGGATATTGTGAAGGAATATGATTATCCGATATGTTTTAACTTCCCTGTAGGTCATATTGATGACAACAGAGCGATGGTTGTTGGAAGATCAATTAACTTGATCATCAACCAACAAAACGTGGCGCTAACTCAATCTTAAGTAAAAGTATTTAATTTCAGCCCCCTGAAGTAAGCTATTATTAACTAGTAAAATAAAGGGCTAAGACCGACATATATAAAGGGATTTAATAAAGAAGCCGGAAGATAAATCTTCCGGCTTCTTTATTAAATCGAGCACCCTTATCGAGTGATTAGGCCTATTAGTTAATGGTAATTAAAACCTTTTGGTCGGCCGGATTATTTTTAGACCCTATTGTTAAAACTGTACCATCTGCTTTGACAGCTGATAAAAGTGTTAAGGTTGCTGTCGTTGAGGTAGCAGGAGGAGTAATTACCGCTGCAACAGTTGGCACCGCGATCGTAGTTGTTAAAACTCCCCTCGGCAAAACCACCGTTTGGCTAGGTAAATTAACTGCACCCTCCACTTTATAAGTAATGGTTACCGCTTGTTGGATGGCAGTCTTAACAAGAAAAGAAACATTAGCCACAGTTCCCTTCTTAACAGTTATAGGGGTGGTGGCAGTTAATGCTACATATGGAGGCAAACTATTGCTAAAATCGTAATTATCCCCCGGACCTTTTTTGTCACAGGATTGCAACAAAAAAGCGGTCATTATCGTCATTAATATTAATATCTTTTTCATGTTTCTGTTATAAATCAAACCACATTTTTACATTATACTTAATTGTTGCCGGAGCATTCGGATTTCTGGAAAGCTCATTAGTGATCGGGTATTCAAACCTTCTAAAGATTGGCCCCGCTGGTGCGCCAATAGGGAGTGTCAACACCGGTACTTCACTACCTTCTGGACCAGACCTTCTCCATTGTGTAAAGGCATCTAACCCTCTATCCATTTTATCAACCCACTGTTGAGCATGAATAGTTTGGATGGCTACAGCCTGATTAGCAAACACAGTATTAAATTGATCTGCATAACTTTTGGCAGCAGCTGCAGGAACCCCAAAATAGAGACATGAAGCTTCAACCCCATTGCGAAAACGAGCCGTAGCAGTCGTTAAATCCACAGGTACACCAAGTCCCCTAGCGTATATTTCAGCTTCGTTAAATAGTTGCTCTTGGTAGGTATACATCACCTCTGGAGCTGCAGCTGACTGCAACGAAGCAGCAATTCTTGGATTAATTGCATCAAATGCATCAGCTCCAGGAACTACTCCAATGTATTTCGTTTGTCCCGCAGGCTTATCGAAGAACTTAGGAAGCCTAGGATCACTTATCGCCGGCCCACCTGTAGCTGGATCCATGATATCCGTAACAGGTTTAGTCGCAAAAAAGAAATTTAAGCCGCCATTATATTGCAAGCTAATGGCATATTTCGGATTTCTTTTCCCTGCCACATCCTGATATGGAATTAGGCAGTTATCAGCAGCAGAACCAACAAAACTCGTACCATCGTTAATTAAAGCTGCAATAGCCGCTTTTTTTGTTTCATCAGCATCAACCATAGTCAACAACGTCCTCAATTTCAATGATTTGGCTAATTTTTTCCATTTAGGAATATCTCCTTTATAAAAAAGATCGTATCCATCGGCATTAGCGCCAATTTTCAATGGACTTGACTCATCAAATTGAGCCAACGCCTTATCAAGTAACGTTAGTGTCCCTTCCAAAACAGTTTTCTGAGGATCAAAATGCGGATAAAGTATGTCAGAATTCCATGCTTCCGTGTAAGGAACATCTCCAAAAGTAGTCGTGATATCATAAACCATCATCGCCAACAAAACCTTACACTGAGCAGCTGCATTATTATTTACTGGACTCGCAGTTTCCGAAAGTCTAATCGCTTGTTGTAAATTTGCGCCTCCCCTAACATAAAGAGATACCCAGCTGTTGTTAAAAAAGTTAGAAGAAAAAGTGTAAATATCAGGACTTGGATCTCCACCCGACCATCCTGTTGGATTATTTCCACCGGCACTAACTGACTGCCCAGCCAAAGCCATAGGAATATACATATCTCCACTTGATCTTAAATTGATATAAGCAACAGAGGCGTAAGAAAATAACAATTTAGGATCTACAGTTGTTGCCGCATTTGGATTCTTATTAATATCCAAATACTTTTTGCATGATGATAGTGTTAACAATGTTGCTATAACACTAAACGTATATATAAATTTTCTCATTTTTTTTTGAATTAAATTTTAACCCTTAAATTAAACCCAATTGTTCTGGTAGACGGCACAGAGTTAAATTCAACTCCTTCAGCAACGCTATCTGAACCAAAAAAGTTAGCCTCAGGGTCAATATGAGGAACGTTATCATGGATTATCCATAAATTACGTCCCTCAATACCAATCTCTGCAGATTTAAAGAATTTCACATTTCTTTGTAGAAACCTCGATGGCAATTGATACGACAACCTAACTTCTCTTAACTTTACGTATGACGCGTCAAAAATATTTGCTTCTGTATTAGTTGTACCATACTGAGCCCAATATTCTTGCATACTAGTTACTGGCGTTGTATTTACAGCTCCATTCGGGTTAACTCCTTTATCAATAAAGATATTTCCTCTATTCAAGAGTGTTTCTTTAGCCAATCCATTCACTCTCAAACTAGATGCTGTGTTTGAGAAAATAACTCCTCCTTTTCTCATATCTACTAAGAAGCTAAGAGAAGCTCCTTTATAAGAGAATGTATTACTTATGCCACCTAACCAATCAGGGGTCATATTACCCAATCGTTGTTCACTTTTAACTTGTCTTAAGCCTGTAGCCGGATCAATAATCAGGTTGCCAGAAGCATCTCTCGACCAAGCTGTTCCGTAAATACCAAACGATTTACCTGATTCAGCTTTAATAGACAATCCACTCCAACCACTCGCCAGTGGGTATGAAGCAAGTTCTTTTGGCAATTCGATCTTTTGATTGTTCTTTGAAAAGTTAATATCCAAATTCCAGGTAAAATCAGTTGTTTTTAAAGGAACCAATCCCAAAGTTACCTCTACTCCTGTATTCTTTACTGAGCCCGCATTTCTAAGCGCTGCAGAAAACCCTGTTGACTGAGGAAGCGGTAGACTTACAATTTGATCGCTAGTTTTTGAGTTATAATAGGTAAAATCTAGATTAACACGGTTATTTAAAAACCTTAATTCTGTACCAACCTCAAATGAAGCCTGATTTTGCGGTTTTAAAGTCAAGTTAGGAATTGTAGCTGGACTACTGAAAGCCAAGACGCCATTAAAAGGGAATGTGGAACCATAACCATACTGCGCAAAAGCAGCAGCAATTGGTGCATAAGTATATGCGCCTTGGTATGGATCTGTATCACTACCAACGTTCGCATAACTTGCTCTCAATTTACCATAATTAAACCAATCACTTTTTGGTACAACCTCGCTAAACACAAAGCTAGAACTCACGGAAGGATAAAAATAAGATCTGTTGCTTACCGGCAAAGTAGATGACCAGTCATTTCTTCCTGTTACGTTTAAGAATAAATAATCTTTATAAGACAAGCCAACATCTCCATAAACACCCTGAATACGTTTTTTATTACTTGTATTCGTTGTAACTACACTAGCTGCATTTGCATAGTTATACAAGCCATCAATAGTCAATTGTTGAGCATCTGTCAAATCTCTACGATAAAAGCTTTCAAAAACATTATAACCCGCTATTACTTTCAAACTTAGATCCTCTGTCAATTTATGATCTGCTGTAATGATGAAATCATTGTTTATGATTCTGTTATAAATATTAGCCGCATAAAAATCTCCAGTTAAAGAGCCGATAGTTCCTTGTCTTGTAACACCCTTTCTATACTCATTGTAAAAGTCAGTACCAAGATTATCAGAAATACTAAGCCAGCTTAAAGGTTTATATGTCACAATACCATTACCATAAACACGGTCAACAACATTTGAAAAGTTATTGTTATTTACGATCCAATAAGGATTATTTCCATTTCTTGCAGCCGTTAATGTAATCTGTTGACCAGTAATTGGATCAACATAATTATTTTTTAACACCCCAATATCTAGCGTCCTAGGCAAACCATAAACTACAGATTGTAAAACACTCGGATTATTAGAACTTTGAACTGGACGTCCATCCGCTGCAGTACGCGTATAATTCACATTAGTACGAATATCTAGTCCAGGTAGAACCGTTCTTCCTGCATTAAGACTCAACACATTCTTTCTTAGCTGTTCGTTCGGAATAATTCCATTTTGGGTTGTGTTTGTAAAACCAAAGCGATAATCGCCCGATTCTCCCCCTCCCTCAAAAGCAACTGAATTAATATAAGTTTTTCCTGTATTGTAAAAATCCTTAACATTATCAGGATACGCCTGAAGTGTAACTCTCTGGTTTAAATAATTGGTGAATTGCATATCTTGAACCTCACTTATTTTAGGTCCCCAACCATTAACGTTTGGACTGTTTAGCGCATTGTTTGCGTTATAAACACCTTGATTACCTTGAGCATACTCATTCTGAAAATCAGGAAGTTTCAAAATATCATCAAAGCGAGTCGAAGAGTTAAATGTAACCGAACCCTGACCCTTTTTCCCCTTTTTTGTAGTAATAACAATGGCACCATTTTTTGCTCTTGCACCATATAAAGCAGTAGCAGCAGCCCCTTTAAGCACTGTAACCGACTCAATATCATCAGAGTTTAAATCTCCAGCCCTGTTACCATAATCAGAACCAGCACTACCTTGTGGCACAGAACTAGTTGGAATTGTGTTTACTTGAGGAGCGCCATTGTCAACCGGCAAACCATCAATCACAAAAATTGGCTGATTCGATGTACTTCCAGAGTTAAAGGAAGATGCTCCTCGAATGATGATCTTCGCAGAACCTCCTACAGTACCAGATTGAGAAGTAACCCTAACACCTGCAACTTTACCCGCAAGTGAATTAATCACATTCGTTTCTCTTGCTTTGGTTAAATCATCACCCTTGACTGTAGTAACCGAATATCCCAGTGATTTTGCGGTTCTTGTAATACCCATTGCAGTAACAACAACTTCACCCAGTTGCCTGGTATCGGTTCCTAAAACAACATTTACTACATTGGATGACGCAACAGGAATAATTACAGGCAAATAGCCAAGAGAAGAAAATTCAATTGAAGCTTGCCCTGCTGCAACCTTAAGAGCGTATTTACCATTTGCATCTGTTGACGTACCATTCGCAGTACCAACAATTTTTACAGAAACTCCCGGGATTGGTAGTCCGTCGTCCTTTCCTGTAACCGTACCAGTAACTGTTCTATCTTGTGCCATCGCAGCTCCCGCAACGAACATCAAAATGAACAAACTTTGTAAAAGTTTTCTCATAAGAAATTAAAATTTAGGTTAGTTAATAATAGCCAAATATATCAAATACGATATGCTGGCATAGCTTTACAAGAACAAGCCACCCACTTATGACATTTAAATGACATATTCTGTTGCCAATATTTTTTGAAGAGAGTTCTTTTCACAAAACATTATTCTTCACAAGAAAAACAAACAAAATTTAGTTCTGTAAAAATCCAAAAACAACTATTGTAATAAAATTTTAACATTATTTAACACTTGTTGTCAATTTGTTCAACACTTTGTAGTTTATTTTAAAAAAACTAGTAAAGCCCTAGATTTTACATAATTAAAGCCAATTCACTAAAACCAGATTTTGTCAACTTACTATTTTTCAAAAAATGGAAAAATCTCCTCGAGCCATAGTATAAAATCCAGAGATCACACAAAATAAAAAAATCCCGGCTGCTTAGACAACCGGGACTTCATATAAATCCATCAACTTAGTTTCAGGATGCTCACTAATATAATTATTGAGTGAATTGTAAATTTTTTCCCCACCACACATTAACCGAAAGCGGTTGTGTACCTGGATAATTAGCATTCGTAGTCAACTCTGTATTTGGATATAAAAAGCGAAGCGGAGCTTTTAAACCACCAAGAAGAGATGCAATAGACTTTACGAAGAACGTAGGATAACCTGTTCTTCTCCACTCGCTCCAGGCCTCAAAGCCTTGAAAGCCACACATCGCATAGTATTTCTGGGTAATAATAACTTGAACTTTAGCCTCTACAGTTGTAGCTGCAACAAAAGCAGTATGACCATCCGGAGCAGCCGCGTAGTAATTAGTGCCATCTGCAATAGCCAAACCTGTTGCCACAAAGCTAGCATTTACACCATTCTTTATAAGCGTTTCTAAATCCCCTCCATTAGGAGCCCAACCTCTTGCAACAGCCTCTGCCTGTAAAAATAAGCTTTCAGTAGCGGAGATTAATTTAACGGGAGCAGTGGCAGATGAAGTGTTTGTTGAATTACCTCCAACCAAAGCCGAGGGAGGAGAAACCAGCTTAATGGGTGAGTTTAGATAATTTCCTTGAGGAATTGAAGTAATTTCAGTAGAATCCTTCAACAAATCGTAAAACTTGAATCTCCGGACATCCGCGTTACGAATAAAAGCACTGACAACAGTTTTACTAGCCACAAGATTCTGAACCCTGTTCAAAGCAACCATCTCATTATACAATGGATTCTCATTTCCTCCAATAGTAGTATACTTTATTGTCGCATCCGCAGTAACAAAAGTAGGATTTGTTGCATACAAAGCCTGAATACCCGCTTGAGCTTTTGCAGGATCTATGTAAGCAATTCTTAAATAAGCTCTAAGTTTTAGGGTATTAGCAAAGGCGATCCATTGTGCAAGCCCTCCCTGAAATATCATGTCTTGTGCGCCTGGGTTAGTAGCTGTTGGGGTCTTAAGCAATCCAACACCTTTATCTATAAACACAAATATACTGTCATATACAGATTGCTGACTTTGATATTGTGGACTAATAAAAGTAGCTCCTTGTAAAGCCTGACCCAATGGAATGTCACCAAATCCATCAGTTGTTAACTGAGTAGCATAGGCTTTTAAAATATACGCAATCCCTTTGGTATACTCCACCCCAGCAACTGTATTGTTGTTAATGATAATCTGGGCATTGATCAATGCACTACGATAAAGTGTAAGCCAATTACGATCAAAGGCCGTATTCGCCAAATTGTACTGATCAATCGTTCTATATTGAGATGCCGTTGGACTTTGAGTCCAGTATTGACTCCATATTCCACCAAACACCTGATAACCATTTCCAACAATCTGACTCACAGCAGCCTCTACCGTAGGTAAAAGCAACGTAGGATCTGCAGTATCAGGGTTATTAGGGTTTTGGTTGATGTCTAAAAATTTCTTACAGCCCGTAAATCCAACAGCGCCAATAAGAACCAGAAGTAACAACTTCCTTGGATTAAATATATATTTACTTTGCATAATAAGGTTGTTATTAAAATGAAACTTTTAGGTTGATACCATAATTACGAACAGCTGGCTGGGCAGTAAAATCAAATCCTTGAAGATTTGTTGATCCTGCAGAGTTTACCTCTGGATCAGCATATTTATTTTCTTTTGCAGCCCACAGGAACAAGTTATTACCATACAACCCAATAACTAGCACGCCAAACGGTGTACCCCGTAACTGATCCTTACTAAATTGATAAGAAAGTGTGGCCGAACGTACCTTAACATAAGATGCATCAATAATATTTACACCAGGAATCGTGTTTCCAAAATAGTCCTCTTTATTATAGGTATAGGTTGTATTTACAACACTGTTCCCATTTGCATCCAGATAAACAGAGTTCGGGAAAATTGCACCAAATCTAACGCCCCCTGTCTCGGCTGCAGTACCAGCAAAATCGGTTATGCTCTTTGTTCTTGAAGAAAATTTACCCCCTTGTTTAACATCAAAAAGAACACCGAAATTAATTTGCTTAAATTTGAAATTCGTTCCAAAAGAAGCTTGATATTTTGGATTGTATGATCCAAGATATTGTGCCGTGGTTGTATTAATTGGCCGACCAGTAGTTGGACTGATAATTGTTCTTCCTTCTGCATCTGTTTGATTGGTAACTGCATAGAATTGCCCATAAGCATAACCTTTAGCAGCAGTAACAGTCATCCCGCCAAAACCACCAAGGCTAACTTGATTAACACCAGGCAGCAGAGAAACTACCATACTGTTGTTTTTGGTGTAGGTTCCGTAAAGCTCCCAGGTTATATTTGTAGATTTAACAACAGTTCCCCTTAAACTCAACTCAACCCCATTATTTCGTATCTCTCCTGCATTTACAAGGCTTGTACCAAAACCCGTGGAGTTCGGAATCGGTATATTTAGTATTTGATTTTTTGAACTGTTTCTATAATAACTGAAATCTGCAGAAATTCTGCTATCCAGAAAACCTAATTCTGTACCTACCTCAAAAGAGGAAGTTTTTTCCGGCATAAGATTTAGATTGCCAATTCCAGAGCTTGCCATTAATGCAGCTACGCTTCCAAATGGAAAAACCGTGCTTCCAAAACTTCCGTTCACCGTTGCCTTAGAAAAAGTAGACAATAATTGATACGGATCTGTATCACTACCTACTTGAGCCCAGCTAGATCTCAATTTACCATAAGTCAACCAATCAGCAGTAGAAGAAGCTTTTAGCAACTCCGAAAACACAAATGATCCACTTACACTTGGATAAAAGAATGAATTATTTTGAACAGGCAATGTAGACGACCAGTCGTTCCTGGCGGTTGCTTCTAAGAACAGATAGGTTTTATAGGCTAAATTTAAATCCGCATACAAACCTACCAATCTTCTTTTACTTAGATTATCTAGGGCTATATTAACCGGTCCATTACTGTTGGAAAGATTATACCAACCAGGAACTACCAAACCTCCTGTGCCATTTGTAGCTGAGTTCATACTGGTCGTAGATCTCTGACGTATGTTATTCCCGATCATTAAAGACCCTGAAAAATCATCGTTAAATTTATAGGTTGCAGTAATCATTAAATCATGAGCCAGCTCCATCACGTTGTACTCATCAATTTCATAGGAACCGACATTGGTTCTTGGGGTGGTACCGGCGTATGCAGGGGTTGTATCTATAGGAGAATAATTATACTTAGGCGCTAAAATCCGGCGTCTGTCATTATAAGTATCAATACCAACTCTTTCTTGTACATTTAACCAGCTATAAGGTTTATAGCCAAGATTGAAATTTCCTGTGACACGGCTAACATTATCTAAGTTAGAATAGTTTTGCAAGATCCAATACGGATTCGTGGTATAAGCCCCATAATAACCATAATTATTAGGGTGAAACACCCCATCATCAGTCGTAATCCCATAACCGTTATATTTATTATTCAGATCCTTAAGAGATCGAAAATCAATATCTATTGGCGTTTGGAGAACATTATTATAAACAGAAGACCCTCCCTGACCACCAGCAACTTCATTCGCATCTATCCTGTTATAGTTAAACGACACACCCGCTGAGAATTTATTGCTAAACTCAGTCTTACCATTAAATCTTACCCCATATTTATTATAATAATCATAGTTGCCAGGAAAAATACCATCAGAGTTCAAGGAACTAAGACCTAAATAGAATGATGTTTTTTCTCCGCCGCCAGAAAAGCTTAAGTTATTATCTGCTGCATAGCCTGTCTCAAAGAAATTGCGAATATTATTAGGAACAGCAGAAAAAGGTTTCATTTGACGAACACCGTCAATTTGTTGTCCCCAAGGCTGGACAATGCCTGTTAATGCTGGCCCCCAACTTCCATTTTCTTTAAGAATAGACACTCCCCCATCTCCTTGTCCATATTCCTGTTGAAGTTCCGGCAACTTTAAAACCGAAGAAAACGTGTTATTAGAATTGAATGTAATTGACGTCTTAGAGGCATTTTGTGTCCCCGATTTGGTAGTAATAACCAAAGCTCCATTCGATGCACGGGAGCCATAAAGTGCAGCAGCAGCTGGACCTTTCAAAACAGTCACAGACTCAATATCATCTGGATTAAGGTCATTCCCTCTGTTACCAAAATCAACACTGCTCAGTGGAGATGCCCCGCCACCTGCTGCAGCTAACCCACCAATAACACTTGAATTGTCAATAGGCATCCCATCAACAACTATCAACGCCTGGTTAGATCCAGAAATAGAAGATCCCCCACGAAGTACAACTCTGGCAGAACTGCCGGGACTACCAGAAGTAGAACTGATGTTCACACCAGCAACTTTACCTGCTAATGAGCTGAGTGCGCTCGGACTGCCACCCTGAGTCAACTCATCACTCTTAACTGTTGGTGCAGAATAACCTATGGTTCTTTTTTCCCGCACAATAGCATTAGCAGTAACAACAACCTCTCCCAGTTCTTTTGCATCTGTTACCAATACCACATTTATCACGTTGGATGAACCAACAGCAATAACTTGCTTTAAATAACCAATAGAAGAAAATTCAAGTGAAGCTGATTGTGATGCAAGTTTAACAGCATATTTACCATTTGCATCTGTTGAGGTACCTATTGTGGTACCTATGATTTTTACAGAAATTCCCGGGATTGGTAGCCCGTCATCCTTTCCTGTAACTGTACCGGTAATTGTTCTATCTTGTGCCATCGCAGCTCCCGCAATAAACATCAAAATGAACAAACCTTGTAATAGTTTTTTCATAAAAAATAGATTAGTTAACAACAATCAATACACCGCATAGACCACTAAGAACCAGACACATCCAAAGCAATTCAGCGACATTTACCGTATTAACAAGAATAATCAGTAAAAGTTTTTAAGCGAGTTTTTTTTATTGAAATACAGGAATCATCAATATAAAGTTATACAGTCTATGCAGCTACGTGATGTATTAGACCCCTAGATTTTGCATCCTTAAACGCAGGTAATACCAATTCACTAAAAAGACAGAGTTAATTAAAAATTCCCGGTCACATCATGCAACCGGGAATTGCCATAAATCTATACTCTTGTTTTCGATTTACTTAAATTAGTTAAATTATGGCACGTCCCACCATACGCGTTTCAACATGCTTGTATTTTTTGGAGAATTAGAATTATTTCTTTGTTCACCAGAAGGATAAAGAAGAGATCTTGGTAATGCGCCTCCTAAAGCACTCCCGGCGGGAGCAACCAAAGCAGGAATACCAGTTCTTCTCCAATCAGTCCAAACCTCAGGACTTAAAAACAGTGCCACATACTTCTGTGTCATAATATCGGCAAGCGCAATATTACCCGCTGTTTTTGCAACTGTAGCGGCGTAAGTTGCATCACCGATTGTTCTTAATAGGTTTGCGCTAACCGCAGCATTATAAGCCAAAGCCGCAGCTGCCTTATTTTGTGCTGTTTTCTGAAATTGACATTCTGCTTCAATAAACCTTAATTCATCATAGCTCATCAATACAACCGGAGAATCTTCACTTCCATACAAAGTACCGAGACCTTCATCACCATCGCTATATACATCCAAACGCGGATCTGAAGCAGTGTCCATTAAATCAAAAATATATCCGGTAAAAATAATATCACCACGCTGATCATTAAACTGAAACCATGGATTTTGCGTTGGCAAACTTGTACCGGCAAACAATACTGATGCGCTTTCTCCAGGTAAAAACCCTGTAGAAACCTCCAGCAGTGCTTTATCATAATACGATCTATCCCTTTTTGCCAAATGGAGAAAAAACTTCGCCCTTAAAGAATGTGCAAACCTTAACCATTTAGTCAAATCCCCTTTAAACATTAGATCCTCTGATCCTGGCTGAAATTTACTACCGTCCGAGGCTCCAAGACTAGTAATCGCATCGGTAAGCAATTTATCAATAGCAACATAAACCTGTTGTTGAGGATCATATGCGGGTTGTAAATTAGCAAGCCCCATGAAAGCATTACTGTAAGGTACATCACCCCATAGGTCAGCAGCCAAACCTAGATTATGCGCCATCAATATTTTTGCAATAGCTCCATAATGACCTTGATTTAAAGTATTCGCTATATTAATCATTGAATTAGCATTATTCATAATACCACCTCCATACAAACCTGCGGTCCACATATTATCTACATCATCAGGAGAAACCGCATAACGGCCAGCCGATACAGACTGATTTGCATCACCGGTGGTTTGCTGCATAAAAATAGACACAAACCTCGAAGCATCTCCACCACACAAATACCCTGTAGATTGTATAATACCAGGCAAAAGACTAGAAGGTACCGGATTCTTTAATTGTGAAGGATCATCATTAATCCCATCATAAAAATATCCCTTTTTGCAAGAAGTAACCAAGCCCATCGTCCCGATAAGCAAGATTAAGCCAGTTCTTGCTGCTTTATTTAGATTTAAAAATTTCATATTCAACAGTTTAAGATAGATTAAAACTTAAATTTCAGGTTCAAACCATAACTGGAAGTCCCGGGATTATTAAAATAATCCATCCCCTGAGAGCTTGTTGCCCCCGTTAAACTTGTCTCTGGGTCTATTCCATGGTATGGAGTCCAAATGATTATGTTTCTGGCGAAAAGCCCCGCAGTTAATCCTTTAACAAATGGATTTTTGTCTCCTTTATTAAACAACTTACTGAAATTGTAGGACAATGAAACTTCTCTTAATTTCACAAAAGATGCATCCTCAACAAAAGCTTCATTTAAGTTTCCAAAACCACCGCCGTCTCCTAAATACCAATTTTGATCCAAAGGAACACTGAGTGAATTTGCCGATCCGGCCCCGGCAACTTCATTACCATTACTATCAAAATGTACCAAATCACCGTTGTCATTCAGGTGACCCAACACACCAGGAAATTGCTTCAACGTATTCCTATTATTAGTCAAATCCGATGTGCCAATTGCCGCCAATGATCCTCTGGTACCATTCCAAAGATCTCCTTTAAATTTCCAGTCAATCAATGCATACAAAGACAAGCCTTTATAAGTAAACGTATTACCAAAACCCATCAAAAATTTAGGATTAGGATTACCTATTTCCTTCTGAATATTCGTGTTTGTTAAAGGATAACCCACATTATCACGATCATCGATGACGATATTTCCACCATTATCTCTTGTATATCCATAACCATAAATTATACCTGCTGGCATATTTGGCAATTGAGCAATAACAGTCCCCGTAAAACCATTAAGAGTAATTTGCTCTACACCAGGTGCAAGTGACAACACCTTGCTTCTATTCATACTAAAATTAAGAAAGCTATCCCATTCAAAATCTGTATTTTTAACCGGAGTCCCCGTAACCTGAATCTCCAAACCTCTGTTTCTGATAGACCCTGAATTTAAAGTTACATATTGGTAGCCTGATGCCCCTGATACTGGAGCCTGCACAATCAGATCAGTACCTTTGCTATAATAGCCTGTTACATCCAAGCCCAAGCGATTGTTAAAAAACTGCAGCTGTACCCCCAACTCATAGGCTACGGTCTTTTCAGGTTTTAAATTGGGATTTCCTAATATATTGTCTAAGCCAAACGAACCAAAACCATTTGAAGGGAAAGAAATACCACTCGTATAGCCATCAGGAAATGTAGTTGGCACATAATAAGAATTCAACTTAAAAGGTCCTGGATCTTTACCAACCTGTGCTATCGACGCCCTTATTTTACCCAAACTTAGAATTCCCTCTTTGATCTCTCCTAGTTCAGAAAATACAAAACTAAAATTTGCTGAAGGATAAAAGAAGGAATTACTTCCTTTTGGTAACGTAGACGTCCAGTCATTTCTACCTGTCGTTTCCAGATACAACATATTGTTGTAAGACAAATTAAGGTCATAATAAACCCCACCTTTTCGATAAGGTGTGATAAAATTTGCCGACTTAAGCGTACTCGCATTATAGATGTTATCAAATCCAGGTGAAACCAATCCGTCTCCCTGTGTATACAATTCATCCAGCTTCCTATTGTATAGGTTACCCCCTACTTTTCCATCAAACCGCCATTTATCATTAATTACTTTTGTATAACTTAAAATCAAATCAGAGTTGATACTTCTATAGGTATACCGATCATCAAATACCCGACCACCAGTAAAAGCCCCGGATTGAATCTCATAGTACTGGTGACGATTGTCATTATAAGTATCTAAACCAGCTCTATACATAGCACTAAATCCATTCCCAATAGTATAATCTAACTGCAGATTCCCAATCAATCTATTCAACAAAGTTTTATACGGGTTTTTATTAATTGTCCAGTAAGGGTTATCATAAATTCCATTCCGATAAGACCGCTGCAAACCATTACTAAACAAAAAAGCTTTTGGATCATCAGCTCTAGTCGCCCCATTCGAGTTATCAAATGAGATAGGCGTCCTGGTTAACCCGAGCATAATACCTGACAGGTTACTACCTTGCTGAGGCATATTACCATCACTAGTTATATAGGTCATGCTGGTAGCTAACTTTAGCTTTTCAGATATTTTCAGATCGCCTGCAAAGGTTATAGACGTCCTTTGAAAATTCTGCAATGGGACAATAGAGTTCGAGTACATATTGCCGATTGAAGCTCTATAAGTTGCAACATCATTACCCCCGCTCACACCAACTGAATTAGTAAAAGTAGACCCAGTCCTGAAAAAGCTATGGAGATTATCATAAGGAACAAAAGGGATCTTAGCAGTTGGATCTGTGTTCAAAACAACATCACCATGAATATCGTACTCATTAGGTATTCCATTCCAGGATACATCTTTCGCATTTGGCCCCCAGGAATAACGGTTAGTTGAAGAAAAAGGGGTAATGACTCCACCAGTACCTTTAACCCATTGATTTTGAAGTTTAGGGAACCTATTTACCTTATCAAAAGAAACCCCGGTATTAAAGTCAACCTGCATTTTACCGGCTTTACCTCTTTTTGTAGTAATAACAATTGCGCCATTTGCAGCCTCAATACCGTAAATAGCCGCAGCAGCTGGACCTTTTAACACCGTAATACTTTCAATATCACTCGGATCAATATCCGCTCCCCTGTTGGAATTAGAAGCTCCTTGCAATAAATTGTTCTTCTCATCTGAAGGGTCTCCGGAATAATTCTGAGAGTTGTCAATCGGACTCCCGTCAATCACAAATAAAGGCTGATTATTTCCTGTCAATGAATTGGCCCCCCTTAACTGAATATAGCTAGAAGCCCCGGGTGTACCCGATGAAGATGTAATTTGTACACCAGCAATCTTACCAGAGAGAGACTTTAAAACATCTCCTTGGTCGGTTTTAGTCAAATCTTCACCTTTAACACTTTGAGCAGCATAACCAAGGGCTTTTGTTTCCCTTTTAATACCTAAAGCCGTAACCACAACCTCTCCAAGTTGTTTTGAGTCTGTTGCCAAAACCACATTTACTACATTTGAAGAGCCGACCGAGACAACTTGCTGTAGGTAACCAATCGAAGAAAATACAATTGAAGCTGGCCCAGATGCAATTTTAAGTGCATACTTACCATTCGCATCTGTTGATGTACCAATCGAAGTCCCAACAACTTTTACTGATACGCCCGGAAGCGGCAGCCCGTCATCCTTTGCTGTAACCGTACCAGTAATTGTTCTATCTTGTGCCATTGCAGCTCCTGCAACAAACATCAAAATGAACAAACTTTGTAATAGTTTTTTCATAAGAAATTAAAATTTTAGGTTAATAGATGATTATGATGGCCCAAAAAAGCCAGACATATTTATGACACTTTAGTGACACAACACAATAACAATAACATCACTAAAAAAGTTTCGACAAAGAATTTTATAATAAATAAAAACAGTTTCAAAATATTTAATTTTGCAAACAGAGATGTTCGTCCCAAATAACAAAATTTAGTAACCCTTTGACTTAGTATGTTTATGTGCAAGCAAATACTAATTCACTAAAAAGACAGAATTTACAAACATGAGCTTTCCATTTTCCCAAAAAGAACGGAAAAGTACACTCGAACCAAGGTATATGATCACCCCTTTACCCTCAGGTTGCACACCAAAAAGCATCCCGTTACCGAGTTTTTTAAGGACTCCTTCGCCGGCAATACCGGCAACATAGCTGCCTGACTTTAAAACCCCTGTATTCCAACCCCGGTTAAGAAACTCATATAACCTGTCGTCAGTCTTTAAAGTATAGTAACAATTGCCCAGTCCTGCCGAAATTGGATGGCTACGATCAAGCTCAACTTTAAAAATAGCCCCCGGAATAGCATTGGATAAGTTAATCTGTTTTCTATTCTGGTATTTTGATGCCCCATCAACATAGATTTCGTCCTTAAAGTATTCTTTCTTTTGAATATCAAATGGTTTCTTCCCTGCAACTCTCAATATCGCATCTTCCATCAAAATCAGTTTTCCGCCCGTCTTAACCCAATCCTGTACTTTTTGGTTGATATTATCACCATAGGTCCCGTCCGGAAAGATTAAAGTATTCACCTTATTAATATCCAAATTGCTTACATCATCCAAATTGATCATAGTTGTAGAATAGCCTAGCTCTTGTTCAAAAAAATGCCACACCTCACCAAGGCTTTGAGCAGAAGCCTCAGAACTGGCAACGACTGCCACTTTTGGGATAGGCAAAACCGGATAAACTGACGAACCAAAGTCTTTCCCCTTGTCTACTGAACCTCCATTAACCGCATAAAAGTAGCTCTTTAATGTCTTCTGTATCTCTGATATTTTGGTTGATAATTCCTTGACAGTCTTTTCATTTTCAGCTCTGTAAACCAATAATGACCCAATGGGATAGCTAACTCCTCCAACAGCAAAGCCTTCTTCAGCCATACGAACCTTTATTCCCGCCTTCTGCAATGCAATCAATACCTTGGCATCATCAACAGAATTCCAGGGTAAAAGCCAGGCATAAGGTTTTTGTCCATTCGCCAAAGTGCGACTTGGTTCTTCAATAAATTGATATTTTCCTTTTATGAGTTCTTTAGCTGCGTACGCAGTCAGACCATAAGCGTATGGCAAAGCCCAGGCTGTAATATCGTAAGTATTCGAGTCATTTACCGATGTTTGAGGTTCAAAAAGGACATTCGCCAATATCGCCCCTGGCTGGTCCAGGTTTACAATCAAATCATTCCGCTCCACCTTAAACTGCTCTATTTTTCTTGTTTCATAACTATAACCTTCTGCAGCAGCATTTCCCCCAAAAGCAAAGTCAACATTGTTTTTCTTTAATAGTGCAGCCAAACGCTTTAGTTTGCCCAAATTCTGCCCTTTTACCACATAACTTCTAAAAGCGCCGGGTGGGTTAACAATCGCTTTTTCAAAATACTTCCTAAACTCATCCACCAACCGATCCGCATTTTTCGACACTGTTTCCAATGTAGCCATCCCAGCAGTAAAATGATGATCAATCCGGTCTTTTAAGGTTAGCGTATCTCCATCAATCGTAACCACCGAGAGTCCGGCGCCTATTCCTCCTTGCTCATAAGTCATCCCAACTGCCCCATTATATAAAGGATAAGTATCCCCATAAGAAGGGTATAACAGATCAAACTGCTCCTTTGTAAAATATTTCCAGCCTTTCTCATCAAAATTTTTGGCATTGTTTTTCCCTACCATGATCTGAAACTCTTTTTGCCAGGCTGTTATGTCCTGATGGATAGGTTCTGCTGCAGGAGCAAAATAATAGGGTTCGTTGTAGTTTTGCTCATGGAAATCAACGTGCACTTCAGGCATCCAGCCATGATATAAAACCAATCGTTGCTGTGTTTCAATTTGCGACTGCCAGGCCCAGTCCCGGTTTAAGTCAAAATAATAATGATTTAACCGCCCTCCAGGCCAGGGCTCCAAATGTTCCCTTGCCATTGGGTTAGGATTGGGCTTTGTACCTGCAACACTATTAAAATAACTTAAATATCGCTCCCTGCCATCCGGGTTTAAACATGGATCAATAATGACTACTGTACTCTTCAACCATTCCTGAATACTTGATGCTTTCGCCTCTGCAAGCACGTACATCATTTTTATCGCCGTTTCCGTAGGACTAGCCTCATTGCCATGTACGTTATAGCTTAACCACAATATAGCAGGTTGCTTAACCGTCTTAGCCACTATTTTTTGTCCTTTACTTAAAATCAGGTTATTGGTTCTGATCTGCTCCAGCTTATCCATGTTTTCTTTTGCAGACACAATGCCAACAAGTAGCTCTTTCCCCTCATAGCTCTTTCCATAACTTACAATCTTTACGTTCCGGCCCATTTTGCCTAGATATTTAAAATAATCCAGTACTTTTTCATGTGGAGTAAACCTACTTCCTAAGGCGTAACCCAAAAACTCATCGGGCGATTTTACCTGAGCATTTACCGCATTCAACCCCAACAATAAAAACAGAAACGGAACCAGAAAGTATTTCATAGTGAGGAATTAATATTCCTAAAGTACTAAAGAATATTTTTTGTTTCTATTTCATAGTGTAATTTTACACCTTCATTCATCAATATTAACATATGGCCACGATAAACTCCTTGTATCAACACTTTCTTCAGCATCCAATTGTATGTACAGATACCAGGAGTATTACAGATGGCTGTCTGTTTTTTGCACTTAAAGGCGATAAATTTGATGCGAATACATTTGCAGCACAAGCCATAAGTCAAGGTGCGGCTTATGCCATTATTGATGATGAAAACTACCAAACAGATGATCGCTGCATATTGGTACCTAATGTTTTAACCGCACTGCAGGATTTAGCCAAACACCATCGCAACCAGCTTACTATCCCTGTTATCGGCTTAACAGGAAGCAATGGCAAAACCACAACCAAAGAGTTGATCAGAGCCGTGCTTGCTCAGAAATATACCACCTTTGCCACCAAAGGAAACCTGAACAATCATATTGGTGTTCCACTGTCCATCCTCTCTCTTACTCCTCAAACCGAGATCGCGGTAATAGAGATGGGCGCCAACCATCAAAAGGAAATAGAATTTTTATGCGATATAGCGCAACCGACCCACGGCCTCATCACCAATATTGGCATGGCCCATTTGGATGGATTTGGAGGCTTTGAAGGCGTAAAAAAAGGAAAAGCAGAGTTATTTGCTTATCTAAAAAACCATGAGGGTATTGCTTTCATTAACAGAAATAACCCTTATTTATTAGAAATGAGCGGAAAGGCAATGTTAAACAAGGTGATCTATTATGGCACAGAAGCTAACAATGCTATATCCGGAAAGTTAATCAAATCTGATCCTTTTATTGAACTTTCCTGGACAAGTAAATCCGAGTCGTTCCAAACAGAAATACATTTAACCGGTGCTTATAACTTTGAAAATATACTTGCGGCAATATGTATTGCACAGTTCTTTGAAGTCAGTCCGGATCAGATTAATGCAGGATTATCGGGATACCAGCCAAACAATAACCGCTCTCAAATCACAAAAACGGCAACGAATACGGTTATCTGCGATTTTTACAATGCCAATCCAAGCAGTATGGCTGCTGCACTGAAAAATATTGAACTTTTAAGTAGCGACAATAAAGCCGTCATTATCGGCGATATGTTTGAACTAGGACAAGAATCTCCGGAACAGCACAAAATTATCATTGAGCAGGCAGAAAAACTAAAGACAAACACGTTAATCTTTATAGGCCATCATTTTTACGATGCCAAACAGTCCCACAAAGGACACTTCTTCGAAACACCTGATGAGGCTGCGACCTTCTTAAAGGAGCATCCAATAAACAATAACCTTATCCTATTAAAAGGATCACGTGGAATGGCATTAGAGCAGCTATTACCGCTGCTTTAATTAATTCACGAGCGAGACCTTTATGCCAACATCACTTATTTCCTTAAGGGGATTGTCGCGCATATTCTGTTCCAATTCTAATTCGTATTTTCCTGGAGCCGGGAATTTAAACTGGGTTAGCAGCGGAAAAGCATAAGTATATAAGTTTCCGGATCCAGATCCATTCCATTGGCCATCAGGTTGCGCCAGCTTAAATTCATAACGTCTGCTGCGCTTTTTTTGTCCATTTTTCACATTGAGCAGGACAAAAATATTCGAATATCTGTAATCAGCGGTATGCCTTAATTTAAAGTAAATATTATAGGGCTTACTGCTATCTGTAATATCAACCATTACCTTCACCTTATCGGCATAACTCCAGTTACGTGAGGGCATGGCCTGATTACTATCGACAATATTATTGGTATCACAACCGCTAAACAACAATGTAAAAACGATCGAAAACAAAAGTAAAACTTTACGATTATTCATTTTTAGGCTTATCCGTTGGCTTTTTTCTGCGGTTATTATTCCTATTTCGATTATTTCTTTTAACAACAGGCTGTCCCTCAATAGACGACACAACATTAGATTGTCCTTCCTGCGCAACAGCGGCTTTAGCTTTGGGTTGCTGCCCTTTGCCTTGACCTTGTCCCGGAGCATGCTCTTTCTTGCCTCCATCAGGCTTATTTTTTACCTGCTGTGACTGTTTCGCCCCCCTGTCTTGTCTATCCGGACGCTCTGCATTGTTTTTATTCCGGTTCTGATTGTTGTTCCGGTTATTTCTATTGCCTTTATTTCTCGGTTTATCATCCAAACGTGTTAAACTATCTTGTCCAACCACATTTTCATAATCCGGGGTTTTATCAATTACAGATGTAGGAATCAACTCAACAGCCTCTTCTTTAAGGTTATTAGGCTTCTGTCCCCTTTTGTTCATCGCCATGATTTCTTTCACACGGTCAACTTTTAAAGGGATCCAGTCTTCCGTATTCGGATAACTAAACCACATTAACTTCTTAAATATATCTGTCTTTTGATGTCTGGCGACCCCAATTTCGGTCAGTAAGCTATCCACACGGTCAGGAATATCCTTAAGCGCATCCAAATAAGTATCCAGCTCGTAATTTAAGCAGCATTTCAGCTTACCACACTGTCCGGCAAGTTTTAACGTATTTAAGGATAAATTCTGATACCTTGCCGCAGCAGTAGACACCGTTTTAAAGTTCGTTAACCAGGTAGAGCAGCACAATTCCCTTCCACATGATCCAATTCCACCCAATCTACCAGCTTCCTGACGCATCCCAATCTGGCGCATTTCTATTCTGATCCGGAAAGTTTCGGCCATCTTTTTAATCAACTCTCTAAAATCTACCCTACCTTCTGCAGTGTAAAAGAAAGTTGCTTTTGTCTTATCACCCTGGTAATCGACATCGCTAATTTTCATAGACAATCGCAAATCCAAAGCCAGTGTACGCGCCTTATGCATGGTTTCCCATTCCATTGCCTTCGCAACTTTCCACTTCTCTACATCAGCCTCTGTGGCCTTTCTGTAAATTTTTCGCGTTACTTGATCTACCGCAGTTTTTCTGCGCTTCATTTGAATTCTTACCAATTCTCCGGTGAGAGATACGTGACCAATATCGTAGCCACCCGTTGGTCCTTCAACCGCTACAAGCTCGCCAATTTCAAGGTAAATGTTATCAGTATTTACAAAGAATTCTTTCCTTGCACCTTTAAATTTAACTTCTATGACCTGAAAAGGCTTATAATTTGAGGGCATGTCCAAATTCGACAGCCAATCGTAAACTTCCATTTTTCCGCATCCGCCAGTAAGACATGAGCCATTACTTTTGCAGCCTGCGGGGGCGCAACCGCCACCTGTAGAACAACTTCCACATCCCATAACTAATTGTATATATATTGAGTCCCTTTCGGGAGCGTTTTAAACTTAATTATTTTTACCAATTGTAAAGATACATCTAAAAACAGAATTTTAGGATTCGCATTTCGTTCAATGTGATAATGCGCCTTTTCCAGCTCCGAGATAATGGCATCCGCCATGTTCAGATTTAATACGTGTGTTGATAATTTTTTAGCGGTTTCCAGTGCCCTGACAGGCAATTTCACCAAATCATCAGCTCCGCTAAGCAACAAACTGCACTCGCGTAAAAAGCTGATTCCATATTTTAAAAAGTTCTTTTGGTTTTCTCTTCCCCAACTAGCAACCTGTTCTACAAAAACGGTTAAATCGAGTACGCGATTTCCATACCCCATGCGCAACCACTCCGCAAACTTATCTGCATTTTCATTGTGCGTATTGGCTACCAACGACTTTGCTTCAATTAAATTCCCGTCTGCCAGAAAACTGTATTCTGTAGCCTGATTTTCCGATAAGGCATGTCTTTCCATCAGATAACTTTCTATCGTTTCGTGAGAAAGCTTTGGTATCTTGACAATTTGTGTCCGCGATAAAAGAGTAGAAAGGATTTGTTCCTGGTTATTGGCAACCAGGATAAACAAGGTATTTTGAGGTGGTTCTTCAATAATTTTAAGGAGGGAGTTCCCCTCTTTATCCAGATACTCGGGCAACCACATAATCAGCACCTTTGTTTCGGCCTCAAAAGCTTTATAGCTTAATTTTTTAATGATATCATGACACTCGGCAATGTTAATGTTTGCCTGTTTATTTTCTGCACTCAGTTTAGACCGCCAGATATCCATATCAAAATAGGCATCTGCAAGCAGCATACTTCTCCACTCTTCCAACACATCAACAGCTGTTTTTACATCTTTTGAGGCGAAGAATGGATAAGAGAAATGCAAATCGGGATGAATGTATCTTTCGTATTTACGACATGATGAACATACACCGCAGCTATCATTTGCCTGTCTATCTAAACAATTGATGTATTGGGCATAGGCAATGGCCAAAGCCAAGGCCCCACTGCCGTCGCTCGACAGAAACAATTGGGCATGACTAATCCTGTTCTCTGCAACTGTTTGTATCAGTTGCTGCTTTATATTTTCCTGACCGACGATCTCTTTAAATTGCATTTGGTGCAAAATAACAATTTTTTGAGACTTGACCACAACAGCCCCTTAAAGTTGTTTTACTTATCTTTGCCCATATGCCCAGAATTATTGCTTTTGATTACGGAACCAAACGTATCGGAATAGCCGTTACAGACCCCCTGCAAATTATTGCAACTGGGCTAGACACCATACACCCTAAAGATATTATCGAATATTTAAAAAAATACATGCTCACAGAACAGGTGGAGGCCTTTGTCCTGGGAGATCCAAAACAAATGGATGGTTCCCCTTCCGATTCGGCACAGCATGTAAAGGGATTTGCCAAAACATTAAAAAAGACCTTTCCGGATATTCCTCAGCACTGGATTGATGAGCGATTTACCTCTAAACTTGCGCATCAAACGATCATGCAAAGCGGGTTAAAAAAGCAGGATCGAAGGGACAAAGAAAGAGTAGACACCATATCAGCAACCATAATTTTGCAATATTTTATGGAAAAACAACGTTTATGAGCTTAATTAATGAAGACATGCAGCAACTGCTGCTCAACTATTGTGAACCTGAAAGTAAATTACTGCAAAGGATAGACCGGGAAACGAACCTTAAAGTACTAATGCCCAGAATGCTTTCCGGGCATTATCAAGGCCGCGTATTGAGTATGCTGAGCAAAATGGTTAGCCCCAATAGGATCCTTGAGATTGGCACTTTTACCGGCTATGCTACGCTATGTCTGGCCGAAGGGTTAACCGATAACGGCTTCATTTATACACTTGATATCAATGAAGAACTGGAAGAAATGGTACGCAGTAATTTTGCCCAATCGGATTACAACGATAAAATAAAATACATTCTTGGTGATGCCAATGAAACCATCAATGCACTGAACGAAACTTTCGATCTGGTTTTTATTGATGCAGACAAAAAGAACAATGGCACTTACTACGACTTGATTTTTGACAGGGTAAGGCCCGGAGGATTGATCATTGTGGATAATGTACTGTGGAGTGGAAAAGTATTGAACAGTAACCAGGACAAGGACACTAAAAATATTACGACATTTAACGATAAGATTTTGGCAGACAAGCGTGTAGAAAAATTGATCCTCCCGGTTAGGGATGGTTTGTTTGTCATTAGAAAAAAATAAAGTATGATTAAAAAGGCACTGTACTTCTGGCTATTCCTAACCTGCTTTACTTTTAGCGCAAACGCGCAAACCATCGAAGATTACATTCATACTTATGCGGAGCATGCGCAAGAATTAATGCGTCAACATAAAATTCCAGCCAGTATTATTCTGGCTGTTGCCATTCATGAATCGGCTGCCGGAACCAGCAAAATAGCGCGCTACCTGAACAACCATTTCGGAATTAAGGGCACCAACAGCAATACTGAGATCCGCTCCTCATACCGGGACTACCCTACTGTAAATGAATCCTACGACCACTTTTTGGAATTTCTGAAAAGCAGAGGCTCCTTTAGTGGACTATTTGACAAATACGATCAGTACGATTATAAAAACTGGGCAAGAGGTATTCAACGGGGCGGATATGCCAGAAGTAGAATCTGGGCTTCGCAAATTATTGGCATCATTAAAAAGAATGATCTGGAACAATATGACGAGCGACCAGACGACTATGTAGAACCCGTTACCGTGAAAGTGGCCAGATCTGGTAAACGTAAGTCTACATCAAGAACATATACCGTTAAACGTGGCGACAACCTGCACAACATTGCAAAAGCGCGTCGTACAACCCCTGCAGTAATCATGAAAAAGAACGGTTTAAAGAGCCATGCCATTAAACCCGGACAAAAACTTAAATTATAATGAACAACAAAATATTATTAGCATTACTCGTCGTTGTATCTTTTAGTGCCTGTAAATCCAGAAAATATAGCCGCAACAACAGACAAATAGAAAAAGCAGCCAATAAGGCCAATCCCGAAGCTAAATCATATACTACCCTCAACTACATTGAGTCTTTTAAAACTGTTGCCATAGAGGAAATGAACAAGAACGGCATCCCGGCAAGTATTACCCTGGCCCAGGGTATTATAGAATCCGGTAGCGGCAACAGCAGCCTGGCTAAATACGCGAACAACCATTTTGGCATTAAATGCACATCTGACTGGAAAGGGAAAGGCTATTATAAAGAAGACGACAAAGTTGACGACTGTTTTAGAGTATATAACGATGCGCGGGAATCTTATAAAGACCACTCGGAGTTTTTAAAAAGAAAGCGTTACAGTGCTTTATTTCAGCTGGATAAAAATGATTATAAAAATTGGGCTTTGGGCTTAAAGCAAGCTGGTTATGCTACTAATCCTAAATATCCGGATATGCTGATCAGCGTGATAGACAGATACCAGCTTTACCAGTACGATCTACCAGAGTCGGAAAAGGACAAAATCAAAAGAGAGGATAAGGTCTTTTCTGAAATCAATGCTAACATCCCTAATGAGAAAAAGAAATTTGCACCTGTGGAGACTCGGCCTTCAAAGCAAGTAATGAAAACGCCTGATACCTTAAGGATTTCTGCGCCCATAATAGCAGATACAAATGTGCAGAACAATAATCCACCCATATTTAAACCAGGCTCTTATACCGTTAAGCAAGGAGATACGCTCTATGGCATTTCTAAAAGGTTTAATGTGAGCATCGACACTTTAAAATCACTAAACAATCTTAGTGATACCGGAATTAAAATCGGGCAGAACCTCATCTTACGTTAAATAATGTTAATAATTATTTAAGCGCTATCACTATCTTGTATTTTTGTATTAATGAAGTTTTATAGCCTGGTGCTCCTTTTTTATTGTTTAACATTTAAAGCTTTTGCCCAACAAACGTCGGTGCAGGGCTTTGTGATAGACAAGGATTCCAAACATCGGTTGGCAAAAGTTTACATCTATAATTCTGCCAATGACGAGGGCATTTACAATACCCCTAAAGGAGAATTTTCCATTAAGGCTAAACCAGGTGATACCCTGTTCGCCGTTTTACAGGGATATGCTTTAGACACGGTTGTCATAAACACTCAAAAGGCCATTTATTTCCAGTTGAAACCATTAGGCATTCCACTTCGTGAAGTTGCCATTGTTGGCAGTAAATACACCCCAAGGGAGCTTCATGAAAAAACTTTAAAAGAATACAAGTATGCATTGGACAAGGGAAAGGCAAAAGATCTGCTTAATCTTGGTTTGGGTGGTGCAGGCCTAGGTATAGACGCCATCTATAATCTGCTTAGCCGTCAAGGCAAAAATGCGCGACATCTGCAGAAAATATTGGAAAGAGATTACCGGGAAGCTATTGTCGATTATAGATTTAAACCCGAATATGTAAAGCGGGTTTTACAGATAGGCGATTATGAAGCTGAAGATTTTATGCAGCAATACCGTCCATCATATGATTTTGTTTTAACGGCATCGGATTATGCCTTTGTGGTCTACCTGAAGAATAACTATGCCAACTACAAACGTAATCCTGCAGCATTTCGGCTACCCACATTACCTAAAATAACAATTGAAACGTTTTGAAACCGCTATTCCTTGTTGTTACAAAAATACCGGCCAACGCCATGGCCATCTTTCCCTTTATCCTTTTAAAGGACAGAAAGCAAAAAAATGATCCACACCTGGTTAACCATGAGCGTATACACTTACGACAACAACTGGAACTCCTGATATTCCCCTTTTATTTACTTTATCTGCTGAACTACATTATTTTGTTAATCAAGTACAAAAACCATCATCAGGCCTATTTAAATATTGTTTTTGAGAAGGAAGCTTATGCTTCCCAGCATAACTTAAATTATTTGAAGCGACGGAAGCTTTTCTCCTGGCTCAGATACCTCTGAAAGTCTGACATCTCTACCTTACTTATCCAATTAGTTTACTATTAAACTTTTAATAAGTCACTTTTTTGTTTTTCTTTGTAGCAATGAAGATTTTTTATGCTTGCTTACTTTTAGTTTTTAGCGGTACTACCAGCCTGTATGCTCAGGAGATTGACACCATCCCAATTAATACCAAGGGGCTTAACATCAAATTAAAGCGCAGCCCACTGCCGTCAAGAACCGGAACAATCCCTTTTAAACCAGTAGGGTTAGACCCTGTAGTTGTGGATGCCCGGGTAAATTACTGGAAAACCAGAACTTCTGTAGGCATTAATGTAAACCAGGCAACCTTTTCCAACAACTGGAAAGGCGGGGGAGTAAATTCTCTTGCGGTAGGTGGTATTGTCAATTATAAAGCTGAATACAGCAAGGAAGGCTATAGTTACGTAAGCGAGGTAATTCTTGAATATGGCAAGGTTAAAAATAAAGATCAGTTGCAAAAGAAAACCCGTGATCGGATTTTCTGGGACAATAAAGCTGCATTGCAATTATCTAAAAACTGGTACTTCTTCGGCTCGGTCAATTTTGAATCGCAATTTGATTCTGGATTCTCCTATACAAAGAAGGATGGGAACGAAGTGGCGACCTTGATCTCCAAATTCATGGCACCCGGCTATCTGACAGAATCAATGGGTTTTGAGTATAAACCCAGTAAATATTTTTCTACCCGAATTGGTACGGGTACAGCGAGACAAACGTTTGTGTTGGACTCAGCAGTTTATTTTAACTCAGATGGCAATAAGGTATCACCAAAATACGGAGTTGAATTTGGCAAGAAATTTAAGAACGAGCTGGCTTTCCAGATTGTAAGTAATTTCGAAAAAGAGATTTTCACCAACACGATGCTTAAAGCAAGGTACCAGATGTTTATTCCTTACGATAGGGCTTTAATAGAAATTGACCACCGCTTGGATGTTTCCATAACATCCAAATTAAACCGACTGATGAACGTTTCACTAACCTGCGTTGGCTTGTTTGACAAAGATAACGATCCGAAGATACAAGGGAGCCAGGCGCTCGCACTTGGTGTGTCGTTCTACTTCCCACGTTAATACTTTTAATTAATCATTATCGTTTCCTCCAAAATTAATACCTTTGAGGCTACAAAAAATTGAACACTAAGCATTAAAGAAAATGTTTGAAAATTTACAGGATAAACTAGATCGTGCGTTTAAAGTTTTAAAAGGACAAGGAAGCATTACAGAAATCAACGTGGCCGAAACCATGAAAGAGATCCGTAAGGCTTTATTAGATGCCGACGTAAACTACAAAACAGCAAAAAGCTTTACCGATGAGGTAAAAGAAAAGGCTTTAGGCTTAAACGTACTTACAGCTGTTTCTCCAGGTCAATTACTGACCAAGGTAATGAACGATGAGCTGACTGCCTTAATGGGTGGTGAGGTTACCGAGCTGGACTTAAAAACAAATCCTACCATTATATTAATTGCGGGTTTAAACGGAGCGGGTAAAACTACTTTTACGGGTAAACTAGCGCTTTACTTAAAAAGCAAAGGCAAAAAACCGCTATTAGTGGCGGGCGACGTATACCGTCCGGCAGCAGTAGACCAGCTACAAATTTTAGCAGAACAGGTTGGCGTTCCTGTTTATGCAAATAAAGACTCTAAAAATCCGGTAGCGATAGCCCTTGAAGGTATTGCCGAAGGTAAAAAGAACAATAACAACGTCATCATCATTGATACCGCAGGCCGTTTATCGATCGACGAAAGTTTGATGAATGAGATTTCAGAAGTAAAAGCACAGACGAAACCTCACGAAATCTTATTTGTAGTAGATGCCATGACCGGTCAGGATGCCGTTAATACCGCAAAAGTTTTTAACGACAGACTTGACTTTACCGGAGTTGTATTAACCAAATTAGATGGTGATACACGCGGTGGTGCCGCCCTTTCCATTAAATCTGTAGTCAACAAACCGATCAAATTTATCGGTACTGGCGAAAAGATGGAAGCCCTTGATGTGTTCTATCCAGAAAGGATGGCTTCACGTATTTTAGGGATGGGTGACGTGGTTTCATTGGTTGAACGTGCACAACAGCAGTTTGACGAAAAAGAAGCCGCAGAACTTCAGAAAAAGATCCGTAAGAACAAGTTCGATTTTAATGACTTCTACAACCAAATCCAGCAGATTAAAAAAATGGGTAACATGAAAGACCTGATGGGCATGATACCGGGTGTTGGAAAAATGATGAAGAACGTCGAAATTGAGGATGATGCCTTTAAAAATGTGGAGGCCATTATTCAATCAATGACCAAATTTGAACGTGAAAACCCGGATAGTATTCAACAAAGCAGACGACTGCGTATTGCCAAGGGATCAGGAAATAAAATAGAAGAAGTTACCAAACTCATCAAACAGTTTGAGGATATGCGCAAGGTAATGAAACAATTCTCTAATCCGGCTACAGCAGCCAGGATGATGAAGAATATGCCAAAAATGCCACAGCGCTAATTTAATTATAACAGCCTAACCGATCCCAACCCGCTAATGGTTGGGATTTTTTTTGCTCTTTTTTTAAATAAGTAGCCATTCCTGACCAACTAAACCTCAAATCAGTATAGATTCACACTTGTGATACCTATATATTGATTTATGCTGATAAAAACCTATGGCAGCGCTGTTTTTGGCGTGAATGCCCTGACCATTACCATTGAAGTAAGTATAGGCGGGGGAAATAGATACCATATTGTTGGTTTGCCCGACAACGCCATTAAGGAAAGTCTGAGAAGGATTGAAAGTGCCATACAATCTGCCGGACTTAAAATGCCCCGGCAAAAAATTGTAATCAACCTGGCCCCAGCGGACATCCGCAAAGAGGGTTCAGCTTATGACCTTCCAATTGCGATTGGCATTTTAGCAGCTTCAGGGCAAATAGAAAGCACAGAGATAGAAAAATACTTTATTATGGGTGAACTATCCTTAGACGGCAGCTTACACCCTATAAAAGGCGCGCTACCCATCTCCATACAAGCTCGTAACGCAGGCTTCAAAGGTTTTATACTCCCATGTGACAATTCACGCGAAGCTGCAATTGTAAGCGAACTCCAGATATATGGTATGCGCAACTTAACAGAAGTCGCTGCTTTTTTTAATGGCACCGCACATCCTGAGCCTGTGCTGGTCAATACCAATAATGAATTTTACAATAATGTAAGCAATTATGAGCAGGACTTTTCGGATGTAAAGGGTCAGGAAAATATAAAAAGAGCATTGGAAATCGCCGCTGCCGGCGGGCACAATCTGATTCTGATTGGACCTCCGGGTGCCGGAAAAACTATGCTTGCCAAACGCCTACCTACAATTCTACCACCCTTAAATCTTCAGGAGGCACTGGAGACTACCAAAATACATTCAGTCGCCGGAAAGCTAAGTGCAGCAGAGTCGCTAATGACAGAACGCCCTTATCGAAGTCCGCATCATACGATTTCAGACATGGCTTTGGTTGGCGGAGGGGCAAATCCGCAGCCCGGAGAAATCTCACTGGCCCACAATGGGGTACTATTTTTAGATGAATTACCGGAGTTTAAACGCAGTGTGCTGGAAGTGATGCGTCAGCCCCTTGAAGACCGCGCTGTAACCATTTCCAGAGCACGCTTAAGTGTAGAATATCCTGCCAGTTTTATGCTCATTGCCTCAATGAACCCCTGTCCATGCGGTTTTTATAACCATCCGGAAAAAGAATGTACCTGCGGTTCGGGCCTTGTTCAGAAATACCTCAGCAAAATCTCTGGCCCTCTGTTAGACCGTATTGATTTACATGTAGAAGTAACACCAGTAAATTTTAAGGAACTGACCTCGGCTTTCGAAACAGAAAAGAGTGCTACAATTAGAGAAAGAGTAATCAAGGCCCGTACTGTTCAAGACATACGTTTTAACACCACTAAAAACCTTTATTACAATGCACAAATGAGTCCCAATATGGTGCGAAACATCTGCAAAATAAATGATGCAGGGCAAAGCTTAATTAAAGCCGCTATGGAAAAACTGGGCCTTTCAGCCCGTGCTTATGATCGCATTTTAAAGGTATCAAGAACCATTGCCGACCTTGCCGAAAGCAAAGACATTAAATTAGAGCATTTGGCAGAGGCAATACATTACCGTAGTCTTGACCGGGATAGCTGGTCCGGTTAATCTAAAAAGTCTCCCTCATCAGCATCCTCTTCTTCCTCCTCTTCCGGGACATAAGCGACAATCGCTCTGCCAATAGCATTAATCTCCTCGTCGGCTTCAAACAAAGGTAAAGCGGTTTCTTCATCCAGCTTTAACCATTGCTCTTCTGTATCCTTTTGGATCTGCACGTATTCCTTCCCATCTTTAAAAATAACGTAAGTATCGTTGCCTTCCGGAAATACCGCATAATCTGTTGTCCCTATTGTAATGTCAAATGGTTCTTGCATATTGTTGTGTTCTATTGTTAATTATATAAAAAAGGTCAGCGTAAAGTTGAGTAGTTATAAAACTGCAGCTTCCCTGTTCCTGTAATTTCTATTGTTCTCGATTCTTCACTCCCCGAAGCGCTTTTTAGGTTCAGGGTAATGATATTGTTTCCTTTTTGCAAAGGTATACGTGTATAGTTAATATTGGCAGGTAATGATTGCCAATTTCGTGTATCTGCTTTTTCGGAAAACAAACTATATAACTGCATCCCTATTCCAAGGCCCTTCAACAAAGCATCATCCTTGCCATTTTTCCCAGTTCCCTTTGAACTTTCCTTAAGCACATATTCTGCACTCTTTTTAACGGCCAACCGCGTCAACACTTTGCTCATCTCTTTCACAAAACGCTGGTCAAGGGTTTTAAAAGCAAGCTCATTAATGTCTTCCGCTTTTTCAAATGAGAGGGATTGTGCCCCATTGCTTAAAGTTGCCGAGCTGTAATAAGGCGCTTGAGCAACATATTTTGGATAAGTGGCCCGCAAGCTTTCGACACCGCTCAAGCTAAAATTACCGTCACTAGCACTATGATCAAACGGGATAATGACCGTTCCCCCAAGGTTGGTGAAAAATAAATCTCCATCGTTTCCTTTAACCAAAGAGAAAAAGAGCTCTTCCTGCTGTTTTACCGGCACCAAACCATTTTCCCAAAAGAAAATCAGCTCACCACCATCAGGTGCAGGCCCTCGTTGATATTTTATACCAAAGAGGCCTTCAAAGCGCTCCAATTCGGCAGTAAAACCATTCAAATCAGCCATTCTCAATACACTTTGCTTTAACTCATCTGACATTTTTGTGCCATAATAGGTTTGATTCTCGCTTTTCAGATAAACCTCAGCAGCATTTCTATTGGCGATAAAAGCATTGTTTATATCACCATCATATTCATAAATCAACCCCTGAAGCATAAGAGAGAATGCATCCTTTGAATAACGGCTATCTTTATCATTAAACTTATCCCCCTGCTCCTGTGATTGCAGCGTAATCCGTCTGGCTTCGACAATGGCATCTTCGGTTTTGTTCAGGTACACATAGTTTAAGGCTTTATAATAATGGATCATGAACTTCTCAAAATCCTCCCCCTTATAACGCTGTGTCATTGGGTTTACCAATGTACCCACCATAGCATCCATAACCCCTCCCATTCCTTTCTCCAATAGCTGATCGGCTTCATTAAAATATCTGTTGCTACTTTCATAATCACCTTCAAGATGGCTGGCTTTACCCCTTTCCATTAAAAAAAGCAGCTTATTTCTCGGCTTTTTCAACAGCTTATTCTTATCAAGTTCCTTCGCTGCTTCAGCATAATTACCTGCAGAGATCTGTTTATAATAAGACGCAATCATGTCATTGTAGCTGGAACAGCCAAAAAGAAAAAGCATCAATCCCAAAAAGAATGATGCTTTAAAGATATTCCTGCGGATATGTGTCATATTATATTTAGCCGGGATAATGCCGGCTAATTTTTAACGTATTTAGCTATTTTCTTATCTCCAATCCAAACAACTTCATTGGTCTGGATATCGGTAAGCTCTAAATTAACCTGATAATATACTACCTTTTTGCGTTTATGGGAATCCACAATAGAGTTGATGGATCCCTGAAGGATATAATCCGCTCCACTTTCCAGGCCGAATTTTTTCATGGTAGATATCGTTGCATTGTCCTGCTGATCTGCTTTCTCTCCACGCAATTCTTCTCTTTTTTTACCCCCTTGAACCAAACGCACACGCTCGCTTTTAATAAAAGCCTGCTCTACATCTTTAACAAAAGTTTCGGCATCAATATGCTCATGGCTTTTGTTTTTCACTACGCCAACAACAACAACCGGTCTTTTGCCTTGTTTCTGTTCCAGGTGAGTTGATAACCACTTTCCGCCCAAAATAGTCTGGGTCATTTCTTCGGCAACAAGTCTGGAATCGGTATTATTCCAGTTACCGCTTACATCAATAGTCTGATCGGTGCTTACACGTGTTACTTGTCGCGAGCATGAAGTAATTATCATCCCCGAAACGGCAATAGCCGCAATAGTCATTATCTTTTTTACCTGCATTTTTTTGAATATAAAGTTTTTAAATATGCTGTTTACCATCCGTACCACGGTCTGCTGTTACCAAAACCATAACCTATATAACCCCCATAACCAAAACGGCCCCCAAAGCCATAATTGCCATAGCTTATTGAAGGATAAAAATATGGGCTACCATAATAATACCCTCCATTAAGGTTTAGTTGAAAATTACGTTCCCTTCGTAGTTTCCTGCGCTCTTCACGTGCCTCATACCAATCGTAAGCTTTATAGGTATCTTGAACTGTCGATCCCTGGTCGCGATTCAAAGAATCGGTCAGTTTAAGATACTTAGCCCTGCTTTCCTGATACCTTGGATTCTGATCCTTTATTGGATCAACTTTTTGCGCATAGCCGGCTGTTGCATAGGCAATGCCTGCGAGACAACTCCATACAAAAATCAAATTCCTTTTCATCTGTATATATTTTAATAAGAACCGGTATGAATTTGTCACAGGTTAACCAGTTCTTCGTTCAACGCTATATAAATTTACAGAATTTTTAACGCCTTGTAATGTTTTAACCTTTTTTAACTTTAAGACGTAAATAATCGGTTAAATGTTACTTTCCTTTAGCTTTTTTATAAAGTCTATAAATTTTTGACTTGCATAATTTGCAGCCCCTGCCTCATTGTAAGAAATACGTCCCTGTTTATCAAACACTACTGTAGTAGGCAGTGACCCTTTAAAAATTTGCTCAGGGATATTGCTTGCGACATTATAAACGGGGAGTTTATAACCCTTCTTATCCATAAATTGCTGCGATTTTGTAAAATCACTGTCAGCATCCACCAAAATAAAAACAACCTCTTTATCGTCCTTAAACTGTTCGTACAGCTTATTTACAGATGGCATTTCGGCCTGACATGGTGGACACCAGGTAGCCCAGAAATTCAGAAAAATAACCTTTCCTTTTAAACTTCCTAAATCAACAATCCGACCTGAAACATCTTTAAAGCGAATACCAGAAAGGTCGGCTACAGCTTCCGGAGCCACATTTTCGGTGGACCTTTCAACCGATGGCCTGAATAAACCAATCTCCATCAAGCCGCGGATCATTAAGGCTTTTGCAGATGGTACAAAAATAAGTGCCAAAAGAAAGCCAAGGAACAACCCATTTATAATGTTCTTTTTATTAAAAATCTTCTTCATCATCTATCTGCAGAGTGCTTTTTTGTAAATCTACGAGATTCCGTATTTAACAGGTCCTTTCAGAAAAGCTTTTGACATTTTATTGTTAATCCTAATTTTTTAAAAAATCTGTAACGAATCTTATCTTCCGAATACTTACTCTATGAAATCAAAAAAACTATACATTATGAAAAAATTATTTAGAAGGTTAAACCTATACTTAAATAAGGTTTGAAAACAAGAGAAAAAGAATTTCTTGAACATGTGGAAACCCACAAAGGAATCATACATAAGATCTCCAGGATGTATATGGATGATGATGACGGCCAGAAAGATCTATTTCAGGAAATCATCTGCCAACTATGGAAATCGTACGACTCTTTTAACTATCAAAGCAAGTTTTCCTCCTGGATGTATCGTGTGGCACTTAATACAGCAATTGTGTATTTCAAAAAGCAAAAACGAAAAGAATATGCTTATGCCACAATTGCACAGGAAATAGAGATCCCAACGGATGATGCAGAAACCAAAGAAATACAGCTGGCACATTTTTACAAAGCATTACAACAGTTGGATAAAATAGAGAAGGCTTTGATGTTCTATTTTCTTGAAGATTACTCGCACAAAGAAATAGGAGAGAATCTGGGAATTAGTGAAGGAAATGCAAGGGTTAAACTGAGCAGAGCAAAACACAAATTAAAAGAACTTATAAAAAAACAAGGATATGAATTTTGATGATATAAAATCTGCCTGGAACAAAGATTCCAACGGCAACATAGAAGTGCCCAATAAAATTGATGAGTTAAAGAAGGCCGAATTACCTCTTGATAAGATCAGAAGGAACATGAGACACGAATTTGTTGTACAAGTGTTATCAGTTATATTAATTGCATTTGTACCCCAAATCTATAGTCTTAAACCGGCACTTCTTTTACCTTTTAATGCGATATACATGCTGTTTGTGATGACTTCCGTTTATTTCTTTTCTCGTTTTTATGCCTTTTACAAACGTGTAGGTGCTACCTCGTTGACTACCAAAGATGCTTTATATGAAATAAATTATGACATCAAGTTAAATATGGAACTTTATAAAATGTTTAGCTACATGCTGTTCCCATTTGTTTTGATGATACTAAGCTTACTGCTCATTAGCATAAAATACAATCATGTTATTCGACTGTTGCAGTCTGGTATTACGAATACCTCTTTTTACCTTTACTTTGGCCTTAGCGTTGCTGCCATATACGCTCTGCTTCATTTCTCAGCAGTATATTGGTTAAAAACCTGTTATCAGAAATATGCTAAAGAGATTGAAAATATCTTAAAAGAACTTAAAGAAGAATAATAGGTCTAGAAATCGAATTTCAACCGAAGACCTGTGCCAATAAGGTTCAGGTTTTCTTTTGTAAATTCTTTCATGGGAAGTTTCATAAACGGTTCTATTGCGAACGACTTACTTCCGGATATTTTCTGCTTATACCCAAAAGAGATGTTGTAAAATCCTAAATACTTATCGTTTCTGATCTCTTCGGCAGGAACAGGTTCTGAAACAGCTTTCGTTGTAAAAATCGTTTTAAAGCCCGAGACATTTGCCGGATCCGAAACTGAATATTCCAGAGATCCTTTAAGATAGTTGTTGCTTTGTTTTTGGCTTAAAACAGCAAAAGCGGATACACCTATGTTGGTATAGAACTTTTTCGTAAGGTTATACTTAATTCCAAGAGGGATATCTATTCCCACAACGTTGGCATCAACAGATTGCAGACTTTGGGTATTGCTAATCATAGCCGTAGTAGATGGCGAGGCATAAGTATCTCCCCCCCCACCAATCATACTTTTTGAGGCATCCATTTCATTATAAGATATTCCTGAGCTAATGGAAACTTTGTCGGATAAAGCATAACCGAAGCTTACGCCATATCCCATATTTAGCTTTTTACTGTTCCCAATAGAGGGAGCAACGACTAATCCCATTTCCCACTTATCGGCCTTTTTAGCTGTCGATTTTGTTGCAGCCAATACATTGCCATTTGTTTTAACCTCCGAATCCAGAAAGTCCTGGAAACTGCGTGGTTGCTCTTCTTTAACCGGGGTATTTTCTTTAACCAGAGCTTTCGCAATATGACCTGAATCCACAGCTAAAGGAACCCCATCTTTTTTCCCTACAGCAGCCATTCTTGTTCCATTAATTTGCATTTGAGAAACGGCAGGTTGTTCATTTGGAATTACAGCCTGCTTAATGGCCTGATCAGGTTTCAAGGTGACAATTAAAGGACTATTTGCCACAAGATTATTCTTTCTTTGTCTAACTACACCAGCATTCTCTGCAACCTTAGTATTCAAATTTTCTCTTATATTTCGTTGAGCGATCTCTTTTGTAGCGGTTTTTGGCAATGTATCTGTATTTTGTTTATTGGTTCTAACTTTTGCATGTTGTTCTGCTTTGTTTTCCAATTTTTTATTACTGCCATAAAATATCGCGAACCCGATTAAAAGTATGGCTGCAGCGCTACTTAAGCTGGCTAGCCATAACCATCCACCTCTTCTTCTTTCTTTTTGTTCAAAACGCTCCCACGCACCGGGAGCATAAACCTCCTCGTACTCCGTCAAACTTTCCTTTATGTGAGCAAACAGCTCGTCATCTGCCCGTTTCATATTTTGCGGATATTTTGAATTGTTGTCGGTTCATATGAATTCATCAGGGAGTTTTTATACAGCACTCTCAACTTGTTTTTTGCTCTTGTTAAATAAACCCTGCAAGAGCTGTCAGGGATGTTTAGCATTTTTGAAATCTCTTCATGCGAAAAGCCTTCAATTTCATACATATTAAAAATCAATTTATGTGTTTCGGGTAACTTATTTAATAGTTTCATGATATCCTGCACATTTAGCTGCGATACCGCATTTAATTCAGTAAGCGGTTGCTGCTCTTCAGTAATATCATCTACATATAAAAAGGTCTTTTTGCTGCGTAAAAAATCAATAGCTGTTCGGGATGAAATTCTAGCTATCCAGCCTTTAAAGGCTTTTTGCAACTGATCACTATCTTTTGGGGTACTAAACTGACCTATACTTTTAAAAATCTTTATAAAACTGTCATTAACCAACTCCTCTGCATCATTTCTGTCTTCCACATAACGTAAAGTTACGCCCATTAAATAGCCGTAAAATGATTTATACACCATTTCTTTACTCTTATTATCATTCCTTAAGCACCCTTTTATAGCGTCCTCAAACTTGAGCATTCTTTTCTTAAGCAGTTAAGGGTTAGTTTATACGTTTTCCATGAATATACATATTTTTTAATGATGACAAGGTCAACTGGTCATACAATGTCTTTCTTTACCAGAGGCTATTCTTTACGAACAGCCTCTAATATAGGTAGATATTATTTGTGTGTGTAAATTGCAACTCCTAATTTCAAACTGTCTACTGTTGCCGTCGAAATTCCTTTTGCGTAAATGGTATAGATTTTACCCTTCTCTATTTTAACATTTGGCAATATTGTTTTAACCACATCTCCGGCTTTAACGTTAAATGTCACACTTTCACCAGGATCAACAGTAGTAAAAGTTGTATACTCATAAAACGCTTTATCTGTAAATAAGTTGGTATCCTTTCCATTAACGATAAGGCTTAACGCAGGTGCATCTTTGCTTAAATTGATGAAACGAACTTTTGCTTTATCTGTGGCAGGCGCACTTAAATCATCTTCAGTCAAAAGGTATTTTTTAGTATTTGTATTCACTGTGTCCAATACAAAAATAGAGTATCCTACACCCGAAAGCAGGTTAAATCGTTCAGAAATCAAAGCTCTATTTGATCCTCTTTTAGCTACGCTTAGCGCTCTGTTTCCAGGAAACAAGTTTAAATAATCAATTTTACTATTGAATTTTAAGGCCTTATTATTTGCTCTTGTTTGATCTATATAAAAATCTAAAGAATCAGGAGCTGGGAAGGCATTAATGATGGAGAGCCCTGCAACCTGTTGAGGCTCATACTTATCTTTTGAACAAGCAATAAAAACTACAGACACGGTAAGTACGGCAATAAAGGCTTTCAATATCGTTTTTAAATTATTTACGTTTTTCATAATCATTTATTTTTTAAGGGTTTTGAGGCCTTCTTTAGAGAAGCTCTCATTTTATCTTCTTTTATAAAAATTAGGGTTAATGGCCATTAACTGTTTTTCCCCTTAAACGAGGTCTTTAAAAAAAACGCTACAGCTATATTGATTTTTTATGCTTTGGTAAAGCGTATCTCCGGGTATTCGCGGGTCTTTGCCCCCGCAAGGCCCCAACAACACCCCAGCAAGGCCCCGGCAATGCCCCCTCAACCATTGACCCGCGCAAGCAATACGAAAGAATACAAATTCCAGCCCGAAAACTTTAATTTTAATACACTAATTTTGGACCGAAATAAATAAGTGTAAATTTAAAATTACAAAATAACTCATTAAAGACATGAAGGAAGCAAATTCATTAAACCAGGTAGCAGAGTTTCATAAAACATTTAAGCATCCAATAAAAGAAACTCCGGGTATTCCTTCCATAGAAAGAGCAAATCTAAGGGTTTCATTACTTGCCGAAGAGCTTAATGAGTTGAAACAAGCCATTGAAACCAACGACTTTGTTGAAGTTGCAGATGCATTGTGCGACCTGCAATATGTACTTTCAGGTGCAATATTGGAATTTGGATTAGGTGATAAATTTAAGGCGCTTTTTGATGAGGTACACCGTTCTAACATGAGCAAAGCCTGTAAATCTGTAGAGGAGGCTAATGAGACTATACAGCACTATAGAACAACTCAGCAATGTGATGCTTACCACAAAGAAGAAGACTCTTTATTTTTGGTATACAGAACCAATGATAATAAGACTTTAAAATCGATCAACTACTCCCCAGCAAATCTGCAAAGCATACTTTAATCCTTTAGCAGAGGTTATCCTCTGCTAAACTTTTATTTCAACAATTGCTAGATTTTTATAGCAAAGAGGCAATTCCCCGCGCTAAACGCAGCAATAAACTGGACAAAAATGCCTTTTAAACCCTTGAAGACATAGATGTCGTAAAAATGCCGTAAACAAGTCGTAAAGAAAAAAGTATAACTTCACTTAGCTTTGGCCCTGAACTAAATAACTATATGATGAAGAATACCGAGTTGGCGAAAAAAATTAAAGAATTACGAACCCGAAAAGGACTTAGTCAGGATGAATTGTCAATAGCTGCACAGTTAAATCTGAGAACCATCCAAAGAATTGAGAGTGGAGAAACGGAGCCAAGAGGTGATACATTAAAACGATTAGCTTCTGCACTACAGGTTACTCCTAACGATTTGATTGACTATACAGAAGACGAAGACCCCACGATGTTGATGCTTCTCAATATATCTGCGTTAAGTTTTATTGCATTTCCAATATTAGGCGTCATTATACCACTTGTTTTATGGATATCTAAAAAAGATAAAATCAAACACTTCAATACTACAGGAAAAAAATTGTTAAACTTTCAAATATCCTGGTGTTTAGCGCAATTTATCATTTTTATTACGGTGATTCTGATAAACCCGCGTCATATTTCTGGTCTTGGAATGAATTCATCTGAACTCATTTTGGTCATGAGCATTCCACTCATGTACTTCTCTAATTCGATCTTAATATTGGTCAACACCTACCGATGCTATAAAAATAAAACCGTATGGTACAAGCCGGCTATTTCTTTCATAAAATAAAGAAAACCCCTACTGTCTATAAAAACAGTAGGGGTTTCTTTTTATAAACTGAATAAAAAATTACCTTCTCTGAGAAGATGTATTTTAAATCAATTCCACGCTTCTACTAACAAAAGCAGTTAATTCTGCACCTGTTAGCATTCCTTGTGCCAGTAAAGCCAAGTCTACAGCCTGTTTTGCCAATAAACCTTGCTCACCTTCATTATCAGTAGCAATGATCTTTCCAATCAATTTATGGTTACCATTGATGGCTACTTTGTAGCTATCCGGCATATTGCCATAAAAGCCCATTCCACCTCCCATTGCAGCCATATCCTTCATGCGTCGCATAAACTCATCCATCGTTACAGTAACAGGTAACTCTTCAGGATTTAAGCCAACAATCTCTACACTATATCCAGCCTTAGTGATCGCTTTTTCAAAGATCTCTTTAACCTTTTTAGACTGATCTTCTGTCAATACCGACTCCACGTTCTCATCCTTATCAATCAGCTTGCTCGCTACACTTGAATCGACGCGTTTTAACGACGTTTTGTCAAGCTTCTGCTCTAACTGACTAATGAAGTGATTATCAATCGGAGAATCCATCAATAATACATCATAATTCTTTTTATTGGCCGATTGGATAAAACTATCCTGTTTTGCCGGGTCATTGGCATAGATATAAACAACCTGACCATTCTTATCAGTCTGCAGATCTTTTACCTTATTGTGGTATTCTTCTAATGTATAGTGTTCTTTTTTCGTATTGGTTAGCAGAGCAAAGTCTTTCGCTTTATCGTAGAATTTCTCTTCGCTCACCATACCATATTTTACAAACAGACCGATATCACTCCACTTTTCTTCATAACCTTTACGGTCTTTATTGTACAGTTCCTGCAATTTATCCGCTACTTTTTTAGTGATGTAGCTGTTGATCTTTTTAACATTGCTATCAGCTTGTAAAAAGCTTCTCGAAACATTCAATGGAATATCAGGTGAGTCTATCACCCCGTGTAACAACATTAAGAATTCAGGAACGATGTCTTTAACTTCATCGGTGATGAATACCTGGCGTGAGAATAATTTGATTTTATTGCGTTGCATATCAAAATCATTCTTCACTTTAGGGAAGTACAATACGCCCGTTAAGTTGAAAGGATAATCAACATTCAGATGGATCCAGAATAATGGATCTTCTGAGAAAGGATACAACTGCTTATAAAACGCAAGATAATCCTCATCTGACAAATCTGCAGGTGCTTTTGTCCAGATTGGATTAGTCGTATTGATGATGTTATCAACTTCAACACTTTTGGTTTTAGGCTTTCCTTCTTCATCTTCCCCATCTGGCTCCTGCTCTGTCTTCGTGCCAAACTTAATTGGAACAGGCAGGAATTTACCATATTTATCAAGAATCTCTTCCAGCTTATGTTTGCTTAAGAACTCTTCCGATTCTGTATTGACATGTAAAATAATCTCAGTACCTCTGGTAGTTCTGTTACCAGCAGTAATTTCATATTCCGTACTACCATCGCATACCCAGCGTGCAGGCTCTGCACCATCCTGGTACGAAAGTGTCTGGATTTCTACCAAATCAGCCACCATAAATGCAGAATAGAATCCTAAACCGAATTTACCGATGATTTCGTTAGCATCTTTGGCATCTTTAAATTTCTCAACGAACTCGCTGGCACCAGAGAAAGCAACCTGATTGATATATTTTTTAATCTCTTCGGCGGTCATACCCAAACCATTATCTGTAATCGTAATGGTCTTTTTCTCTTCATCTACTGCCACCTCTACAAGTGGATCCCCCAGCTCTCCGCTATATTGTCCAAGAGCCGCTAAACGTTTGATTTTTTGTACCGCATCAACGGCATTTGATACAAGCTCTCTTAAAAAGATCTCGTTGTCTGAATACAGGAATTTCTTGATAATTGGGAAAATGTTCTCCGTATGAATGGATATGCTTCCTTTTTCTTCTATGCTCATATGTAAACTCATTTTTAAGTACATAACTCACCTATCAATGGTTATTCCAAACTTCCTATGTTGTCAAATTGACAGTCAGCCCTACAAAAATGTATTAATATGAATTGTCCGTAAAAACCTATATATTCGTATAAATTAATGCCAATAAACAATGAATTCTTCTAAACTAAAGGTCATGCAGATCATGCTCAGCGCATTCTGTATTGGGATCATCACCTTCGCTATGGTATCCCTTTTATTAAACAAAGACAAGGTCTATTTTGACACATCCATAGCTGACGATCAAACAGGTTTCTATCCATTGTTTCCATTATTTGGCCTCGCAGCGATTATATTTGGAAGGTTTATGTTTAATAAACAGTTGGGCAATTTACCTGAAGGTGCCGGTCTGGATGAAAAAATTGCAGGTTATCAGACCGCGTTTATTATCCGTAGCGCTTTTTTAGAAGGGGCTTCCCTCATGAACATTGTCGGATTTTTGATTTCAGCAAATGCTGTATTTTTAATCGTTCCAGCAATTGCAGTCGCTGTATTAATCCTAACTAGGCCAACCAAACAAGGTGTAACAGATACTTTAAACTTAAGCTATCCAGACACAGAAAAATTATAGTCTCGTGATATAATTCTGTGTACCTTTGCCCTTTAATGGAATACAATGTTCATACCTTGCCAAACGGCATACGCTTACTTCATGTGCCTTCGGCATCAGCTATATCTCATGCATGTATCATCATCAATAGCGGTTCGAGAGATGAGAAAGCTGAAAAATCGGGCCTTGCCCATTTTATTGAACACCTGATATTTAAGCGCACAGAAAAGCGAAATACCAACCAAATCCTGAACAGGCTGGAAAGTGTAGGTGCCGACTTAAATGCTTATACCACGAAAGAATATACTTGTATTCATGCTTCCTTCCTTAATCCATATCTGGACAGGACTTTGGAGCTGTTTAACGATATTGTTTTTCATTCTACCTTCCCGGAAGATGAAATAGAAAAGGAAAAAAGTGTGGTACTGGATGAGATCGCATCCTACCTGGATCAGCCGGAAGAGGCCATCTACGATGACTTTGAAGACCTTGTTTTTGAAGGTCATCCATTGGGCAGAAACATATTGGGAACTACGGAAAGTGTAAGTAACCTGGATAAAAAAGACATCCTGCAATTCATTAAGGACAATTATCACACGGATAAAATAGTGATTGCAGTATTGGGGAACTACACGTTAAACAAGCTGATAAAAGTTGGATCGAAGCATTATGCAGACATCCCGGCCAATCTGCACAGTTTATCCAGAATTGCTCCAGTAAAGAACATTGCAGTTACCCAAACTTTTCAAAAACCCATTCAACAGGCACACGCCATGATGGGTACACAAGCTTACTCCTTACACCATCCTTATAAAACCGGCCTGCTGCTATTGAACAACTTGCTCGGAGGCACCGGAATGAGCTCTATCCTGAACTTACAGATCCGCGAAAAATACGGTATCGCTTATACCATAGAAACCGGATACAGTCCACTTAGCGACACCGGTATTTTTACCTTATATTTTGGCACAGATAAGGAAAAAGTAAATAAGGCATGGTCATTAATTCATAAAGAATTTAAAAAAATCAAGGATACCCCATTAACTGAAGTTCAGCTCCAAAAAGCAAAAAATAAGTTTATCGGGCAAATAGCGCTGGGTGAAGAAAACAGAATCGGCCTGATCATCGCTATGGCAAAAAGCCTGATCGATTATGACAAGATTGATGACCTTGAGACCGTATTTAAGAAAATTCAGGGGGTTAGCACATCAGATATGGCCAATATTGCCAATGAAATATTAGATGAAAGTAATCTTACATCCCTAACCTTTTATCCTTTAGGGTAATATTCGTACTTTTGTACCATGAAATTTCCCATTATAGCTTACGGAGATCCGGTTCTTAAAAAAGTGTGTACACCTATTGATGAGAATTATCCCGATTTGAAACAATTAATCAGCAACATGTTCGAAACCATGTACCACGCTCACGGCGTTGGGCTGGCCGCTCCACAAGTGGGTTTGCCGATACGCTTGTTCATCGTAGATACCGGGGCTGATGAGTCTGATAAAAACATGTTTAAAAAAGTCTTCATCAATGCCGAAATCATCGAAGAAACAGGCGAACCATGGGCTTTTAATGAAGGTTGTTTAAGTATCCCCGACATTAGGGAAGATGTAATGCGCAAGCCTAACATCCGTATCAAATATTACGATGAGAATTGGGTATTGCATGAGGAAGAAGTTACTGGCATGCCTGCTCGTGTAATTCAACACGAATATGATCACATCGAAGGGAAGCTATTTACAGACACTTTAAGTTTATTGCGTAAGAGAATGCTGAAAAGCAAGCTAGATGCGATTTCTAAAGGAAATATAAAAGCTGATTACAAGATGCGTTTCCCGAATCAAAGCAGAAAGCGCTAGTTGCTTTCGCTCCTAACCTTATCTCCTTTAAAGATAGATTGCATCAACTTACCCCATGCAAATGGGTTTAATAACGGATTGGTTTGAACCATGTTCTTGTTTAAAGCACGATCATGGTTTAACCTATTGTTGATACTTTGAATTTCCCCTCCATCCCTTGGCAGTGTCATAATTAATCCTCCAAGGCTCTCAGACGAAAGATTTCGGGCCGCAATGACATAATCATCATCTGCAATCTTCATAGACATGAAGTCTCTGGTAAAGTCCTCCACAGTTGCCCAGGGATAAACACGTACTGTTGGCAGGTTTACAATCTCTGCTTTCATTTTAATCATAGCAGTATACTTACTGTCATTAATTTGCGCAGGAATAGCCAGCAATAAGTCTCTATAACCAATTGCAGTGTACAATATTGTGTCTCCGGGGTGTGCAATAAAGGAGAAATATCCTTTATAATTGGCAGCATAGCGCTGTTCCTTATTGGTTAAATTGGTAACCGTTACATAAGGAACAACTGTATTGCTATCCACATCGGTAATAATTCCGGCGAATTGAATCAATTGTTTCTCCTTTGTATTTTGCTGGGCAAATACTGAGGACACGAAAAGAGACAACATGATGGTTAGCAAGTACTTCATATGACAAAATTAGCTGTTATAAATAAAACGGCTAGTTAAATTGTGTTAAATCGTTTAAACCGGCTCTGTCAGGTTTATTGCTTCAACAGCAGTAATTTGAGGAACAGCTTTCATAATTGCTTGTTCAACACCCGCCTTCATTGTCATAAAGCTCATTTTGCAGGATCCGCAGTTACCCAATAATTTCAATCTAACCACATTATTCACTGTAATCTCTTCTATAGCTACATTTCCACCATCAGCAATTAAATATGGTCGGATAGTTTCTAGTGCCTGCTCTACTTGTTCTGTTAAATTCATTTTGGTATATTAAAATATAAAAATAGTAATTTTTTTCTCATTTAATATCATTTGTCAGCAGCCAACGCAGCGACTCCTACCGTTTGTGCATTATTTATAGCAATTTGCTGTGCTACCCTCCCTGCAATTTCGGCAAAGGACACCGCTATGTTATTGTCCTTATCTAAAGCTACCGGCTTTCCGTTATCACCACCTGCAGTAATACTTTGTACGATAGGAATCTCTCCAAGGAATGGCACCGAAAATGATTTTGCGAGCTCCTTACCCCCGTCTTTTCCAAAAATATAATACTTATTATCCGGCAGCTCTTCAGGTGTAAAATACGCCATATTTTCTACCACTCCAAGCACAGGAATATTGATGCCCGGCATTTTAAACATTGCCAGTCCTTTTCGTGTGTCTGCCAACGCCACTTGCTGAGGTGTAGTAACAATCACAGCTCCCGCTATCGGGAAACTTTGAGTAATGGTAATGTGAATATCTCCAGTTCCTGGCGGAAGGTCTACAATAAGGTAATCTAACTCACCCCAATCTACATCGTTAAAAAGTTGCTTTACTGCATTGGAAGCCATAGGTCCACGCCATGGCACCGGCTGATCAGGATCTGCAAAAAAGCCCAGAGAAAGGAGCTTTATACCATACTTCTCTACCGGCATAATTAATGTTTTCCCCTCTTCAGTTTCCCTTGCTGATGGTTTTTCGCCCACAAGATCAAACATTATCGGCACAGATGGCCCATAAATATCTGCATCTATAAGCCCCACTTTTGCGCCGTCAGTAGCAAGTGTGATGGCCAGGTTACTGGCAACAGTCGATTTACCCACTCCGCCCTTACCTGAAGATACCAGGATAATATTCCTGATCGCTTTAAGCTGGGTGGTATCCATTGGTTTGGTTACTCTGGAAGTAATATTGATTTCTACTTCGGCGTCCTGACTCACAAAGTGCTTAATTGCATTTAAACATGCATTCTTTAGCATATCCTTCATCGGACAAGCAGGGGTCGTTAATTCCAAGGTAAAACTTACCTGTTTATCAACTATTTTTAAGTCTTTGATCATATTCAGCGTAACCAAATCTTTCTTAAGATCCGGATCCTCAACATTTCTCAAAGCGGCTAGAACTTGTTCTGGGCTAATCATCATTAGCCAAAATTAACAAAAGACGGCCACAATTAATTTTAAATGCCCCTTTTTATTGTAATTTTAACACGAAATAAACATTTGACTTTAACGTTTAGCAATAAAATCTATTTTATAGCATGCATCTTCCAAAAATTAACATCCCCAAAAAGTACATTAAGACCGGAGCGTGGGTATTGGGGATTTTTCTTCTTTTACTGATTATTGCAGGCATTGTTGCCTATAGCAAAAGAGAAGCCCTTCTAACAAAAATGATGACAAAGGCCATTGATAAGGCCGATAAAGATTATGGCCTGGATGTTAAAATTGCTGAATATGGGTTTAATGGATTGAGCACTGTTCACATGAAAAACATTTCGGTAGTCCCTAAAGACCGGGATACTCTTACCACAATAAATGACATGACCATTGGAGTTAAGCTTTTCCCCTTAATTTTTGGTGATGTTAAACTCTCTGAAATTAATTTAAACGTCGGTAAGCTAAATGTGGTTTTCAAAGATTCCTTAAGCAACCTCGACTTCATTCTAAAAAGAAAAAAGAAAGATAATACAGAAAAGAAGACCAAAACAGGCCTTGCTGATCTAGCGCATAACTTGCTAAATCAAATTTTGTATAAAATTCCTGACAATATGGAAATCAACGACTTTCTATTGAATGTAAACGATAATGATACAGCAAAACTGAGCTTCCTTACCAAAAAGGCTACAATTAATGATGGCGATTTAAATTCAACAATTTTAGTAAACGGCACTGAATCTACCTGGCACATTAAAGGAACTGTAAAACCGGGAAAGAAGCAATTGGACATCATGCTTTTTGCAGACAACAAGAAGATAGAATTGCCCTATCTGGATCGCAAACTGCAAGCCAAATTGAGTTTTGATACGGTAAGAACAGAAATGAAAAATGCCGAATATAGTGGCGACAATTTCAAAATATCTGGCTCCTGGTCGATCAAAAACTTACTCATCAACCATCCCAAAATCGCTTCCAACGACATCGTGGTTTCCAATGCAAGGATTGATGCCGATATGCTTATTGGAAAGAATTTTGTTGCGCTGGATAGTTCTTCGACTGTCTATCTTCAAAAAGCAACCATTCATCCTTATTTAAAATACACCTTATCTCCTAACAAAATTTATGAGGTAAAGCTTCGCGCGCCAGAACAGGACGCCCAGGAAGTATTAAGCGCTTTTCCGCAAGGCTTATTTGAATCACTTGACGGAATGCAGGTGAGTGGAAAGATCCGCTATGACCTGGATTTTTATCTTGACAGTTCACTTCCGGATAGTGTAAAATTCAGCTCTTCGCTAACACCTGCCAATTTCAAGATCCTCAAATTTGGAAAAACGGACCTACAAAAGATCAATAGGGACTTCGTTTACACGCCATATGAGCACGGAAAGCCCATGCGCGATATTTTAATCGGCCCGGCAAACCCAAATTACACTCCGCTTTCTGAGGTTTCCAGCAACTTTAAAAACGCCATACTTACCTCCGAAGATCCTTCTTTCTTTACCCATAAGGGCTTTGTGGAGGAATCTATCCGTAAATCTATTGCCGTAAACTTTAAGGCGAAGAAATTTGTTAGAGGTGGAAGTACCATATCCATGCAGCTGGTAAAAAACATATTCTTAAGCAGACAAAAAACATTATCGCGAAAAGCAGAAGAAATTCTTATTGTATGGCTGATTGAAAACAACCATCTGGTGAGCAAAAACCGCATGTTGGAGGTTTATTTTAACATCATTGAAATGGGCCAGAACATTTACGGAATTGGAGAAGCTACAAGGTATTATTTTGGTAAAAAACCATCTGATCTGAATATTGGAGAAGGAATTTTCCTGGCCAACATTGTTCCGAGACCTAAGATAGCATTGTATAAATTTAAAGATAACGGCGAGCTTAAAGACTATCTTTATCCTTACTTTAAATTTATCGGGAAGATTATGGCGGGAAGAGGTTTAACACCTAATGATAGCAGTGGATATGGCTTTTATAATGTCCGCCTGCGCGAAGGATTAAGGAAATACCTGCTGCCGGACTCGACCAAAATCGATACAACCGCATTTGACAATGATGATCCACTGCCTGCTATCGAAACCCACGATGCGCCAAAGAGTTTATTCGATAGGATATTCGGCAGACAAAAAAAGGACACCACGGCTACTCCGTCGGTAAAAATAGACACGACCAAAACGAAGAAACAATTGAGGCAGGAGCGCCGGGAACAACGAAAAAGAGAAAAAGAACAAGAGAAGGCAAAACAGTTATAAATACGATGAACAACATTATAATTGAAGATAAAGCGTTTGAAATTCTTTTGGAGAATCACACCATTAGCAAAAGAACACGTCTAATCGGTATACAGATGAATATGGACTATGAAAAACGTTGTCCCATATTTATTGGCGTATTAAATGGGAGTTTCTTATTTATGGCCGACCTGCTTAAGGAAGTGGAGATCCCCTGCGAAATTGGGTTTATCAGGGTTTCTTCTTATGAAGGAACCGAAAGCAGTGGAAAAATAAAAGAAGCATTTGGGTTACCTAAAAATCTACACAACCGCGACATCATCATTGTTGAGGATATTGTAGATAGCGGCTTTACGCTTAATTACGTCCTGAGCGAGGTATATAAACAAACACCAGCCTCAGTTAAGGTTTGCAGCCTTTTATTCAAACCTGAAGCCTTAAAAGCACCTATAAAGGAGCTTGAATACGTAGGTTTTGAAATCGCAAATGAGTTTGTGGTTGGCTATGGTTTAGATTACATCGGACTCGGCCGAAACCTGAAAGATATCTACAGAGAGAAAACTGTTCCGTCTCAGTTACCTTAAATGTTGTTTTTTTTTCACAATTTTGTGAAAACATACATTCTATATCAATGACCATACACAAAGAAGGTTACACCACCATTGCACTATCTGTCCTTTTCATATTTATTTTGAATGCGATTATTTCTTATAAATTTGATGACATAACCTGGTTAAGATGGTTAATCTACATTTTCTCTTTTTCCCTTTTCGTTATCGTTTTACAGTTTTTTAGAAACCCATCACGAACATTTACCACCGGAGAAAACCTGGTTATTTGCCCGGCAGATGGAAAAGTTGTGGTAATAGAAGAGACAGAAGAAGGTGAATATTTTAAAGACAAAAGATTACAGGTATCTATATTCATGTCGCCTGTAAATGTACACATCAACAGAAACCCGATTTCTGGAGTAGTTAAGTTTTTTAAATACCATCCGGGTAAATATTTAGCAGCCTGGAATCCTAAATCATCTACAGAGAACGAAAGAACAACAGTAGTTGTAGAACATAAAAATGGTACACCTGTATTGTTTAGACAAATTGCAGGTGCACTTGCCAGAAGGATTGTTTGGTATGTAAAAGAAGGAGATAAAGTTGAGCAGACTAAAGAATTTGGTTTTATCAAATTCGGCTCAAGGGTGGATATATTCCTGCCTCTTGGTACCAAAGTTAACCTGGAGCTAAATCAGGTTGTAAAAGGCGGAATTACAGTACTGGCCGAGCTTTCATAAAGCAAACAAGCTTTATAATTAAAAGGGGGATATCATTTAAATCATGATATCCCCCTTTTTTTAATGCCTATTCTAAGTCTTTTTTACTTCTGACCATCAGTAATCGATCTTTGCGTTGGATAGGCAAAGTCAGAGCGGTACTGTTTAACTACCTCCATAAGCTTAAAATTAACCTCCTCCTTCACTTTAAGATACTTATTGAATTCCATATTCTTAACCAGGTAAACAACCTGTATACGCAAAGAGGAATCGCCAAAACTATCAAACGTAGCGTAACCATCCTTTGTCTCTCGATGAGCAGTCAGAAAGCCTCCAATTGCTTCAAGGATCTGTTTAATATCAGTCGACTCAGTTTCATAAGTAATACCAATAGAAAAATTCACCCTTCTATAGTTTCTTAAGGTTACATTTTCAAGTACTCCGGCAATCATTGCCTTATTTGGAATAACGATGGTCGTTTTATCAGGACTCGTCAACCAGGTACTTCTAAAACCAACTTTATTAATCGTGCCCTCTACTCCACCCACCTTAACCACATCGCCAACAGTAAAAGGCTTATCCAGGAATATGGTAAAAGAGCCGAGTAGGTTCTCCAAACTTTCTTTTGCAGCTAACGCTATTGCAATACCACCAATTCCTAGTCCAGTAATCAGGGTAAGGACATTAATCTCAAAAACAAAGCCTAGTAACACAAAAAAACCTAAAAAACAAACCAGCGTCTTAGTCAACTCTTTTAAGAATGGCACCAATTGATCATCTGCCCGATTATTGGTTATTGATGCTTTATGCTTTAATACAAAAGCTATAAAATCAATAATTCTTAAGATGATCCAGAAAACGGACAAAATAATCAGAAATAGAAATACCTTATCCAGACAATCTCCAACAGTGACGCCTAACTTTGTTTTTGATCTGTGCCACAGGACAATATCAAGCGGGTGGGTTAAATTATTAACAGCAAGATAGAATGTACAGAAAGAAATAAATGATTCTATGGGTTTTACCAGGAGTGCAGTAAAAGTATCCCCATTAACCTCTTCGGCAAACTTCTTAAATATTTTAAAAAGAAAAAAACTAATTAACCTGGAAACCAATCTTTTAAACAGTAGTCCAAGTAAAATAATACCAACAAAAAAACAATATTGCTTAACTGTATTGCCCCAGAAAATCTGTTCAAAAAATTGATTATCCATCATATTTACACCAATTGTTTTAATGCAATTTCGAATGCGGTTTTAGATAGCTGTTTACGCTCCGGTGACTCATCATGGATCGCCTTCATTGCTTTATAAATTACTTGTGATGCATCAGTAAATATTGCATCATCGCTCATCTCTACATTTCTTTGCATCAAGTAAGCAAAAACTCTGGCCATACCACAGTTAGAAATAAAGTCTGGAATTACAGCACAATGGTTATCAACGTGCTCCATAATGCTTCCAAAGAAAATCTCTTTATCCGCAAAAGGAACGTTTGCACCGCATGCAATTACCTCCAAGCCACCAGCGATCAACTGATCCACTTCTGCTTGCTTAACAAGCCTGGAAGCTGCTGCAGGAACAAAAATTTCTGCTCCTATATTCCAAATCTGCTCACTAGCCTCCTCAAAAGAAATCAGGTCAGGAGAAACCAATGTGTTTCCAACCCTATTGTTAAACAGAGCAACGATCTCTTCCTTGCTAAAGCCTTCTTTCTTTATCAATCCGCCAACACGGTCAATAATCCCTACAACTTTTACACCATTTTGTGCCAGATAATAACCCGCGGCTGCCGCTACATTACCCCATCCCTGAATAATCGCTCTTTTTCCGGCTAATTCACCACCCCAGATGCCATAAAAATGCCCGATCGACTCGGCTACACCGTAACCTGTAATCATATCAGCAACTTTATATTTCCTTTTGATGTCAGGCGTGTAGTTTAAATCTTCCAGCACTTTAGATACTCCGTAGCGCAATTGACCAATCTGATGAATACGCTCATTTTCTCTGGCCTGGTAATGTCCATTGATTACACCCTCTTGTGGATGCCATAAGCCATAATTCTCAGTGATTGGAATCACTTCATGAATCTCATCAATATTTAAATCTCCACCGGTCCCATAATAACTCTTCAACAAAGGCATTACGGCTTTATACCAGCGTTCTAATACTTCCTTCTTTCTTGGATCCGCAGGGTCAAAGTTTATGCCTGATTTAGCACCACCTATAGGAGGTCCTGACACTGTAAACTTTACCTCCATTGTTTTAGCCAAAGATTCAACCTCTCTTTTATCCAGTCCCTTACGCATCCTTGTACCACCACCGGCAGCACCACCACGAAGTGAATTGATAACCACCCAGCCCTCAGCTTCAGATTCTTTATCCTTCCATTCAAAAACAATCTCCGGTCGCTTCTCCTCGAATTTTTTTAACAGTTCTTTCATTATTATATTAAGTTAGTTAGCGCAAAGATATGCAAACAAAAAAACCTCATCGATATGATCGATGAGGTTAATATATTTTTTTTTAAAAGAATTAAACTCTTTTAGATTTGATACGAGCTGCTTTACCAGTCAATTCGCGCAGATAAAATAATTTCGCTCTGCGAACTTTACCGTGGCTATTCACTTCGATTTTAGCGATGTTAGGAGAGTTAATAGGGAATATACGCTCTACACCTACGCCGTTAGACATTTTACGAACGGTAAACGTTTCGCTTGCACCAACGCTATTACGTTGTAATACTACGCCTTGGTAAATTTGAATACGTTCTTTATTACCTTCGCGAATTTTATAGTGAACACTCACTGTATCTCCTGATTTGAATGCAGGAAACTCATTTTTTGCGATTACCTGCTCTTCAACAAATTTTACTAAATCCATGATTTTAAGCTATTAAGCCGACTTTTTCTTGTTTAAAATCGGACTGCAATATTAGGAATTTTATTTTAAAAATAAAAGCCTTTTTTATTTTTTTCCACATTCTTTGACATTTCCACAAAATCAGCACAGCATACAGCACCCTGATAATCACGGGAAAATAACCAGGCGCATTCCTTAAACCTTCCCTATTTATCATAAAAAGGCTATAAAATCCGAAACCATACTAATTAACAGTTATTGCCTAACTCTCCTAATGTCAATTCTTAACAAAAAAATAAAAATCTATTTTTTCTTCTTTTTATAGATCAATGATTTTAAGTCACTCCCTTTAATGACCGAATTTTCCAAACCACCCCTCTTCATATTAAAAAGAATCTCCAACTTCCTTACCATAGCATAAGGAATATCAGTAACGGCATCCGCCTTAATATTGCGGTAATTATGAAAGGTATTTAATGAGATTTCTAACTCTTGAGGAATGATCTTCCTGGCTGCCGAATATTCAATAACGTTTAACCCATATAAATATTCGTTAATCTTATACTTGTACATGCTTAATAAAAATAAGTTAGCGGATAGATGTAAACTACTTGCGCAAGCTTTCACGCAGCATAAGCTCTTTTAAAGGCTTACAGCGCATTTCTTTATTGATCAGCTCACCACCTCTCATTTCAAACAGCTTCTCAATCATTACAACCTTCTCATACGGAATATCCTGCTTGTCATTCGATAAAATATTCCTGTAATTATGAAACGTATTCAATGATATTCCTAAAACCTTAGGAAGAATTTTTATGGCCTCCCTATATTGGGGCACCGGTAGCCGTAGCAAAAAATCATTAATCTTGTATTTCCTTGTTCTACTCATGGGACATGTATTTGGTTAATTTAAATTCATTTTCTTTTGCACATTAAAAAAACGGCAGAAACATAATTTTTTAGTGTGAATTTACTTAAAATTCACCGAAAAACCAAAATTAAACAATTTATTTTTTTGCACAGCGCCAAATTTATGTCGTTCAATTATAAAAAAAACGCACAGCAAATCCTGCCATGTAAAACACAGCAAAAAGAATTCTAAGAAATTAAATACTAATCTTCCAAAAGATCTGGCCTACGCGTTTGCGTACGGATCAAAGCCTGGTCATGTCGCCATTCGTTGATCTTTGCCTCATGCCCGCTCAACAACACATCTGGCACCTTATGCCCCCTCCAGTCAGCAGGCCTCGTATAAACAGGCGCATCAAGCAACTCACCCTGGAAACTATCAGACAACGCAGAAGTCTCATCATTTAAAACACCTGGAATTAACCGCACAATAGCATCTACAAGCACCGCTGCAGGGAGTTCTCCACCAGAAAGCACATAATCCCCGATCGAAATCTCTCGTGTTACAAACAGATCTCTGATCCGCTGATCTATACCCTTGTAATGCCCGCACAGAATCATAATATTTCCCTTTCCTGATAACTCGTTTGCAATCGTCTGGTTAAACGTTTCTCCATCAGGACTCATAAAGATAACCTCGTCATAATTACGTTCTGCCTTAAGCGCTTCGATGCAGCGCGCAAAGGGCTCAATAGACATCACCATACCACTACCACCACCATAAGGATAGTCATCTACACTTTTTTGCTTGTTGGTCGCATAATCCCTTAAATTATGAACAACAATTTCAGCAATGCCTTTTTTTTGTGCACGCTGAAGAATAGAATGAGCAAAAGGGCTAACCAGTAAATCAGGTAAAACAGATATAATGTCGAAACGCATCTTATAAAGTTAAATTAATTTGACAGGTAAATATCCAGTAAACCTTCCGGTAAATCTACCAATAAGGTCTCTTCCTCTTCATCAATTTCAACGATCATATCCTCGTTTAAAGGGAACATGATCTCTGTACCCTTATACAAAACCGTTGCTACAAACTGCTGTGGATATTCATTTACTTCAATAATTTCACCAAGCTCTCCATGCGTCTCATCCGAAACGGTAAAACCTTTTAAATCATTATAATGAAAATCATCATCTGAGCGATCTGGCATTTTAGACAAAGGCAGGTAGATTTTTTTTCTGACCAAAGCCTGAGCTTTATCGATATGATCTATATCATCGAAATAGAAGTTACCCGTGTTATTGCTTTGCAGCTTATAGGATGACACAAAAAACGGGACCATTTTACCATTTATTTCTGCAAAAACCACATCCAGATCTAATAATTCCGGTTCATCATATTCAAAAAATAATTGAACCTCACCCTTCAATCCCTTTGTCTTGGTAATATACCCTATGTAAAACGCTTCTTCCTGTGTCATAAATACCTGATAAATAAAAATAGCGAAGAATTCATTTTCATGAAATTTCTTCGCTATCAGTTAGCATAAAAAAAGATTATGCTTGTTCTTCTTTGTTTTCTTCAGCAGCAGGAGTTGCCTCATCAGTAGCTGGAGCATCTTCAGCAGCAGCCTCAGGAGCTACTTCTTCTTCAGCAACAACTTCTTCTACTACCGGTGCATTTTTAATAGCCAGAGCAGCAGCACGATCAGCATTTTTCTTGCTTTCAGCAGCTAAAGCAGCTTTTTTAACTTCTTCCTTAGATTTAGTTAAACCATCTTTTTTACCTGCAATCTGACCATCTTTAGCACTTAACCATTCAGCAAATTTAGCTTCAGCTTGCTCAGCAGTTAATGCGCCTTTTTTAACACCACCTTCTAAGTGTTTTTTGTACAAAACACCTTTGTAAGAAAGGATTGCACGACAAGTATCCGTAGGTTCAGCACCTTTGTTTACCCAGTCTAAAGTTTTATCGAAATTAATTTCAATAGTAGCAGGATTGGTGTTTGGGTTATAAGAACCTAAACGCTCAATAAATTTACCATCTCTTGGTGAACGGGAATCCGCTACCACTACGTGGAAAAAAGGTTTTCCTTTTTTACCGAATCTTTGCAATCTGATTTTAGTTGCCATTTCTTCTTTTTGTTTATGTATTCAACATAGTTCCCGGAGCTTCGTGCTTGCGGGGTTGCAAAAGTAAGTAAAATACTAATGATTAACAAGATGCAACGGCCCCTTTTTATTACAATGACAATATTTCTACCAGCTTTAACCAGGCTGGACTCACTTCCTGCGCATCAATATGCTTTATAGCATGATCAAATGGTGTAAAAACCAGTTCCCTGTTTATCTGCCCAACCATAACTCCCGACTGTCCATTCAAAACACCTTCAACTGCAGCAACCCCAAAGCGACTAGCCAAAACACGATCCATACAGCTTGGCTTTCCTCCACGTTGAATATGCCCCAATACTGAAACCCTGATATCATAGTGCGGAAACCTTTCTTTCAGAACTTCTCCTACATTAAAGGCACCACCTACCTCATCTCCTTCGGCTACTACTACAATCTTAGATGCCTTATCCTTACGGCCGCTTTCTAGTCGTGTAATCAAGCCATCCACGCCCATATTCGCTTCAGGAATAAGAATAGCCTCAGCACCTACGCCAATTCCACTTCTTAGGGCAATTAAGCCCGAATCTCTTCCCATCACCTCCACTATAAATAATCGGTCATGCGACTCTGCAGTATCCCTGATCTTATCAACAGCATTTACAACGGTATTAATTGCTGTATCATAACCAATCGTAAAATCAGTTCCCTGTAAATCGTTATCTATTGTTCCCGGCAGTCCAACAATCGGAAAATCAAACTCACTACTAAATAAATTTGCTCCGGTAAACGTCCCGTCTCCACCAATTACAATTAATGCATCTATATCATGCTTTTTCAACTGCGCGTATGCTTGTTCCCGTCCATCTTTAGTTCGGAAAGCATCACTGCGCGCTGTTTTTAAAATAGTCCCTCCCCTTTGAATAATATTGGCTACGGATTTTCTGTTCATTTCAATAAAATCTCCATGAACCAATCCTTCGTATCCTCTTAAAATTCCCGTAACCTGTAAATCATAATAAATTGCCGCTCTAACAACTGCCCTAATGGCAGCATTCATTCCAGGAGCATCGCCACCTGAAGTTAATACTCCAATATTTTTTATTTTATTCATTTAGTTTCTAAACCGGTTTAAACGCTTGCACTACAAGCCGTGAAAATAGCTATAATCTTTAAATGTTATTCAAAAATTCTACTTCTTTAAAATCATACTGCTTTTCTGTGCCCTCCGACTTAATCACCAGCAAGCCATTCTCCGTTACAGTTGTAATCACTCCTTCAAAGGTATGCCCATCATGTCGATATAGCGCTTTTTGATTAAATCTGTACAACCCATTAAGGTAGTTATCTTGCAAATTATTAAGGTTTCCTGATTTTAATTTCAGGTATTGGCACTCAATATGGCTGCATATTTGGCTCAGAAGCTCGATTAAATTAACATCCCGTTGTAAAATTTTGCCCATCGAAGTTGCCCTGTTTAACAGCGCCGAGTCAAAATTAAGCTGATTTACATTAATCCCAATACCAATAATACTCGCCTTATATCTTGTTCCAGACAAAATATTCTCTATCAGAATACCACCCAGTTTCTGATCATTATAATACAGATCATTGGGCCATTTTATTTTAAGAAAATCACCCAAAAAAGCGGTCAGCGCATCCCTAATACCAACGCTTACAGCCATATTCAGCAGGAATTGCCTGTTTATTGGCAAAAAAGAAGGACTCAAATAAATGCTAAAAGTAAGGTTCAGCCCCGGGGCTGCATGCCAGATATTATTCTGTTGCCCACGACCCGCAAACTGCTTATCTGCCATAATAACAGTTCCTTCGGGTAATGGCTCGGAATTTGAGACCTTAGCTTTTAAAAAGTTATTGGTAGAATCAACCTCAGGTAATCTGATCAAATTTTGACCAACAAATAATGTTGGAAAAGTATTATTTTGCAAGTGTTGATTGTATATTTGTTTATCAAAATTAAAATATTTTAATGATAAAAAAGAAAATTGGAAACCTTTCTACATACCTCTCAGAGATAGCTGTACACGGCATACAGGAAAAAAAAGGACACGATATAGTAAGGTTAGACTTAAGAGAATTGAATAGCTCTGTTTCTGATTACTTTATCATCTGCAATGCAGATTCTGCTACCCAGGTAAAAGCAATTGCCGATAGCGTAGAAGAAGAAATCTATAAAAACACACAAACTAATCCATGGAGAAAAGAAGGTATGGATCATGCCGACTGGATTATTCTTGATTATTTTGACATAGTAGTTCATATATTTAAAACTGAAAAGCGCGAATTTTATGGAATAGAAGACCTTTGGGGCGATGCCCAGTCTACTTCCTACCAAAGCGCATAATCATTCACCCCACTTTTGATTTAACAATGAAAGAGAATCCGAATACGAAACCCAAGTTGATAAAGAGAATTCCGAATATTCCCAAGAAACCTCAAAAAGGTTCAAAGTTTAATATTTTTTGGGTATACGCCGCTATTATTTTAGGACTAATTTTACTACAATTCCTATTTAGTGGTGATACCGCAAAAACCATTTCTTACCGCACATTTGAAACTCAAATGTTGGAACCGGGCGATGTAGATAAATTAATTGCCTACAAGTATGAAGATTTAATTAAAGTCGAGGTATACATTAAAAAAGACAGGCTTAAAGAAGCCAAGTATAAACAATACTTAAGCAGAAATAACTTTGGCGGTAGTGAAGGTCCTCTCGTTTATTTTAACGCAGGTTCTTTTGACAAGCTAGACGCAGACCTGAAAGACTCTCAGAAAAACATCCCTCCATTACAACAAGTAGAGGCACAAAAAATAACCAAACAGAGTTCTTTTAACTCCTGGTTCTTAACCATAATCCTTCCCGTTTTATTATTTATCGGCTTCTGGATATTTATCATGCGCCGTATGGGCGGTGGTGCAGGCGGTGGCGGTGGCCAGATCTTCAATATTGGAAAATCTAAAGCCACACTATTCGATAAAGAAAGCCAGGTAAATGTTACTTTTAACGATGTAGCAGGACTTGAAGAAGCCAAACAAGAGGTAATGGAGATTGTCGATTTCCTTAAAAACCCTAAAAAATACACCAATTTAGGAGGTAAAATCCCTAAAGGAGCCCTATTGGTAGGTTCTCCGGGTACAGGTAAAACCCTATTGGCAAAAGCGGTTGCAGGCGAAGCACAAGTACCATTCTTCTCCCTTTCAGGGTCAGACTTCGTAGAGATGTTTGTTGGAGTTGGAGCCTCACGTGTTCGTGATTTGTTCAAACAGGCTAAAGATAAAGCGCCTTGTATCATCTTTATTGATGAGGTAGATGCAATCGGACGTGCTCGTGGTAAAAACAGCATGATGGGTGGTAACGATGAGCGTGAGAACACATTAAACCAATTATTGGTAGAAATGGATGGTTTCGGTACGGACTCTGGAATTATCATTCTTGCTGCAACCAACCGACCTGACGTTTTAGACTCAGCTTTATTGAGACCAGGCCGTTTTGACAGACAGATATCTATTGATAAACCAGATTTGGTTGGTCGTGAGCAAATCTTTAAAGTTCACCTTAAGCCGATCAAAACAGATGAAGTTGTAGATGCTAAAAAGCTATCTGCGCAAACTCCGGGATTTGCCGGTGCAGAAATTGCCAATGTTTGTAACGAAGCTGCACTAATCGCTGCCCGTCGTAACAAAGAGTTTGTAGACATGCAGGATTTCCAGGATGCTATCGACCGTGTGATTGGTGGTTTAGAGAAGAAAAACAAAATCATTTCTCCTGAAGAGAAGCGCATTGTTGCTTACCACGAAGCCGGACACGCTATTGCAGGCTGGTTCCTTGAGCATGCAGATCCTTTGGTAAAAGTATCCATCGTTCCACGTGGTGTTGCTGCATTGGGTTACGCACAATATCTACCTAAAGAGCAGTTCCTGTATACCACAGAGCAGCTAACCGATGGTATGTCTATGACTATGGGAGGCCGTGTTGCTGAAGACATCGTTTTTGGTAAAATCTCAACAGGCGCCCAAAACGATTTGGAGCGCATTACCAAATTGGCTTACGCCATGGTAACTATCTATGGAATGAACGAAAATATAGGTAATGTATCCTTCCACGATCCGCAAAACGAATACAACTTTAACAAGCCATATTCTGAAAAAACATCAGAAATGATTGACAATGAAGTTCGTAATTTAATTGCCGGTGTATATACAAGAACTAAAGCATTACTTACCGACAAAAGAGAAGGTTTAGAAAAATTAGCTCAAAAATTAATCGAAAAAGAGATCCTTTTCCAGGCTGATTTAGAGGAGATCTTAGGTAAACGTCCTTTTGATAACCGCACCACTTATGATGAATTTGTAAATGGAACAGGCGATCAGAAGCCAGCTGCAAAAGGTTTATTGCATGATGGCGTAGGCGATCCTGCAACACCGATCACACCGGCTAGTACGGAATCTTAATCACAATATTTATGGGGCTGCCGCTTCTTTTAAAGATGCGGCAGCAAATCCATTTTCTATGCAAGAAAACATTTCCTCAAAAGAACTCATGCTAAAAAAGATAAGAAAAGCCCTTCTGGAAAGAAGAGACAATCCTTATCCCAACTTAGAAGATACCCCCCTGTATACCGAGAATGAAGACCATAGGGAGTATCCGGAAATCTTATTTGCAGAGCAACTTACTGCTGTCTCCGGCAATTTCATTTACTGTGAAAATGGAATAGAATTTATTGAAAATATTCTCCAACTGGCAGAAAGGTTTAATTGGAGAAAAATATACTGCTGGGAACCTGAATTACAAGACTTGCTCGCTACCTACGAATTCCCCTTTTATCAGACCGATAAAGGCTTTGAAATGGCGGAGGTAGGCATAACCCTATGTGAAGCCTTAATTGCCCGTAATGGCTCTGTAATGGTCTCAAATCAAAACGCAGCTGGCCGTAGACTAAGTATCTTTCCACACCACCATATTGTAATTGCCCGTAAGGGTCAAATGGTAATGGACCTAAAAGACGCATTTAAAATGATCAAGGATAAATATGGAAGTCAAATTCCATCAATGATCAGCACCATTACCGGACCAAGCAGAACAGCCGATATTGAGAAAACTTTAGTACTCGGCGCTCATGGACCTAAAGAATTATTCGTATTTTTAGTTGACGATTTTTCTTAATCTAATATATTTATTCTAATTTTATACTGTACACCAAAACAGTATATGGTTCAAAATGGGCATTAAAACAAACTTAAACTCAGTTATTACGGGTACCGGAAGCTATATTCCACAAAATGTTATCTCAGGAAATGCCTTTTTAAATGCCTCGTTTTACGACAATGGCACTAAGCTTGACAAAGAAAACAGTGAAATAATCAGCAAATTCTCAGAAATTACAGAAATTAATGAGCGTCGCTATATTGATGACGATCAGGTAAGTAGTAATATTGCTGCAATTGCAGCACAAAGAGCAATTGACGACGCCAATATCGATAAAGAAAGTCTTGACCACATTATATTTTGCCACAATTTCGGCGATGTAAAAATTGGCAGCAACCGTATGGATATTCTTCCATCTCTCGCCGCTAAAATTAAGCAAGCACTGCAAATAGAAAACCCGGATTGTGTTGCCTATGATATTATTTTTGGTTGTCCAGGCTGGGTACAAGGGGCCATTCAAGCCAATTACCTCATCCAAAGCGGCGATGCCAAACGTGTAATGGTGATCGGTGCAGAAACACTTTCCAGAATTATCGATGCACACGACCGCGATAGTATGATCTTTGCAGATGGTGCTGCTGCAGTAATTTTCGAAGCTCAGGATAGTGATGAACCACTGGGCATTATTGCCCATAAAACACAAACACATGCCATTAGCCACGGTTCCTTATTGGTGATGGGGAAAAGTAACAACCCGGACGAAAAAAGCGGCAATGCCTATCTAAAAATGAATGGACGAAAGCTTTATGAGTTCGCTGTAACAAATGTCCCTCAGGTTGTAAAAATGGCTATAGATAAAGCCGGCATTAGCATAAAGGACATTAAAACCGTTTTTATTCATCAGGCTAATGGAAAAATGGACGCAGCTATCATGAAACGACTATTTAAGCTTTATGATCTGGATACTGTTCCTAAAAATTTAGTGCCAATGACGATTTCCTGGCTTGGAAACAGCTCGGTAGCCACAATCCCTACGCTACTCGATCTGGTAAGAAAAGGCTTGGTTGAGGGCTATAAAGTGAATAAAGGAGAGTACGCTTTATTTACTTCGGTAGGTGCTGGTATGCACATCAATGCCTTTGTTTACCGGTTCTAGTCTATTCTTTACGTATAACCGTAAATTTAAAATACAAAAAAGGGTCAGAAAATATTTCTGACCCTTTTCTATTCCTTATAGCTGGTTTTAAACCGGCGCCACTTCCTGAGTAAGTGCTTCATCCACTAAAATCCTTCCGCAATGCTCGCAAACGATGATTTTTTTACGTTGACGAATATCCAACTGACGTTGAGGAGGAATCTGGTTGAAGCATCCTGAGCATGAATCACGGTCGATCGTTACTACAGCTAAACCATTATTAGCATTTTTTCTCAATCTGTTATAAGCTACTAAAAGGCGCTCATCGATTAAAGTTTCTGCTTTCTCTGCTTTTTTAAGTAAGCCTTGCTCATCTTTCTCCGTTTCAGCAGTAATAGTTTCCAGCTCTCCTTTCTTAAGCTCAAGATCTTTTCTTCTTGACTCTAAATCAGCAAGGGCTTTATCATAAATCTCAGTTTTTTGAGTAATATCGAATCCGAATTCTCTGATCTTCTTCTCACAAACCTGAATTTCAAGCGTCTGTATTTCAACCTCTTTAGTTAAGGCATCGTACTCACGGTTGTTTTTAACATCTTTTAATTGAGTCTCATATTTTTTGATCAGGTTTTGAGCATCCTTGATCATATTTTTACGTGTTACAATGGCATCTTCAGTATCATCCAATTCGCCTTTGAATTTTTGTATACGTGTTTCCAGGCCTGCAACATCATCTTCTAAATCGGCAACTTCCATTGGCAATTCACCACGAATCTGACGTATTTTATCAATCTGAGTATGCAGGGTTTGTAATTCGTATAAAGCTTTTAGCTTTTGCTCTACAGTTTGTTCCATTAAATGAAATAATTTATGGGGTTTGTGTTATGCTCCGTTAAACGGATTGCAAAGTTAGGAAATTTTTCTTGAATAATATCTATCAACAAATCAGATGTAAATTGTTCACTTTCAAAGTGTCCGATATCTGCGATCACTATTTTTTCATCTGCATCAAAAAACTCATGGTATTTAAAATCTGCCGTAACAAAAGCATCTGCACCTGCGGCGATAGCTTCTTTCAGCAAAAAGCTTCCAGATCCGCCACAAACGGCTACTTTTCTAATCTTTTTAGGCAACAAACGAGTATGTCGAATCACAGTTGCATCCATATTATGCTTTACCAGTCTTAAAAACTCCGAGCCCTCAAGCGCTTCTTCCAGCCAACCAATCATCCCCGCTCCGACTGTTTGCAGTTTATTATCCAACGGATAAATGTCGTATGCAACCTCTTCGTATGGATGATGCTCTAACAAGGCCAACAATACTTTCCGCTCATCCTGAACCTTAAAAATAGTCTCCAGTCTCACCTCTCGCTCCTGATGCAATACACCTGGTTCACCCACAAAAGGATTTGTATCCTCATCCCCTTTAAAGGTCCCATATCCCTCCGTATTAAAACTACATTCACTGTAATTCGAAATATCCCCTGCTCCTGCGGCAAACAGTGCTTCTCTTACAATGTCTGCCTGTGCAACCGGACAAAACGTAACCAGCTTTTTTAAAAGAGATCCCTTAGGACTAAGTATTTTTGTGTTTTTTAAGCCTAGTCTGCTGCTAATTACCCCATTTACACCATGCTGTACATGATCCAGATTCGTATGTATAGCATACAAAGCAATGTTATTTTTTATAGCTTTTAGCACTACACGCTCCACATAAGTTTTGCCGGTAATCTTTTTCAGCCCTTTAAAAACAATAGGATGATGGGTGATAATCAGGTTGCAATTGTGCAAAATGGCCTCATCTATGACACTCTCTATACAGTCTAAAGCAACCAGAGCCCCCTTTATCTCCTCATTCGGATCTCCAACTATCAAGCCCGAATTATCGTAATCCTCCTGGTAATTTAAAGGCGCAAATGCCTCCAAATGCTTTATTAAACCCGACAACCTCATATTCCGTAAATATACGATAGATTTTAATTATTAAATCCCATTTTTACCATTTGCAGGCTTTCGAAAACCATACGCTGGTTATACTCGGAGGCCAGACTTTTATGGTTAATCAAGTCAATGATCGTACCAATAAAGCACAAACCAACCGTAAAAAAGTACAATACACCCATTCCGATCTGGTTTACTAAAAAGCGTGGTAATCCCGGTACAAAAAAACCAAGTATACAATACAAAATCATATCATCAGGATTTCTTCTTTTGCTACTGTAAATCATTAAAAACCCTCTCAACTGTTGTTCACTAAATCCGGTAGTTGCACTTTGCAAATACGTATATTCCTGCGGTGTAATGCCTGGCAGCGACATAAATGGTGAATCAAACATATCCTTCCTCCTTATTCTTTAAGTTCAATATTCTACTACTTTTCAAATTCAATTTAATTAAAGTCACTATTCTACTGCATAAAATCAGTAGAGCGGGCAATCCAAACCAGTGTTGTTTAAAGCTTTCCCCAAAATTGCCCTGCAATAAATGAGCAATAGAACGTCCTATCCCACATCCAGGACACCATGTTAGACCCATATTCGCTAATGGGCAAAGTGTAAAATGGGCTCCGCTATGATCATGCACATCAGCTGTACCCAATAAAAGCAAAGCTGTTATCCAAAAGATCAATTCAAAAGGCAAACCTTTTATTATTTTCATCTTACAAAACTTATCAAGTTGTTAAAGGTATACACTTCTACTTAAAACAAGCTCCAAAACACCGGGATGTGCATAAATTATCATGAACATTAGCCCTTTTTAACTTTAGATCACTCGGTTGAAACTTTGTTACATTTAAAGCCCACCATAAACCTTACCTTTGCAAGGTGAACATTCGCGACCTGATCAACAGATACAAAACAGATGAGCGCATTGTAGAATTGGCAAAAGCCCTTAACGCGGGCAAAAGCACCAAACTTCAGCTTAAAGGCTTAGTGGGTTCTGCCGATGCAACAATTGCAGTGGCTACTTATTTTCTTTTACATAAGCCGCAGTTATTTATACTCCCAGACCGGGAAGAAGCTTCTTATTTCCTCGCCGATCTGGAAAGCATACTCGATATAGAGGTGTTGCTTTTCCCCTCTTCCTTCCGTAAAGCATTCGATTTTACACAGGTAGATACAGCCAACGTACTGGCAAGGGCAGAAGTTTTAAATGAACTAAACCACCATTCGGAATATGGAAAGATTGTGGTTTCCTACCCCGAAGCTATTGCTGAAAAGGTAATAGACCGCAATGTGCTTGAAAAAAATACACTGGAGATCAGCTTAAATGCCAAATTGGGTATAGATTTCATCAACGAGTTTTTATTCGATCATGATTTTAACAGGACTGATTTTGTATACGAACCGGGACAGTTTTCTATCCGTGGAGGTATTGTAGACATTTTCTCCTTCTCCCATGACCTCCCTTACCGCATAGAATTTTTTGGCGATATTGTAGAGAGCATACGTACTTTTGAAATAGAGAGTCAGCTTTCTGTTGAAGATGTAAAAACATTGACCATTATCCCAAATGTTCAATCTAAATACCTCACAGAAAACAACATCAGTATACTGGATTATATAGAAAAAGATACCCAGCTATGGTTTAAAGATGTAGAATTCACCTTAGATATTGTTAAAAGCGGGCATAAAAAAGCTGTTGAGCTTTGGAAGGCCCTTCCTGCAAAAGAAAAACAGGAAAACCAGGATTGGATAGATCCTAAATTTGCTTTTACGGACGAGAAAATGATGGGGGATATGTTCCAGGATTTCGCATTAGTTGAGTTTGGAAAGCAGTTTTTCTATAAAACAGAACATATTTTTCAATTCGAAACCAAGCCTCAGCCTTCCTTCAACAAGGATTTTAACCTACTGATACATAACCTTAAAGAGAACGAAAAACAAGGCATACATAACTTTATATTTAGCTCTTCGACAAAACAAACAGAGCGTTTATATGCCATATTAGACGATATTGATAAAACGGCCAAGTTTACACCGGTAAACATTCCGCTAAGAGAAGGTTTTATAGATGGCCAGCAAAAACTTGCTTTTTATACTGACCACCAGATATTCGACCGATTTTACAAATACAAGCTTAAAAGGGGCTATCAGCGCAGTCAGGCCATTACACTAAAAGAGTTGAGAGATCTTAAACCCGGAGATTTTGTAACTCATATAGACCATGGTATTGGTAAATATGCCGGTTTAGAAAAAGTAGAAGTAAATGGTAAAACTCAGGAGATGATCAGACTGGTTTATGCCGACAACGATCTCTTGTATGTAAATATCAACTCCTTAAACCGCATTGCTAAATATAGCGGCAAAGATGGCACAGCGCCAAAAATGAATAAACTAGGCACAGAAGCCTGGGACAAGCTTAAAAAGACAACTAAAAAAAAAGTTAAAGACATTGCCCGCGATCTGATTAAGCTGTATGCCTTAAGAAAATCGCAGGTAGGAACCGCCTTTAGTCCGGATGGATACCTGGAAACCGAATTAGAAGCTTCATTTATTTATGAAGATACCCCGGATCAGGAAAAAGCAACCAGTGACGTAAAAAAGGATATGGAAGCTCCACATCCTATGGATAGGCTGGTATGTGGTGATGTTGGCTTTGGCAAAACAGAAATTGCCATACGAGCAGCCTTTAAAGCTGTTGCAAATGGTAAACAGGCCGCTGTACTGGTGCCAACCACCATTTTGGCCCTACAACATTTTAAAACCTTTTCAGGTCGTTTAAAAGATTTTCCTTGTACTGTCGATTACATCAACCGTTTTAAAACCAATAAACAGATTAAAGAAACCCTGGCCAAAGTAGCCGAAGGGAAGGTTGATATCATAATCGGCACACACCGTTTATTGAGCAAAGACGTAAAGTTCAAAGATCTGGGTATCATGATAATTGATGAGGAGCAGAAGTTTGGCGTAACATCCAAAGAAAAATTAAGGGCTTTACGTGTAAATGTAGATACGCTAACCCTTACTGCAACGCCAATACCACGTACTTTACATTTCTCTTTGATGGGTGCACGCGATTTGTCCATTATGAGTACACCTCCACCAAACAGACAGGCTGTAAATACCGAACTTCACGTCTTTAATGATAAATTGATCCAGGAAGCTGTTCAATTTGAGTTAGACAGGGGTGGGCAGGTATTCTTTATCCATAACCGCGTTAATGATTTACCACAACTGGGTGGACTGATCAAAACCTTAGTGCCAAAAGCGCGCATAGGTATCGCTCACGGTCAGTTAGATGGCGATCAGCTGGAAGATGTAATGCTTGATTTCATCAATGGAGAAAAGGATGTATTAGTGGCCACAACCATTATTGAGGCTGGTTTGGACATTCCAAATGCCAATACCATTATCATCAACCATGCACACATGTTTGGCTTAAGCGATTTGCACCAAATGCGGGGCAGGGTAGGACGCTCCAACAAAAAAGCCTTCTGCTATTTGTTAAGTCCACCATTGTCAACCCTTACTTCCGAAGCACGTAAACGTCTTAGCGCTATTGAAGAGTTTTCAGACCTTGGGAGCGGTTTTAATATTGCGATGAGGGATTTGGATATCCGGGGCAGTGGAAACCTCTTAGGTGCAGAGCAAAGTGGCTTTATTGCCGAAATAGGTTTCGAAATGTATCACAAGATTTTGGATGAAGCCATTCAGGAGCTAAAAACAGATGAGTTTAAAGATCTATTTAAAGATGAACCTTTACGCCCATTTGTTAATTTTACCCAGGTGGATACCGATCTGGAACTCTATATCCCTGATGATTATGTAACCAATATCACCGAAAGATATAACCTGTATACAGAGCTTTCTAAAATTGAAGATGAAACGCAATTAAAAGCTTTTGAGCTTTCCTTAAAAGACCGTTTTGGACCTGTTCCAAAGCCCGTAAAAACCATGTTAAATGTGTTGAGGCTACAATGGGTAGCCAAAAAATTAGCATTCGAAAAACTGAGCTTTAAAAAAGGAATTTTGCGTGGTTATTTCATTACCGATAAACAATCGACATTTTTTGATTCAATAATGTTCAATAAAATACTGCATTTTGCACAAATCCATCCCCGTTTATGCAACCTTAAAGAGGTTAAAGATTCATTGCGTATTGCCTTTGACAATCTGAATACCGTTGATGAGGCTGTAGAAATGCTGGAAATGGTAGTCAATTAAACAATTAAAATGAATCCACAGCTATTACAAGACCTGGTTACCATGCAAATGCCTTTTGGAAAGTACAAAGGCCGTATCATCTGCGATTTGCCCGAATCTTACCTGGTCTGGTTTCATCAGGAGGGATTTCCACCGGGCAAACTGGGCGAAATGATCGCCACTCTTTATGAAATTAAATTAAACGGACTAGAATACTTATTAGAGCCTTTAAAGAAAAAAAGGTACTAATTAAGAATTAGGTACAGATAAGTATAAACTATCGGTGCGGCAATTAAAAGCCCGTCAAAGCGATCTAAAAAGCCTCCATGGCCCGGTAATATATTGCCTGAATCTTTTACATTAAGGCTGCGTTTAAGCATTGACTCTACCAGGTCTCCCAACGTACCAAAGGAAACGATCAATACTGCCATTCCACCAAATACCAATGGACTGATCTCTGTAAAGAATAAAGAAATCACATAAGAAACCACCACACTGGTAAACACTCCGCCTAAAAAGCCTTCCCATGATTTTTTAGGTGAATGGCGCTCAAATAAACGGGTTTTGCCGAATTTAACACCAAAAAGATATTGACCCGTATCACTGCCCCACAACATCAGCAAAAAGGATAAGGGCAGGTGATAATTATATTCACCCTGATTTTGTATAAACCCTAAAGAATAAAAAAAGCAAAAAGGTACTGTAACGTAAATAAAGCCAACAAATGTGTACGAAATATTAGAAAAAGGCATCTTTTCCTTTTTATATAATTCACTGATAAATATACAGAAAATTAAAGGCACAATCAGCAACAAAAACTTCGCTTCGAACTGCAGGAAGTGGTAGCCAGCTGTCGATAAGAATATTAATGCAGCCACAAACAACGCCATATTTCTATGTGGTTTGATACCTGCAGTTTTAATCATATTAAAAAACTCGAATAGGGCTGCAAGACTCAAAATCAGATAAAAAAAAGTAAAAGTATAGCCCCCTAAAAAGATGGAGCCCAGCATCACTATAGTAAAGAAAAAAGCAGTTATCGCCCTCGTTTTCATTCAGTTTTATTTTTAAAATATCGGAACAGCAAAAAAGTTAGTATTGCACTGATAATATACCCATACCAGGCAATATCCATTGTTTTATCAGTTTCGGACAAAGGTATATTGTTTTTTTGCATATACCATGCAACACATACCGCATATCCATTATTTATAAAATGACCAATTATGGCATACCATAAACTACCACTCCAAAAATAAAGATAACCAAAAGCAGCTCCCAAAAACATACGCGGTAAAAATCCATAAAATTGCATGTGGATAGCACTGAATATGATAGCAGTAAACCAGATAGCAATATGTGGATTATTAGACATACGACCCAGTGCACGTTGTACCCCCCCCCTAAACATAAATTCCTCCGCTACAGCAGGCAGCAAAGCAATCATGAATATATTGATAATAAATGCATCAATATTGTCCATTTTTAAGAGTGCTTTGGTCATTTCCATCCCTTGATCTTCAGCTTCCTTCATCCATTTTTCCAGCCCTTTAAAAGCCTCCGGTAATACCATTTTTTGATTAAGTTCAGTTACCCATTCCAAAACCGGCAAAGCGCAAATCATAATCAATAAAACAATAAACAGTAGTTCAGCTTTTGGCCTTTTAAAACTATAAAATCCATTGATCTTTTGTCCCTCTGTTTTAGCAAGCAAGAAGGCTGGAACTAAAAAAAGACCAATTTGTTGCGCTGTTAATAGTATCCTTTGAGCAGGAAGATAGTAGAGATCAGTGTCCGACAACCAACTAAGGTCTTCAAAAATGCCAACCCCGTACTTAAAATATACGATAATCAAGCCTATTCCTGATACCACCACTAAACCAACAATGGCATAAAAAACAAGCATTAAGATCTGTATAAAGGGGTCATTCTCTTTCCTTATTTTTTGTATGGAGTTCATTATTTCTATCTTAATTTCTGACATCAAATTTAAAAGTTGTATAACCTGCCTCACCTTTATTGGTTATACCTTGAATGATGCCAATATAATTACCTGGCTGGTCAGAAGTATAAAATGCCCATTTTTTATTTCCGGTCCTATCGGTAATCAGTTCTGGAGCCCATTCCAGAACAGTTCTAAAATCAGGCATTTTACTTTCAATTTGTCGTTTATTATCATAAACAGGAGCGTAGAACTGCGTTTTTAATTGAAGTCCTTCATAATCCAAAATTAAGGCATTGGCTTCAATTTCGTAGCCAGCCATATCTTTAGTATTGGTTGTTATGTTTATTATTCCCTCTTCCATCCTATTATTCATAAAATATCTGCGATTTACAATCTCCATCGCCTTCACTTGAGCTGGATTTATGTCCATTAATTTTTTTACACTAAACACAGGTACACCATTTAAAATAATCATTGGATTTATACTTAATAAGCCATTTGCAGTCCCTATTCTTAATTGTATATCCCCATCCTTTCTTACCATATATGCTTGGGAAATAAATTCTCTAAAAACCTCTCTCATTGTAGGAAATCGTACATAATCATCCATTAAGTAGCGTTTTGTATAATTAATATAAAAAGACGTAGTATCTGAATCATGATTAAACGTTTGCCTTAACTTATTCCCATAATAAGCGTTTTGCACTTGGGCATTTAGATTCCAGGAATTTAAATCATTTACGTTTAGCTTTTTGATGTTTAGTGGCGGTGTGTTTTTTATTTTATACGATTCAGAAAAGGGGTTGGATAAGCTTATTACAGAGGAGGTATCAATTGAAGCATCTGACTGCAATACTACTTCGTTAGTCCCATAATAATCTCTTACATTAATCACAAAAGACCCATCATACTTTGTATTAGCATTGAATAATTTTGGTTGAATTCCGGGTATAGAAAAGAAAACATTTCTATTATTAACTGGACCACCATTTTTATCAGTTAATCGCCCAGCAACTAAATGGCCTTCATGCTCTGGAATAAATTTTAATATGGGCTTACCTGCTTTTAATGCATCATCCCATAAATATTTTCTCCATCCGCTTGTTAGCATTAAATTATCTGCGGCAGAAATCAATTCGGCACCAGGTTTCCCAAAATAATAATCCGGTGATTCAATTTCATCTTTTAATTCTGATTTTAGCCAGAAATAGCTAAGGATATGCATTGATCCATCTAATTGAATTTCATCTGTTTTATAAACAGAAAGTGACGAATTAGCTGTTTGAGGGCCATTTTTGTCTTTAGATTGGATATCTAAAGAAACCTTACTTCTCACACCATAGCTGACGCTATCACTCTGCACATCGATATGCAAAACATCAGTTACAGGTTTAAAATATAAACGTCCACATACGGGCTGTCCAGATGAATTAAATAATGTAAAATTCGAAATACCTTGTGAAAGAAGTGCTTTATCTATGGAAAATAAAGCATGTCCTTTGTTTGTTTTAAGATGTTTAGCATGACGGATTAACTGTTTATCGTGAACGATTAAATAAATTTCTTCATCTTCTAAATTTTTCGATTCAATGTTAATTCCAATTTTTTCGGCAACTGTATCGATTATCTGCATACTGTACCCCCTGGTATTAATTGAGGGCAATACACTCATTATTTTTTTCCCACCCAAGGAAACAACACATTCATAATGTGAACTTCCATCAGGTATCATATTAAACGTACCAATACCAAATTTAAATGCGCTAAACTTTGCAATTGTGTCGGTTTTATTCTTTAAAATAACGGCTTTAAAATCGAGCCCTTTTCCATCATTTCCTACAACTTTACAAGCTACTTTACTATTTATTCCTTCTATAAAGCTTCCTCCTTCAGGAAAAAATTGAATAATTGGTCTATTTTGTACTTCTTGATTAACAGATTTATCACTTTGTGTATTTATGATTATAATCTGTTTTTCAAAATAATACTTTTCGTCAAAGTTTTTCATCCAATTGGTGTAGCCCACAAGTTTATAGTTACCAGTTGAAATCCCGGGTGGGATATAAAAGGAGCCTATACCAAATCCATTACTTAAGCTTATTTTTGCACGCTGAACAGGCTTATTGTTACTATCATAAATTTCAGTATACACCACTTTACTTAAGTCTAGTGGCCTATTCGAAATTCCATCAACACAATATATTTTGAACCAAATATTTTCTGTTGTCATATAGGCTTCTTTATCTGTATGGATAAAGATCTTCTCCTTAATATGAGATTGCTGATAATTAGTAAAAGAGCTATCTAGCTTTTCAATTACCCGATCTTGAGCATTTGAATTGCCAGCCCATATTATTAAATATAAAAATAAGCCAATAAAAATGTTTCTATTCATATTCATGCTATTTATGGCCAGAAGCTCGGCTTTGTCTTTGTTCCCCGTGTTGTACAATCAACACACTTAATGTCCGAAGCATAAGAAATCCCTGTAAAACCATCTTTATACACTAGAACATAATTTGTAGGATACAAAAATTGGGGTAAAACTGATTCAGGAAGACTATCTAATTGACAACTATAAATATCATCCTTTTTCCAGGTTTCAGGGAGTTCACTTTTATCAAGAAAAATTCTTTTTCTCGTTATGTTTCCTGCACCAACATAACCCAATACTTTTTCTTCAGAATTAGTTAAACAATGTATATTTCCAGAAACAAAAGATGGTTGAGGATCAAATATAGAACCTATATTTTCCGTGTTCTTTTTTAATGTTTCCCAATATTTATATTCCTGCTCAGACATTGCATATTGTTTTAATAAAATACTATATTTTAAAGATATACGTTCATCGCCAGAAGGAATAAATGTTACCGGAAAGTGAGATAAAATGTCATTACTAAGCTGTGCGGTAGACGCTATAAGGATGTTTGAAGAATAATCACTACCATAGCAATAATAGATATCCTCATTTGCCGATCTGGGAAGTATCATTCCATTTTTCAAAATCAATTGTGATATATATTTGGTGTGAAATCTCCAGGTTTGCTCATATTCAAATCTGTAATACCTTGAATTGTTTGTATCATCATGACTATCAACACTGATTTGAACCCCATTTAGCTTGATTTCCGCATTGATTTTATCTATTTGAGGGCTAACCTTTGGCTGAACAAATTCTGATTGATATAAGCCACCTTTTACGGTTTTAATATTCAATCTATATTTTTTGTTAGGATCAACAAAAAAATAAGTTGTATAATTACCTTGTCCCATTTCACTAAGATTATAAAATTGCTTGTCTTCGCTTTCAATATTTAAAATTGCTCCAAGTTCAGGTTTTGATTGAATAGCTTTCAGATTGGTAGTTCTACTTAATTTAATATCAGTATACTCTCCAGAAAAATTAATGAATCCTTCTACAACAAGATAATTTACATTACCATCTACAACACCTGGATTATATGTTTTTTTACACCCATAAATCATCAAAACAATACAAAGTAAAATATATTTCTTCATGTCTAAAATTTGATGTTATAATTGATAAAAGGAATAGCTGTTGCAAATATTGATAACTTATACCCGTTAATAGAACCCCGCTCTGAAGCAAAATATGTAGAATAAGCATTTTGTCTGCCTGTAAGATTGTACACACCTATGGTCCAGAAACTATGCGTTAACTGCTTAATTTTATGATTTCCTTCAATGTTAAATGAAATATCTGATCTAAAATAATCTGGTATTCTATATTCATTTCTATCAGAATACAATACCCTGATATTACCTGCATATACATATTTTGCTATAGGTAATGTAATTGGTCTGCCAGTACTATATGCTAAATTAATTGAAATACTATATCTATGTGTAAATCTATAATTACCTGTAAAATTAAAATCATGAGGTTTATCTGCATTCCCAGGATAGTAGGCTCCATTGTTAATGAGTTCCCCCTGGCTGGCATCAGTCATCCTGAGCAGTGTCCTAGAGTAGGTGTAGCTAATCCAACCATTTAAACTTCCAGCAGTTTTTTTTATCATAAATTCCGCCCCGTATGCCTTTCCCTCCGTTCTTATCACATCGGTTTCAATGTGATCATTTAACACTAAAGTAGCCCCACTTTTATAATCAAGAAAATCCTTCATTCTTTTGTAGTACCCTTCCGCAGAGAATTCAATCGTATGAGATTTATTACTTTTATAAATACCAAATGATAGCTGATTTCCTTTTTGTGGTTTTATATTAGGATCGCTTAGCTTCCAAATGTCCGTTGGTGATATAGAAGCAGAGTTTGAAAGTAAATGAATGTACTGATTTAATGTATTATAACCTCCTTTAAAAGATAGATTATCAGTAATACTATATCTAAATGATGCTCTTATTTCAGGAGACTGATATGTTTTAATAACATCTCCGGCCCCATAGGATTTCGTATCTGTTATAGTGTTAATTTCTACAGGGAGTCCTGGAGCATAACTATTTATAGTTTTGGCACCCAGATAATTATAAATACTATACCTAAGACCAACATTAATAGATAACTTACTACTTACATCAAATCTATCCCCAATATATACTGCTGTTTCAAGAGCCTTTTCATTTTCTATTAGAATACCCTTAACTAACGACTCAGCACCAACAGGTGTATAATTACCTGGCGACAGGTTATAATGAGCTGTATTTATACCAAAATCTAAGATATGCTTATGATCTAAAATATAACTAAAGTCAGCTTTCGCATTAATTTGTTTTATCCCAAAAAACAAATTATAAGCCGTTAAAGGGTTTGATTGAGATTCAACGTTGTAATTGTACCCAGAATAAGACCCCATTACATCAGAATAAAACTTATTGCTAAATATGTGTTTCCATTTTAAAGATATATTGCTATTTGCATATTTATAGCTCGTATCACTATTCAATTTAAATTTGTCAGCACTCAAATAGGTTGATAAAAGAATTGTATTTTTATCATTAACCTTATGATTGATATCAAGATTAAGGTCATAAAAAGAAGCCTTGCTATTTTTGTATTCCTTTGGTAAAAGATTCAATAACCAATTTGCATACGTAGTTCTACCACCAAAAATAAATGAAGTTTTTCCACTATCAATTGGTCCTTCAACATTAATTCTACTTGTCAGCAATCCAATACCAGCCGAACCCGTAAACTTTCCCTTATTTCCCTCTCTATTAGTTACTTCAAGGACTGATGAAAGTCGTCCTCCATATTTTTGTGGAATGCTGCTTTTATATAGCTCTATATCTTTCACAATTTCTGGGTTAAAGGCAGAGAAAAAACCAAAGAAATGGGAGGGACTGAAAACCGGTGCATCATTCAACAACACTAAATTTTGGTCGGTAGAACCTCCTCTAACATTAAATCCTGTACTGGCTTCTCCTACAGATTTAACTCCCGGTAACGTTAATACCACTCGTAATATATCTGCTTCTCCAAAAACAACAGGGACTTGCTTAATACTTTTTATATCTAATCTATTTACACCAAGTTCAACCGCTTTAACATTGCGCGCGCGCTCTGCAGAAACATTTACTTCTTTTAAAGAGAATGACTGTTCAAATAATTCAAAATTTATTTTTCCACTCGAATAAACCACAACTTGTCGGCTTGCATCTTGCATACCCGGAAATCTAATTATAAACTGTCTTTTGCCAGCTGGCAAATTAATTACAAAATATCCCTTTTCATTAGCTGTAATTGTTGCCGAACTATCTCGTATTGAGATAGTAGCTCGAGGTAAAGGTTCCCCCGTTTTACTATTTCTAACAAAACCGGACAAACTGATCATTTCAGTTGAAATAAGATTCCTTTTTTGTCCAATTTCATACAATTTATTAGATACTTTAGCATTCAAAATATCCTCTTCATCCTTTGATTCTTGCCTAATTTGACCGATATAGGCAATGTTATTAGAAAAGTAAGGGGAAATTTCTATTTTTATTTCTTTATCCTTTGTCAGGAAAATATTGCGATCAGATCGCACATATTTTATGTCTGTATTGACAAGTAGGCTTTCTAAAAACTGATTGATGCTCTTATTTCCAGAATCAGAACTAAATAAAATGTTATTAAAATCCGCAATATTGTAAAAAAACCGAACTGAATATTTACCCTCTAATTTTTTAACTAATTGTTCAATATTTAGCTCGTTAAAATTTTCATTGACGATTATTTTAATTTCCTGTGCTGAATTTTTTAAACTCAAAAATATTAATATAAAGAAAATAACAAAGAGCGTTTTTTTCATATTTATTTGTTTAAAGTTTCATAATAGATTATTGCTTTCTTCATATATAATTCCTGATTAACATTATAATCTATCTTATTTGCTTTTAAATAACCTTTAATTATACTCTTCTTTTCCTTAAATAAAGCCAAAAAATCTGATTTTGACGTGATAAAACGCCGCGTATTTTCTTTTTCAATTAGATAGAATAGGCGCTCGTGAAATTCCTTCTCAATTGAAAAAGTACTAGATAAAGTCCTTATTCCTTTTGTCCTTTTTACATAAAAAATAATATTTCCATTACTTAGTAAATCATAAAAACCATTAACATTTAGCTTATCATTTCCTCCTTTTAAGAATATAAAATGATGATCAAGAAGCCAAAATTCACATACTTTATCATTTATCAAGGTAAAAGGTAAATTAGTATTTGTATCTAAAACAACGACTAAATCCTTAACCAAATCGTATTTTAATGGTATATTTTTATACTTAATTCCATTGTATATTACATCACCCTTATTCCATCCACTCTCATTATTAAAGTTTGGAGAACCTTTAATATTTGGCAAATAGGAATCATATTCTAACCCATTATTTAAGCCTCTTTGTATATCAATTTGACTAGTGTAAAAGTTTATTGCTTTAGTCAAAGCTATTGATCTAAGAATTGAATCTTGACCATTATTTTGAGCAAAACTCTCAATATACACGCTGGTAATAAATATAAATAATAAATATTTCTTCATTATTTTAATTAGCTAACGGCGTAATATAATGATTATTTGATAATGAAACTATCCAATTATATGGTAAAGAATTCATTATTTGTACCTTTGTGGCTTTAATTTTGGCTTGAAGATAGAGAAATGTCGGTAAAGATAGGAAATATTGATCTGGGAGAATTCCCTTTATTGCTTGCTCCGATGGAAGATGTAAGCGATCCACCTTTCCGTTTTGTATGTAAACAAAGCGGCGTGGATATGATGTACACTGAATTTATATCATCAGAGGGATTGATTAGGGATGCTGCAAAAAGCAGGGCTAAGCTCGATATTTTTGAATATGAAAGACCAATTGGCATCCAAATATTTGGCAGTGAAATTGATCATATGCGCGAAGCAACTGAAATTGCTACGCTTGCCGGACCTGATTTAATGGACATAAATTACGGTTGTCCGGTTAAACAAGTGGCCTGTAAAGGTGCCGGTTCTGCATTATTACAAGATATTGACAAAATGGTAAAAATGACAGAAGCTGTCGTTAAAGCTACCCATTTACCGGTAACTGTTAAAACCAGGTTGGGATGGGATGATACCACTAAAAATGTTGAGGAAGTTGCTGAACGTTTACAGGATATTGGAATACAAGCATTAACCATTCATGGTCGTACCAGAGCACAACTCTACAAAGGATCGGCAGACTGGACATTGATACGGGAAATTAAACGTAATCCAAGAATTAAGATTCCTATTTTTGGCAATGGAGATGTAGATAGTATACAAAAAGCGGCAGATTGGCGTTTGGAATATGAGGTTGATGGTATTATGATAGGTAGAGCCGCAATTGGATATCCATGGATATTCAGAGAAATCAGACATTTTTTCAATACCGGTGAAATTTTGCCAGGGCCAACCATTGAAGAACGTGTTTCGGTATGTAGAACACATTTTGAAAAATCAATTGCCTGGAAAGGACCAAGGGTTGGTATTTTCGAAATGAGAAGACATTATGCCAACTATTTTAAAGGAATACCAGACTTTAAAACTTATAGAATGCAACTGGTTAAAGAAGAAAATATTGATACTATTCATAGTATTTTAGACGAAATAGCAGATAAATATCATCATGTTTTCACAAATAGTGAAATGGCCTGATTTTTGAAAACTATTTATTAAATGATAAGTTAAAATGGTTACTGCTATTACATTAGGTGTTAAAATTTCAGTTGAAACAACCTATCAGGAAGAACATTCTAATCCCGGTAATGGACATTTTATGTTCGCTTACCGAATTATTATTGAGAATTTAACGGATTATGCCATTCAGCTAAAAAGAAGACAATGGTTTATTTTTGATTCCAATGGCTCACAAAGAGAAGTTGAAGGCGAAGGAGTAGTAGGAGAGCAGCCTGTTATTGAAGCAGGCCAAAGACACTCCTACATATCTGCTTGTAACTTAAATACTGATATGGGTAGCATGAGTGGAAATTATTTAATGCGCCGCATATTTGACGAAAAGGATTTTATTGTGGATATTCCCGAATTTGAACTGATTGTTCCTTACCGCTTAAACTAGCTTATTTACTTCTTCCAAATAGAACTGAGGCATAGTAAAACAGGTTTGCCAAAGCACCTAAAGCAGCAACAACGTAAGTCATAGCAGCCCACCAGAGCGCATCCTTAGCCTGACGATGTTCTTCAGTAGTATACAATACTTCTTTATTGTTTTTTAACCATAATAACGCCCTTTTACTGGCATCAAACTCCACCGGTAAGGTAACAATGCTAAATAGGGTAATCAAGGTAAGTCCAACAACACCTATCCCCAATACAACCGGATTAAATGTAAAAGCAATTAACAAAACACCTATAATTAATACCCATTGCAGCAGATTTGAGGTGATACTAACTACAGGAACCATATTAGATCTAAATTCCAGCCAATGATATGATCTGGCATGTTGTACAGCATGACCACATTCGTGTGCAGCTACAGCAGCAGCAGCAACGCTACGTCCATAATATACATCCGTACTTAAATTTACTGTTTTATCTTCAGGATTATAATGATCAGATAAAGCTTTATCTGTACTCATCACTTTTACATCAAATATTCCATTATCATACAGCATTTTCTCTGCCACTTCCCTTCCCGAAAACTCTGAATTCAATTGCATTTCGGCATATTTTGAAAATCTGTTTCTAAATCGCCACTGCACAAACATGCTAATCACCAGTATCGGAATGATCAAAATAATATAAGTTCCCATTTATATAATGATTGTTCCCATCAGCTGTTAAACAAAAAGTGTTCCTATTTTATTTAAATGCAGATTTTAATCATTTTTAAGCAGACAATTAGCATTGTTATAGCAATCAGACCTATATTTTTTTTAACAAAGAAAATGACTTTAAACCTTGTAAGTGTAGCTATCCTAAAAATTAGTAGTAAATAACCTTCATTTGTTAATGCCATAGATTTTAATCATTTTTGATAAAAATATTAGTATGGAAGCTTTTTTAATCCCCTTATTGATCATAATTTTAGTACTACTGGTAGTGTTGTTTTTTAAAAAGCCAGCGACCCGTGAAAATTCAGCAGCCTTACTCGAATTAAAAGAACAGGAGCATTTAAAAGCTATAAACTGGCTAAAAGAAGAGAAGCAAAAACTGGAAGATGAACTAAATGACCTGCGGGCTATTTTTATGATAGAACGTAGTAAAGTAATTAAAGCCGAAGAAAACTTATCCGCTCAGCAACAAAAGCAAATCGAACAGGAAAAATATATAGCTGAACTGCAATTACGTTTTAAACTCGAGTTTGAAAATATAGCTAATAAAGTACTGGACGAAAAAACAGAAAAATTTACGCTGCAAAATAAAACGAACCTGGATGTTATTTTGAATCCTTTAAAAGAAAATATCAAAGCATTTGAAGACAAGGTTGACAAAGTTTATAAAGCCGAATCTGATGAGCGTAATATTTTAAAAGGAGTGATCTCACAGCTGATGGATCAGAGTAAGCAAATTCAGGAAGATGCCAATAATTTAACCAAAGCCCTTAAAGGCGATAATAAGAAACAAGGAAACTGGGGAGAAGTAATACTTGAACGGGTTTTAGAACGTTCGGGTTTAATCAAGGATAGAGAGTATAGGATACAAACCAGTTTAAGCTCATTTTCAGGCTCCAGGATGCAACCAGATGTTATTATTGACCTTCCTGATGAAAAACATATAGTAATCGATTCTAAGGTCTCTTTACTGGCTTATGAGCGATTGATCACTGCCGACACCGATGAAGACAGAGAAACAGAGCTTAAACAGCATTTAACATCTATTAAAGCACACATACAAGGACTATCTGCAAAAAACTATCACGAACTGTATCAAATCAACTCCCCTGATTTTGTATTGCTTTTTATTCCTATTGAATCTTCTTTCGGAATTGCAGTGCAAAAAGATGCCGAATTGTTTAATTATGCATGGGATAGAAAAGTAGTTATCGTAAGCCCTTCTACATTATTAGCTACCTTACGTACCATTGCCAGTATATGGAAACAAGAAAGACAGAATAGAAATGTATTGGAAATAGCACGTTTAAGCGGCAGTATGTATGATAAGTTTGTTGGTTTTTTAGCAGATATGGAAGGTATTGGTCGAAACATAAAGCTAAGTCAGGATGCTTATGATAAAGCACTTAACAAGTTATCCACAGGCTCAGGAAACCTTTCAAACACCTCAGAGAAGATTAAAAAATTAGGTGCCAAAGCCACTAAGCAGATTGACACCAAATTTTTAGATCCCGTTTTATCGTCAGACGAAGAATTATGATTTAAAGGCATTCCAGCCCTGTGCTTTCAATTCGTGCACTACATTGGATTTTGAGATCATCTTACATCCTGAGTTCTTCTCCGTAATATGGCCAATGATACTGATGTCTACATCATGCTTTAATTTCTCGTAATCTGCTTGTTTTATGGTAAATAGCAATTCATAATCTTCACCGCCATTTAAAGCACAAACCATTGGATCAAGTCCCAGTTCCCTGGCAGTCTGGTAAGTCATAGGATCAATAGGTAACTTCTCCTCATACAACGTAACACCCTTATCAGATTGCTGACAAATATGTAAAACCTCAGAAGCTAAGCCATCAGAAATGTCAATCATTGAAGTAGGAATAATATCCATTTGAGCCAGTAAATCAACAATATCTCTACGACCTTCAGGCTTTAACTGACGCTCAATAATATAGTCTTTTCCTTCAAGATCAGGCTGTATATTAGGGTTTTCTAAAAATATTTGCTTCTCCCTTTCCAAAATTTGCAGGCCTACATAAGCACCCCCCAAATCTCCGGAAACACATAAAAGATCACCCTCTTGTGCCCCATTTCTATAACAAACGGTTCCTTTTTCAGCATGACCAATACTGGTTACACTAATCACTAAACCTTGTTTGCTTGAAGAAGTATCACCGCCAATCAAATCGATATTAAATTTATCACAAGCCAGCTGAATACCTTTATAAATTTCTTCAACTGCTTCTAACGGAAATTTACTCGATAAGCCAATAGAAACGGTAATCTGAGTTGCAATACCATTCATGGCGTAAATATCGCTTAGATTAACTTGTACGGCCTTATAACCTAAATGCATCAACGGTACATAGGCCAGATCGAAATGTATACCTTCCAGCAATAAATCTGTAGAAATTAAAACCTCTTTATTTTCAAAATTCAATACTGCAGCATCATCACCAATACCTTTGATACTGCTTTCGTGCTGTACCTTAAAATTAGCTGTCAGGTGCTTAATCAATCCGAATTCACCCAATTCAGCAATATCCGTACGCTCTTTATTTTCAAACATTATCTAATTATTTTACAGTTAATTAACATAGTTACTAACACATACTACAAGCCTAATTTTGCAGATATTTCCAGCATTCTTTCAATTGGTTTGCGAGCCTGTTCAATAATATCAGCAGGCACGGTAACCTCCGGCAAACCATTTTTTAAGCACAAATACAGTTTTTCAAGAGTATTTCTCTTCATATATGGGCAATCATTACAAGCACAATTGTTATTTGGAGGTGCTGGAATAAAGGTTTTACCCGGACTAGCTTTCTCCATTTGGTGAATGATTCCACTTTCTGTAGCTACAATGAATTCTAAGGCGTCGTTTTTGATAGAATAATTCAATAATCCAGTCGTAGAACCAATATAATCAGCCATTTGCAACACTGATTCTTCACATTCCGGATGCGCAATAAATTTTGCGTTAGGATGACGTTCTTTTAGTTTAGTAATTTTTTCTCTCGAGAAAATCTCATGTACCATACAGGCTCCATTCCATAAAACAAGGTCTCTACCTGTCTTTTTAGCCACCCAAGCCCCTAAATTCTTGTCCGGACCAAATATAATCTTCTGATCTTTAGGTAAACTTTCAACAATTTGAACTGCATTTGTCGATGTACAGACAATATCACTCATTGCTTTCAATTCAGCTGTACAGTTCACATAAGTAATCACCAGGTGATCTGGATATTTTTCTTTAAATTTCTTGAATAAGTGCGGTGGACAGCTATCTGCAAGCGAACAGCCGGCTTTTAAATCCGGCAGCAATACTGTTTTTTCCGGAGACAAAATTTTAGCAGTTTCTGCCATAAAATGAACTCCTGCAAAAACAATCACATCAGCTTCAGTTTTAGCAGCTTCCTGAGAAAGCCCCAAACTATCCCCAATATAATCAGCAATATCCTGTATATCAGGCTCCTGATAATAATGAGCTAATACAATTGCATTTTTCTCTTTTTTTAATTTTTCAATTTCTTCAAAGAGGTCAAGCGTTGGATCAATACTTTCCTCAATATATCCTTTTCTATTTAATTCGGTTAAGGTATCCATTTTGTCTTCTTATTTTATTCAATTTCTTAATGAATACTTTATTCCATAAGCATTCATACTCTTCTTTAAGTTTTCATCAGAAAAATTTGAAAACTGTTTTTAAGATTTTGTAAAGGTACGCAGTTTCAACACTTCAATAAATTATAATTAATTTAATATAAATAGATTTCTATTGTTTATTAGTGTGTTGATAACGTTTATAAAAATGTTTTTTTTCTTCTTTGATTTGAGTTATTAGTAATTTACTAACATTTATACTGCTTTTTTATTTAAAATATCTCCTGATTTACAGCAATATATTTTTTGAGCTTAATTTTTATCAATAGAAATATGTGTATTGTTAGTAGGTGTGTAAAAAGTTAATAAACTCGTCAGCTCTGGTTAAAAATAACGCAAAATATTGTGGCAAATTCCCTTTTTAGCTTAGCTTTAAACATTCAAAAATATTTGTTCTGATTCTATAGACAAGTAATTAACATTAATACCAACGTTGTTAACAACGTGAGAATAATTGTTTAATTATTGAAAATATGTGAATATTCAGATCAGATAATGGAGCTCATGAAAGCTTTATAATAAGTTGAAAAACAATATCATACAAATGAGAGAAGTAGATTTTTTGGTTATAGGATCGGGAATTGCCGGTTTGAGTTTTGCATTAAAGGCGGCTCAGCATGGTAAAGTATTAATTGTTACAAAATCAAATGAAGATGAGTCAAATACGAAGTATGCCCAGGGTGGGGTAGCTGTAGTTGTAGATAAAGACGATTCTTTTGAAAAGCATATAGAAGATACACTTATTGCAGGTGATGGATTGTGTGACAAGAAGATAGTGGAAATCGTTGTAAAAGAGGGACCTCAGAGAATACAGGAAATAATTGATTATGGAATCAATTTCGATAAAAACAGGACTGGTGTTTACGATCTGGCTAAAGAAGGAGGGCACTCAGAACACCGTGTTTTGCATTATAAAGACGTTACAGGCTATGAAATAGAAAGCGTGCTTTTAAGGCAAATTCATCAGAATAAGAACATAGAGATATTAACACATTACTTCTGTTTGGAGTTAATTACCCAGCATCATCTAGGGGAGCATGTGGATAAGAGTTCTGAAGATATCCACTGTTATGGGATATATGCCTTTAATACAGAACTTAACGATGTGGAAAAGATCTTAGCTAATGTGACTATCATGGCCTCTGGTGGAGCAGGACATGTGTATTCAAGCACTACAAATCCCGTAATTGCCACAGGTGATGGTATGGCAATGGTTTATCGTGCTAAAGGTAAGGTGAGGAATATGGAGTTCATTCAGTTCCATCCTACGGCTTTATATAACCCAGGAGAGTATCCTGCATTTCTAATTTCTGAAGCAGTAAGAGGTTTTGGAGGTGTTTTGCGACGCAAAAATGGAGATGAATTTATGTACGAGTATGATAAACGTGGGTCTTTAGCACCACGTGATATTGTAGCGCGCGCTATTGATGCAGAGATGAAAAAGTCGGGCGAGGATTTTGTTTATCTGGACATTAGAAACAGAAATAAACAAGATATTTTAGCGCATTTTCCTAATATATATGCCAAATGCCTATCCATAGGTATTGATATGACTAAGGATTTAATACCTGTAACACCAGCTGCACATTATATGTGTGGGGGTATTATGGTGGATGAATATGGAAGATCTTCTATTAAAAATCTATATGCTTGTGGCGAATGTTCATCTACAGGCTTACATGGCGCCAATAGATTGGCTTCTAATTCACTGTTAGAAGCGCCTGTATTTGCACATAGAATTTATGAAGACGCCATTAAAGTATATAAAAATAGCGTAATTCCTGACCATATTCCAGACTGGAATGAGCATGGTGTTACCCAGTCGGATGAAGATATTTTGGTGACACATAATCTTCGGGAAACTCAAAAATTAATGAGCGATTATGTGGGTATTGTACGTTCTGATTTCAGGTTGGAACGAGCCATGAGAAGATTGTTTTTACTCCACGAAGAGACAGAAGAATTTTATAAAGCCAATAAAGTTTCTGTTAAACTTTGTGAGCTAAGAAATGTTATACAAGTCGCTTTTTTAGTGATTAAGTCTGCAAAAATGAGAAAAGAAAGCAGGGGATTGCACTATACAACAGATTATCCAAACCATTCAACAGAGTTGACAGATACAATTTTTTAAGATATGCCAGTAATATTACCAGTTAAAGATAAAGACCCAAAATGGGGTGAAAATTGTTTTATAGCACCAAATGCCACTTTGGTTGGTGATGTATTGATGGGAAATAATTGTTCAGTATGGTTCAATGCTGTCATTAGAGGGGATGTAAACAGCATTACCATTGGTAATGAGACCAATATACAGGATGGCGCTGTAATACATGCTACCTACCTTAAAGCCTCTACAATTATTGGTAATAGGGTGTCTATAGGCCATAATGCGATCGTTCATGGCTGTATTCTAAGAGATAATATATTGATTGGGATGGGTGCAATCGTTATGGATAATGCACTTGTGGAGCCATATTGTATTATTGCTGCAGGTGCTGTAGTGCTTGAAAATACACGCTGCGAGAGTGGATTTATTTATGCCGGAACACCTGCTAAAAAAATAAAGCCCATTACTGAAGAGCAACGGGCTTTATTAAATAAATTACCTGATAATTATATCATGTATTCCGATTGGTTTAGATAATTATTCTTTCGGAATAGTTATCGTTTCATTACGTTCCCAATTAGCTCTTATAGAGAGTTCTTTGGGTTCGTTCCATATTTTTTCCGGTTGAAGTCCCAATTTTACATTACCGGTATCCCATTTACCATTTTTATTGGTATCATAGGTTATCCTTATCCAGTATTTACCAGCTTTGTAATTGGCAAATCTTACTGTGGTATCCCTGGTAATTACGAGCGTATTTACGACGCCTTTATTTTCATTTAGTACCTCTAGAATGTAGCTTTTATTAGGCTCAGGAGGTACAATTTTAACAACTAATGTTCCGTAATCATCCTTGTTGGCCAGTTGGAAGGTTTTAGTAAACTCCTTGTTTTTCGTATTGAAAATAGCAGTAAAAGCACCAGCGTCAAACTTTATATCATAAGTCTTTTTGGGTTTCCATGGATATCTAAAATAGTAGTAGAGGAGGTCAGCACTGTCTTTAACCAAGGTAAATCCCTTGCGTTCAACAGAGTCCTCGAGAAGGCTTATTTTATTCAGGTCAGTGCTTTCAATTGGAAAGTTAAAAGTTAATTTTAATGGCTTATTAGGGTTTAATAAACGGTTATCTATATTGTCTGTAGCATTAAGTACCCTTGTATAAGTTTCCTTTTTACCTCTGGTCAGATTAGCTGTTTGAAGTATTTTTCCATCCTCTTTAATGGCTATTTTAACAGAATCAAAGGTCAATTCTTTGAGCCATACCTTTAATGAATCATTGTTTTTGCTGAATTTGAACAGCTTTGTAGCATCCAAAGCAGGAGGATCTGTTACAACAACTTGAGGATGTATTAATTTCTGGTTGAAAACAAAAGTAATGCTACCATCTGGATTTAGTTTTTTATCCAACATTCTAAATACTGTTGCATCTTCCTTAAATACACTTAAATTAATGTTATCCAGGGGCTTGGTTAATACAATAGAGTCTTTAAGAAAACCAATTTCATCTGTTGCCTGCTGGTAAATTTTATCTCCGTTTTTTTCTTTAAGCGCATAGATCTTATAAGTATCTTTTCTTAAGTTATTCAAGGAGTAATTCCCACTACTATCTGTTGTTGTAAAGATAGAAGGCCTTTTCTTTCCAAAAAGTGTATCTCTATCCAGTGGAAAAACGAAAACAACGGCATCAAGTTCAGGTAAACCTGTCACAGAATTGGTTACTTTACCTTTTATGCTTAATGAGTCCAGATGTGGTCCGGTAGAAAATACATAAGTAAAGTTCTTGAGCACGTTACCTTCATTTACATCGGCTATGGCTTTACCAAAATTAAGCGTATAGGTAGTGTTCTTTTCCAGGCTATCTTTAATGGTGATTTCTAGTTTTTTACCTTTGGTTTTTAATTCCGGTGGTTTCTCCATTTCAGGTGATACAGAAAATTCCTTGGATTCATTCTGAACTTTGAAATACTCATTAAATTCAATAACAATCTTTGGGGAATTAAAATTAACCGTCAAATTTTTCGGGGTTAATTTTAAAACCTTGGGTGGCTCGGTATCTTTTGGTCCTCCCTGGGGCTGTTGGATACTCGCACAAGCGTAAAATAAGATGCTGATGAAAACAAGAGCAAAAAATTTAGGCAAATTTTCTATGATTCGATTTTTAGCCATTTATAAGCGCTGTATTTAATTTATATGTGTTTTTAATGAATATCATTCAGAAATTCTAAAAGTGTCTTATATCTCATTTAATGATGTCAGTTTTAAAATGTTAGAATTCATGGTTAATGTATTATAAATCAATAAGTTGTCTTCTATTTACTAATGTGTACCATTAAAACAGAGATATCGGACGGCGAAACACCAGAAATTCTTGAAGCCTGTCCCAAAGTTCTGGGTTTTATCTTTAATAATTTCTCACGCGCCTCTTTAGATAGAGATACCAACTGCGAATAGTCGAAATTTGGGTTGATATCTTTATCCTCCATTTTTTGCATTTTGTTTACAATCTCCTGCTCTTTTTCAAAATAGCTTTCATACTTGATCTTGATCTCTGCCTGTTCAATAGTTTCCTTGTCAAACTGATTTAACATTTCATCGAAGACATGACTAACTTTTCTGACGTCGTCTATGCCAACCTGTGGTCTGCCGAGTAAGCTTACTATTTTTACATTTTGATTTAAAGCACTTGTTCCAAGTTCTTCAAGCATGGCATTGGCACTACTCATTTCTATACCTTGCTTTTTAGAAAAGGCAACAATAGCATCAGAGTTTTCAATCTTCTTATGAACAATATCTAAACGCTCATCACTGATCAATCCAAGTTTATGACCAATAGGGGAGAGCCTGATATCTGCATTATCCTGACGCAGTAATAAGCGATGTTCAGCTCTGGAAGTAAACATACGATAAGGCTCTTCGGTACCTTTTGTAACCAGATCATCGATCAAAACACCTATATATGATTCCGAACGTTTCATGATCAGCTCATGCTTGTCAAATACTTTCTGATGAGCATTAATTCCAGCTATAAAACCCTGACTAGCAGCCTCTTCGTATCCTGTTGTGCCATTAATTTGACCTGCAAAGTATAAATTGCTGATTAACTTGGTTTCGAGGGTCAAAGATAGCTGGGTAGGTGGGAAATAGTCGTATTCTATGGCATAACCAGGTCTAAACATCCTGGCATTTTCGAAGCCTGGAATCTGGGTTAAGGCACGATATTGTACATCTTCAGGTAGTGAAGTAGAGAAGCCATTCACATAGATTTCGCAAGTATTCCAGCCCTCAGGTTCAACAAATATCTGGTGTCTTTCGCGCTCGGCGAAGCGGTTTATTTTATCTTCAATAGAGGGACAATATCTTGGGCCAAGGCCTTTGATACGACCGGTAAACATAGGGGATTTTTCAAAACCTTCCTTTAAAGTTTCGTGTACATTGGCATTGGTATAGGTAATCCAGCAGCACCTTTGTTCTTTTGGAAGCGCTACGTTTGTGAAGGAGAAACGGCCAGGATTTTCATCGCCCCATTGCTCTTCCATTACACTGTAATTTAAAGAACGACCATCTATACGGGGTGGGGTACCAGTCTTCATTCTTCCGGCTTCAAAACCTAATTCTGTGAGTTGTTCCGTTAGTCCGGTTGCAGCTTTTTCACCAGTCCTGCCACCGCCAAATTTCTTCTCACCAATGTGTATCAGACCATTTAAAAAGGTACCATTTGTAAGCACTACAGACTTGCCTTTTATCTCTACACCTATAGATGTTTTCACACCAACAACAGTATTATTTTTTATGATCAGACTGCTTACCATATCTTGCCAGAAGTCTACATTTGGGGTTCGCTCTAATGCCAATCTCCATTCTTCAGCAAATCTTTTTCTATCATTTTGCGTTCTTGGACTCCACATTGCCGGACCTTTAGAAAGGTTAAGCATTCTGAATTGTAGTGTAGTTTTGTCGCTAATGATACCCGAATAGCCACCCATAGCATCTATTTCACGCACAATTTGACCTTTTGCAACACCACCCATGGCGGGGTTACAGCTCATTTGTGCAATAGTTTCCATGTTCATTGTGATCAGTAAAACGGAAGACCCAAGGTTAGCGGCAGCAGCTGCTGCTTCACAACCTGCATGGCCTGCGCCTACAACGATTACATCATATTCTTTAAACATTTCGTTTTTTATTAGTTAGTGTTTCACGTGGAACCTAATGCGCTTACGCTTGATTTTTTTGGAGGGGGTTTCACGTGGAACGTTTAGTTTTTTTAAATTATTTCTATTGTTTTAATTCAGTAATTTCAGTTTATTCTAGTTTTAAAAGAGGGTCATAAAATTGATATAATTCTTGTTTTGATTTCAATTCTTTCTTCTTATAAATAGAATATAAATTCTAAATTTTGATTATTGTTCCGATAGCGTTAACCAGCGTTCTGTGATTACTTCTAACTCGCCATTTAATTTTTCTATCGACTTTGTTGTGTTTTGCAATTCTAAATAATTAGCACTATCAATCTTAGAAAGGGATGATGTCAGATCGGTAATTTCATTTTCAACTTCTGTAATCCTTGATTCTAATTCTTCCAGTTCTCGCTGCTCTTTATAACTTAATTTTTTTACAGCAGGAGCAGGGGCTGGGGTAGTCACATTTTGCTTTTGCTTAGGGACTGTTTTTTCTTTTGGTGTCTCTAGACTTATACGGTACTCAGAATAATTACCATTGTAAATTGCTACGTTTCCATCGCCTTCCATGATGAACAATTGCTCGCTCATTTTGTCAAGCAAATACCTGTCGTGAGAAACCAAAATTAAAACACCAGGGAAGTTTTCCAAAAATTCTTCCAATACATTTAGCGTGTCAATATCCAAATCATTGGTTGGCTCATCCAGAATTAAGAAGTTAGGGTTTTGCATCAACACCTTCATCAGGTGTAAACGTTTCTTTTCACCACCACTTAATTTCTCAACCATCCCGTGTTGTTTTTTAGGCGGAAATAAGAAGAGGGTTAAAAGCTGCGAAGCAGAAATGGTTTGGCCATCGGCCATTTTTATATATTCGGCATCCGACTTCACAATATCAATCACACGCTCTTTCTCATTAAAAGCAAGGCCGCCTTGTTTATAATATCCGTAAACTGTAGTTTCACCGGTACTCACTTTTCCTTTCTCCGGAGTTAGGAATCCAGTAATGATATTTAGCAGAGTAGATTTACCAGTACCATTTTTACCGGCTAAACCAATACGATCTGCACGTTTAAACGTATAACTAAAATCATTAATGATGTTTTTTCCATTAAAGGACTGGCCAATATGATCCAGTTCAAGTATTTTATTTCCTTGCCTGGACATTTTTACATTTAAAGTAACTTTCTGATTATCAGATCTTTGTTTTGTTTTTGATTCTAAATCATAAAAAGCATCAATTCTAGACTGAGATTTAGTTGTACGTGCAGCAGGCATCCTTCTCATCCATTCCAGCTCTTTCTTAAGCAAGTTTTTATTCTTTTGAAAAGTACTCTCATCAGCAGCTTCCCGTTCCGACTTCTTTTCAAGAAAGTAGGCATAGTTTCCATTGTAATTGTAAATCTTGCCTCTGTCGAGCTCTACGATTGTATTACAGACATTATCCAGGAAGTAACGATCATGTGTAACCAAAAGCAAAGTTTTGTTGCCTGTGGTCAGCAATTTCTCCAACCATTCAATGGTATCTATATCTAAATGGTTGGTTGGCTCGTCCAGTACATAAATCTCCGGATCTTCAATTAAAAGTTTAGCAAGTGCCAGACGTTTTTTCTGTCCCCCTGAAAGGGTAGAAATCTTTTGCTGCAAATGGGTGATGCCCATTCTGCTTAAAATGGTTTTTATTTCATGCTCATATTCCCAGGCATTGTGCTCGCTCAGTTCTTCATACAAGCGGTTTAATTTCTTTTCGTCTGGATTGGGATCTTCTATCAGTTCCTCATATTCTTTAATCAGCTGCTGCTGCTTATTTTCAAGAGAAAAGATAAAATCACTAATGGAATAGCCCTCTGTAAATGAAGGTTCCTGATCCAGGAAGCCAATTTTTACCGATTTGTTCTTTACGATTTTTCCTTCCAAAGGAGAGAACCTTTCGGCAAGAAGTTTTAATAGGGTGCTTTTTCCGGCACCGTTAATACCCACCAACGCTACGCGCTGCCCGGTTTGGATGCCCAGTGTTAAGTTTTTAAATAGCCATTCGTTGTGATAAGCATGGCCTAAGTTTTCGGCTGCAATAAGTGTGCTCAAAGTCTGTGTTTAACGATATTATAGATAAGAAATTACCACAAAAGTAAGTAATAATTATTTGGTATCTAACTGGGCCTATTAGATATAAAGGATTTTGATCTTTTACAAACATAAGTCTAATCAAAAACCAATTGTAACAAAAATGTTATATAAAGAAAAAGGAGACCAAATTGCCAGATGATTTTTGAGGACAAATAGGGCTAAAAAATGACCTTCATAACTCGTCTTAGAAGCAATAATACATCTTAGTTCAATATATTTATCGTAAAAGCACTAAAGTTCGGCAAAAGGCTTAAAAACAACCTGATTTGGCTTTGGCTATTTTTGCTAAATAGCGGACATTTTTTTTGGAAAATTTTACTTAAAATTTACTTCAGAAACTCCTTTATTTAAGTTATTGAAAAATAATGGTGGGGCTTAACTTCTAAGAAGCAAGCAAACAAAATAAATGGGAAAGAAAAGTCGGGAGCTGAATTTAAGAATTGAATAAAAGGGAAAGGTAGTGATCTTCCTTTTCCGTCATTAGTTTTTTTGCAGCTTTGGTTTTATCCTTATAACCTAAAAGATGAAGCGCCCCATGAACCATAATCCTGCACAACTCCTGTTCGGTGGTATGCTTAAATGTAGCTGCATTTTCTTTGATCCGTTCTATGCTGATAAATATATCGCCCACAATCGTTTTAAGCTCCTCAGAGTTATCAAAAGTGATCACGTCAGTATAGGTGTCATGATTAAGGTAATCCTGGTTTATACGCAATAAATACTCGTCAGAGCAAAGGATGAAATTTAGTTCTTTTAACAGATACCCTTCTGCGACAACAGTTGATTTCAACCAATCTTTAATGATGGTCTTTTTTTTAAGGGTATAATTCGTGTCTTCAGTAAAAAAATTAATGCTCGGTTTGCTCATCAAATTATAATATTATTGCCCCGAATTTAGCAATTTAAAATATTCTGCAATTTTATTTTTGTAATAATGGTTCAGATTAGGCGGTAATTTTTGCAGCCATTCTGTTTCATTTTTCTCGAATGCTTTAAATTTCTCCTGCATTTGTTTGTACGAAGAAGGTAGGTCTTTACCAGCTTTACTTTCCCTTTTCGCATCCTGATCTTGTTCACGCTGGGCATTCTCCGCATCTAAAAGTTTTGTCAGCAAGTCCTTCTGACGCCTCATGGTTTCCTGCTCCAAACGTTTGTTTACCAGTTCCGATTCCGTCGCTTTCATATCCTCTACCATTTGGTTCAGGTTGCCAAGGCCGCCTTTCCCGTCTTTGTTTTCTTCCCTGTTTATTTTTTGCAGGGCTTCGCGGATCATCTGCTGTTGCTGAGCCATTTTAGCAAATTCTTCACTCAGGGTACCCTTAGGTACTGTACCTTTATTTCCTCCATTTTGCATTTGATCACGCATTTTTTGCATGTTGTTATTCAGTTGTTGCTGCATTTGCTGTAACTGTTTCATGCTTTGCTTTTTCTTCCCTTTTCCTCCGCTCTTGCTGTTTTTCATCATGTCTTGCAACTGGTCAAGTGCCTCATTAAGCATTAAGGAAAGGTTGTTTATCGAGGTCATGGTATATTGCTGGTTCTTATTGGCTGCAGCTGTATATCGTTCGCCCAGGTTTTCAAGGCTCTTATCGATATTAAAATTAATCTTCTGCATTTCCTCATTCACTGCCGTTTCAATCTGCGGAACCCGTTTACTCAACGAAAACAGACTATCGGCAATAGTTTTCATATTATCTTTGATCTCGCGTTGTTTTTGAACATTGGTTGTATACTGCGGGTCATTGTTATTTAAGCGCCTAAGGTTTAGCATGACCTTCTCCTGGTCAAAGGAAGTTTTAAGCAGGTTTTCAAGCAAACGGTGTAACTCCTGAGCATTTAGGTTATTTTCCATTTCGGCAGATTCCTGCTGCATTTCAGCCATTTTTTTTGCCTGTTGCTCCATTTTCTCCGCTGCTTTCTGTTGATTTTCGGCAGCGCTCTTCTTTTCATTCTTACTTAGCTGTTCCTCACTGTTTTTCTGCTGCTGCTGGATGTCTTTCATTTCCTTTTCAGGCGATTGAAAAGCGTTGGGGCGTTCCAGCTCCTGGTTCTTTTCATCCAGATTTTTAATCTCTTTTTTCAACTCCTCAAAGGATTTAGAGAGCTCCTTTTGTTTGCTCTTCAAATCTTCCAGTTGGGTATCTTTGCTTAAACTCCGTTTAGCTAGCTCTTTTTGAGCTTTAGCCAGCTCATTGAGCCGGTCTATCTTGTTTTGCAGATTTTGTTCAAATTCAAGCTGTTTGTAGAGCTCTAAGATGCGGTCAAGTTCATTTTTTAGAGATTTATTGTCCATTTGCATTTTAGAGAGTTCATTCTGCGTCTGATCTTTATTGTTTTGATCCATCAGGCGCTGCAGCTTTTCCAGCAGGGCCTTGGTCTTGTCATCCAGCACATTGTTAAACAGGTCATCAATCTTCTTTTGCTTATCCGCAAGCTCCTGTTTTAGTAAATTATTCTCTTCTTTCTCGACAGTATTCTTTTTATTGAGGGTGTTGATCTCTTTAACCGCTTGCTCTAGTTGTTTTTGTTTTTCCAGCAACTGTTCAATCTGCTTTTTATCATCAAAAGAGATTTGTTTCTTATCCAATAAGGTTTCGCCCAGTTTCTTGCTTTCTTTTTCAACCTGTCCGGCAAGTTTTATGGCTTTTTCCATTTTCTGTTTGAGTGCCTGACTGCTTTCACTTATTTTTTCTGCTACCTGTTGCGATGAAGGGACAGTATATACCTTAAGTTCAGATTTAGTTGTTTTAGCGCCATTTACGCCATCATTATCTGCTACTTCAAAGTAATACTCCAAAGTCTGCCCAGGCTTTATCAAGGGCTCATTTAAGTCCCAAAAGAAAAAGAATGAATCTTCTGGTTGTCCTTTTTTAATCGCTATAGACTTACTTACTGTACTTTTAATTTTATCCTTTTCTTTGATGTTATATTTGAATTTAAGAGAACTAAATCCATGGTCATCCGTTACTTTTCCAGAAAAGTATAAGGCTTTGCTGCTTAGTGAGTCTGGCGCTTCAGTCACCAAAATACCCGGAAACTCGTCTTTAATAACATTTAACTGATGTGTAAGCGAATCATTACTGCTGATAAAGTTGTTCTTAGGGACGATGCTGTACTTTGAATTCTCGTGAATAGTCCCGGCATACGAAAATACATTATTTGAAGCTGTCAATATCTGTGATTTACCCCCCAATACAAAAGCGAGGCGATTACTATTTCTTGTTTCCAGTTCCCAGGTTACATGAGTTCCTTCAGGTAGGATCAGATCTCCAGCATTTTTAATGCTTTCTTGTTTTTTGTTTAAATAAGAGGGGTAGCGCAATAAAGCTGTTACCATCACAACAGCAGGACGAGGTTTTACCTGAATCGTAAAAGGCATAGAGTTGAAGCCCCCGGCAGAAAACCTTATTTTTTGTGTTTTTTGGAGGTTTTTAAACGTGTAATTGAACGTTGTATTGCTTTCTTTTTCTAATTTATAAGTATTTGTGCCATCAGAAAGGTATACTTCCTGTGGAATCTCATTGCCATTTAACTTTAGCTTTAATGCTACATCATCGCCCTGAGCAACGATCAAATTGGTGGTTAGCAATTGAAAATCAAAGGGTGCCCTGGGTAATATTTCCTTATTGTATTGAATAAAACTGCTGGTTCCTTCTTTTAGGATGTGTGGAGCAATAAGGGCAATCAATAAGATAACTGAGGCCGGGGCAAGAAAATATTTGATGTACTTTCTATTGTCTCCCAGTCTTATGGCGCTTGAAAAAGGAATAGGGCTAAGTTCGGCAATCTTCTGATCTATTCCTGCCATAATCAGCTGACTATTTTCCGGCGAAGAATCGGCCATTGCTTTAAGTTGCAGGGTATTCAGCAGTTTATCTTTTACATTGAAAAAATGATTCCCTATAATTTCGGATGCTTGCGCTATACTTAAGTTTTTACCCAACTTAAAATAGGCCAGGGCAGGTTTCACAATCAGTATGGTAATAGTCGCAATAGTTATGGCCAGATACCCGAAAAAAAGAAATGTTTTAGTAATGGTTCCAGGATTTGCATAGTAGATCAGGACAAACAATAACAAGTATAAGCCCAGCAATAAGGTGGCAGCATAAATGCTACCGCGCAAAAGTCTATTGAGGTAAAACTTTTGTGTAAACTCATTAATTTTAGAAATTAAAAGTTCGTAATTATTGTTCATCTATTGGGCGATGTAGCTTATGGTAAAGGTCAGGGCTGTTTTTTGATAAAAATAGAGATATTAATCTTTGTTTTATTTAAGTATTATCAAATATTAACTTTAAGAAAACATATATATTATCTTTTTAATGATATTTTAGTAAAAAAAACACAAGCAAATGAAACATTCATCTTTAATCATTATCCTTATGGTAGTGACCTTAAACGGCGCATTTGCGCAGAAAAAGACAAATAGTTTTAAAACCTGGAACAAAAATTTGGTGATTGCACATCGCGGTGCCTGGAAAAAGAATGCATTTCCGGAAAATTCGATTGCATCATTAAATGAAGCTATACGAATTGGTTGTTATGGATCTGAATTTGATGTTCACATGACTTCCGACAGTGTATTGGTGGTTAATCATGATCCTGATTTTTTAGGCTTACCAATTGAAAAATCAACCTATCAGGAATTGTTGAGTAAGAAGCTATCGAATGGAGAATCTATTCCTACGCTGGAGAGCTATTTAAAGGCCGGTATGAAGCAGAAGACTACCAAGCTGATACTTGAGATCAAGCCTTCAAAAGCAGGGGCGGAAAACGACAAAATTTTAACCACTAAAGTCGTAGCTATGGTCGGAAAGTTAAAAGCACAGCCTTGGGTGGATTATATTAGCTTTAGTTACGACATCCTGAAAAAGGTTAAAGAATTACAACCAGGTGCGAATGTTGCCTACCTTGCAGGTAATGCTCCCCTGGAAAAACTTAAACAAGATGGTTTTTATGGGGCTGATTACCAATATGGAGTATATCAAAAAGGGGAGTGGTTTGCAAAAGCTAAAGAACTTGGCCTGACTATCAACGCCTGGACAGTAAATGGAGCGCCGGAGATGAAATGGCTGCTTGATAGTAACATCGATTTTATTACAACGAACGAGCCTGAAATGCTTTTTGAGTTGATCAAAAGCAAGAAATAAACCTCTTTAAAACAAAAAAGCATCGCGGGTTATCCGCGATGCTGTACAATTTATGTTTTTAATAATCTAGATTACTTTAACATTAATCGCATTCAACCCTTTTTTGCCGCTTTCAACGTCGTATTCAACTTTGTCGTTCTCACGAATTTCGTCGATAAGGCCTGTTGAATGTACAAAAATTTCGCTATCTCCGTTTGCAGGGATAATAAATCCGAAACCTTTAGTTACATTAAAAAATTTTACTGTTCCTTCTTGCATTGTATTATTTATTAAAATTAAGTGTGCAAGGTACATATTATTTTTTTATAATATGCAAACGCTTCATTTTTTGATAAATATAAAATAAAACGCCCTTTAAGCACTATTTTTGCGGCCTGTGACAATCAAATTAATTTCGCTGGAGTGCGGAAATCCTAAAGTTTTTCCGGGAATTACCTTCAAAAGGTTTTGAAGATAAACGTTGATTATTGCCTCTAATGTTTTCTTCCTCGGCTCATAATTTTCAGGGAAATCTACACGGAATTTTCCGAGGTGAATTTTACCTTTTGCATCCACCAGGGCCGAGAATTCATAGCCAAAATTAGCATAAGCTTTCGTAATATCTATCCGGTAACTAGGGAAAAGATAATCATAGGATTCTGTTCTGCCAAGAAGCTTGTCAACCGTACTAATTTTTTTTACCTGAATCATTTTGCTTAAAGGAATAAACATTACCGGTTCGCGGCCTGCGAAGGCACTATCGCGGTTATCAGGGTTCCTATTCGATTTTTCTGCTAAGTTTTGAATGTAAGCCGTATCAGCCTTTGTAGGACGCTGTAGCGCTTCGGCCGTCGTCTTAAGCACATTGTTGATGTAATTTTCTGAGTACCACGTCATATTTACATCCGAACTGATATCTTTCGAGATTTCACGACCCGTTAGATGAAGTCGTTGGAAGACCATGCTGTCCTTACTGATCTTTTTAATTTTAAACCATTCTTTTGCAAAATTATACACGTCGCCATGGTCATAATGCAGGAAAAAGCTTTGCATCCTTTTCTTCTGTGGACTATAGGCCATAATGGAATCCTGCGATTTAAACTGGATAATCCATGTGGGTTCCTGCTGAAAGCCCAATTCATTAAAGGAAAGACCAGTACTGAAACGGCGTTTTATTTCATAATATTTGATGCCTATAATCGAATCAAAGGATAATCGGCCATTGGCTTTCGAACTTTCTTTAGTGGTATTGTTACAGCTGCTCATGAGCAACGCAAGGCATGTCAGTGGGATTAGGATACTGGACTTCGTCATGGAAGGATTAAGGCTTCTATATTGAAAAGCAAAGTTATAAGAATCATTTAAATTCTTTGTTTAAGCTTAAATACCTTAACCATCAATTCATTGTTCCTCATAATGGAAAGAATGATTGTTTTGCCATTGGCAGACTTAAAAAGGTTGTTGATGTCATTTAGTTTATAGGTTGATACCGGGGCCAAATTTATCGTAACAATCTCGTCATCAACCAAAACACCGGCTTTTTGTGCTGGCGAATCTGGCTCAATTCTGCTTACGAAATAGCGCTTCATTTTATCGTTATGAACATATAACTCAATTCCGGACATATCATGCTCAAAAGGGCGGGTAAATTGGCTGTTTTTTCTTAAATACATTGAATTGTCGGCATAATCGAATACCACATTAAACCGGCTCAGGACATCTGCTCCCAGGTTTCCATTGCGATCCCTAAGAAAAATTTTAGCAGCAACATCGTCATATTTGGGATAAGAGGCTAAAACTCTTTTCAAGGTAAAGCTACCTATTTTTAATGCCGAAATACGGCCAATACAACCATCTATAGGGCCACTCATGCCTACCCCAAGGTTTGCCTTTATTGAAGATGGGGGAACAGGGAATGGCTGTTCATGGAGCCGCTCTAAGGAAATGGCATGACTGGCGCCATTATCAATTAGTGTTTTGATTTCAATTTTTCCATGTTCCTCATTTTCAATCGTAATGTTTGCATAAGGCTTATACGCACTGATTTCTATGGGAACCCTTTCGCCTTTGATTTTACCACCACTTCCGGGATCTTTAAACAGTATTTTTTTAGTCGAATACCGTAACTCAACTATAAAGCTTTTGAAAAAATAATAGCCCAGTAAGCCATAAATTTTTGTATCCAGATAATTGGATAACCCAAAAATGTCCTCCTTTAATATCGCCGTAGGAATCTCGTCTATGTACGCTTTACCCAGTTGTGCCGAAACATCATTGGAGATATAAGCATCTATTTCATTGCCCTTACCCAATCCCGATATTTTAATGGAACGTGATACCTTTAAACCAATACTGTCTATTAAGCTCGGATCAGTAATGATCATAGGGCCAACGCCGGTATCTAAAATAAAGTTAAAGGGGCCCTTTTCGTTCAAATAAAGCGGAATGATAATCAGGTTTTTAACCATTGTAAAAGGTATGACATCCTTATTCCGATCTCCTTTAAAATAAAACTGTTGCCCCTGAGCTGTAATTGCAGTACAAAATAGAATCATCAGTATAATCTGATAAATTCTAAGGGTACTTAAATTAATCCTGCTCATTAACAATTTCATTAAACTAAATTAATAAATTAGTACGCAGTATGGTTCGATCTAAGCATAAAAGTATTCAGTTAAAGAATAATAATATAAAACCCATCTTTTTTGCCGCCATAATTGGCATGGCTTTATCAATAGGGTGCTCTACAGAGAAGAGGATTTCCAAAAGCTTGACTAAGGTGTTTTCAAGTTCTCCGGTCCTTAAACAGTATTATGCAGGCTTTGCATTGTATGACATGACTGCAGATCGAATGTTGTTTGAACAACATGCTGATCAATACTTTACACCGGCGTCAAACACCAAGTTATATACTTTTTATGCCGGATTAAAAATGACCCCGGACTCTATTCCCTCCCTCAGGTATATAGAACGAGGCGATTCTCTTATCTTTTGGGGAACAGGTGATCCCTCTTTTTTGCAAAGCAAATTAAAAGGAACAAAAGCAGCAGATTTTTTAAGAAACAGCACTAAAAAGCTATTCTATGCCCCGGGTAGGTATACCGGAAATTTTTATGGAAGTGGCTGGCAGTGGGATGATTATAATGACTATTATCAGGCTGAGATCAATGAACTGCCCCTTATGGATAATTTGGTTGACATTAGGGCTAAAATTGGGAAGCTGGTTATTTCTCCGGCTGTACTTAAAGACTGCTTTGCAATGGATTCCATTTCCGAAGAAAAGACATTTAGTGTAATCCGTGATTTTACTACCAACCATTTTAAGTATCCAAATGTCCCCATTCCAGCAGCTTATAACCAGCAAGTTCCATATAAAGTAAGCCTTCCTCTTACATTAACCATGCTTTCTGATACGCTTCACAAAGACATTCAGTTAATTAAACTAAAAATGCCTGAGAATGCAAAAACCATTTATAATTTAAAAACTGACTCAGTGTTAAAGGAAATGATGTTGCCAAGCGACAATTTTATTGCAGAACAGCTGCTGCTGGTGTTCGCCAATCAACTGGGAGAAGAACTGAATACTTATAAGGCCATTGCTTATATCGAAAAGAATTACCTGTCGGATTTGCCTGATAAACCTCGTTGGGTAGATGGATCTGGCCTGTCAAGACGTAATCTATTTACGCCAAGAGACATGGTCAAATTGCTCGATATGATTTATAAACAGGTAAATGATCCGCAACGGTTATTCAGTATGCTACCGGCGGGAGGTAAAAGTGGGACACTCAGAAATGCGTACCCAAAAACAGACCAGCCCTTTGTGTTTGGTAAAACCGGCACACTTTCCGGAGTGCACAATCAAAGTGGCTATGTTCTTACCAAAAAAGGGAAAACATATATTTTTTCCTTTATGAACAACAACTTTGTGGTACCTGCCAGCGATGTGCGAAGAGAAATGGTCCGGATTATGACCTATATCCATGAAAAATTTTAAATCGGGCTTAAAAAGATTATAGCTTTTGAAAGGAAATGTCCATCAAATCATAGGCCTGCCAACCCGTAAAATCGAAATGCCACCATTCATTTTCCAATACCTTGAAGCCATAGCGCTGCATTGTGCTGATTAACAATTGCCTGTTTTTTATAATTTGGGGTGGTAGATTGGTATAAGTAACGGCAGCTTCGGGTGCAAAACTGTCGTAAGGAGTTGGCATTTTAAGCTCCTGACCACTTTTCAAATCAATCAGGGTGAGGTCAATCGCACAGCCTCGATTGTGTCTTGAGCCCTTGTTTGGGTTGGCAACAAATGCTTTATCAGAGGCCTCCTTGTAAAAAGCAACTGTTATGCTGTAGGGACGGTAAGCATCGAAAATTTTTAGGCCATAGCCTTTCTTTTTAAGCTCCGCCTGTACTCTTTTTAGTTGCATGACCACGGGCCTTCGGGCAAATGCACGAGCCTGAGGGTACATTACACGCTTCATAAAATTATCTTTCGTTGCGTATTTGATGTCGAGGACAAGGCCTGGGACATATTTTGTAATTTCTAAAAGCTGATAATCTGTATTCTTTTTGCAGGAGTCTAAATAGTCCGTATAGGAGTCCACCTTCAGTCCAAAAGGATTGAGTTTGTTTTTCTGTGCCTGAACAGAAAGACAACAGCCTACCAATAAAAGCAGGATGGTTTTTTTTATTGACCAGCGCATTATTGGTTAGCTGCCAGGAGTAAATCGAGATCTTTATAGGGTAGATTAAACATATTGGCCAGATCTTTACTGGTTAAATGCCCCTGATAAATGTAAAGCGCTTCTCTGATCCCGGGAGTGCTCCAAACGACGTTCATCAGTCCACCCATTTCACCGATATCCAACAAAATAGGGGTAAAGATATTGGTTAGGGCGTAAGAGGCTGTTCTAGGTACTCTGGAGGCAATATTTGGCACACAATAATGAATAACATCGTGCTTTCTAAATACCGGATCTTTATGGTTGGTTACTTGTGAAGTTTCAAAGCAACCACCCTGATCAATGCTAACATCAATTATCACTGAATTTGGTTTCATTCTTGCAACAGTTTCTTCCATCACTACACAAGGGCTTCTACCATGGGTAGCGCGAATGGCACCAATCACCACATCGCAGGTTGTAATGGCTTTGCTCAATACGATAGGTTGCATTACAGAAGTAAAAACCCGTGTTCCTAAGTTGTTTTGGAGGCGTCTAAGGCGATAAATGGAGCTGTCGAACACTTTGACTTCCGCGCCTAATGATATCGCTGTACGGGCAGCATATTCGCCTACTGTTCCTGCTCCCAGAATAACAATCTCCGTTGGTGGAACACCAGTAAAGCCACCTAGCATTAAACCCTTTCCTCCGGTTACATTGCTTAGGTATTCTGCAGCAATCAAAATTGAGGTTGCTCCAACAATTTCACTCATTGAGCGTACTACACTTAAAATATTTCCTTCATCGCGCAGATTCTCAAAGCAGATGGCATTGATTTTTTTATTCAGGAGGGTTTTCAGGTATGATTCTTTAAGTGCACCCATCTGCAAGGCCGAAATTAAAGTTTGCCCTTTGTGCATCATGGCTATTTCCTCAACAGTTGGCGGGGCAATTTTTACGATAATATCCGCTTCAAATACCTGCTTTTTGTTGAAGCTAATCGTTGCCCCTTGCTCACTATAATCATTATCAGAAAAATTTGCACCTACACCGGCCCCGGTTTCAATAATTACTTTGTGCCCGTTGTTTACAAGGAGCGCAACTGATAAAGGAGTCAGCGCAATCCTGTTTTCCTGAAAAGAGATTTCTTTTGGAATGCCAATGTACAAGCTGTTGGTCTTCTTATTTATCTCTGACATTGCCTCTTTTGGTTGTATTAAACCCTTCTGAGCAATGGAGGCCATACCTTCGCGTAATCCTGTAGCCATTTTCATTTATTGATTTGGATTGAAATTAAGCAAAATAGCTGAAATAAAGAGCGTTTAGTCTTTAAATTTTTGAAATTGACAATATACGGTCATTTTCATTCTGTACCGAAATTTCTATTTTTACATAATGTTGAGGCAAAAGAGGCTCAATTTTCTCCGGCCATTCTATAAAACAGATATTTCCTGAGTAAAAATATTCTTCGTAACCAATATCATAAGCTTCCTGAAGGTTTTTAATCCTGTAAAAATCAAAATGATAAATTACCTTCCCTTGGGCGTCGTATTCATTTACAATAGAAAATGTTGGACTGCTAACCACTTTGGTTACTCCTAGTTCTTTGGCCAAAGCCTTGATTAAAGTAGTTTTTCCTGCGCCCATTTCTCCTTCAAAAATAAAGATGTGGTCGTCCTGCGTACGTGTTACAATTTTTTTAGCCGCATTTTCAAGACCATCGAGCCCATTAACTTCAATTTTTATATTTTCCATACTAAAGCAAATTTATAACAATTCAGCTAAATTTTTCAGTATGCAGACAGGCAGTGTAGGATAGAACTTATAAGACGCATAATGCACACCAGTGGTTCCATAGTGCTTCTATAGTGCGTCCTGTGTGGTAGGATACCTTCCATGGTGCTACGCCTAGGTTGAGTCGGTATTGACACGGGGTTGTTTCGATTTCTATACCCGAACCAACCCCCTCTTTACTCCGGCGCAACTCCGGCGTAGGTATCCAACCATTATAGAAGATCAGTAAAGGCATTATGAACGGACAGTGTCCTTTATACTGTCTTATAACAAGAAGGGGTGTGTCCGATCTTTTTGGACACACCCCTTCGTTAAATCAATAAAAAAAGCTATTAACTACCTCGAACTGTAGGTTGCAATAGGTATAATCATTTCTTCCAAAGAAATGCCGCCATGTTGAAAAGTCTCATTGTAATAGTTTACAAACTGGTTATAGTTGTTCTGATAAACAAAATAGCGGTCTTCCTTCGCAAAAATGTAGTTAGAGCTGATGTTTATTTTAGGCAATTGGGCTTCATGAGGGTTTTTAATCAGGAAGACTTCTTTTGCATTGAAATTAAGGTTTCTCCCCTGTTTATAACGCAGGTTGGTATTGGTATTTCTGTCGCCGATTACTTTACTTGGGTGTTTAACCCTGATGGTACCATGGTCGGTTGTAATGATTAATTTAACCCGTTTCTGTGAAATCTTTTTAAGCAAATCCATCAATGGCGAGTGTTCGAACCAGGAAAGCGTTAATGAGCGATAGGCTGCATCATCATTAGCCAACTCGCGAATCATTTGCATATCGGTACGGGCATGTGAAAGCATGTCAACAAAATTGTAAACAATGGCATTAAACTCGTTTTGCATTAAGTTGTTGATTTGCTCATTCAAGGCCTTTCCGTCATCATAAGTCAGGATTTTGTTATAGCTAAATTTGCAGTCCTTACGTAGATTCCTTTTGATCTGATCAGCAAGAAAAGTGCCCTCATGCATGTTTTTTCCGCCCTCGTCATCATCATTCTGCCACAATCCCGGGAAGCGTTTTTCCATTTCCAAAGGCATCAGGCCTGAGAATATAGCATTTCGTGCGTATTGCGTTGCCGTAGGAAGGATACTAGTATAGATATCTTCGTCATCCATCCTAAAGTACTCGGTAATTAATGGATTAATGATGCGCCATTGATCGTACCGAAGGTTATCAATCAGGATAAAGAAAACAGGGGTGGTGCTGTTGATTAATGGGAATACCTTCTTTTTTAGTAACTCATTAGATAACAGAGGGGCCTTCCCTTTGCCGTTTACCCAGCTTAGGTAATGGTCTTCAATAAATTTAGAAAACTGTGCATTGGCTTCCGACTTTTGCATGGTCAGGATCTCATGCATTTGTGGATCGTCCAGTTTTTCCAGCTCAAGCTCCCAGAATACCAGCTTTTTGTATACGTCTACCCATTCTTCATAACTTAACTTGTCATTTAGCGTCATTCCCAGGCGTCTAAAGTCCTGCTGATATGCCATTGATGTTTTTGCGCTAACCAGACGCTTGTTGTCGATGAGCTTTTTAATGGTCAGTAATACCTGTTTAGGGTTCACTGGTTTAATCAGGTAATCGTCTATTTTAGAACCTATGGCATCTTCCATCAGGTTTTCTTCTTCGCTTTTGGTGATGAGCACCACAGGCACATCATTTCTGATATTTTTTATGGCACTAAGGGTCTCCAGTCCACTCATCCCCGGCATATTTTCATCCAGAAAAACCAAATCAAAATGCTCTTTCCCGAATGCTTCAAGGGCATCATTACCGTTGGTATATGTGGTTACATGATATCCTTTTTCATTTAATAGCAATATATGCGGTTTTAATAAGTTGATCTCATCATCTGCCCATAAAATCTTAGTCTCTTGCATCATTATATTTGTATAATGTAAAAATAATTCCTCAAAAAGAGTCTTCTCTTTCTTAGTTATGGATAAAAATAGCAATTTTTGTACCGCATAATTTATTTTTAAGGATTGAACAAAAAGAAAATCATAAATGATCCGGTATATGGCTTCATAAATATCCCTTCTGAAATCATATTTGATCTGATCTCTCATCCATATTTTCAAAGGCTCAGGTATATTAAGCAATTGGGAATGACTCATCTTGTCTATCCCGGCGCTTTGCACACCAGGTTTCATCACGCTTTAGGTGCTATGCACTTGATGAGTTTGGCGATTGAGGTGCTTAGAGGGAAGGGGCATGAAATTACTGCTGCTGAAGAAGAGGCTGCCACAATTGCCATTTTGCTACATGATATTGGTCACGGGCCTTTTTCTCACGCGCTGGAGCATACCCTGGTTAACGAGATTAAACATGAAGATATTTCCATGATGATGATGGAAAAGTTGAATGAGGAATTTGGAGGCCGGTTAACTTTGGCGATTAATATTTTTAAGGGTGATTATGCCAAAGCTTTTCTTCCGCAACTGGTTTCCAGTCAGCTGGATCTTGACCGAATGGATTACCTGAACCGGGATAGCTTTTTTACTGGCGTAAGCGAGGGGGTCATTAGTTTCGACAGGATCATTAAGATGTTTAATGTGCTGGATAATCAACTGGTGATTGAGGAGAAGGGGATTTATTCGATAGAAAAGTTTTTGATTGCCAGGAGGTTGATGTACTGGCAAGTGTACTTACACAAAACGGTGATTGCCGGGGAGATGCTGCTGGTGAAGCTTTTAGAAAGGGCAAAGTACCTGGCCGGAAATGGCGAAACGTTATTTGCAACACCCGCATTGCAGCACTTTTTAAAAAATGAGATTACTGAGCCGGAATTCTTTTCTTCGGAGGAGCACCTGTTGCAGTTTTCGAAGTTAGATGATCAGGATATTTTTGCCTCGGTGAAGGTATGGGTAGATCATCCTGACAGGATTTTATCGGAGCTTTGTCGCATGCTGACGCAAAGGAACTTATATAAGGTGGAAATCAGTAATGAGGTTCCTGATGAAAATAGGGTAAAAGATTTGAGGGAAAGAACAGCGGCTTTTTTAAATCTAAATGAAACGGACGTATGTTATTTTGTATTTACGGATATGATTAGAAACAGAGCTTATAATGCCGGTAGTGGCAATATTAATATTCTGTTGAAAAACAATACAATTATCGATATTGCAAAAGCATCGGATTTATCTAACTTAGAATCTTTAGATAAGACTGTAAAGAAACATATACTCTGCTATCCCCGAATTATTTAGCATTATTTAACAAAATAATAAACAATTAATCCCGTTTTTTAGGCTGTTGATTAAGAACACTGATCAATAACCTACGGAGGTTTATTTGTTCATATCAATTTAACATATAACTTTGCAAAATGCAATTTACTGCCAAGCAGATAAGTGAGTTTATAGATGGGACCATTGAAGGCGACGATAACGCTAAGGTTAGCGAGCTTTCTAAAATAGAAAATGGTAAGACTGGTTCTTTATGCTTTTTATCTAACCCTAAGTACGAGAACTATTTATACCAGACAAATGCTTCAGTAGTAATTGTTGGAAAAGACTTTGTGCCTTCACAAAAGGTAAGCAGCACCTTAATTCGGGTTGCTGATCCTTACAGTGCTTTTTCTGTTTTACTTGACAAGTACAATGAGGTAGTTAACCAGAGTAATACACAAACCGGGATTGAACAGCCTTCTTTTATCCATCCTTCAGCAAAAATTGGGAAAAATGTATTTATAGGTGCGTTTTCCTATGTGTCTGAAAATGTGGAGATTGGTGATGGCAGTAAAATTTCGGCTCAGGTATTTATTGGAGCCGATAGTGTTTTAGGGAAAAACTGCAGCATTTTTCCAGGAGTAAAGATCTACAATCGATCGGTTTTGGGGAATAATATCACGATCCACTCCAACAGTGTAATTGGTAGTGATGGATTTGGATTTGCCCCTCAGACAGATGGAACGTACGCTAAAATTGCGCAGATTGGCAATGTGGTGATTGAGGATGATGTAGAGATTGGTGCCAATACGGCCATCGATAGGGCGACTATGGGTTCTACTTTCATTAGAAAGGGCGTTAAGCTCGACAATCTGATCCAGATTGCACACAATGTTGATGTAGGTGAGCACAGTGTTGTTGCAGCGCAAACCGGTATTTCGGGTAGTTCAAAATTGGGCGGGAAGTCTGTTATTGGCGGCCAGGTTGGTATTGCGGGACATCTTTCATTAGCCAAAGGAACGCAGGTTGGTGCCCAGACCGGAATAAATTTTAATATAACTGAAGAAAATAAACAGTGGCATGGCACTCCTGCTCAGCCATTAAGAGATTGGATGCGGGCTTCTGTAATTTTTAAGCAGTTGCCAAGCGTTGAAAAAAGAATAGCAGACCTGGAAGCAAAAATCAGGGAGCTTAACTTGATCATCGAACAAAACAGTACAATATCAAATAATAATGAACGTTAAACAAAAGACCATAAAAAACGAGGTTTCGGTAAGTGGTGTAGGCTTACATACCGGAGCGAATGTTACACTTACATTTTGTCCGGCACCGGAAAATCACGGGTTTAAATTTCAAAGAATAGACCTTCCTGGAAGTCCGATCGTTGATGCAGATTGTGATAATGTTACCGATACAGCAAGAGGAACAACCATTACTCAGAATGGAGCGAGTGTAAGTACGGTAGAACATGTTATGGCCTCTTTGGTGGGGATGGATTTGGATAATGTGCTGATAAAGCTTGATGGCCCGGAAACACCAATTATGGACGGGAGTGCTATTGAGTTTTTAGACGCTTTAGAGCGTGCAGGAATCCAAGTGCAGAACCAGGATAGAGAGTATTTTCAAATTCCACATAATATTACTTATACAGAGCCCGATAGAAAGGTTGAGATCGTTGCAATGCCTTTGGATGACTATAGGTTTACTTGCATGATTGATTACAATTCACCGGTATTGGGTAGTCAACATGCTGGAATATCCAGCATTGCTGAATTTAAAAAAGAAATTGCTTCGTGCAGGACTTTCTGCTTTTTGCATGAGCTTGAATATCAGTTGCAAAACAACCTGATTAAAGGGGGTGATTTAAATAATGCCATTGTCATAGTTGATAAAGAGGTGACCAAAGATGAGTTGGATCATCTGGCTAAAATATTTAAACGTACAGAAATTGAGGTTGCGCCCCAGGGTATTTTAAATAATATGGAGCTGAGGTATCAAAACGAGCCGGCAAGACATAAATTGCTGGATATGATTGGTGACCTTGCTTTGGTTGGTGTTCATTTGAAAGGGCATATTATGGCTGCAAGACCTGGTCACGCGGCTAACATCGCTTTTGCCAAAAAAATTAAAGCGGCTATCAAAAAAGAGAAAAACAAAAAGGTGCATCATGTTTATGATACCAATGTAAAACCGCTATACGATATTGTTCAGATTATGGACATATTGCCTCATCGTCAGCCATTTTTGTTTATTGATAAGGTATTAGAACTGAGTAAAACTCATGTTGTTGGTCTGAAAAATGTGACCATGAATGAGGAGTTTTTTAAAGGTCATTTTCCTGGAGCGCCTGTTTTTCCGGGTGTGATTCAGATTGAGGCGATGGCTCAAACAGGGGGCATCCTGGTGTTGAGTACAGTACCTGATCCAAGAAATTACCTCACCTTATTCCTTAAGATCGATAATGTGCGGTTTAGGGCTCAGGTTTTACCTGGCGATACGATTGTTTTCAGATGCGATTTGATGGAGCCAATTAGAAGAGGCATCGCGCAAATGAAAGGTGTTGGAATGGTAGGTGGAAAAGTTGTGGTTGAAGCAGAAATGATGGCTCAAATCGTAAAAGTAAAAGAAAACGAAACTACATGATACAACCTTTAGCATATATACATCCTCAGGCAAAAATAGCCGATAATGTGGTTATTGAGCCCTTTGCTGTAATTCATAAAGATGTTGAGATCGGTGAAGGAACCTGGATTGGCTCTAACGTGGTGATCATGGATGGAGCCCGTATTGGAAAGAACTGCAGGGTATTTCCCGGGTCAGTAATTTCCGGTGTGCCACAGGATTTAAAATTTGCAGGAGAGGTGACCACGGCCGAGATTGGCGATAATACCACGATTAGAGAGTGTGTGACTATTAATCGGGGCACAAAGGACAAATGGAAGACGGTTATTGGCAGCAACTGCCTGATTCAGGCTTATTCTCATATCGCGCATGATTGCGAAGTTGGTGATTACTGCATATTTTCGAATAGCACGACGCTTGCAGGGCACATTACAATAGGTAATTATGTTGTTCTGGCCGGATTGGTGGCCATCCATCAGTTTGTAAAGGTGGGATCACACGCATTTGTTACGGGTGGTTCATTGGTTAGAAAGGATGTACCACCGTATGTTAAGGCAGCCAGAGAGCCTTTGTCTTACGCCGGGATTAATTCTGTTGGTTTAAGAAGAAGAGGTTTTTCGTCTGAAAAGATCAACGAGATACAGGAAATTTACAGGGTTTTGTTTGTGAAGCACAACAACGTAACCAAGGCTCTGGATATGATAGAGGCCGAATTTAAGCCTACGGAGATCCGTGATGAGATTGTAGATTTTATCAGAAACTCTAACCGTGGTGTAATGAAGGGCTTTGGTTCTGGTAGCTAAGGATCTGGGATGACAATCGGCTTAGCTAACGTTGGAAGAAGGTTTAACCAGGAGTGGATTTTCAGGAATATAGACTATTCGTTTCTTTCTGGAGAAAAATACGCGGTCTTAGGGCCTAACGGTTCTGGTAAATCTACTTTGTTAAGCGTCTTGCTGGGGAATTTATCTCCGTCTGAAGGGACAATAAGCTACAAATCAGAGGTTGATATCCCTGTAGAGGAAGTTTATAAGTCCATTAGTTTTGCTGCGCCTTATCTGGATTTAATTGAAGAATTTACACTTCAGGAAACCATCAGCTTTCATTTCAAGTTTAAAGCCTTCTACGAGGGTATGAATGCGGAGTCGGTGTTACACCTGCTTGGGCTTGCGAAATCTCAGGATAAAGCCTTAAAATACTTCTCTTCGGGAATGAAGCAGCGTACTAAGCTTGCCTTGGCTTGCTGTGCAAACACTCCAATCCTTATACTGGATGAGCCGACCTCCAATCTGGATAAGCAAGGAATGGCCTGGTATCTGCACCTGATTGAACGATTTTCGGTAAACCGAACTCTGATTATAGGGTCAAATCAGGAGTCTGAGTATTCCTTTTGTAACCATTTTGTTGAGTTGACGGATTATAAATAACTAAAATATATATTTGAAAACAGGCCAAACGGGGCTGTTTAGGGCTTAAAATGTCTTAAAAAAAATATTTTTAAATTACTATTGCAGGATTAATAAATAGTCTTTACCTTTGCGGCACGAAAAAAAGCCGAAAGTTTAGGCACAATTTCAAAGAAAATGGCAAAAGCATCAGAAGTAAAAAGTGGGAACATACTTCGTTTTAACGGAGAGTTGGTACAAGTAGAAGAGTTTCTACATCGTACACCCGGAAATTTACGTGCCTTTTATCAGGCTAGAATGCGGAATGTTAAAACCGGTAAATTGGTTGAATATAGGTTCCGTGTTGATGAAGAGGTGGAGATTTGCCGTGTTGAAACCAGTGATTACCAGTTTTTGTATGAAGATGGTGATGCACTAGTGGTAATGGATAATAATACTTTCGAACAGTTTAACATACCGAAATTATTATTCGGTAAAAGTATCCGGTTTTTGAAAGAAGGAATGAATGTAATCATCGCATTTGAAAGTGACGAGCCGATTATGGCACAAACACCTTCTCATGTGGAATTAGAAATAACCTACTCTGAGCCTGCGGTTAAAGGCGATACTTCTACAAATGCATTGAAATATGCAACGGTAGAGACAGGAGTAGAGATAAAAGTCCCAATGTTTATCAATCAGGGCGATAAAGTTAAGATTGATACACGTACTGGTGACTATGTTGAAAGAGTAAAATAAGAATTTTCATAGTTTAGTTTTAGGTTTAGGTTGATTGTGGCTTCGGAGTGGTTCCCGAAGCCATCTTTTTTATGGGGATTTTTTGCTTTTGAAAAATCATATTATGCTTCTGAGGCTGGAATCGCATATAAAATGAAAACAATGGTGGGAAAAGGTTAGTATGCGGAAGGAACGCTTAAAAGGTTTGGGGTACTGGAAAGACATGTTAAAGACCTTGCCAATTAATACAACAAAAAAGATTTATAAAAAGTACAATTTTGTATTTTTTTATTTGAAACTCACTACCTTGGCATACTAACCAAATTAATATGATCTCAAAAATTGACGCTCTAAAAATCTCATCAATCCTTATCTTCTGGATTGTTCTTTTGCAGCAAGGAATAGATCGAAATGGCTATAGCATGCTAAAAAAAGGTAAAAGCGGAGGATGTTAGTATGAAAGTATTAAAAATTTTGGCGCTACTGCTAGCTAGCTTCAGCTATTGTAACGCTCAAAATCTGAACGGAAAATACGCTGTCGTAGATAACGCTTTTCAAGGAAGTAGGAAATTGACATTTGAAAATGGAAAGTTTACTGATTCCATATCAACAGGTGATATGGGAATAAAAACCATAGGAACGGGAACTTATACCTTGGAAAACCATAGGTTAACCCTCAAATACTTAGCGACCATAAACGGAGATAGTTCTTATTATCAACTCAATTCTTATTCACAACCTTCAGCAACTGGTTTGCTTTCCGTGAAGATCGAAGATAAAACCGGGGCGGCAATGCAGGCAAATGTTGGTTTCAAGGATAACAATCAAAAGCCTTTGTTCTTCTTCTTAACAGATAAAAGTGGTCTTTCAGATTTAAGATTATATGAAGGACTTCACACTGGCCATGTTGTGGTAGATTTTATAGGTTATTATACGGTTTCTATTCCGGTTGCCAATCTACTGGCTAAAAAATCAACTCTTTTGGTTAAATTGATGCCAGCTTTAAAAACCTATATAGATTCTAAAACTGAGATTTATGAGGTAACAATAAGTTCGACAAATGTAATCTTAGCGTCCAAAAAAACGGGAAAGTTGCAACTTACAAAAATTGGAAATTGATGATCTCAAAAGCTGGGACGGGCAATTCATGCAGTGGGCTTTTGGTATCCCATTTGCCGCTGCGGATGGTTTATGGACGGACTTTCAAAGCAGATCGAAGGACGTCCTGTGAAGCAGAAAACCACTAAATACATTATCTAAAGACTGTCCTGATTAATATGAAAAATTTAGCAAAAGTGCTCTTAATTGTAATTGGAATATTCGATGCAATCCATCTTGTTTTTTTGACATGTATGCCCTTTGTCGGCTTCAAAGTATTTTTTCAGGGAATTTTTTATGGTGCTATCTACAACAGCCGGGAGCTGGCTGATATGGCGCTGCAGTACTAACTATTTTTGAATATTTCCAGTTCCTTATTGTATGTAGGAAGTCTCATCATTGCTTTATTGATTATTACGCGCGGAAAGCAAAATGTCAATAAAAAACTTTTGTGGGCATTTCTGTTTACACTTGTTCCCTGGGTGCTGATCATGTTAAAAGTATATTTCGTGCCTTTTTAAATACATACATTCTTACAGATTATTTATTTAAAAGGAAGAATGCATAAAAAAGGGTGCGTTACTCGGGGAGTCGAGTATCAAAATCCACCCAAATAATCAGTGAGATTTTGCCCAGAAGAAGGGCAAAAATTTCTTAGGCCTCTTCAGCACAATATTAATTTTTCTTTGGGTGTAAAGCTTGAACCATAAAAATGCTAGATTCAGGATTTGGAGTATGTTGCAGGACTTGTAATTGTTATGTAAGTTTGTTTTAATGACAAAAGCAGAGATAAGAAAAGTCGCCGCAGTACAGCGAAAATGGCTTTCTGAGGCCCAAATTGAAGATTATAGTGAACGATTACTAGTGCAATTCTCTTCGCTTGACCTATCTGCTGTAAGTACCATTCATCTGTTTTTGCCGATTACCGAGAAAAAGGAACCGGATACTTTCCTTTTTATTGATTGGTTAAGCCTGCATCATCCAGCTATAAAAATAATTGTGCCTAAGGCTGACTTTGATACAGCCTTGATGGTTAATTATGTATACAAGGGCAAGGAGGGATTGATTAAGAACTTATACAATATTCTTGAGCCTGCGCAAGGGGAATTGCACACTGGAGTTGTGGATATGGTACTTATTCCAATGTTAGCTTTTGATTTACGGGGTTATCGTGTAGGCTATGGTAAGGGCTTTTATGATCGGTTTTTACAAAATATAGTGACAAAAAAAGTCGGTTTGTGCTTTTTTGATCCGGTTGAGCAGATCAGTGATGTGAATGAACATGACATATGCCTAGATTTTTGCATTACTCCAACTAAAGTTTATTCATTTTAAAGGCGAAAAAATATTATCTCGTGTCGATATATCTAATATCTCCAAAAGATTTGATTGCTTTTAATACGCGTCCTGCGCCAGAATTCAAGTATTTTTTATGATAATGAAGGATATTCATTGAAGAGATGTTGCGATAAGAAAAGGATAATCCAAAATATTGGAATTTAGCTCGAAATGCTACTATTTGTCACAAAATTTACGTTTTGGTTAATTAATATAATTTATATTATCTTTGTGATATTAATAAAGAGCGGTATGACTTTATCACTGATCCTCGCTTAACGAGATTTACATTCCAAAGCATTGGTTTGAAAGGCAACGTGAAAAAAGCGGTTGAATACACATCTGTTGAAATAAATGGGCAAAAGTTCTATAATCTAGGATTTGGAGACTTGAATGATGCAACAGGTAAATTCGATGACCTTTCTATATCAAATAATGGTGATCGGGATAAAGTATTAGCTACTGTTGCGGCTACTGTTCTTGATTTTGTTAATTATGTTCCTGGAGCTTTGATTTTTGCTGAAGGTAGCACTCCGACAAGAACACGATTATATCAGATGGCATTAATGACCAATCTGGAAGATATTAGTAAAGTTCTTGAAGTTTATGGATTGATAAAGGATCAGTGGTATCCGTTTGAGAAAAATGTTAATTATGAGGCTTTTATGGCTTTACGTAAATAATAAATATATTTGTATATGAAAAAGGAAGAAACATTTCAAGCGCAATTAGAGAGGTTTGCTTTTGATCCTGCCAGGGATAGGGTTGTTACTAAACTTAAAGACCGTAGTAATGATCCTTACATTGTAAAAAAAGTTAACAAAGCAATTGAGACCCTAACTAGAGTGGGTTTCCCTGCTGAGTTACTAAAAATGCGGGCTGACCGTTTGAAACAATAAGGCCGTCTTCTGTAATTATCTTAAGCTTTTAGTGAAACCTCAGGACTATTGAGTGCTGGCTGTAAGAAATATAAATCGAATTTATTTTTGTGACTTGATAAAATCGCTTATAAGGTAAGTTATGGTCTTTGGCGTGCTCTGACTCGATCTGCCGTCAGTTAGCGCAACAGCGCCCTCGCAAATGTGTAAATACGTAAATTTTTTAGTGGAGGTCAATATTAGTCTTCTGATTTCGTTTAAAGTGAAGCCTGAAGGTGTCATGGCGCTTGATAGTAAATTCTCTATGCAGTCCAGATCGAGCTCTAACCCGGTGGTTGTCCCTGTTTTTTTAAGGAGGTTAGCCCAGGCAGTGAAGACGGACTGGTCGCCTTTGAGAAGATCATCAAAAAAGACCGGATAGATGTGTTGGTTTGCAGCTATGGTTTCGAGTATCGCGTTGTTATTATAATTCTGGTGGAGGCCAAATATGCCATAACGCGTTAAAAAGTCATCTTTTATGGCGTAACTGAATCCATTACCGCTATGTCTTCCTGTTGTAGGTCTTAAATCGGCATGGGCATCTATATTGATGACATCAATTGGCCTATTTAAGGCCATTGAAGTCCCTTTGATAATTGGGTAGGCATTATTGTGGCCTCCACCAATTACAATGGGTATTTTGCCCGAGGTAACGATTTTTTGAATTACCGGGTAAACCAGCGCATCGATCTCCTCTACTTTTTGCTGTAGATGGGGGATGCCTTCTTCGGATGGGGTTGAGAAAGTAAAGTGGCCGAGTACCAAGAGTTCATCACCCTTAAAAAAGGGGGTGCTTTGGATGTTAAGGAGCGCTTTAAGGGTTGGGTGCCAGGCAGAGGCCGCCCCGGCAATACCATGGTTGGCCCGGACACCAATATCTTCGGGGATACCGAGCAGCACAAATTGAGCGGTTGAGGTCGCAATTTCATCTAATGCGGATACAGATTGGACTTTCTGGCCCAATTTAATCTCTCCTTCCCGCGGATTGGTTAAGGAAGTGAGTTCTGCCGCACTGTATATTTTAAGGCCGTTCATTAGCTTATTTTGCCGTTTAATACGATGGTTTCTATTTGAGGCTGACCAAAACTATAAGGCAGAAATGCAAGGGAAGACATTGGTCTGGTGATAAACAGGTTGGCCTTTTTGCCTTTGGCGATACTGCCTATTGCTGAACTCAATTCCATTGCTGCAGCTCCATTGATTGTTGCTGCGTTTATGGCTTCTTCGGGACGCATTCGTAGTTTAATGCAGGCCAGTGATACCACAAAGTTCATGTTTCCCGAAGGAGTGGAGCCAGGGTTATAATCAGTTGCCACAGCTACAGGAATGTTTGCATTGATCAGCCCTCTGGCATTGGCAAAGGGGATGTTGATGTAGAATGAGCAGGAAGGCAATAAGGTTGCGATGGTGTTGCTTGCCGTTAAGCTTTCAATGACTGCATCATCAGTAGCTTCCAAATGATCTACAGAAATAGCCTGGTGTTTTACACCGACCTGTACACCGCCGGATACCGAAAGCTGATTGGCATGGATCTTAGGTTTTAAATCGTATTTCGCTCCTGCTTGCAGCAATCTATCGGTGTCATCCACAGAGAAAAAGCCCTGTTCGCAAAATGCGTCCATATAATCTGCAAGACCTTCATCTGCTATTTTAGGAAGCATTTCTTCTATGATCAGTTTGATATAACCTTCGTGGTTGTCTTTATAAGCCGGAGGATAAGCATGTGCTGCTAGAAAAGAGGCTTTAACAGGGATGGGAAAGTTCTCTTTTAGCTTACGGATAACCCTCAGCATTTTTAATTCACTGTCTGTTGTAAGGCCATAGCCGCTTTTTATTTCTACAGCTCCGGTACCTTGTCTGATCATGTCAGTTAAGCGTTGTGTTGCAGAATCATACAATTCATCGGCTGAAGCGACTTGTAACTTCCTTGCTGAATTTAAAATTCCACCCCCTGCTGCTGCAATATCTTCATAGCTTTTGCCGTCAATTTTCATGACAAACTCTTCTTCTCTTGAGGCGGCAAAGACGATATGTGTATGAGAATCGCACCATGAAGGGAAGACAAAACCACCATTTGCATCGTGCGTCACGATGTAATTTGGTAAATGTTCCGGTAGCTGGTCCATAGGGCCAAAGTCTTTTATTTCTTCTCCTTCACATAAAAGCCAGGCATTTTCTATTGCCGGAAGGTTTTGCATCTGGTTTCCCCTTAAAAAGCGTGTGTTCTCAGGGTGTACACCAACTAATGAGCGGATATTGGTAATGAGTAGGTCTGACATGGCTAAGGGTTTAATTCCAATAAAACAGGACAGTGATCAGAATGAATGGCATCGGCCAGAATGGTTACATTTTTCAATTTGTTCAACATCGGTTGTGTTGCCAGGTGGTAATCGATACGCCAGCCCAGATTCTTTGCTCTTGAGTTGGCTCTGAAACTCCACCAGGTATAATGATGCGGGTCTTTGTTAAAGTGCCTGAAAGTGTCTATAAAACCGTTGTGTAAGAACAATTCCATCCATTCGCGTTCTTCTGGCAGGAAGCCGGAAGAGTTGGCATTTGATTTCGGGTTATGAATGTCAATCGCGGTATGGCAGATGTTGTAATCACCGGAAATGATCATGCTAGGGTGTTCTTTCCGTAAGTCAGCAATATAGGTGTCGAAGAATCGCATAAATTCATACTTTTTAACCTGGCGCTCATCGCCACTGGATCCTGAAGGCATGTAAAGGCTCATTAGGGAGAATTCATCGAAATCAGCTCTTAAAATTCTTCCTTCTTTATCAATCCATTCTTCACCACAACCATATTCAACATGGTTTGGTTTTATTTTAGTGAGGATAGCAACTCCACTGTATCCTTTCTTCTCGGCTGGGAACCAGTAGTGATGATAGCCCAATTGTTCTATTAAACCAATGATTTCGGGTATTTGTGATGGTAGTGCTTTAACTTCCTGCAGGCAGATCATGTCGGCATTGGTCTCTTGCAACCAACCGAAAAAGTTCTTGGTAGAGGCAGAGCGGATGCCATTGACGTTATAGGATATGATTTTCATTGCGATGTGCTTTTTCTTGTTTAGTGAGTTCTTTTTCGAGTTTTTTTGCTTCCCGACGTTTTAAAATGGTAATGGTCATTTTTACATCGGCTACAGGTCTGTTGTTGCCATCTGTTTCCAGGATAGCAATTTTATCTACCATGTCTATACCTTGCACTATTTCTCCGTAAACGGTATAGTTTCTGTCTAAATGTGGCGTGCCACCCAGTGTTTTATAGACTTCTCTTTGCCATTCCGGAAGTTTAAATTTCAGGCGGTTTTTCTCCAGGGCGTCCAGTTGTTCGTCTGTAAATCTTTTACCTTGTACCAGGTAAAATTGACTGCCACTGGATGCTTTTTCCGGATTATCGTCTCTTGCTGCGGCTAATACACCCTTTTTATGAAAAAGGCTATCACGAAACTCGGCGGGCACGGTGTAGCCTACGGTTCCTTCACCCAGTAGTGCGCCTTTAACTGCATTTTTGGAGTCAGGATCTCCACCCTGGATCATAAAATCTTTGATTACCCGATGAAATAAAGTGCCGTTGTAAGTTCCTTTTTCTGTTAATTTAAGGAAATTGTCGCGATGCTGTGGAGTTTCATTGTACAGTTGGATGATGCATTCGCCCAGATCTGTCTTTATTTTAACGTATTGGTGTTTTGGCTTTGCCGAAAAGGCCGAAATGAAGCACAGGCAGAGCATTAGGGTAAAATAATTCCTCATTGTCAGTTTAATTACCCGGCTAAGTTAAGTTAAATCTACTTTATTCAATAGTCGGTATTAAAATGTTAGCGCTGGTATTTCTTATCATAGGTCAACAATCAGGGCTGGAATTCGTTATAACTTTGTGGCTTATAATTAATAGATTTTTAACGTTATGTCGACCTTATCTCAATTCAATAATTTTACCAGCAATTTGCCTTATCAGGATATCTTAATGCCTGTTTTGTTTATTGGTCATGGATCGCCAATGAATGGAATTGAAGACAATGAGTTTAGTACCAAATGGGCGGATGTTGCAAAGGATATTCCACAGCCAAAGGCTGTTTTAGTCATTTCTGCGCATTGGTTTACCAAGGGCACACATATCACTGCAATGGATTTTCCGAGAACTATCCACGATTTTGGAGGTTTTCCAAAAGCATTATTCGATGTGAACTATCCTGCTCCGGGCAGCCCCGCTTTAGCTTTGGAAACTGCGGGACTTATTCATAGCACGGAGGTGGGGCTAGACCACGATTGGGGTCTTGACCATGGTGCATGGACTGTCGTAAGGCATATGTATCCGGAGGCAATCATACCTGTTTTGCAGCTGAGTATAGATTATACCCAGGATGCAGCATATCATTATAACCTTGCGAAAGAGTTGTACGAACTCCGAAAAAAGGGCATTCTGATTTTAGGAAGTGGCAACATGGTGCATAACTTAAGGATGATGAGTTGGGAAATGATTCATGGAGGGGGCTATGATTGGGCCCTGGAAATGAACGATAAATTTAAAAGCCTGATTTTAAATCGTGAGCACCAGCAATTGGCAGATTACAGGAATTTAGGGAGGGAGGCTATGCTTGCAATTCCTACACCTGAACATTATTTGCCATTGATGTATACTTTAGGTCTGCAAACTGCTAATGAAGATGTTTCTTTATTTAATGATAAAGCGGTTGGTGGTTCTTTAACGATGACTTCGGTAAGGGTTGGCTAAGCTTACATTAGTTTTTTAAGCCATTTTAATAAGCCGTATTTACCTTCGTAAGGTGGGTAAACGATATTGCCCATGTTCATTGCAGACTGGAAGACAACTGCTCGTTCATGTGAGAAGGTTTTGAAACCGAAAAAACCATGGCAGCTTCCCATTCCACTGCTATTTACTCCACCAAAGGGTAATTTGGAGTTGGAAATGTGTATCAATACATCGTTAACACAGGTGCCACCGGCGGAAGTGTTTTTTATGATATGATCGATGTTTTTGGCGTTTTCGCTAAAAATATATAGCGCCAGAGGCTTATCGCGACTGTTTATTTGCCCGATGGCTTCGTCGGGTGTTTGATAGGTGATGATGGGCAAAATCGGGCCAAAGATCTCTTCTTTCATGATGCGCGAGTCTAAGTTGACCTGAGTAAGGACTGTTGGGTTTATGGTTTGTCTGGCTTCGTCTTTCCCTCCTCCAAATGCTATTTTGGCGCCTTTTTCGGTTGCTTCATTCATTAAATTTATCAATCTGTTGAAATGCTTTTCATTGATAATCTTTGCATAGGCATTTTCATTGATCTGCTGGTTACTGTTAAAAAACAACTGGGTAGCTGCATGGGCATATTCAAGGATAAATTCTCCCTGCCTCTTTTCCGGGATTAAAATATAGTCGGGAGCGATGCAGGTTTGACCTGCATTGACTAGTTTTCCCCATGCGATTTTTTCTGCTGCTTTTTTGAGGTTGGCGCTTTCGTCTATTATGGTAGGTGATTTACCTCCAAGTTCGAGTGTAACTGAGGTTAAATGTTTGGCTGCTGCTGCCATCACAATTTTGCCGATTACGGTGCTTCCTGTAAAAAATATATGATCAAAAGGGAGGTTAAGTAAGGTTGTTGATACTGTGGCATCGCCCTCAAAGCAGCAAATTTCCTGCTCTTCAAAACATTCTTTGATGATTTTGCTAATGATACTACTTGTCGCTGGACTTAGCTCTGAGGGTTTTAAGATGGCACAATTCCCGGCGGCAATTGCAGACAAAAGGGGGCTCATCATTAGTTGAAAGGGGTAATTCCAGGGGGAAATGATCAGGCAGGCGCCCTTAGGTTCGTAATAGATTCTATTTTTGGCCATTAAGCTTGCCAGACTTTTTCCGGCGCGTTTGGGTTTCATCCATTTGCCGATATTCTTTATTGCGAAATCCAGCTCACTGTAAATAAAAAACAGCTCTGTTACAGCAGTTTCGAAACGACTTTTGCGCAAATCGGATTGCAGGGCGGCGTAAATATCCTTTTCGTATTTCTCTATAGTAGCCTTTAAAGTTTTTAATTTATCAATTCTTTGTGTTGCATTGCTGTTTCTAAGCGTATATTTATGTTTTTGCTGTGCTTCGAATATTGAATTGATAGTTTGTGTCATGACTAATTTAAGCGGGTAAGATCATTTGTCGATATTGCAGATCGTTAACTAAATATATACATAAGTACATACAAAATGAAAAAGGGATTGTTTGTTGTTTTCGTGATTTCGGTATTTACGCAGGTTGCCACTGCCCAAACCATTAAAACAGGGGTTTTAGTGATTGGGAATGGGAATAATGCTATTGGATCAGGATTTCAATCCGCAATTTCGGGGGTAAAAACCACCATGTTGATTCAAGGGGCGGACCTGGTTGTCTCTCCGCCCGATAAAAATATCAGCTCTGGTCTTGAGTTTCAATTTTTAAAGAAGATGCGTTTGGCTAAAGGAATTCAGGATAGTACAAGCAAGGTATATATTGATGGAACCAGCGCGAATTCGGTACTTAAAACCTGGGCAGACAGCATTAAGAACTTAACGGTATTGAGGAATATAAAATGGTCGCGGATAAAGAGGTCCGGGAATAACTGGAATGTGTTGCTGGAAGATGGAAGAAGTATAAAAGCAGAGGTGATTGTTAATGCAGATGGTAGTGGAAATGTAGATGAAGCTTTGGGACTTAAGGGTGGGGCAGTTAAGCAGTGGCAGCCATTAAGTTATAGCAATAATCTTTACCGGTTAAGTGTTAGCTCGGGTTATTTGACGAATAATACAAATGCGAATATCATCTTGCTTAACAGTTTTTTGTTGCCTCAACAGGAAAATCTGGTTGTCTTAAATCAGGGGAATGAAAGTTTTGCCGGTGGACAGGCAGCTGGGGCTACGGCAGCTTATGCGGTGTTTTTTAAAACGAAAACATCACTTTCTGACTTAAAGGAGATACAAAAGGAACTGATCAATCATAAGTTGGCCACATTACCATTTGCGGATGTTGAGCAGGGAGATCCCAATTGGAAGTCAATTCAGTTCATTGGTCTTTCGGGATTCTTAAAGGTTGTTTTGACAAATGGAGATGCCAATTTCTATCCGGAGCAAGCGGTCTCTACTGCCGAAGTAAAAGAGCCTATAAAAGAGTTTTACTATAAAGCCCAAATTTGGTTTGATGACTATAAGGATGTTAACATAACCGTTGGGGCTGCATTGAACATGATTTGCATGGTTGGAAACAAGGCGCCGGAAAATACAAATGCCGAAGTTCAGAAAAAATGGAAGTCAAGCTATCATTTTAAAAATGAGTTTGATTTAAATAGGAGCATTACCCGCCGTGAATTTGCCGTTTTGGTGGATGAGTATTTAAATCCATTTAAAACGAACATAGATAAGACGGGCAGGGTAATCAGGTAAAACACTATTGATTTGCTTTATACGGCTTATAGGGAGCTTTTAGAGAGCAAAAAACAAACCGGGATGTGGGGCGGGCTTGAAATTAAATTACAAATGCAATTCGCTACCCATTCCTGTCAAGCCATCCCGTTCCCCGGCCGTTTGGATTTCGCGCCTTACGAGCTCAACTTTTGGGTGGAGTATAGCCTGGAACATTGGGAGGGTTATTCTTCATATCTGGTAATGAGGGTTTATTTGGGTCACCTTCTGCGCCCCATTGCTAAAGACCATTCCCCTGATTAGCATCCTTATTATTGGGGGAGAGATCTATTAATTATCCTTTCATTATATTTCTAAAGATTGTAATAGCGGCATTAAAAACGATCGAAAAAAATAACACAGCAATAACTATTGCGATTCGTTTTTTATTATTTTGTTTTCCTTTTAAAAACTCAAATTCCTTAAATCTTAAATCGAACTTTTTATGCTCCAGGTATCCATATTCCAGCTGCGCCTATTAGATTATCTGCAATGTTCCACCCGATATTGCTAGCGGATGGATCTTTATAAATACTGTAAACACTATAAAGCGCTCCTGCAACAAATATCCTTTTACCAATTGCGTCAGTGGCTGCTTTGGTGAAAGTACCACCATTATACAAATTATTATTCCCATCAGAGCGGCTCCAAATCCAAATGTTTCATCTAGGCTTAGAAACTCTGAATAACCACCCCCTCTAGCGGTCCATGTTCCTCCGAATTCATAACTCTTAAAGGTTTCTATAATTTCTTGTAACGGTGCTTCTTTATCACCCATTGGTTATAGCCTAGGCCTAATAGATCCTTTTGCTCCATAACTACCAATACTTCAACTATATGGATAGCTAGTGGCTATAAAAGACCATAAGGTGTTTAATCCTTAAATCACGAGTTACCGCAAGAGAAATCTGGTTAATCATCTATATCTTTAGTAGATTTTCAATAATATTATTATGAATATTTAGAACTTTAAAAATAAAATTTAGAGTAAAAAAGATAGCTAAAAGCAATACTTTGTAACCCATATAGGTACTGGCAAATATTATTATTAACAGCTGAATTAACTCAAATGTTATTGACAAATGATAAGTTAAGCATATATTCGTCTGTCCATTTTGTCGAGTAAGATCAAATTGACCTTCATTTATTTTACTATAGTAGGTGTAGTTTGGGACCAATTTCCAACTTACAATTTGATCGTTAAATGAGATAGTAGTCGCAGTTTGCTTAACGACATTGTAATTTTTCTCTTTCAAGTATCTTATTGTCTTATCGTATACAGCGTCTGCATTAAATTCTACTAGCTTATGCGTTTTAAATTTTAATTTCATTTTAATGTTGTCCAAAGTTATGAAGATATTGATTCGAAAAATTAGGATTTCCTATTTGATCTGCTCTATATGGTTCACCTATTAAGGTAGTTTGCCCAATGCTAAAGTAACCAGTTTTGCCATTTTGCCAAGAAAAGGTTTCTCCAACGCCTATAGTGTTATAACTAGATGATGTCCCTAATATAAGACTGGCAGTACCACCATCGAGATACCTCCGAAGCCCCCCTTGCCAATCCCTTACCGCCCACTTGTGGTAGGGTAAGTAGGTTTTTGGCTGACACAAAAACACAACTTGCAAGTATAAAAACAAGCACATTAACAGATAGATATCTATACGTATATACCGATAGTTTGATCTAAAAAAGCAAAGCCCGGCTGGTGACCGGGCTACTGTCAATGATAATTAATATCTATTTATAAGCATATTTTAAAAGGTAATCCTTAATCCCCTGTTCATACCATTCACCTTTTACGTAGTAATAATTGCTTTTATCTAAGGTAATCACTGGCACCACTCCATTCACATCCTGTTTAATCGTCTGTTGAATTTTAGGGTCATAAACCGTGAATGTTTTAGATATACTTTGACGTGTGCTATAAAAAATGTCTTGGTTCGGGTCAAAGCTTAGGATGACCTGCTTATTATAATTATGGTTGGTCTTAGGGGTACGTTCTGAGGTACTTTCATCGTGAATGCTAAGATTTAACTTGTAATTATTTTTTCCATTCCCAAACAAACGCACTTTAACTTTAAACAGTTGATATTCACTCAGGTTGCCTTTTATATGCTGAATATTTCGCATATCATAAGTTGAACCCGATCTAATATGCATTGCCTGGCATAATTTTTTATTGTCAACACATAGCAGCAGCATGTTTTCTAAATCCTCATTTGAGCCAGCCCTTTTAGCGTATGTTATTTGCAAAAATCTATTATTCAATACCTTAACGTTGTTTATATCCATGTAGTCAACCAATAACAACGTGTCTTTTAAATAGCTAATAGCTAATGTACCAAGTGATGGTTTGTACAATAAATTAACTCGCACCTTAGCTCCCTCTAAAGACTGAAGGCTATAAGTTTGAGCATTGGTAGTATTATACAATGAACAAACAGTCATTAATAAGAATAGTAAAATAAGCCCTCGCTTTATCTTCATTATTGTATTCATAGTGATCTTATCTAAATCCAAAAAATGTTGAATTACCTGCAATCGTGGTTATATAAAAAATACCTTGATTGACTCGTTGAAAGTTTGAGTCTGTGCCTGGCTGACCAGGAGGTGGACTTGCGCTCCAACTGATAGCGCCATTAGAGTAATCCCTTGTTGTGCGGTTGTCATACGCCTGCAATGCACCTACTATGTAAGGCAAGGAGCTGGCTCTAATTTGATCCATAGTCATACCCATAACCATTTTATATTCATATTGATTAGGATGCCGGAGAATTTGATAGTTGCCTTTAACTGTCCCCCCAAGACCCTTACTATGTATTGATGCTGCCATCCAATTTGGATCATTTAGATCTGATCCTGCTGCATCCAATCTATTTAATATAGTACTTGCTATTGCTCTGGCAGCAAGTCGATTTCCCGCCGCTTCCCCGGATGCTATTGCAATAAGATCCTTCAATCCAAACGGGTCACCCAATATACCAGCCCAATTATTAGAAGTAATCGTTGTTCCGTGCTGAGCAATTGTTGCTGCAACTTGAGCATCAGAAGGAAGGTTCTGACCCAAATAATCACTCCAGGCGCCATGATCCCCTAGTGATTCGAACTTGGCCAGCAACTTCTCTTTAAAATTTCGATTATTTTTAAGTATGCCACCGCCACCAAGGGGGAGCGCGTCACCAGTTCCAGCATTAGTATCCATCATAGGCAAAGGCCTGGGCTCGTCACCCAGCGGATCATTAAACATTATTGGGTTATTGTTACTATAGTGATAGCCAGTTACAGAAGCATCACTATCCGCTAATGGGTCAATCCCTATAAATCGACCTAAGGCAGCATCATAATTCCGATAAAAGGTTTGCTGATAATCCGGTAAATTTCCATAATCGTTTTGCCACTCTGCACCACCATTGTACAAATTCTTATTCCCATCAGATAGTGTGCCTACCGGACTGTTCGGTAAAATCATTCCAAACCCATAATAACTGTTCTCCTGGCGGACAACCGCCACACCATTGTTATCTTCAATACTCACACGTGCATTACCCTGTTGATCAGTAATTACATATTCCAATTTCAGTGCACCCAAATCATTTCTCACCCTGCCCTCAGGCATTGGAAAATAGGCCAAATCCTTGACATTACCCGCGCTATTGTTCGTATAAACAAAACCTTCAATGTAATCTGTAACCAATGTAGCTGCGCCAGCTTTAAAAACCTCCTTACGTAACAAACCACCAGAAGCATCATAAGTATAAGCGATGTACTGCCCATTTCCAGCATTTATCGTAATCCTATCGGTCTTATTTAATACATTATAGGTTAAGCTAAGCCCTTTATAAGGATCGCTAATCAGATTGCCACTCAGATCATATTCATACGTACCTATATTGCTCCCACCGGGGTAAATCATAAAACCCGCAGTGCTAACTGAGGCATCAACAACCCCTGTTAAGTGATTGGGCTGTGTGACACTATACGTATAAGTCAAGTTATCTATCTTGGTATGCGCATTGCTGCCGGGGGTAGAAGAATTGCGTTGCAACGTTAAAATGTTTCCATTTTCATCATAACTAATCCCGTCCTCGTTGAATCCACCTATATTCGTACTAAAACTTCCGGTAGCTCCAACCCGTTCAGCATAAGATGAAGAAGTCAGTCTATTTAAAATATCGTATTGATAGGAATAACTTCTTTCAACACTACTAATGTTATTTCCGTCTTTACTCATCCATTTAACTGCTGATAGCGCTCCACTAAAGTAAGGAATATTTCCCAAATCTGGATCACTTTGATCATACAACAATTGCATCCCAAAAACATCATTGTCATCAAGATTAGTAACACCACCATCAGCAGTTAATCTGCTATTATTAATTGATTGCAATTGACCACGTATGTTATACCGATAATCTAAAGATTGAAGCCCAGCCCCTTCGCCGGGCTTTAAATTTTTCTTAATGAGTTGTCCAATCTCATTATACGTATAAGCCGCTAGCGAAATCGGTGAGGCCCCATTGTAGCTTTGATTAACCGATATTAAACGGTAAGCATGATCATAAACATATCCCGTTTGAACAGTCGTACTGGCAACGCCTGCCAGCTTCGAAGTTTTAGTTAAGACCCGGGCTCCACTAAAATCAAAAGTACTTGTACTTATATCGGTGATAACTTCGGCCGCATAGTTTAAATGGTTGTTACTTTGTTTCTGGATCAAATGACCATACTTATCGTAAAACAGCACATCTATTAACCAAATATTGTTCAATCCAGTTCCCAGAGTCCTTTTTCTTATCATAGTAGGCATACCTCGTAATAGGGTAGTAGCTACAGCTTCTCCAGTAAGACCTTGAACAGCATAACTATAATCAGACACCCCATTTTGATCCAAATCATAATCATCATAATAACTGTAAGCAAGAGGGGTTATTCCTGTATTGGGAAAAACAACATTGCTGTAATAAGCTGTGGCAGAATTGGATGTTCGCTCTTCATAATAGACATTGCTGTAATCAAGCGTGTTTACATAGTTTTGCATATTACTAAGACCGATGTGTCCAGGGTCCAAATCGGTATAAATACCTTGGCTAATGGCATGTCCTTTAGCGTCATATTTAATATAATTCCACTGATTATCCATTCTAAGATTTGCGTCCTGCATCAAAACGGGTCTGTTTACAGGATCGTAAATGATAAATACAGCGCCTTTAGCAGGTATGGATTTCTGAATTAAGCGACCACGAATATCATACTCGTAACTAAATGTTAAATTGACAATTGTAGTTTGCGAAAGGCTCCAATTTCCACTTTGTTGCATCAATGAAATCGCTTTGGGTGGAACAACATAAGCCAATGCGCCGCTTTCATTGTAAAGGTAATAAGTATCAAAGTAAGCTCTAAATACGCCATTAACCGTTTGATTTGCCTTTTTACGTTCTAACAGTGTTTTGCCATTTTTATCTTTAAACACCGTCACCTGTTTACCATCCTCATCAGTAACATCCGACACAAGCAAAGTCGCGGAAGTATAATAACCTTGATTCGTAGCATTTGTCCCCCAATTAATGACATAATCAGAATTTTGGTTCGAACGGTAGTTATAGGTGCGATGGTGTTGATCAGGTTGAAAGCCTGATCCAACAGTCCCCTCCTTTAATATCCTTTGCAAAGGACTGTTTTCAAATATCTGCTGACTATATGCTGCTGCATCTTGTGCAACTAAAGGATTTCCATTTTGATAAAAAGCGGGCTGCTCATTCGTAGCCGCATTTGGGTGGTAACTCCCATCTACTGTAGTGGTAACATAGGGTAGATAATGAATACTTTCCTTTCCAAGACTATTGTAAACGATGGGTTGAATAATATCTTTTTTTAGGGGGCTGCCCTGGATGGCTACAGATTGAACAATCCTACCCAAACCATCAGTGTACGATCGGGTAACCGTTTTTTGCGAAATGTCTAATGAAACCAATTGGTTTTCATTAATCACCCCATTCACCTTAACTTTTTCGTTCTGTATGTAACCGGTTTGTGCCAATACGCCAAAATTTAACAACATTAACAATGGTAAAATGGCACAATATTTTATATGGTATTTCATCCTGCTTGATTCTATTTAGTTATGAACTAGAGTTAAATTTTAATTACAGTTCCCATTTTCAATACTGATGGTCAGTGACCTCGAAGAGGTTAAGTTGGCTAAGAAAGTATAGCTGCTAGACATGAAATGGTCACTGCAATAATTAAGGTCACCATCATCCAGTTTAACACTCCCGTATGTTCCAGAACAAAAAACCCTTACCCTGAAAGCTCCCTCTGGAACTTTAACATCACCATTAGATAGTTCAGTTCCGGTAAACTCATATTTCACCACACCATTTTGGGAGAGCTGGATACTTGTGATTGATCCAGAGCTAGTGTTCTGATAAACAACAGGAACAATAAGTGGTGGATCTGGTGGAATGGGTGGCGCTACAACATTAATCACCGCAGTTGTTTTTCTACTACTGTACCCCAATGCGGTAACAGTAAGGCTTACGGTGTATGTACCATTGGTAGTGTATGTGTGACTTTGATAAAAATTGTTTGTAGTAACAACAGGACTACTGCCATCACCAAAATTCCATGTAAAAGTTACTCCGGTAAACTGACAAGGATTATAATAAGTGTCGTTGTAAAACCTGACTTCCGCATTCTCTAGAACATCTTTAACAGGATAAAAACTAAATGTAGGATCGGAAAAAGTTTCATAAGTGTCAAGATACTGATAACTTGTGCGAGACTTAATTTGTTTATCCTGATCATAAACAAGATTCAACCTGCCAAACTTGTCAGATTCGTAATATTCAGAAATGCCATTGGTGTTGGTCTCAACGATTTTACTTGGCATTGCCATTCGATAATCGGATGTTATTATCTCAGAACTCTCTGGGTAAAAAAGGACATCAGTTACTGTAAAAGTTGAAACCGCATTATTTTTAATGCCTATATTAAAAGTTGGAGATAAGCTACTTACAGGAACTTTAATTTCATGGTACTTCCAGCTTCCATTACTTGCAATAAAATTAAGCGAATACGAATATGGAATATTATCGGTTCCTGTTAGCACGACTGATATGGTACCACTGATACCAGAATTGATCCACACAGAGAAAATATAATTTTTGGCACTTTTATTCTTCTTAATTGCTTTCGAAAAAGCAACACCTGAATGGATACTTACGCCACTCGATCCTGCACCAGATCGTCCTGAAGACATCTCCGGAATGCCATTGTCTACAGTGAAAGATGAAGATCTAATTAAATTATTGGGATTATAATATCCAATTTCATCGGCCGATGCATTTTGAATATTAGCTACTGGAAAATGGTGTATAGGATTAGAAAGAACAGTATTTACCCGCTTATGATGATCATCCTTGGTTTGTAAAAAACCATTCGCATCATATAGCAGATAATTTTCCAAAGGAATATAATTAACATCATGGCTAAAGTTTCCGGATAAAATATCAGAAGGTGTAAATTGCGCAATTCCATTTTGACTTATAAAGGACAGTTTTTGAGAAGGAAGGCATAAGGAGTAGTTATCAAAATTAAAGGCCTTAAATTTGACCAGGGAGCCCGAAGTAACTTTCAACTCCTGATTAGGTTTTTGAACCTGTACGTATTGTTCTACAGGTATATTTTGATTTTCCAATTGCAGCTGACGTAATGCAACTGAGGCGTCATCGTTAACATTTGCAGTATTATAGTCCTTAGCGTATTTGATAAATTGCTTTTCAATTGTACCATCGCTTCTTACAATTTCCTGTCTGGTAGTAAGGCGATGGAAAGGGCTGTCATAAAAATAAGAATTAGATGTTTCCCTTACCTGACTATAGGGAGCTAAGTCCGTTGTCTTCTTTATTATCGTCTTTTGTAGCTCCCCCGCGGCTGCATACACAGTGTATTTGGAATAGACTTTAAATCCGCCGTTTTCGTCCCATCTTAAGCCAGTAATTGAAATCGGAGTACCTGTACGCTGATAAGAATAAGTACTCTCATCAACAATAGCACCAGTTTCATTATATACTTTTACACTTTTTAGTAACCCTCGTTCAAAATCATAATTTGTGTTTGGTGCAAATGGATAGGTTACTTTATCATTTTTCATAAAACCTGCTGCTGTACATCCTGGTCTCGCAACAAAACTAACTGTCGGCGCCCAATCTACAGTTGCGCAATTAAGACAAGAAGGCGAAGCACTCATATCATAATTCGTTGCAGGTATAGCGTATTCATAAACCATCTTGCCCGCACCAGTTTTAGCTTCAGCAACATGAGAATATACAATACTGTGATCAGCTGAAGATAGGTCAATTTCCGACCTGACCGTAGACTGGGTCCACAAATCCTGAGAGGTACCGTTGCCTGTATATGGTCGGGTAAAACCATAAATAGGCAAAGAAGTTGGCTTACCACTAGATATGCCAGTCACAGGATCTTTGTAACTATAGTTACTGACCATATTATGAGAGACATCGATGCCATCATAGTCAATAACCTGCTTAATTCTAACACCACCTCCTTGGACAACAGTTCCTGCCAATGGATCATAATAATCATGGGGTTCATAAATCAAGGTCGTAGTTCCATGATCAAGGTAGTTAATCTGGCTTACAGATCCGGCCGCTGCTACAGTTGGATCTGATCGTCTATCTGCGCCCGACAAGCCAATACTGTAAATTGGTCTCCAGATATTATCTGCGACAACCTGATACCTCTGAAATAAACCGTTAGATGGATTAATACTTAAGGCTGGCAACAGTGATGTATTGGAATAGCTATTTGCATACCCCCAATAATCTATGCTTTTAGAGGAGGAGTCGCCCAAAGATGTCCTATAGACATAGTAAGATGAAATCTCACCATTATATGTGAACTTATATTTTTCAGGCGAATTGCATTGATCTGTTGTAATATCCCGTAGAAAGAATCTTGAATAGTTACCCGTCAATGGTATCACACTACTATAATTTAAAAAGTAGCATGCACCGCCAGTTAATTGAATAGCATTTAGCAGTGCCTGTGTAGTATGATAATTTTTACTATATGAAAAAGATGCGCCACCTCCTCCTCCATAAACACTACTTAATAAACTTGGAAACGTCTCATCTTTAATCCAATATTGAGTGGTTTTGGACGGACTTCCTACATACAATTCAATTGGAGTTATATTCTCTTTTGGCGGGCCAGGTTCATAAGAAAACTCAATTTTATTATGATTTGCATCAGTCAGGCTGGTTAATTGCCAGCTGTTGTATGAACTAATACCCGATTTATACTGTAAAAAACGAGTTCTAAAATAGGAAATATTGCTTTCGTTAATGCTTTGAGAATTAAAAGTTGATAGCGTTTGTTTTGTTGATTTAGTGGTCAGGACCACCTCAAATTGATAGCGTATGCCCTGATCATTTATTACTGTAAATTGATCGATATTCCCATTGCTATTTGTGGAGTAAGATATTTTTAGATCTTGATAAGGTATTGTCTGAATTTGATGATTTTTATCAAAAACAAAATTGAAGGATAATCCTGGTGCATTAACAGAAAAAAGATCGGGTTCTGTATCCGACAGATCAGAAAAATTGGCATTTAAACTCGTGATATCTGTGGTTTCATCGGTGCAGGTTGTTGTATTACCGTCATTTGCGACGATAAAATTATCTATCTTAATTCCGTTACTGTTATAAAGCCAACCTAAACGAATGTTATTTGAATTGTCCTTCTGACAATCGTCAGGTAAACCACGTATTTCCCTGCTGATCTCACCTCCTCCAGATATTTCCCAACCCATACCTGCAGTACCTTCTACGTCTTTAACTTTTATCCCTCTTCCAGCATTTATAAGACCAATTTGTGTGGAAACAGCACCGTTTTGTATGGTGTAAATCGGTACAACTACACTTGCTGTTCCCGAATATGGGTTTACCTGTACCAAATTTCTCTGGGCTTTCAATGGGCATGTATAGGCTACAAACAGGAGAACTGTAAGAAAAGAATAAATCTTTGACATAATGAAGAAAATTATAATTCCCCAATACTAAAAAACCTCAGTGCAACCAGTTTGCACTGAGGTTTTTTTCTCAAAATAAATTCAAGCTCAAATTTTTAGTCCAAAATCAAGTGCTGTGCGCTTTATAAGCCGTATTTTGACTAAAAGCCTTACAAAATTTAACCAAACACAAAACATCTCCGGTGCAAAAAAACGACATGCATCTTCCCAATTTCCTTAAAAAAGATTACTCATTTCAAACGTCATTAGATACATTGACAATAAAATAAACCTAACCGCCAAACGCAGAAAAATGATAGATGAATGCAAATGGGTTTATAGGTTATATGAAGAGACGCTTAAAAAAATCACATAGATAAAAACTAATTTCAATTATTGTATTATAGACGTACTCTATATGCCTATCAAGATTAAGTATCCCTAATATCCTAAATACGGTTGTTTTTGAGGGTATATAGCCTTACCTTTGCACTGTCAAAAAAGAACAATAAACACAAAAATAATTATGGCAATAGTAGGTAAAAAATTCCCGAGTGTAAGCATCGATGCAATGTCAGAAATGGGTGATGATTTAAGGATCAACATCTTTGAAGAAGCAGTAAGTAAAGAGAAAAAAGTTTTATTATTCTGGTATCCAAAAGATTTCACTTTTGTTTGCCCAACAGAGTTACACGCTTTCCAGGCAGCTTTACCTGATTTTGAAAAAAGAAACACAATTGTAATTGGTGCTTCATGTGATACTAACGAAGTTCACTTCGCATGGTTAAATACAGCAAAAGAGAATGGCGGTATTGAAGGTGTAACTTATCCGATTCTGGCAGATGCACACAGACATTTAGCTAACATTTTGGGTATTGTAGATCAGGAAGTTGAATATGATGAAGAAGGAAATGAGTCTTTCTCTGGTTCAAACGTAACTTACAGAGCTACTTATTTAATTGATGAGACAGGTAAAGTGTTCCACGAAAGTGTTAACGATATGCCTGTAGGCCGAAATGTAAAAGAATATTTGCGCTTAATTGATGCTTATGCTCACGTTCAGAAACATGGTGAAGTTTGCCCTGCGAACTGGGAAGAAGGCAAAGAAGCAATGAGCGCGAACAGAACCGGTGTTGCAGAATACCTGAGCGCTAACTAATAAAAAATTAAAAAATATGTTTTTAGAATTAACAGAAGATAATCTTCAACAGTATGTTGCTGAAAACAACAAGGTAATGGTTCAGTATGCTGCATCCTGGTGCGGAAACTGTAGGATCATGAAGCCGAAATTTAAGAAGTTGGCTGCTGAAAATGAAGATGTTACTTTCTTAATCGTGGATGCTGAAAAACTTCCGGCTTCACGTAAACTTGCAAACGTTGATAATTTACCAACTTTTGCAGCCTTTGAAGGTGGGGCTTTGGTTGACCAGGTTCAAACCAATAAGGCAGAAGTGTTAAATGAATTATTTGATAAAATAAAATCATGAAAATACCAGTTATAAGGCAGCTATTCCAAAATAGCACTCCTGAAAACCTTGAAGCAACTTTAACTGTTTTAGAGGCTTTCTGTGAGTTCAGAGGAGTAAATGAGGAAGAAATTGATGTGGCTGGCGAATTGATTACTAATATCTGCGGGGCACTTGAAGTTCATGAAAGTGTAAAGGCAGGTGCAGTTGAAAAAGATGCGCTGAATGCATTTGGGCAAAAAGTTATGGGCTCAATTGATAGACATTAATTTTTGATACACAAAAAAGGGAGGTTCCAATTGCTGGAACCTCCCTTTTTTATGCATTATGCTTTTTAAGCTAGGTTACGGCCGGCATTTACAATGCCATATACCGTTCTAATGGCTAGTTTTTCGTACGATTGCTGCTCTTCATCTGTAATTTTAGATTGCAGTTGTTCCAATGCGTAGTGCTGGATGAGTACTAAAGGGAGTACAATCTTCTCTCTGACTGCAATAGAGCTCTTCTCAACGGGGTAATTCTCCATTAAGGCCTCATGACCCGACAGCTTCAATAACATGTGCTTAGAGAGCTCAAATTCGTCGTGTAGGATTTTCCAGAAGGCGCCATATTCTTTGTCATTTGCAAAGTGAGCAGTTATAGAAAAATCAGATTTGCTCATAGACATCATACAATTGTCTACGATGGTTTTAAAATACCCTGATTCCTGATAGGTCTTTACAACCTTATCCCAGTTGCCTTCGGTTTCCTGATTTTTTAAAGCTGTTCCCATTCCATAAAAACCGGGGATGTTTTGTTTTAATTGACTCCAGGCGGTTACGAAGCTAATTGCTCTAAGATCTTCCAGCTTTAAAGCGCCTCCGGAGTTACGTTTTACCGGTCTGCTGCTAATGGTGATTTTAGACAAGAGGGTTAGAGGAGAGAATTTCTCCAGGTAACTTAAAAACAGGGGATGCTGACGTAAAGCAAGGAAGGAGTCGTAACTATCTTTTGCCATTACATCAAGTAGGTTTTTGTGGAGCGGGTCGAGCAGGATATTGTGTGTTTCTTTTATTCCTGCTGACATACCGGCATTGATCAGCTGTTCGATGTTAAATTCTGCACTGTCGATTGATCCGTACTGTGAACTAATGGTTTGCCCTTGTATAGTTAACTGGATGTTTTTGTTGGCAATCTCTTTACCCATAGAGGCATAGAAACGGTGTGTTTTACCTCCTCCGCGTGAAGGCGGGCCTCCACGGCCATCAAAAAATGCAAGTTGTATGTTGTGCTGGTTTGCAATTCCTGTTAAGGCGACTTTGGCATTAAAAATAGACCAGTTGGCCATCAGATAACCACCGTCTTTGGTGCTGTCTGAGAAGCCCAACATAATGTGTTGTTTATTGCCGCGGCTCTTTAGGTGCTTTTTATAAAACGGATGTGCATAAAGCGTGTTCATAATTTGATCTGCATCGGCAAGGTCATGAACGGTTTCAAATAGCGGTACGAAGTCGATTGAGAGGTTATCTTCTTCCCAGCCATTCCATAAGAAAAGCTCCATTAGTTGCAGGATATCGCTTGCTTGCTGACAATTACTGATAATGAAACGGTGGCAGGCCAGTTCTCCATTACTTTCCTGGATCTGCTTGATCTCTGCGATGGTTTGCAGGGTATCCTTTACCAACGAGTCTGAAGATTCAGGAACATTTAATTTAGCGCTTTTGAACGACAGATTTTTAATCTTTTCTTCTTCAGAAAGGCTATCGTAGTTTTCAGGGAATAAGGAGACAATTGGCTTGCTTTGGCGGCAGAAAGCGTGAACGTTTCTAAGTACCCTGCTGTCTTGTCTGATATCTAAAGATGCGAAATGACTACCATAAAGTTCTACTTTTCTGATCAAATCGGATGCTACATCAGCAAAGAGCCCATCATGGTCTTCGTTTAAAGTGGTTAGGATCTTATTGAGGTTTTCGATTAAGAAATCAGCAATATTTTCCATCTTGATATTTGGATCGAAAGCATTTTTGTACAATACGTCTTGTACAATTGCAATGGTATCTTCGACTCCTCTGAAGGTAATACGGCGTTTAAGGTTCCTGAAGTCGCGGTAGTAGCACCTGAATAGGATTTGACGTAGCATTTTAGATACTTGTATTGTAGAGTCGGCATGTACATTCGGGTTGCCGTCTCTGTCTCCACCGGGCCAGAAGCCAAGTTCGATGATCTTTTTTGATTGCAGGTTATAATCGTTCAGGCTTTTATCTACTTCTGATTGGATATTGGCAGCAGCAAAGTAAAATACGTTTTCAAGGTACCAGGCCAGACTTAAGGCTTCGTCAACAGGGGTAGGGGACTTCTTGTTAAAGAAGGGAGTCTTGCCTAACTGTTGTAAGAGCAAGTTAATGGTTGATATATCGTTGGTCTTGATTGCGGTCGTTAAGTCGGTAATGATCGACAATACGCTACCTGGGTAAAACTGTGTTGGGTGTGCAGTTAATACAAGACGAAGAGAAAAATCTTCAATTAGTTTTTCAATCTTATCATTAAGGGCCTTATTGTCAATACCCTTTTTAAGGTAGGACAATAGGGCATTGTGCTCATCAGCAGCATTAAGCTTATTGAAGGAAGCATCTTCAACTGCATCGAATAATACAACCTGACGCTCTATATATTGTATAAAACGGAATAAAAGGTCTATAACATCCTTGTTTGAATGCTTTTGGGTATACTTCTTGAAAAAAACATTAATAATCTCTGCGGGAGTATCATGGTTGTTTACACCATCTTCGCAGTATTTTAGAAAGAGGGGTAATAAAGTACCGGTGTCTTTAACTTTGTAAAACGGAAGGGTTAGGAAAAGGCTATTATAAAGTTCGAACCGGGATACGACTTCATTGTTAAATATAGACTCTCTCTGACCTTTTGCTCGTTGTTTTTGCATCATAATTGGAAGGAAATATTTTCGCGCTTAATCTAGCAAAAATGATCCAAATAACTGCTTAAACAGGCAATAAATTTATTTGTATTTATTTGGTGAAATCTCTAACTTAGTTGCGTAGAGATTCAAAAAATCTTTAAAAAGGGTTTGTGTATTTAAGCGGAGACGCTGAAAAATATACAATTTAATTGTTATTTTTTTGGGGTAAAAGAGGTTGATTCATCGATAAAAGGATGGTCAACCTTTTTTTATGATCTATTTTTTTATAAAAATGCCCCCATAAGTGTTTAGCTTTTTGGGGGCATTCTATAATGATACAGGCGCTTTTTTAGTGCAGATCTGCTGGAACTTCGACGTTCTTCTTAAATTTCTGTAGGTATAGTAATGGGATGGAGCAGAGCAGAATAAGTCCTGCTACCCAATAAGCATCGCTATAGGTAAGTAATAAAGATTGCTTAGTTACCGCCCCATCGATTGCTTTAATGGCAAGCGCCTTGGCATCAAGATATGAATACCCCTTGGCCATAAAATTGTGTACAAAGGCATTAAAACGATCAGTAAAGGCAGGGTTATACTCATTGATATTAACGAGTAGGTTGCTGCGGTGAAAGCCCTGACGCACATGTATCAGTGTGGTTAAGGATGCAATACCAAATGAACCGCCCAATTGCCTCATCATGTTGTTTAATCCGGAACCTTGGCCAATTTCGTCGCCCTTTAAGTCCTGAATTGCCAACGTGGTTAATGGAACGAATAGCAGAGCCATACCCACACCACGTATAATTAATGGAAGGAAAAAGTCATTAGTGCCTGATTCTAGTGTGGATTTGCTCAACATAGAACAGAAAACAAAGAATAGGAACATGCCTATGGTTGCCATGAACTGTGCCGGTATGTTTTTCTTGAGCATAATCCCTACAAATGGCATCATTACAATAGTACATAGCCCTCCTGGGAATAAAAGTTCTCCGGTTTGAAGGGGTGAAAATCCAAGTAGGTTCTGACAGAATACAGGAAAAACGAACACTGAACCATATAGTCCAAACCCTAAAACAAAGGAGGTAAACATCCCGACAGAAAAGCTTCGGTGACGTAGGATCTTAAAGTTTACAATAGGGTGGTCTGTACTAAGCTCTCTCCATATAAATAGGATTAAGCCTAGTACTGAGGTTACGGCAAGCGCTACAATGTAAGGGGTGGCGAACCAATCTTCGCTTTCTCCTTTTTCCAGAACGGTTTGCAAACTTCCTACAGCAATAGCTAATAAAAGAATACCCCACCAATCTACAGGCGTTCCTTTTCCATACTTTGGTGTTTCCCTGACAAAGGTATACGTACAATAGGCTGCGAGGATTCCGACGGGAATATTGACATAGAATATCAATGGCCATGAACTGATCTCGAGCAAGTAACCTCCTATTGTAGGACCAACAGTAGGGCCTACAACAGCTCCAAGTCCAAATAAAGCTGTAGCGATACCGACATCTTCACGGGGCCAGGTTTCTATTAAGATCGCCTGTGCAGTTGAGATTAAGCCTCCTCCTGCCAGTCCTTGCAAAATCCTGAAGGCAATGAGTTCTTCGAGGCTAGTTGCGTTTCCGCAAAGAAAGGAAGCAATGGTAAACAGGATTATGGAAAAGAGGAAGTAATTTTTACGGCCAAAACGGCTACCCAGCCATCCTGACATTGGTAATACAATTACGTTTGCAACTGCATAACCGGTAGATAACCAGGCTACATCTTCGAGAGTTGCACCCAGGTTACCTTGTATTTGAGGGATAGCCACGTTTACAATAGTGGTGTCAATCAGCTCCAATAGCGAGGCTGTGATCACTGTAAATGTGATTATCCACTTTTTTAAACCTTTCTCGGCCATTGTTTAGTCTTTTATAGAAACAGAAACCTTAACGCTCATTCCTGGGCGCAATTTTTCAAGAACATCTTTTGGAGTTTTTGTTATTTTTATTTTAACAGGTATGCGTTGTACAACTTTAACAAAGTTACCTGTTGCATTATCAGGAGGCAGAAGTGAGCCTTTTGCACCGGTAATAGGTGCAAAATTATAAACTTCACCTTCCATAGTCTGATCTGGATAAGCATCAACGGTTATTTTAACTTTTGAGCCGTGTTTGATGTCTTCTAGCTGAGTTTCTTTAAAGTTTGCAGTAATGTATAAGCTGTTGTCATTTACAATAGAAAATAGAGATTGACCCGCTTGCACGAGTTGTCCTTTTTGAATATTCTTTTTAGATACGATACCTGTAGCCGGGGCTTTAATTTCTGTATAGGATAGCTGCAATTTTGCAAAATCTACATCTGCCTGATGTTGCGTTACACTGTTGCTGCTTACTGCCAATTGGGATTGTGTAGTCCCAACTTGCTTTACAGCGGCATTGTATTGGTCGTTTGCTGCAGTGAAGGCTGCCTGAGCGGCTTCTTTTTGTGCTTTTGCCTGATCAAATTGTTGTTGGGTAATAGAACCATCTTTTACCAAGTTCTGGTAACGGTCGTAATCTTTTTGTGCCAGATTTAATTTTACTCTTGCAGCTTCGATATTGGCTTTTGCAGTACTGGTATTGGCTGCAGTAGCGGCAATCTGTGATTCAGAAACACCAACCCCTGCACTTGCACCCTTTTGTCCGGCCATGGCCTGTTCCAGTTTTATTTTGTAATCGTGGTCATCCAGCTTAACCAATACATCACCTTCGTGAACCCTGGTGTTTTCTTCGAAATTAATGTCTTGTACATAGCCTCCAACACGGGAAACTACCGGACTGATGTCTCCATCAATCTGGGCATCATCGGTATCTACGTGCTTGCTGTAGTAGATATATTCTCTGGTTCCAAATATTGCACCCAGGATGAGGAGTACCCCTAATATGATCGGGATAACTTTATTCTTTTTTTTCTTTTCAGTTGTCATTGCCTAATTTGTTATGGTATTTTATTGAGAAATTTTTCCGGTAGATTTTAATAAAGTGTAATAAGCTAGTCCGGCATCAGCTCTGGCTATTTCTAAGTTAATTTTAGCCTGGTATAGTAAGGTTTCTGCATCTATTCTGTCTATTGCTGAGGCTACGTTATTTTTGTATTTTGATTCCATTAATTTATCATTCTCTGTAGCCTGTGCAATTGATGTTTCCAGCACATTGATCTTGTCGAGGGCTAGCTGATAATTTTGATAATTTCTGTTGATCTCTGTTTTAACCTGATCAGAAAAGATATCTTTTTGGATCACAACCTCTTTTTGTTGTATTCTGGCATTTGTTACTTTATTCTTATTTGTCCACAAGGTGCCTATATTCCAGGAAGCGGTTGCACCGATGGTTACCGGCAGAATGTATTGGTTGGCTGAAGGAATAAAGCTGCCATTTGGATTGATATAGTACAGATTTGCACCTACACCCACAGTTGGTAAGGTATTGGCTTTAACAGATTTTATGTTTACGTCAGCAACTTTGTTCTGTATATCCAGTTGTTTCAATTCCTGTCTGCCTGTAAATCCCATATCCAGGTAGTTGCTTAAAGGTGCTAAAGCCTTCAATTCTTTGGTCGGGTCTGTAATTTCAATTTGGGTATTTTCGTTTAGGCCCAGTAGAATATCGAGGTTGTAGTTGATAATTTTTCTGTTGTTTTCGGCCTCCATACCAGTAAGGGAGATATTTGCACGTTGAAGTTGAAATCTTAAAACATCGTTTTTGGTCACAATACCTTGTTCAAAAAAACGCTGGGATTGCTTTAGTTGACTATCAATAGACTCGATATTTTGAGCAATTACCTTTTTGCTTTGCAATACTTTAAATAAAGAATAGTAGGTGTTGATAATTGCATAGCTGATCTCTTCCTTGTCTTTATCTGCATCCAGTTTTGCTACATCAGCAAGTAAACGGGTAGACTCTTCAGCATATTTCAGCTTTCCTCCTCCATAAACAAGTTCTTCGACCGCTGCGGTGCCAATAAAAGCATCTGCACGCTTCGGTAAGTTGATGAGATCACTTCCGCCGATGCTTAAGGTGTTGTTCGGAATTTCTGCATGGCTGTACATAAAAGAAGCCTTTGATGTAGGTAAAGCATTGTCTTTAACCATTTTCAGATTTGCGATAGCCTGATCTACCTTATTTTGGGAAAGTTTTAGGTTCTTGCTATTCTCTATCCCAAGAGCAATAGCTTCCTGCAAACTTAGTTTTTTGATGTCCTGGGCATAGAGGATCCCCGGAACAAGGAACGCTAAGAAGCTTAATTTGACTGATTTATGTATCATTTTTTGGTGTTAAATACGTGATGATGAGGTCTTTTAAATGATTTATTAAGCGGGAAGTGATCAACTTTCTGTCTTCTTCATTATTGATATCAAGTGTTGTGCCAGAGGTGATTTTCGAAGGGGATGTTGCGACATTACTTATTGTTCCCATAATGGTGGCAATCAGCATTCTAACGTCTATTTGTCTAAAGCTTCCTTCATTTATTCCATCAGTGATGATCTTGTCTATCATCATGAGGTTTTGGGACATTGCATTTTTAATCTTAAAAAACATTTCCGGGCGGTGTGGCATGGAGAGTTCTCTGTGCATCATTTTATGAAAACCAGGACTGGATAGGGTTTTTGTGGCATAGCCTTCAATTACTTTCAGTAATTTCTCCATCCCAGATAGGTTATTTTGGTTGATGCAGGAGAGCTGCGCATTAAAATCAGCAATTCGTTGGCTCATGATTTCCATGAAGACACCTTCTTTTGACCCAAAATAATAATTGATCATTGCCATATTGGCTGTGGCATCTTTTGCGATTTGCCGGGTAGAAGTAGCTTCGTAGCCCAATTCGATAAATAGCTTTTCTGCTGCTTCGAGAATATTAGCCCTTTTATCTATTTTTTCCATTTTTATTATTTGTGGCGCCAAAATTAATCAATCGATTGATTGGTTGTATTTAGTGAAGAGACTTTTTGTAATAATTGACGAAATGCTGACAAGGGTTTGTTATTTTTATAGCTCCCTAATCAACGTTCGATATGAAAAAGATGAATTTTTGGTTCCTATATGCCTGTTTTTTAGGAATAACACTCATTTCGCTTAATGGTTTGTCTCAGGAGGCCAATTCTGGCGGATCATGGATCAGAATAAATCTGCTTGGATATCAGCCGCAGTCTATTAAAGTCGCTGTGTGGGTAAGTAAAGATAAAAAGGATCAGCCTGAAAAATTTGAGATTATAGAAAAGGTTACCGGAAAAGTGGTGTACAGCTCTGAAAATGTTAAGCCTTTTGGTACTTATGGTCCATTTAAAGCATCATGTAGATTGAATTTTAGTGATTTTAAAAAGGCGGGTCATTATTTTATCAAAGCAGGAAATGCGGTTTCACCAGAGGTGGTCATCAACGAAGATGTGTATCGGCATACCGCTGATTTTGCATTGCGTTATATGAGGCAACAGCGCAGTGGATTTAATCCTTATTTAAAAGATAGTTGCCATACACAGGATGGATACACCATGTATGGTCCCATGCCAGATAGCACGCATATAGATGTTAGCGGTGGATGGCATGATGCTTCTGATTACCTTCAGTATGCCACAACATCGGCAAATGCGACGTATCATTTGCTTGCTGCATATCGGGATTTCCCGGAAGTATTTACGGATCAATATCAGGCCAATGGGCTTGAAGGAAAGAATGGACGCGCCGATATTTTGGACGAAGCGAATTGGGGTTTGCAATGGCTGTTAAAGATGCATCCTAAGAAAGATTGGTTGTTTAATCAGATTGCTGACGACAGAGATCATCAAGGGATGCGGTTGCCCACAAAGGATAATGTTGATTATGGGAAGGGTAAAGAACGGCCTGTTTATTTTGCAAATGGTAAACCTCAAGGTCTGGGCAGGTATAAAAGCCGGGCGACAGGAACAGCTTCTATTGCGGGGAAGTTTAGCAGTGCTTTTGCTTTGGGGAGTAGAATATTCAATGAGATTGATGCACCTTATGCTCAATTGCTTCGAAATAAATCTAAATCAGCATATGAATTTGGATTAAAGCAACCGGGTGTACAGCAAACTGCACCTAATCGGGCTCCTTATTTTTATGAAGAAGACAATTGGACGGATGATATGGAGCTTGCTGCAGCCGAACTTTATCAAAGTGTCGGGGGAAAACAATTTTTGAAGCAGGCAGTGAATTACGCGAGTCAAGAACCGGTAACACCCTGGATGGGGGCGGATACAGCAAGACATTATCAATGGTATCCATTTCACAATTTTGGTCATTATGAAGTTGCTAAAACAGGTGATAAATTGGTTTCTGAAAAGGCGCTATCTTATTATAAAGAGGGATTGGATCGGGTTTGGCAAAAGGCAAAGCATAATGCGTTTTATAGGGGTGTTCCGTTTATCTGGTGTTCAAATAATTTAACAACTTCGTTTGCTATTCAGAGCTTCTTATACCATAAGGAAAGTGGAGATGACAGTTATGAGGAGTTGGCACAGGCAAATTTTGACTGGTTGTTTGGTTGTAATCCTTGGGGATCTACAATGGTATACGGGTTACCAGCCGGGGGAGAGACCCCAAAAGATCCGCATTCTGCATTTACACATTTGTTTCAGTATCCGATAGATGGGGGATTGGTTGATGGACCCGTTTATGGTAGTATTTATAAAGGCCTCATTGGGATCACTTTATACAAGCCGGATAAGTATGCCGAATTTCAGTCTGACCTGGTGGTTTACCATGATGATTTTGGGGATTACAGCACGAATGAACCTACTATGGATGGAACAGCTTCATTGGTTTATTTACTGGCGGCTTATGACAGCAGGACAAAGGAGGAGATATCTCAATTTAAAAAAGATAACGGAGCTATAATTAGGGGAAACATAAATGAAAAAAAGATTGCGTTAGTCTTTACGGGACATGATTATGCCGATGGTGTAGTGCAAATCAATAAAACCTTAAACAAGCATAAGGTAAAAGGATCTTTCTTTTTTACTGGTGATTTTTACAATAATACAGGATTTAGTCAGCTCATTAGATCACTTAAAACAAGTCATCATTATTTGGGGGGACATTCGAATAAGCATTTGTTGTATTGCGATTGGACTAACCGGGATAGCTTACTGGTTACAAAAGCAAATTTTCTGAAAGATTTAAAGGCTAATTATGAGGCGATGGGCAGATTTGGGATTGATAAACGCAATGCGCCTTTCTTTTTGCCTCCGTATGAATGGTACAATCAGAGGGTTGCTGACTGGACAGCTGATGCTGGGTTAACGCTGATTAATTTTACACCTGGAACGCGTTCCAATGCGGATTATACTTACCCGGAAATGGGTAAACGCTATGTTGGAAATCAGGAGATTTATAAGTCTATCATCAGTTTCGAAAATCATCAGGGGCTGAATGGTTTTTTACTGCTGCTTCATGCCGGTACCGATCCAAGAAGAACGGACAAGTTTTACAATAAATTAGATGATTTGATTACTTATTTAAAAGAAAAGGGCTATAAGCTGGTAACGGTTAATGATTTGCTAGGGAAATAAAAGGGCAATATTTGTTTACAGATAAAATAAATCAATATCTTTGAAGCCTAAGAATTAGTATAATGATTAAAGAAGAGAACAATAGTTTTGATTGGGTTTATTATGTTATGGGCCTGTTTTTTGGTGTTTTAACTGCTATAATTATATCGGGTAGTTTTGGTGGAGCTGTGTTAGGAGGGATTATAGGGTTTATATTCGGCGCGATTTTCTTAAACGGAATAGTTAAAGGCCGTCATTATTAATCTTAAATTATATTAATTTAAGACATCTTCTGATGAAAAGATTAAGTTTTATCGCAGTGCTTGCGATGTTTACTTTTGTTGCTGAAGCACAGGAGCCAAAATTTGCTCCTGTTGATGCCAGTCCTGCTGATATTGTCTATTTTCCTTTAAATGCTGCAAAAGCAAAGGACGATTCAACCCCATCTATAAAGATAATCTATTCCAGGCCGACTAAAAAAGGGCGTGAAATATTTGGGGTGCTGGAGCAATTTGATAAAGTGTGGCGTGTTGGAGCCAATGAGTCCACAGAAATCAAATTCTATAAGCGTGTAAATATTGGTGGAAAATCTGTTAAAGCCGGTTCTTATAGTTTATTTGCAATTCCTAATCAAGATAAATGGACTTTGATCATTAACAAGCAGACAGATCGTTGGGGCGCTTTTACTTATGACCAGAATAAAGACGTTGTTAGGGTAGATGTGCCTGTTAAAACATTAGATAAGCCGCTGGAGTCTTTTTCTATTACATTTACTGCTCAACCTCAAGGCACAAACATGGTTCTTGCCTGGGATCGAACTTTAGTTGAGCTTCCAATTGTTATAAAATAGTTTTTGAACGGGCTTAATGTCCGCCCGCCAAAAACTTTAAGCCTAAAATTGAACCGATCAGAGAGGCAATAAAAAAGATTCTCCAGAAGTTAACAGGCTCATCAAAGAAGAAGATTCCAACAAGAACAGTCCCTACTGCACCTATCCCGGTCCAAACGGCATAAGCCGTACCCATTGGTAAAGTTTGGACAGCTTTGTTTAGTAGTAAAAAGCTAAGCGTGATGCACAGAAAAAACGCGGCGCTCCATCTAAAGTTACTAAAGTTGTTTGAAAGCTTTAAGCAAGTCGTAAAACCGACCTCAAAAAAACCAGCAATCACTAATATAATCCAGCTCATAATTTAAATATTTGAGGCAAAAGTACTTCGATTTAGGTAGGAAGTTTTTTACAAATGTTAAAAAATAACCATTGGGCTACTTTATCTTTACATAAACCTTAGCCAATTGCAAAACGTTTTAAATACACTAAAAGGCATTTATCCATTAAAAGAGTCGCATTTAAATCAACTGCTGGATTTGATGGAAAGGGTAGAGGTGCCCAAAAACCATCGGATCATTCATGCGGAAAGTGTCGAGAAGTCTCTTTTTTTTATTGAGAAAGGAATTGCACGGGCATTTTGTGAAGGACCGGAAAATCAGATAACTTTTTGGTTTGGCAAGGAGGGGGATATCGTATTTTCTTACAACAGCTATATCAATGGCTTGCCGGGCTACGAAAGCGTAGAAGTATTGGAGCATAGTGTGTTGTATGAAATAAAAACAGCGGCATTGGCAACTCTTTTCCAGAAGGATGTTGAGTTTGCGAATTGGGGAAGAAAGCTGGCAGAGCAGGAGCTTATCAAGACAGAGGAACGCCTTATTGCACGCTTATTTAAAACTGCAGCTGAGCGTTATCGGGAATTGCTGAACAATGATCCGGCCTTGATCCAAAGAATCCAGTTGGGCTATATTGCCTCCTATTTGGGCGTAACACAAGTAACTTTAAGCCGGATAAGGGCAGAGGTTAGATAATCAGGCTTTATTAATAACGGCTACTGTAAGCCTGCTGATGCAATTCATTTTTCCTTTATCATTATAGATCTTGATTTCCCAAACATGGGTTTTAGCACCAATATGGAGGGGTTTACAAATACCGGTTACCAAGCCTGATTTTACAGGTCTGAGATGGTTGGCATTAACTTCGAGCCCTACTGCCTGATATTTTTGAGGATCGATGCACATGTAGGAGGCGACACTTCCAAGCGTTTCGGCTAATACTACAGAAGCTCCGCCATGTAAAATTCCAGCAGGTTGGTGAGTACGCTCGTCTACAGGCATTGTTGCGGTCAACGCATCATCAGTTACTTCGGTAAACCTAATATCGAGGAAAGCCCCCATATGATTTGCAGGCCTATCATTTAGTTGTTCCGGTGTGAATTCTGTAAACCAGATCATAAATAGCGACTTTTAATGATTTGTACATGATGTATAATGTGGCCTGGGATTACATAGAGTAAAGCTCTTACAGTAATTTGCCGTTCAGATGCGGTTCCACTTCTATTCAATTCTTTTTCTATAAGGGAGTTGAATAAATACATGTTCGCTCTTCTAAGCAGGGAGAACTCTTCCGAAAGGCTCAATAAGCTCCTGTCCTGGAAGTGTGCGTGGGCTACATAGTCGTCTTCTTCAAACCCAGGGAGGGCGTGATTTTCTCCCCGCGCAAAGCAAGTTAAACGGTATACGAGAATACGTTCTGTGTCTATAATATGACCAATAAGTTGTTTAATTGTCCATTTCCCGGGAGCATAGGCATAGTCGGCTTTTTCAACCAGGTCATTCACAAAGTCGGGAAATTCTATAGCCTGCCTTTTTAATAATTCTAATACGTCACCTTCAACGAGGCTAATGTATTGTTCAGCCCATACGGGATACTCATGTGTTTGAGGTCGGTTCATAAGTAATACTGCTTTTTAAAATGATACGAAAGGTGGTGCCTTTACCGAGCTCAGAATCTTTAACAAAGATTTGACCATTATGGTAATTCTCCACGATTCTTTTGGTGAGGGATAAGCCTAAGCCCCATCCGCGTTTACGCGTAGTATAGCCCGGTTGAAATACCGCGTCAAATTTGGATCTTGCAATACCTTTTCCGGTGTCTGTTACATCTATAAAAACCTCTTCTTTGGTTAAGTTTTCGATGATGTTTATGGTGATATTCCCTTCGTTTTCAATAGCGTTTGCAGCGTTTTTCAGCAGATTTTCTATAACCCAGTCAAATAGGGGGACATTTAACAAGGCTCTTACCTGTTCATCTCCTATGATTTGGAACACGATTTTATCAGATGTTCGAAGTTTGAAATATTCAACGAAATTATAGATGACAGTGAATACCACATGATCTTCCACAATTGGTTTAGATCCAATTTTAGAAAAGCGATCAGTAATCACCTCCAGGCGTTTAATGTCGTTCTCCATTTCAGCAATTAGTGGATCATCTTCTGCATCAAATCTTGATTTGATCAGTTCTACCCAAGCCATGAGCGAGGATATTGGTGTGCCTAGCTGATGGGCGGTTTCTTTTGCCATACCTACCCATACCTGATCCTGTTCCGCTTTCCGTGCCGAACTAAAGGCTACGTAAGCAGTAAGTAAAAAGAGTCCGATTACAGCCAGTTGGATGTAAGGGAAGTAGCGGAGTTGGGTTAAAGTGGCAGAATCTTTATAATAAATGTACCAGCGGGTTCCATCCAATCCGATAATTGGTGTTGGTGGATGTTCTTTTTTCATTTTACGGAGTTCACGAGAAAAATAGGCCGGGTCGTAGGTCTTATTGGGTTGTTTTTCTACTTCGTAATTCGTTTTTGTAGAGTCTAGCCCCTGATAAGAAAGAATGGCTCCTTCAGAATCGATCATAATTACAGGGAGCTTGGTATTTGTTCGGATCAGGTCTATTAAACTGGTGTATCTATCATCGTCATACATAGCAAGGGACTGCTCAGTTACTTTTACATATAGCTGAAATTGAAGCTGTTCTTCACGTTCCATTTTTTTTACGAAGAAGTCGCTGTAAACAACAGACGCTGTGCCGATGACAATGGCAAAGATCAGTAAAAAGAATTTCCAGCGGCGTTTTTTCTCGTATGGGTTCATAGAATATGAAGGCAAAATACAAAATAGCATTCAAAAATGTATCAATAGAACGGTAACGCAGTAAAAAATATATCTTTGTACTTCGTAATATGGAAAAGAAAGTAAGAGTTAGATTCGCCCCGAGCCCAACCGGCGGCCTGCATTTGGGCGGTGTACGTACCGCTTTATTTAATTATCTGTTTGCAAAAAAGCACAACGGTACATTTATTTTGCGGATTGAGGATACTGATCAAACACGTTTTGTGGAAGGAGCTGAGGAGTATATCGTTTCCTGCCTTAAATGGTGTGGTCTTGTTCCGGATGAAAGCCCGGAGCGTGAAGGGAGTTTTGGCCCTTATCGTCAAAGCGAACGAAAAACTACTTATAAACAATACGCTGATCAGCTAATTGCTGATGGGTATGCTTATTATGCTTTTGATACGCCGGAAGAGCTGGATATCAAAAGAAAACAAATACCAAACTTTACCTACGGATTGGCTACAAGAGGAGAAATGCGAAATTCCCTTACTTTAACTCAAGCAGAGGTGGATGAACTATTAGCAAGCAATGCGCCGTACGTAGTTCGCATAAAAATGCCAGAAAATGAGGTTGTTTCTTTTACTGATCTGATCAGAGGTCATGTTAGTTTTGAGACTAACCTGGTAGATGATAAAGTTTTGCTAAAAGCAGATGGAATGCCAACCTATCATTTGGCTGTTGTTGCTGATGACAGAGCGATGGAAATTAGTCATGTTTTTAGAGGTGAGGAGTGGCTTCCTTCTGCGCCAATTCATATTTTATTATGGAGATACCTGGGCTGGGAAGATGAAATGCCTCAATGGGTGCATTTACCTCTGATTTTAAAGCCTGATGGAAATGGAAAGCTCAGCAAAAGGGATGGGGATAGATTAGGCTTTCCGGTATATGCACAAAACTGGACAGACCCTAAAACGGGTGATTTGACTAAAGGTTTTAAGGAGCTTGGTTTTATGTCTGAAGCTTTTGTAAACCTATTGGCTATGCTTGGTTGGAATGATGGAACTGATCAGGAAATATTTTCATTAACTGAGTTAGTCGATAAATTTTCGATCGAAAGAATCAGCAAAGCGGGTGCTAAATTTGATTTTGAAAAAGCAAAATGGTATAATCAGGAATGGATCAAACATACAACTGCAAAAGACCTGCTTCCCTTTGTAAAAGAAGTGTTTAATGCTCAGGGCACGGCTTTGGATGATGATGTATACCTGGAAAAGGTAATTGACCTAATTAAAGATCGCTGTACGCTGTTAACAGATTTTGTTGCGCAAAGTATTTATTTTTTTATCACACCATCTGCCTATGATCTGGATGCGGTGAAACCGAAGTGGACACCTGAAAAGGCAGGCTTTTTTGAGTCCTATGCTTTGGAGCTGAAGGATGGATTGACCAATGTGGAGCTGGAAGAAAAGTTCAAGTTACTGGCTGCTGCACATAATTTTAAACCTGGTGAATTGATGTTACCTTTTAGAATTATGCTTGTTGGTGGTAAGTTTGGCCCTGGGGTATTTGATATTGCTGTAGCTCTTAGTGCAGTCGAAACCACAAAACGAATCCATAAAGCAATTGCAGCCTTTAATTAAACTGAACTTTCTTTTAGTTTTGGTATAACAATTGTCCCAGCCTTTTATTAACCAAATTAAAAGGAATTTATATGCAATGGTTCGGTAAAGGAAGCAGCAATGTTGATGACAGAAGGGGGATGTCTGGCGGCAAGGTACTTGGCGGGGGAGCAGCAATTGTTGTTGTGGTACTTGGTCTTATTTTTGGACAGGATTTTACAGGTTTAGTTAATCAGTTGCCCATAGGTCAGGCACAAAATGTTGTTGGCAAGCATGGTGTCCCGGTGGATGCTGAAGGTAAATTTGTTTCCGGCGTTCTGGAGTCAACAGATTCAGTTTGGATTGCTCAGTTTAAGCAGATGGGAAGGGTATATGAGCCTCCTGTGCTTACCTTATTTGATAATAGCGTCCAATCTGCCTGTGGAAATGCAAGTTCTGCTGTGGGGCCTTTCTATTGCCCTGCAGATCACAGAGTGTATATTGATCTCACTTTTTATAAAGATTTAAAAGACCGGTTTGGTGCTGCAGGTGATTTTGCGCAGGCTTATGTGATTGCGCATGAGGTAGGACATCATGTGCAGAATCTACTTGGGGTTTCCGAACAGGTACAACGTGCCAGAGCTCAGTTGAGTGAGGTAGAATACAATAAGCTATCTGTTAAGTTAGAATTACAGGCTGATTTCTTTGCCGGCCTGTGGGCAAATCATGTCCAAAAACTCGCTAATTTTAGATTGGATGAGGGAGATATTGAAGAAGCATTGACTGCTGCAAATGCGATTGGCGATGATAAACTTCAACAGCAGGCTCAGGGGCAGGTTATTCCGGATGCCTTTACCCACGGTACATCTGCCCAAAGAATGTACTGGTTTAAAAAAGGGTTTGATACCGGTGATTTTAAGCAAGGGGATACTTTTAATTCCGCAAGCTTATAATTTCTTTTTTGCAATTAAATGATTGTTTATAAGCTTAAACTTATAAAGTTTATATAACTTTAATGCAAAACTAACGCCTTTACTGTACCCAAAACATTTAAAAGCCTTATTTATTTTTAATAATGATATTAATTGTAGATGATACCTCCGAGAATTTGATTTCTTTAAAAAGAGTTCTGGAGAGACATAATTTTGAGGTTGATACTGCATCATCCGGTGAAGAGGCCTTAAAAAAAGTACTTAAAAACGAGTATGTATTGATAATACTGGACGTTCAGATGCCAGGAATGGATGGATTTGAAGTAGCAGAAGCCATTTCTGGTTATAGTAGAGCTAAAGAAACGGCAATCATCTTTTTGTCCGCAGCAAATACAGAACTTAAGTTTATTGCCAAGGGATATTCTTCAGGTGGGCTGGATTATATCACGAAGCCGGTAGATATGGATATTTTGCTGTTAAAGGTGAAAACATTTTATCGTATTTATGAACAAAGCCGTAAGTTAATCGAAATCCAAAAGGCTTTGTTGGATGAGATCGAGTTCAGGAAAAGAGCAGAGCGAAAAAAAGACGAATTCATTAGTATAGCAAGCCATGAGCTAAAAACCCCCCTAACAAGTGTAAAAGGGTATGTACAGCTGTTAGCTCGCAGTGTAGATAAAGGTGATATTCCTACTGTAAAAAAGCATCTGGCTAAAGCTCAGGTTCAGTTGGAAAAGCTGAATGAGTTAATTGCAGATCTTTTGGATATTTCTAAAATAGAGAGTGGCAAATTAAAATTCAATAAAAAGTATTTTGAATTTGATGCGCTACTTGATTCTGTTATAGAGGTTATCCATCAGGCTAATCCTGAGTTTAAAATCAGCAGAAAAGGGAATGTTCCTAAAGAAATTTATGCTGATGAGATGCGGATTGAGCAGGTGATCGTTAATTTTTTAACCAATGCAATTAAATACTCGCCGGGAACAAACAAAATAGAGGTGAAAGTCGAAACAACAGCCGATCAATTATATGTTGGTGTTCGGGATTTTGGAATAGGCATTGCCCCGGAGCTACAAAAAAACGTATTTGAGAAATTTTATAGGGTTGAAGAAACAGCTATTCATTTTCAAGGATTAGGAATAGGGCTATATATTTCTGCAGAAATTATCAACAGACATGGTGGTGAAGTTGGCGTAAAAAGTAAATTAGGTGAAGGGTCGGAATTTTATTTTACCTTGCCTTTAATGGCCATTCCTGAAACGGAGTAACATAATAATAAGTCGTATGAGTAAGAAAACCATCAAAAATAATCTGCGGATTGGTCTGGGATTGTCATTGTTGATCCTTTTTATAACTTCTTTAGCTTCTTTTCTCAGTATAAGAGGCCTGATTAAAAGTGCTGAGATGGTTTCCGAAAGTAATAGTGTTATGTTTAAGCTGGAGGATATTATGTCCACCTTAAAAGATGCTGAATCAGGACAACGGGGCTATTTATTGACAGGGAGAAAAGATTTTTTAGAACCTTATCAAGGCGCGAAGGAAGTTGCTTTAGGATTGTTAGATAAAATTGCTGTAGAAACTGAAGGCAATCCCTTACAGCAAAGGAATGTAAAAAAGTTAAATGCGATGATCCAGGGAAGGCTGGAGATATTAGAACATACCGTTGATATAAAAAGTCGTGGTGGTTTTGTAAGTGTTGCTGAGCTGATCAGTGGGAAAGCTTACATGGATGGAGCAAGGGATCTGATAAAGATGATGGAGGAGGAGGAGCGTAGGGTTCTGAATTTGCGGACGGCTAGTTTAAATAAACTGGCAAATATTACACCTTCATTGATTTTGTTTGCTGCTTTTCTGGCCATTTTAATTACAATATTTTTTTACAGGAAGGTTTCGCTTGATTTTAATACGAGGGTAAGACTACAAGAAGAGTTACAGCATAAAAATGAAGAAATAGATAACAGGATAACTGTTATTCAGGGGATTGCCAATAGGATTTCAAATGGAGACTACCAGATGCGACTTGATGAAGAAGAAAAGGACGGTTTGGGTAGTTTGGCAGGATCTTTAAACGCAATGGCCGAATCCTTGCAGTACTCTTTTTCTTTATTGGCAGATAAAGAATGGCTGCAATCCGGAATCGCTGCGCTGAACGATAAAATGGTGGGAGAAAAAAGTGTTAAGCAACTGTCAAACGACATTGTAGAGGAAATTGTTGAGCGCACACATAGCCAGGTGGCTGCACTTTACCTGGTTGAAGAAGATAAGTCTTTACGCCTGGTGGGTAGTTATTCGCTAATGGAAGATTATAAGCGTAGAAATCTTCTTCTTGGGGAGGGAGTTGTGGGGCAGGCTGTTCAATCGGGTAAGCAACTATTGATCAATGATATTCCTGATAGTGAGTTAACAATTAGCTTTGCAATTGGAACTACACGGCCACGCAATGTAATTGCAATACCTATTTTTAGGGAAAGTGAAGTGATCGGAGCAATGGAGTTTGGCTCTTTGCAGATTTATACTCCGTTACAGTTGGATTTTTTTAATAGCATTTCACATAATATTGGGATTGCCATCACTGTCTCTCAAAATCGCAAAAAACTACAGGAATTTCTGGAGGAAACACAGGCACAGGCTGAGGAGCTTCAGGCGCAGCACAGAGAGTTGGAAGGCTTAAATGCTGAATTGGAGGCTCAAACGCAGAGAATCCAAACTTCCGAAGAAGAATTAAGGGTACAGCAGGAAGAGCTTTTGCAAAGCAACCAGGAGCTGGAAGAGCGAACCAATTTGCTTGAGGAAAAAAATAAGCTTATTCAGGAGCGGAATTTGGATATACAGCATAAGGCAGAACAATTGGAGCAGAGCACCAAATATAAATCAGAATTTCTTGCCAATATGTCTCATGAGCTGCGTACACCTTTAAATTCTATTTTATTGCTGTCGAAGCTGATGTCTGAGAATAAGGATTTAGATGAAGAGTATATCGAATATGCAGAAGTGATACAAAGTTCTGGACAGGGCTTACTTGGCCTGATTGATGAAATCCTTGATCTTTCTAAAATTGAAGCCGGTAAAATGAAGCTTGAATTTGGAGATGTCAATATTCAGGAGGTGGCAACTGATATGCGTGCGCTATTTAATCCGGTAGCAAAGGATAAACAACTGGAATTTGTTATTGATATTGATGACACCTTGACCACCATCAATACGGATAAGATGAGGTTGGAGCAGATATTGAAGAATTTACTATCTAACGCCATTAAATTTACGGCCGCAGGCCGGGTTGTTTTAAAGGTTAACAATGATGAGCAGGGCGATAACATTCTGTTTAAGGTTACAGATACAGGAATCGGGATCCCGGCAAGTAAGCAAGGATTGGTTTTTGAAGCCTTTCATCAGGCAGATGGCTCTACCCGCCGCAAATTTGGTGGAACGGGATTGGGCTTATCTATAAGTAGAGAATTGGCTAAGCTTTTAGGTGGAAAAATAGAGTTGGCCAGTAAAGAAAATGTTGGCAGTGAATTTACTTTCTCTTTACCACTGATTCGTAAAGAGCATATAGAAGAGGATTTGTCCGAGGATGCTGCTGTGGCTCCGCCTATTTATATGGAACGGATTGAGCCTGTGATTGCTGAACGTTTTACAGTTGATCTTATCCCTCAGGAAATAGAAGATGATAGACATAATATTCAACCGGGAGACAGGGTAATCCTAATTATCGAAGATGATACTAATTTTGCTAAAACCCTGTTAAAATTTACCCGGAAAAGAAATTACAAGGGTATTGTTGCCGTTCGTGGCGATATGGGGATCGAATTGGCGAATCTCTATCAACCCCTAGCCATATTGCTGGATATACAGCTGCCGATAAAGGATGGCTGGCAGGTAATGGAAGAGTTGAAAGCCAATCCTGCCACCAAGCCTATACCTGTTCATATCATGTCTTCTCTTGAAGTTAAGAAAGAAAGTTTATTAAAGGGAGCTGTAGACTTTATCAATAAGCCGGTTGCTTTGGAGCAGATGAAGCAGATTTTTCAGAAACTAGAAGATGCGCTGAGTCGGCACCCTAAGAAGGTGTTAATTGTTGAAGAAAATAAACAACATGCGGAGGCACTAAGTTATTTCCTGAGCAATTATAGTATACAGACTGAGGTAGCCAGTAATGTAACTGATAGTATTGGGGCACTGAATAAGAATGAAGTGGATTGCGTGATCCTGGATATGGGAATTCCCGATAAGAATGCCTATGAAACCTTAGACACAATTAAAAAAAGTCGCGGTCTGGAAAATTTGCCGATCATCATATTTACAGGAAAAAATTTGTCCAAAGGGGAAGAAAATCGCATTAAGCAATACGCGGATTCGATAGTGGTGAAAACGGCGCATTCTTATCAGCGTATTTTAGATGAGGCAGGGCTTTTTCTTCATCTGGTGGAGGAAAAAGAGCTTGATGGGAAGCATAAAAAAACACCTTCCGAAAACCTGGGGGGGCTATATGAAGTCTTGAACAATAAAACAGTGTTGATTGCTGATGATGATGTCAGGAACATATTCTCCTTAACAAAGGCGTTGGAACAACATAAAATGAAAGTTCTTGCAGCTACCGACGGAAAAGAAGCGCTACAAATGCTTAAAGAAAATCCATTAGTGGATGTGGTGCTGATGGACATGATGATGCCTGAGATGGACGGATATGAGACGACAAGGGAAATTAGAAAGATTCAAGCATACAAACAATTGCCGGTTTTAGCTGTTACTGCAAAAGCTATGATGGGTGACCGGGAAAAATGTATAGCTGCAGGGGCATCGGACTATATTTCAAAGCCGGTGGATATTGATCAATTGATTTCATTATTAAGGGTGTGGCTTTACAACAAGGTGTAGTCATAATTGACATGTTTTTAGATATATGGCAGATAATAAAGTATTAATAATAGATGATGATAACCGGAATATTTTTGCTTTAACAGCGGTGTTAAAAGCAAAAGGTTATCAGTGCTTGTCTGCAACAGGTGCAGAGGAAGGGCTTGAAATTCTTATGAATGATAGCGATATTGGGGTGGTATTAATGGACATGATGATGCCCGGTTTGGACGGATATGAAGCAATGGCGATGATGAAAAAGAATCCCGAACTCAGAGGGGTACCTGTAATTGCAGTCACGGCGCAGGCAATGCTTGGGGATAGGGAGCGTTGTTTAAGTGCAGGTGCTGTTGGCTATATTTCCAAACCAATTGATGTTAATGAATTAATTAGATTGCTGAACCTTTACGTTTTAATAGAATAACGCTTGGACTTATCTGTAATTACCGATGAACATGTAGAAATATTGCTTTCTGACCTTTTGGAACAGTATGGCTACGATTTTACCGGTTACTCAAAGGCCTCTTTAAAAAGACGTATCTCCAGAATTTATGCATTGGATAGAAATTTAAGTTTCGCAGAGTTTAGGTATAGGATTTTGAATGATCAGATCTATTTTAAAAGGTTTGTTGAGCAGATTACGGTGAATGTAACCGAGATGTTTAGAGATCCATCTTTCTTCAGGAAATTAAGGGAGGAAGTATTGCCAAAGCTTGGCACTTACCCTTTTATCCGGGTGTGGGTTGCCGGCTGCTCCACAGGAGAAGAAGCTTACTCCATTTCTATTATTTTAAAGGAATTGAATTTGTTACATAAGTCACTGATTTATGCGACCGACCTTAATCCTTCTGTATTGGAAAGAGCGGGCCAAAGTATGTTTGCTTTGAGTCAAATGAAGCAATATTCTGAAAACTACATTCTATCTGGGGGTATTAAAGAGTTTTCCAGTTACTATACAGCTAGTTATTCATTGGCAAAGTTTAATGATGAACTGAAGTGTAAGATCATTTTTTCTACCCATAATCTTGTCTCCGATCATTCGTTTAATGAATTTCAGCTGATTCTCTGTAGAAATGTGTTGATTTATTTTGATAGGGATTTGCAACATAATGTGCTCGATTTGTTCGACAGTAGCCTGGATGAGCTGGGGTATCTGGCATTAGGATCAAAAGAAACAGTTGATTTTTCGAGAATTTCCAACAGGTATAAGCGGTTACCAGGAGAAAAAATATGGAGAAAGGTCGGATGATGAAGAAATGTAAAGCATTGATCATTGGGGGCTCGGCCGGTAGCCTCGAGGTATTGCTTAAAGTGCTCCCGGATGTGAAGATTGATATCTCGTTTCCAATTATCATTGTAGTACATAGAAAGCATGGGGTCGATTCTTTATTACCTGCGCTGCTTTCTACGCGCACGGAACTTATCGTTAAGGAAGTAGATGAGAAAGAAGAAATAAAGGCTGGAACGGTTTATATTGCGCCCTCAGACTATCATTTGCTAATTGAACAGGACGAAACCTTTTCTTTGGATTACTCGGAAAAGATAAATTATTCAAGACCAGCAATAGATGTTACATTTCAAACTGCAGCTGAAGTTTATAAAACAAAGCTTGCCTGTCTTTTGCTTTCGGGCTCAAATTCTGATGGGGTAAATGGATTAAAAAGTGTAAAATATTGGGGCGGCAAAGCATTAATTCAACATCCGGATTCTGCTCAGGTAGCATACATGCCTGCTCAGGCGCAACTTAATGTAGAAATTGATCAGGCACTTATGATTGAAGATATGGCAGAATTTATAAATTTGCTATCTTAAGCTCTACATCATAAACGGACTATGAACAAGAAGGTATTCGTATTTGACGATAATATTGACATTTTAGAGTTATGCACTATTATCCTGGAGGATGCGGGTTATGATATTAAAACATCTTCCACATCCAATAACATTATAGATCAGGTACTGGCTTATACTCCGGATATCATCTTTATGGATAACTGGCTGCCTGATGTAGGGGGTATAGATGCTACAAGAGCATTAAAGGCTCATGACATATTGAAGAATATTCCGGTGATCTATTTTTCCGCCAACAATGATGTAAAATCGCTGGCAAATCAGGCAGGGGCAGATGGGTATTTATCCAAGCCCTTCGATATCGAAGAGCTTGAAGAAATCATTAATAAACATTTGGCTACTTAACGCCTAAAACATCTACTCCCTGTTCGAAAATAACATCGACAGGAATTCCCTTTTTCGTTAGCCTATCAAGGTCAGATTGTAACTCCGGACTGATCACAGCTTTTTCGCGTTGTGTTTTTTCAACGGCAGCCTTATCTCCATTGCCCTGTAGCGTAATAATTAACCTGCTCAATTTGTTCATCGCATCTTCGAACTTAACAAAATCCACCTTGTAGGTGCCATTATCATTTCTGATAAATGCGCCATTATCTTTAAAGAAATTAAAGCATTGCATATTTGCCTTTCCATGAGCGCTTGCAGCCCCAAACCTCACTGAGCGTAGAATGCCGGCCATGTAGGTCGTATAAAATTGCTTAATATCTCCTTCAAGCTCACCCTTTTTAAGCAACCCAGTTACCATGTAAAGGCCTAAAACATCGGCCTTACCTTCTTCAAGCCAGGAGAATTGCTCTTGCAGAGCCTCCTTGACAAATCCTTTGCCGGTTATGGTATTTTTTATACCTAGTCCGTGCGCCACCTCGTGAAACATCACATTGGCAAAGAAAGCATCAAAGTTTATGTATTGAAGCTGATCCTTATCTATCAGTTCCTTGGCAATAGGCACAAGAATTTTATCAAACTTGGCTTTCATGGCATTTTTTAACTGGGAGCGTCTGGTTCCCTTTTTTTGTTGGATCACTTCATCATTTGGAAGGTTAACAGCTATTGTCTTAGAGCCGGCATTGCAATCACCTGCATAATATACCACATCATAGGCATTTAGCTCAGAATCTGTTCCCGGCTTTTCAGTTTTGTATTTCGCATCAACAGGAAGTCCTTTTTGTAACTCAGGCAACATGCTTACATATTTTGCCAGTTTTTTGCTCCATACTTTATCCTTTACCAGTACGTATGCCTCATAAGAAGCCCGGGCATTGAATAATTTGTCTTCGTAGTTCTCAATTGGGCCAATGATCAGGTCGAGGGTATTTGTCTTCATGTCCAGCCATGCATAATCACTGGCAGTAAAGTTATCCGTAACCAAGGCATCGGCACGTAAGTTGAGGTATTTCTTTAAACCGGTATCATCGGCAAGCAAAGCAGCTTGTTTCAATAAACTGGCTGCTTTTTGTAATTCTGTGGCATATAAAACATGATAAGGCACTGATATGAGTTTGCCGGTTTTGTCTTTTTCTATAACAGAGTATTGGCCGTACTTATCTTTTACATCAGAATTTTTAAGGTCTTCTTTCGTCATGCCGGCAGGATAAAAGGTTGCTGCATCCGGTTTTGGGCCAATGCCCAAAATAAATGGTTTGTCTCCATTTAATCTATCCCACGGGCCATAATTAATCATAACGAATTCCTTCGCTTTTTCGTCTTTAATGGTATTTAACAGGCTATCGCGCTGTGGATAAGCCTGTCTCCAAAACAGGTCATCCATAATCTGAGCGGCCTGTATCATTAATGGCAATATTTTCCGATCATTAACAGAGAGCTCATTGATATTGGTTGTTAGCTTAACTTTTTCGTAAATGGCCAGGCGTTCATTTACATATTTCTGCAAGCTGTCTTCTGCTGAAGAATGTTTCATTGCTTTTTGGTTGGTATTTCCCTGAGGGCCAGAACATGATGAGATTCCCATAATGATTGAGCATCCAGCAATAAAAACAGTTGCTTTGCTAATGTGTTTCATCTATATGTATTTATTTTCAATTGTCAGATGGAGCCTTTGATGATTAAATAATTATTTTAATCATGTTTGGTTCGTATATCAGTTAGTTTTTAATAAGTTACGAGGCCGCCAAGGCAGCATGAGATTCATATCTCGAATTATTTGCAGCTAAAATAGTAAAAAATAGTAATTTCACATCTTCTATCCCCTCAATATGGCTCAGTACTATAAAATTACAAAAATTGGACTCGTAATCGGTTCTTTATTTTTATTTGTTGCTTGTTCTACGAATAAATATGCAGCAACGGAAAAAATCTACAAGAATAAGGCCAAAGCTTTTTCTGAAATCATTAAGACTGTGCCCCCTCCGGGACAGAAAGTTGACGGCCTTGATCCTGCGCTGCAATCTTGGGTAGGATCGATCAATTTCGGTATCCGTAAGCCTAATTTTGTCATCATACATCATACAGCGCAAAACTCTCTCCAACAAACAATTAATACATTTATTGTAAAAGGTAAGAGTGAGGTCAGCTCGCATTATGTTGTAGGGAAGGATGGTGCTGTTGTGCAAATGGTAAACGATTACCTGCGGGCTAATCATGCCGGTATAGGGAGATGGGGGAATACAAATGATCTGAATTCTTCTTCTATAGGCATAGAGCTTGATAACAATGGAATTGATCAGCCATTTAGCGATGCCCAGATTAAAAGTCTGATTGCCCTTCTTGATGCTTTAAAGAAGCGGTATAATATTCCCACGGCCAATTTTATAGGTCATGCTGATATTGCACCTGGAAGGAAAAATGATCCAAAGAATTTTCCATGGAAGGTTTTGGCAAAGCAGGGCTTTGGGCTTTGGTATGACGATGTTTTAAATCTACCACCAGCGGATTTTAATGCGGAGCTGGCACTGAGGATTATCGGTTATGATACCCGCAATTTGCCTGCAGCGATTGAGGCATTTAAAATACATTTTGTGCAAACTGATATTACCCAGGTGCTCACACCGGCAGATAAGTTGATCTTGTTTAATCTGTATAAAAAGTATATGTAAACAAAAAAGGCGCTTTTTAAAGCGCCTTTTTTGTTTTTATTTATTTCCTTTTGCCCAGGCATCTTTTAAAGATACTGTGCGATTAAATACCAGATGTTCTGGTGTTGAATCTTTGTCAAGGCAGTAATAACCTTTTCTGATGAATTGATAGCGTGCATCTTTATCTGCTGTAGTCAAATAAGGCTCTATATATGCCTGTTTAATTACCTCGATACTATTCGGGTTTAGATAGTCCTTAAAATCACCTTCTTCCCCATCAGGAGATTCTATGGTGAACAGACGGTCATACATTCTTATCTCAGCATTTTTAGCATGTTTGATGCTTACCCAATGGATTGTTCCTTTTACGTTGATACCACTGGTGTCTTCACCGCTCTTCGATTCAGGAATATAAGTGCACTGTATCTCTGTTACTTTTCCCTCAGCGTCTTTTACGAAATTCTCACACTTAACAATATAGGCATGTTTAAGGCGTACCATTGCGCCGGGAGCAAGTCTGAACCATTTTTTTGCAGGTTCTTCCATGAAATCCTCGCGCTCAATCCAAAGTTCATTGCTAAACGGAATTTCCCTGTTTCCTCCTTTATCTTCAGCTTCAGGGTTGTTTTCGCCGATTAATATTTCTTCTTTTCCTTCGGGATAATTAGTAATCACCAGCTTTATCGGATCTAAAACGGCCATTACCCGATTAGCAGTCTTATTCAGGTGTTCGCGTACACAGAATTCTAAAAGACTAAGTTCTATCAGGTTCTCTCTTTTGGCAACTCCAATTCTTTCACAAAACTCACGGATACTTTCGGGCGTATAACCACGTCTTCTTAACCCGCTGATCGTTGGCATCCGGGGATCATCCCAGCCACTTACCACGCCCTCATTAACCAGTTGAAGCAATTTACGTTTGCTCATCACAGTATAAGAAAGGTTTAAACGAGCAAACTCATATTGTTTAGAAGGATAAATTTCCAGTTTTTCTATACACCAGTCATACAATTCTCTATGAGAAACATACTCCAGTGTACAGATGGAGTGGGTAATGGTTTCGATGCTATCACTTTGTCCATGCGCAAAATCATACATTGGGTAAATGCACCATTTATTCCCGGTACGGTGATGTTCTGCATGTTTAATACGATAAATTACTGGGTCACGCATGATCATGTTCGGGCTTGCCATGTCTATTTTGGCCCTTAAAGTACATGCTCCATCTTCAAATTCACCACTCTTCATACGGGTAAACAGATCCAGGTTTTCCTCAATGCTGCGGTTTCTGTATGGGCTATCTTTGCCAGGTTCGGTTGGTGTACCCTTTAGTTCTGCAATTTCTTCAGCTGTACTGTGGTCTACATAAGCCAAACCTTTTTCAATCAGCTTGACAGCGTATTCATATAGTGTATCAAAATAATCCGAGGTATATAGTTCGTTTTTCCACTCAAAGCCAAGCCATTTAATGTCAGCCTGCTGGCTGTCAACATATTCTGTTTTTTCGGTTATTGGGTTGGTGTCATCAAACCTAAGGTTTGTGTAGCCACCATATTTTTTAGTTAAACCAAAGTTTAAACAAATGGCTTTAGCATGGCCAATGTGTAAATATCCATTAGGTTCAGGTGGAAAACGGGTGATTAACGTCTTGTATTTTCCGTTATTTAAATCGTTCTCAATGATCTCCTCAATAAAGTTCAATGATCTTTCCTCACTCATATCAGCTGTAATTTTTTGGTCAAAGTTAACATAAAACAGCTAATTTACTTACATTTACAGCCTACTTATTAGCATAAAATATGAGCAATGCATTAAAAAGGCCTATCCGGGTTTTAGTGGCCAAGGTTGGACTAGATGGCCATGATAGAGGTGCAAAAGTAATCGCGACTTCTTTAAGGGATGCTGGTATGGAGGTGATTTATACTGGATTGCGCCAAACTCCAGAAATGGTGGTGAATACAGCTTTACAGGAGGATGTTGATGCCATAGGCATTTCCATTTTGTCGGGAGCCCATATGACGGTGTTTCCAAAAATCGTGGAGATTATGAAACAGAAAAATGTGACTGATGTTTTGCTTACCGGGGGAGGGATTATTCCTGAGGCGGATATGGATAAGCTTAAACAAATTGGAGTTGGAGAGTTATTCGCTCCAGGAACAACAATGGAGACGATTGTTAATTATATTAAAAACTGGGTTGCTGAAAACAGAAATTTTTAGATCATGACTTACCAAAATATTCTAACCGAATTAAAAGAGCAGATTTTATATGTAACCATTAACCGGGAACATAAATTGAATGCCTTAAATAAAGAAACACTAGCAGAATTGGCTGATGTGATCTCTTCTGCTACACAGCAGGACGAAGTGAGGGGTGTTCTTTTAACCGGAGCTGGAGAAAAAGCTTTTGTAGCAGGGGCCGATATTTCGGAGTTTTCAGATTATAACGGACAACAAGGCGAGGATTTAGCTAGAAATGGACAAAAAGTCGTTTTTGATGCAATAGAAAAATGCCCTAAACCTGTTATTGCTGCCATTAATGGTTTTGCGCTTGGCGGAGGATTAGAGCTGGCTATGGCTTGCCATATTCGCGTAGGTGCAGATCATGCAAAATTAGGTCTCCCGGAGACTTCTCTTGGTTTGATTCCCGGATACGGTGGTACGCAAAGGTTAACGCAAATTGTAGGCAAAGGAAAGGCTATTGAAATGATTGCAACGGCAGAGATGATTTCTGCTGCTGATGCAGAGAAAATCGGATTGCTGAATTATGTAGTGCCTCAATCAGAATTGATAGCGAAGGCAGAAGCTATCTTAAATAAGGTCAAATTACGAGCCCCTTTAGCAATTGCAGCTGCAATAAAATCTGTCAACTCTGCATTAGATTTTGAGGTAAATGGGTTTGAAACTGAAATAAAAGAATTTGGAAAGTGCTTCAATACCGAAGATTTTAAAGAAGGTACTCGTGCATTTTTAGAAAAAAGAAAACCAACTTTTCAGGGTAAATAGTACTCATATTCTATTTTGAGGCGGTTTTTTACTTTTCCGGGCAGCATTTTTTAATTTGGCTGGAGGAAATGTCTATGCAAAAAAGTGTAGAAAATATTTCCCATAACAAAAAAACTACCTATATTTATCTCAGTATTATTCAATAAATATCTATGAGAAAAATATTAATTGTTGACGATGAAATAAATATTGGGATACTATTATCTAAATTTTTAACACGCAATTCATTCAGTGTATCAACAGCGACAAGCGGTGTTTCAGCGATGGAATATCTGTCGAAAGAGTATTATGATTTAGTTTTATGCGATTACCGCCTGGAAGATACTGACGGCAAGGAAATGCTGATTAAAATCAAAGAAAAGTATCCCAGAACGGGGGTGATCATTATAACGGGTTATTCTGATATCAAGTTAGCCGTAGAGTTGATTAAGCTTGGTGCTTATGATTACATCACGAAGCCATTGTACCCTGATGAGATCCTGAATACGATTAATAAATCAATAGAGACGCAGATTGCACTTAACGCAGATCCTTTACCCGAAGTTTCTGAAACACCAAAACAAAGGTTTCAAAAGCAGGTTTACAGCCAGACTGATAATTTTGTAGCGGGACAAAGTAATGCTTCAAAGCATTTATTAAAACAAATCCAACTGGTTGCTCCAACCTCCTATAGTGTTATTTTGACAGGGGAGAGTGGTACCGGAAAGGAATCTGTTGCTAAAGCCATTCACTTAAATAGTCCAAGACGTGACAATCCATTTGTGGCGATGGACTGCGGTTCTTTAACCAAAGAGTTGGCAGGGAGTGAGTTTTTTGGACATGAAAAGGGATCATTTACAGGTGCTTTATATACTAAAATTGGTCATTTTGAAATGGCCAATGGCGGCACGCTCTTTTTGGATGAGGTGGGAAACCTTTCTTATGAAATTCAGGCTGCCTTGTTAAGGACTGTTCAGGAACGTAAGATCAAACGGATTGGTAGTACAAAAGAAATTGATCTCGATGTCCGGATTATTGTGGCGACGAATGAAAATCTTGGGAATGCGATTCAAAAAGGTAAGTTTAGAGAGGATCTATACCATCGTTTTAACGAATTCTCTATTGATCTCCCGCCGTTAAGTCAGCGTGGAAGAGATATTCTGATCTTTGCAAATACATTTCTGGAAGTTGCTAACCAGGAGCTTGGCAGAACTGTTCTAGGTTTTTCTCAAGAGGTAGAAGAATGCTTTTTAACCTATAACTGGCCGGGTAACGTAAGGGAATTGAAAAATGTAATCAGAAGGGCTACCTTGTTAACAGAGTCTCAGGAGATTCAACTGAAAGCACTTCCATTAGAAATTTCTACTTATGCAAAGGCTAATGCCATAGAAACAACCATGTCGCGCACGGAACGACCAAGGGATTTGAAAAATGCTGCATTAGAGGCCGAATATGAGGCTATTTTAAAAGTATTGAGAGAAGTTAATTTTAATAAAACCAAAGCGGCTAAAATTCTGAATATAGACAGGAAAACACTTTACAATAAAATGAGGGCCATTAACCTGGAGAAATAAAGCGACTTTATATGTCAATTTTCAACTATAAGCAACGGAATAATATCAACCTTGTTATTATTATAGCATTAGGTTGTTTAATTGCGTATTCTTTGCAGGGGATTTTTGGCTCTATTTTAAGTACGCTGGTTTTGTTTACCATTTTACGACCCGCATTTATGTACCTGGTTGATGTTAAGCATTGGAATAGACGTTTTTCTGCTGTGCTATTGCTTGTAATTTCAGTTATCGTACTCATTCTCCCGTTTTACGCCCTCAGTGCAATGGTGATTAAGAAAATCGGGGAACTGCAAAATGACCCGGCTTATTTTAAGGAACTTCTTTTTAAGCTGCAGCATTTGGTGCCGGTAGGTGAAAATGTTCAAAAATTAATTGGAGAGGGGTTAAGAAAGGCTGGGACCTGGGCCGCAGAACTGTTTCCTTCTCTTATATCGGGCGCATTTAATATTATCCTGGGATTAGTGCTCATGTATTTTTTACTATACTTTATGTTGGTAGAAAGAGAACGGTTTGAAAGTGCATTGATAAAGTATGCGCCTTTTAGAGCCCAAAATGCACAACGGTTTGCTCAGGAAATGCGCAATACAACTTATGCAAATGTGTTGGGTCAGGGCTTTATTGCAATGGTACAGGGTGGTTTGGTAAGCCTTTCTTTTTTTGTATTGGGGTATTCTGATCCCGTATTTTGGGGGGTGATCACTACTTTTATCTCCTTTGTCCCTGTGTTGGGACCGCCTGTCATTTTTGTCCCTGCGGCCTTAATCCAGATTGCCAATGGCAATGATTTTGGCGGTTGGGCTATGCTGATGTTCGGTTTTTTGGTAATTATAAACATCGATAACGTCTTGAGGTTCATGATTGCAAAAAAAGTTGGAAATATTCACCCCATTATAACCGTAATTGGCGTAGTTATTGGAGTACCCTTATTCGGAATACTGGGGTTGGTTTTTGGCCCGCTGTTGTTATCGTATTTTATATTGCTGATTAAAATATACGAAACAAGCTCAATGGCTTCGGAAAGATTGGAAAGAATTAAAACAATTTCTGAACACGAAGGGTTGTAATACTGGTGTTCCGGGGAATAAATATATCGTTAACCATAAAAATTTAAATGTTATGAATGATAATTCAAAAGTGTTAGTTGGATTGTTGGTTGGATTAGCTGCCGGCACCGCACTGGGTTTGCTTTTTGCTCCGGAAAAAGGAAGTGAAACCAGAGATAGATTAAGTCAATCGTTAAAAGATCTTGGTGATTCTATTAAAGATAAAGCTGCGGATGAGATCAATAACCTTAGTAACTTAAAGGATAAAGTTGTTAGCTCTGTTAAAAGCAAAATCCGTCAGTCTGAGGACGAGTTTATTGATGACGATCTGGAACACGCTTAAAAACTTGCAAAAACCACATCATAATGCAGGAAAATAAAGAAAAGAGTATTGAAGGTTTGTTTGACGACGCCAAAGATTACATAGATACGCGAGTAGAATATACCAGACTGTATCTGGTAGAAAAGTTGTCCAAAATATTTGCGGATCTGGTAACGAATGCAGTTGTTGCCATTTGCTTTGTTTTAGCCTTTTTATTTGGAACATTTACTTTGGCCCTCTTTTTATCAGATGTATTGGGTAGTTATACCCGTGGTTTTGGCTGTGTAGCACTTATCTATTTGCTACTGGCACTGATTGTGTATTATACCAAAGAAAAGTATATTGAAAAGGCAATAATAAACTTTACCATCAGGAATTACTTTAATAAACTGGCTGACAAGGATGAAGAAGAAGATCAGAAAATATAACATCAATAATATTGATGAGCTGCATGTGATGGTTTCTACTTTAAAAGCCGAACATGAACTTAAAGGTGATTTATTGATTAAGCATACCAAAGGATACCTTAACCAGTTTACTTTAGGTGCAATGATTAAGCGATACGCTACTCCTTCAGCTTTCCTTAAAATTGATGATAAGCTGAACATCAGCAGTAGCATCATGTCGATGGTATTGCCCTTTTTAATGAATACAACTTTATTTAAAGGCTCAGGGTTTTTAACTAAAACTTTAATTGGTCTGGCATCAAATAAAGTAGGAAAAACATTGGATGCGGAACATTTATCCGCCATTTTTAATTCCATCAAATCCTGGTTTAGCGGGACTAAAAAGAAAGATGAAAAGATGCCACAATACGTGGATTACGGGATACCTCCCGATAGTGAGACTTATTAATTAAAAGCTCCCGGTACTGCACCGGGAGCTTTTTTTGTCCTTATTTTCCGGTTTTTTGTAGTAATTGTGGATAATCGCTTGATAACTAAACTGTCGATTTTATTTTTAGTTCATTCAATTGTTTCTCATCAATTGTAGAAGGACTATCAATCATTACATCCCTTCCAGAGTTATTCTTAGGGAAGGCGATTACATCGCGGATACTATCTAAGCCAGCGAAAATAGAGCACAACCGGTCAAATCCAAAGGCAATCCCACCATGTGGAGGTGCACCAAATTCAAAGGCATCCATCAGAAAGCCAAATTGTTTCTGCGCCTCTTCAGGAGAGAATCCTAAGTGTTTAAACATTAAGGCTTGAAGTGCTCTGTCGTGGATACGGATAGATCCACCACCAATTTCAGTACCATTTACCACCATGTCATAAGCATTTGCCCTAACCTGACCCGGGTTGGTATCCAATAAGGCAATATCTTCCGGTTTTGGAGAAGTAAAAGGGTGGTGCATAGCATGGTAACGCTCTGATTCCTCATCCCATTCCAATAGCGGAAAATCAAGTACCCAAAGGGCGCTGAATTTGTTTTTATCACGTAAACCTAAACGGGTACCCATTTCCAGGCGCAATTCGCTCAGCTGCTTGCGTACTTTATCTGTATTTCCTGCCATTAGAAGCGCTAAGTCTCCAGGTTGGGTGTCAAGGGCTGTCGACCACTTTTTAAGCTCGTCTTCGCTGTAAAATTTATCTACAGAAGATTTTAATGAACCATCTTCATTGTGTCTCAGATAAATTAAGCCTGTGGCACCAATTTGTGGACGCTTAATGAAGTCAGTTAATTCGTCAACCTGTTTACGTGTATAGTTTGCACAACCTTTAGCATTGATACCGATAACCAGTTCTGCATTATCAAATACAGGGAAGTCTTTTCCTTTAACGATGTCATTTAATTCTACAAACTGCATTTCAAAACGCGTGTCAGGTTTGTCAGAACCGTATAAACGCATGGCATCAGCGTATTGCATTCTTGGAACTTCCGGTAAATCAAAGTTTTTAAGGTCTTTGAACAAGGTACGGATCAATCCCTCAAAAGTATTTAGTATGTCTTCCTGCTCAATAAACGACATCTCACAGTCAATCTGTGTAAATTCAGGTTGTCTATCAGCACGTAAATCTTCATCTCTGAAACATTTTACGATTTGGAAATAACGATCAAATCCGGAAACCATTAGCAATTGTTTGAACGTTTGTGGTGATTGAGGCAAAGCGTAAAATTCGCCTGCATTCATTCTGCTTGGTACCACAAAATCTCTTGCACCTTCCGGTGTAGATTTGATTAAAACAGGCGTTTCTACTTCAATAAAGTCCAGCCCATCTAAATAACGACGAACAGCTTGTGCCATTTTATGACGCAAGATCATGTTATTACGGACAGGGTTTCTGCGTAAGTCTAAATAGCGGTATTTCATGCGTAAATCATCACCACCATCAGTTTCATCATCAATCATGAACGGAGGTAATTTTGCAGCATTTAACACCTCAAGTGCAGTGACTTTTATTTCGACTTCACCCGTCGGCATTTTAAGGTTTTTGTTAGAACGCTCTACTACCTGTCCGATTGCTTTGATGACAAATTCGCGGCCCAGATTACGAGCAGCCTCGCACAATTCACGGTTATCATCCATATTGAAAACCAATTGAGTTATGCCATACCTGTCACGAATGTCTATGAAAGTCATTCCTCCTAAATCTCTTGATTTCTGAACCCAGCCACATAGGGTTACGTTTTCGCCCAGGTTCTTAATGGTTAAAGCGCCGCAAGTAGTTGTTCTTAGCATTAGTATTAAAGTATTAAGTAGCAAAAATATTCATTTTGAACCACATATTTCAAACCAGGATGATTTTACTTGATATATTCAAGAATTTTTAAATAAAGATGCAACGTTTCGGAATTTACATTGTCATATATAACGAATAAGAAAATATTGGAAACAACATACATAGATAAGCATATCGCTCTTGTAGATCAATGCAGGAAAGGGGATCGTAAGGCACAGTTTGAAATTTACAAATTGTACAGTAAGGCTATGTACAATGTGGCATATAGAATTGTAAATTTTGAAGAGGAAGCAGAGGATATTTTACAGGAGTCTTTTTTAGATGTTTTTACAAGGATCGATAGCTTTAGGGGTGAAACGACATTCGGTTTATGGTTAAAGCAAATCGTGATCAATAAATCTATCAATCAGTTGAGAAAGCGAAAAGTGGATTTTGTAAATATTGATGAGATGGATATTGTTGAGGATGAGGATGATGGTTTGTTCGGTTTGGAGTTGAAGGCAGAAGAAATCAGGCAAGCAATCATGAGTCTTCCGGACAAACATAGGGTGATATTGAGCTTGTACCTACTTGAGGGATACGACCATAGTGAGATTGCTCATGTATTAAAAATTTCTGAAGGAACATCACGATCACAATTTATGCGGGCTAAATTAAAATTAAATGATTTTTTGATAAAGGGAGGGGTAAAAGATGAAAGATATTGAGGATTACATTAAAAAAAACAAGGCGGATTTCGATGTTGAAATCCCATCAGATCAACTTTGGGGAAGAATCGAAGCCGGACTAAATCAGGGAAAAATAGATAGGCGGAAGTTCCCTTTTTGGTTGAATATCGCCGCATCTATCCTATTGGTTGTGGGGATTGTAGGCTTATTTAAGTTTTATGGAAGGAATAGTAGGCCTGAACTTTCAGCAACAAATTTTGGATATGAAAAAGGGGAAATAAGGTTTGCTAGCTTAATCGAAGAGAAAAGGGACAGTTTGTTGATTTATGCCAAAGACAATCCTGACCTATACAAGAAATTTAATGAAGATCTTAATGAACTGAACAAAGATTATGAACAGTTGAAAAAAGAACTATTACACAGTCCAGATCAAAGAACTGTGGTTAAGGCAATGGCTTATAATCTGGAAACGCAATTGCAGATTGTAAGCCAGCAATTATCTGTAATCAGCCAGGTTAATAATTATAAAAGAGAAAATAGGTTATGAAAAAATTAAGTAGAATAATCGGCATTGCCATTTGTATAATTTGCCTTATGTGTGGGCAGTCTATTTATGCTGTTGGGACAACGTCGTTTTCACATACCGGAATTGCGCTGCCAATAGGACAGGAAGTTGAGGAGCAGGATCCCGGGCTGAGCAAAATCAGCAAGACTTTTGCGGTAAATGCTTCAGACAAAGTAATTCTAGATAATCAGTATGGCGCATTGACTGTCAGGACATGGAATAAGAATGAGGTGAAGCTTGATGTTATCCTATATGGAAGTCCAGAATTGGATGCCCGAAAATTATCAGAAATGGTAACAGTAAATGCTGTTAAAAAAGAAGGAGCAGTAGTTTTAGAAACAAGGCTTTCTGGTGATAAACCGCTAAACGGGAAGAAAATCAGATTTGAGGTTCTGGTCTACATGCCTGAAACGAATAATCTGACACTATCACATCAATACGGAAATGTAAATATTGGCGATTTTAGCGGCTCAGTCGTTGCAAAAGTTCAATACGGCGATTTTGTTGCAGGAGAGCTGAAAAATAGCAATAATGATCTTTCTATCAGCTATGGGAGTACCCTAGTTAAAAATATCAACAAAGCTAAAATTTCACAGGAATATGGACATGGTTTAATGATTGGGACCGTTGGTACGCTGTCTCTAAATGCGGCCTATGCAGCTGTAAAGATCAATACGATTACAGAAAAAGCAAGTATTTCGCAACAATATGGCGCCGGGTTAATTATTGGCACAGTTGGACAATTGAACCTGGATGCTGCTTATGCCAGTGCTCAAATTGGAGTAATTAAAGGACCGGCTAAGATTTCCCATCAATATAGTGAGCTCATCATAGGTGCCGTCAATGGGCTAAATTTAGATGCTCAATACACTAGTGTAAAGATCGGACATTTAAATGGTTACGGCAGACTGAATGTTCAATACAACAGTTTAAATATTGGTGATGTAGGAACCGATTGCCAGTCGTTAATTGTAGAATGTGCCTATGTAAAAACCGGCATCAAATTTAACAATAACTATAATGGTAGTTTAGAAGCAATTACTAGTAAATCATCATTTAAGTACGGGCCCGGAATTTCAGTAAAACTTGAAGAAAATAAAAAGGATAAACGATATACCGGTAAAATAGGAGGTGGTGGTAATTCGAAAGTAAAACTGATTTCCAGCTATGGATCGACGGTTGTCAATTGAAAAATTAGAATAAACAACTGAAGGGCTTGTTGATTTATCAGCAGGCTTTTTTATATCTTAGCGGCTATATAACTACTATATGGAACTTTTAAGTAGCCCGGAAGCTTGGATCTCACTTTTAACCCTAACGGTTCTCGAGATCGTTTTGGGGATAGATAATATCATCTTTATCTCTATCCTGTCGGGCAAACTACCTGCACATCAGCAAAAAAAAGGGCGTCAGGTTGGTTTGGCTTTAGCAATGATCACCAGGGTGTTGCTGCTTTTGTCCCTTACCTGGGTAATGACCCTAACTGCACCCCTGTTTAACATAGGTTCGTTGTTAAATATATCCAACTCGGAATGGCTTGGTAAACTGGCCATATCAGGTCGCGATCTGATCCTGATTGTAGGAGGATTGTTCTTAATTTATAAAAGTACCCACGAGATTCATGACAAGCTGGAAAGTGAGGAAGAGAAGGAAATTAAAGGAAAAGTATATTCATTTACCGGTGTAATTGTACAAATCCTATTACTGGATATTGTTTTCTCTTTAGACTCAGTAATTACCGCTGTTGGTATGGCAGAACATGTAGAAATTATGATTGCTGCGGTTGTTATAGCGGTAATTATCATGATGGTATCTGCAAGTGCAATCAGTAATTTTGTAAATAATCACCCTACAGTAAAAATGCTGGCTTTGTCCTTCCTGTTGCTAATTGGCGTTTCACTATTAGCTGAAGGATTTGATCAGCATATCCCTAAAGGATACATTTACTTTGCCATGGCCTTCTCTATTTTAGTAGAAATGCTGAATTTGAAGATGAAAAAAAATGCGAAGAAGCCGGTTGAGCTACGCAATGTCCCTAATGAACACGAAACCAAAGCTTAATTTTTCTGAATGATTTCTTTTTTTGAGGCCTCACTGGCCGAATTATCTATACACCGAATCGGAAATAAATCCGAAGATGAATTTTATGTGTTGTCTGAAAAATCAATTGAGATCAGAGACATTACTTTGAGTAATTTATTACAACAATATTTTTTGTCACCTTATGGAAAGGTAAATGAAGTTTACCGGTTTATTCATCCAAATGGTGATTTGAATCTGAATGAAGCTTATCATTTTGCTACGGAGATATTTGAGAATGGTGAAACATTCCATGAGAACAGTAAGCAGTTGGCTAAATATCTATATGATGTTTCCGGGCATCCAAAGATTAAGTCAGGGGAGTTGTATGTGGCTTATTTTGAAAATGTACAGATAGAAGGAGAGCTTCATGATGCGATCGGAATCTTTAAATCTGAGACGAAGGAAAGCTACTTAAAAGTTTTCCCTGAGCAGGATGGTTTTGGCTTAAGTTATGAACAGGAAGCGATTAATATCAATAAGCTGGATAAAGGCTGCCTGATCTTTAATGTCGATAAGGAAGAAGGCTTCAAAGTCGCTGTAATTGATCAAAGAAGTGCAGAGGCCGTTTACTGGAAGGATGAGTTTTTAAAGCTTAAAATCAGAAATGATAGTTTCAATCAAACTGCTGGTGTTTTGGGCGTGTATAAAAACTTTGTAACAGAGAAGCTTGATGAGGAATTCGAAATTTCAAAAGCTGATAAGATCGATTTGCTAAACAAATCGATGAAGTATTTCAAAGAGAAAGAGAGCTTTGACCTGGAGGAGTTTTCTAACGAGGTTATTGGCAATACAGAAGGAATTGAATCCTTTAAAAATTATAAGAAAAGCTTCGAAGAAGAGTTTGATCAGCCTATTCCGGATAGTTTTGACATTTCAGGTGCTGCGGTAAAAAAGCAGGCCCGTGCTTATAAAAGCGTATTAAAGCTGGATAAGAATTTCCATATCTATATTCATGGCGACAAGGAGCTGATTGAAAAAGGATTTGATGACGACAAGTACATGAACTATTACAAGGTTTTCTTTAAAGAAGAGGAATAACTTTTACAGGAGTGCTGTGCTCATCATTCATTAATAAATTGTAGATTTATTTTTTAAGTCAAACATTTTAAACCAAATATGAGCCAGGAACCACAACAAACCGGTATTTTTAAAGTTATAGGCGCCTCGTCACTGGGGACGCTGATTGAATGGTATGATTTTTACATTTTTGGAAGTCTTGCTACCATTATTGGATCACAATTATTCCCTGCAGATGCCGGAGCTTCAGCCTTAATTAATACATTGGCTATTTTTGCTGCCGGGTTTATTGTCCGTCCTTTTGGCGCACTGGTATTTGGTCGCCTGGGTGATCTGATTGGTAGGAAATATACTTTTTTATTAACCCTTGTCCTAATGGGTGGGTCGACCTTTTTAATTGGGTTAATTCCTTCTTATTCAAGTATCGGTTATGCAGCTCCTATACTGGTGTTAATATTAAGACTGATACAAGGCCTGGCGCTTGGAGGGGAATACGGGGGAGCGGCTACTTATGTTGCTGAACATGCTCCTGCTAATAAGAGGGGTTTTTTTACCAGCTGGATTCAGACAACAGCTACCGGAGGGCTATTTTTATCTCTTGGGATCATTGTGTTAACCAAAAACCTGGTAGGTGCAGATAGCTTTGCAGACTGGGGCTGGAGGATACCCTTCCTGCTTTCAATCCTATTGGTTGGGGTTTCTATCTACATCAGGATGAAGATGCATGAATCGCCAATGTTTAGCAAGCTAAAATCAGAAGGAAAAGTATCTAAAAACCCCTTAAAGGAAAGTTTCAACAATAAAACGAATTTTAAAATGGTGTTGCTTGCCTTGTTTGGAGCCACTATGGGGCAGGGAGTGATTTGGTATACGGGACAATTTTATGCACAATCCTTTATAGAGAATACCTGTCATGTTGATTTTAATGATTCAAGGTATATTCTATTGTGGGGAATTGCTTTTGCTACACCATTCTTTGTTGTTTTTGGTTCCTGGAGCGATAAAGTAGGTCGTAAGTGGATTATGCTTACCGGAATGCTATTGGGTGTGATATTTTATCGTCCTATTTATCAGATTTTCCTGGACGACACCGATGTTTCGAAGGTAGAGCAAAAGGATATAAAAGAAATTTCTAATCCGGTAGTTATGCGGACGGCTGTAGTCGGAACAACAGACAGCTTGATTTCAACGAGTTCGATGGTAACCTTATTGGACGGTTCGTCATTTAAGAAGATACAATCACATACTAAGTTCGCAGATGCAGGTAAACCAGTTGTTGAGTTGCCTGATGTTTATAAGGATAAAAAGCTATCAACCCCCACTTTCTGGAAATTTGTACTGTTAATTTTCTTCCAGATCCTACTGGTAACGATGGTTTATGGGCCGATAGCGGCCTTTTTAGTTGAGCTATTTCCTACCAAGATCAGGTATACTTCGATGTCCTTACCTTATCATGTTGGTAATGGTGTTTTTGGAGGTTTGGTGCCATTTATTGCAACGCTTATTGTCAGTTTCTCGGGTGCTACGCCTTTATCAGGCTTATGGTATCCAATAGGGATAGCCGCCTTGAGTTTGGTTATAGGAACAGTTTATTTATCTAATAAAAAGCCTGATCATAACGAGGCTGAATCAGAAAATCATTAAAAACATTCAGATTATGAACGCATTAAAAAAAGCATTAGGAGTAGTTTGGATCATATTGGGTCCTGCGTCTATTATATTTCTGTTTATGCAGGCTATTGAAAAAATAGGTTTGGCCGAAGAAGGGGTGCATAAAACAAACACCGCTTTGCAATGGGGTATTATATTATTCATCTTTATTCCAATCAGCGCCGGCCTGGTGATATTTGGCTATTATGCGCTCAAAGGAGAGTATGATCAATTACCGGAAGATTAGTTATTGTAGAAAAGGGGCGTTATCAGGCAATGGATAACGCCCCTTTCTATGTGCTTATAATACTCTTAGTAGTAGTCCTTTTAAGTATTCCCCTTCAGGGAAGGAAATTCTTACCGGGTGGTCTTCAGGCTGACTAAACTGTTTTATGATCTGAACTTCTCTGCCCGCATCTAATGCAGCCCAGGCAATGATCTGTTTAAAGGTTTCCAGATCTACAGCACCCGAACAAGAATAAGTGGCCAGTATACCGCCTTCTTTTAGCAGGAGCATGCCAAGCCTGTTCAAGTCTTTGTAAGCCCTTGCAGCGCGGTCTAAAGCCGATCTGGAAGGCGCATATTTAGGGGGATCTAATACCAGTACATCAAAGGTTTTTCCTTCCTCCTTAAAAGCACGGAGCTGTTTGTTCACATCCGATTGGATACTGGTTTGTTTATCCGCACTAAAACCATTCAGTTCAAGGTTATGTTTCAAGGTTTCAATGGCCAGGGCCGAGCTGTCTACACTGGTTACATGTGCAGCTTCATATTTTAAGCTGTTTAATGTAAAACCACCACTGTAGCAAAAGCAGTCCAATACGGTTTTGTCTTTTGTATAGGCTGCCAGGATCTGCCTGTTGTCACGCTGATCACAATAGAACCCTGATTTTTGCCCATCAGCAATGTTGATGTGATACAGAATGCCGTTTTCTTTTACCTCAATAAATTCTGGAGGTGTTTCTCCCCAAAGCAATCCTTGTACAGGCTCCAAGTTTTCGTGCTTGCGTGCACCGGCATCACTTTTATCAAATATTCCCTTAGGGTTTAGTTCTTGTCTTAATATATCAATGATATCTTCTTGTACGGCCTCAATTCCGGCGCTCAATACTTGTAATGATAAGAAATCGGCATACTTGTCCACTATAAGACCAGGTAAAAAATCCGCTTCGCTAAATACCAATCTGCAAGTGTTGGTCTCCGCATTTAATACATGAGCGCGCGAAGCAATAGCGGCCTTTAGTTTCTGCTGATACCAGCTTTTATCTATTGTGGTGTTTTCATCCCACTCTAACAAGCGGAGTGCCACCCTTGATTGATCATTATAATAGGCATAGGCAAGAAATTCTTTTTCGGCTGACCTTACAATTACCACCTCACCATTTTCGGGCTTTCCTTTAATTTTATCAATTGCACCTGAGAAAATCCAGGGATGGCGCAGCACAGCAGCTTTCTCTTTGCCTTTTTTAAGTATTACATCGATCATGGCGACAAAGATAATAAATTGTAAATTCACGGCATGGAAGAAATAATCTGGAACGACTTTGAGAAAGTTGAATTATGTGCGGGAACCATTTTAGAAGTCTTTGATTATCCGGAAGCTAGAAAACCAGCCTATAAGGTAAAAGTGGATTTTGGAGAATTGGGCATTAAAATGAGCTCTGCACAGATCACAAAGCTGTATACGAAAGAAGAATTAGTTGGTCGACAGATTGTAGGGGTGGTCAATTTTCCTAAAAAGCAGATCGGTAAATTTATGTCGGAGTTTTTGGTGACCGGATTTGCGGATGAAAACGGAGATATTGTGTTAACTACTTTAAATGGAAAAGTTCCTAATGGGAGTAAAATGATATAATACTATCTTTGGACCATGAGCTTTTATAATTTTTCAGAAGAAGAAAACCCTGCCGCAGAAGATGAGCATTTTATGCGTTTGGCTTTACACGAAGCGCAAAAAGCTTACGAGGCCGAAGAGATCCCGATAGGAGCGATAGTAGTTTGTAAAGGCCGTATAGTTGGTCGTGGGCACAATTTAACCGAGCAGTTGAATGATGTAACTGCTCATGCAGAAATGCAGGCATTTACAGCAGCATCACAAACCCTTGGAGGCAAATATTTAAAGGACTGTACTTTATACGTAACCATTGAGCCTTGTGTGATGTGTGCGGGCGCAAGTTACTGGACCCAGATCGGCAAATTGGTATACGGAGCACCTGAACCCAAAAGAGGTTTTACCACAAAAGGAGCTAATTTATTACACCCAAAAACAGCCGTGAAGAGCGGTGTTCTTGCCCTGGAATGTGGGGCTTTGATGAAAAAGTTTTTCGAAAATAAAAGGGGCTAAACTTGACAAAGTATTGAACAAAACTTAACCCTTGATTGTTATATTTGCTGTTGAAGTCGGCAATTAACCAATCGTTGGCATAAATTAAATAATTATTTAAACTTAAATCATAATAGTATGGCTTTTGAATTACCTGCGTTACCGTACGCTACAGACGCATTAGAACCGCATATCGATAAATTAACTATGGAAATCCACCATGGTAAACATCATCAGGCTTACGTTACTAACCTAAATAAAGCTTTAGAAGGCAAACCTGAAGCAAACGAAAGCATCGAAGAAATTATAAAAAACATCTCTAAGTTTCCTGTTGCAGTAAGAAACAACGGTGGTGGTCATTATAACCACTCAATGTTTTGGGAAGTTATTGGTCCAAACAAAGGTGGAGAGCCTAAAGGTGCTTTAGCTGATGCAATCAATGCCGCATTTGGTTCATTCGCTGATTTTAAAACTAAATTTGCTGAAGCTGGTGCAACTCGTTTTGGTTCAGGATGGGCTTGGTTAAGCGTTGGTGCTGATAAAAAATTAGTAGTTTCATCTACCCCTAACCAGGATAACCCTTTAATGGATATCGCAGAGGTAAAGGGTACGCCAATTCTAGGTATGGATGTATGGGAACATGCTTACTACCTGAAATATCAAAACAGACGTCCTGATTACATCTCTGCTTTCTGGAATGTAGTGAACTGGGATGCTGTAGCTGAGCGTTTCAAAAAAGCTTAATTTTCTTCCTGTTTTTATAGCAGGATCAATGATATGTAAAGGCCCCGACGTTTTGTGTCGGGGCCTTTGTTATTTGTGAAGTTACCGTTTGATTTCTGTGTTTGGTTTAAATTCAGAATACCATTTTCCAAGTTTAGTTAGATTGCCATTGGCATCAACCAATGACGAAGGCCACAAACGAGAACTTGTTGGTGAACCCGAGAACCAGGAGTAGCGCTGCACAAAATCTAGGGCTTCCAGTTTAGGTAACAATCGCTGCATAAAGGCCAATACCATGTCTGGAGTAAAGGGATTTTCTGCCATAGTAGTGGCTTTATCCGAAACAGTTGCAAATTCGGTAATCCAGATGGGTTTATGGTATTTGTTGTATAGATCCTGGAGTACATTTATAAATGCAACATCATCAGTGCCCACATACATATGCACGCAGATAAAGTCAACACGTCTTTTTTGAGCGATGGCCTGATCCATAAAATCATAAATCCATTGCCTGGTTGGCCATGAAGCCGCTGGGCTGCCTAGCGGCAACCCAATCGTTTCAAGTTGTGGCCATAAAGCCAGTGCATCCTGTACGGTCATGTTCGACTGGTCAGCAAGATCAGGTTCATTAAAGCCAAGTACATATTTAGCCCTCCCCTGGTCTTTTAACTGTTTTACGTAGGCAATATTGGCATCCGTTACATTTGCTTTACTCCAGAACATCGGTACAAATTCACAGTTTTGTGGTACAAGTTCGAAAGGAACTGAAGTACCCCAGGTATAGAACCAGTGACTTTGCAGTGTGATGGTATTGCCCCACCAGGTTCCATTTTTAGTGTTCGTACTAAAATCAGCACCCTTTTTGCCTGTGGCTGTATAATTGCCCGACACAGCTTTTGTTGGTATATATACATTGCTTTTTGAGCAGCCCATAATGGCCGTACAGCAACCAATAAATAACAGGTTTAAAATCTTAATCATCTTCATCAATTTAATCATTAATTTGTTATGCTATATCTTTTATGGTGTTGGAAGTGTACCATTGTAACCAACATTTTTTAAGGATAAATATCCATCAGTATCTATTTTCCAGATCGCAAAGTCGTAACCAATACCCTGGAAAAAGCTTTGTGTAAGCTCTGCCTGAGTCTTAACCTGTCCATCTAAGCCGTTCAGATCGTTCGTAATGGCACTTGTACGGCCAACGATCGTTACACCTGTGCCTACAAAGTTGCTGCTGTTTACTCCGGTTCCATTGGCTGCTGTTCCCGAAATCCTGAAATTATTATCCCAGTTTGGAGCAGTATTTGAACCTTCGATTGAGGTATTGGCAACGAAACTATTCTTGGTATAACCATTGTTCTGATAAGTACTGGCGATGCCGGCATTTGGAAATCCTGCTGGCGTAATTACGGATTTAATAGTTACTTCTCTAACTACGCAGTTTTCCAGTTTGGTTTTATTGGTTCCTGCAATACCACCTATATTTCCCGTTGCAGGGGTTGTGCTCGCTGCACTCAGCATTGGCTGTGTAGCAAGTGGTCCTTTACCTTTTACAATGCAGTTGGTAATTGTTGACCCTACACCTGCGATGCCACCAATTGAGAAGCCTGCAGATATTGAACCGCTAAACATACACTGATCAATAGGGACAATATTTGCATTCTGATCTGCACCAAAGATACCTCCAATACCATTTGCGGTGGTAGCCGCTGCTACTGTAGCTGTAATATTTACTGTGGAAAGACAGTTTTTAATAATTCCCCCGGATACAGTTCCTTCAGCGCGTCCTAGTATGCCGGCAATTCTGTTTTTAGAAGCAGTAATTTCCAGGCTTCCAGTGGTTGTACAATAAGAAATCTCTGTGATTGCTCCGGTAGAAGTGGTTAGTCTGCCTGCAATTCCACCAATCATCCCGCATGATGCAGAAATGTTGAGGTTGGTATAGCACTGCGTAAGCTTACCACCGGCAGATAGCTCACCTGAGATACCGCCTAGGAGGTCGCCCGTATTTGTAGAAATGACAGATCCCGTAACTACAACATTTTGAATGGTTCCACCTGTGGTTTTACCAGTTATCACCCCAAATGCTGCGTTGGTTTTACAATCTACATTCAGAAACTGAATATCTTTGATAGTACCTGTATTGGTGTTGATGAAACCATCATTTGCAGTTGTTGAGTTGATGGTTAGCCCGGTCACTTTAAATTTCCCTCCATCTAGCGTTCCGCTGAAAGTAGGGATTGGCGTCCACGGTTTGGTTAACGCAATGTTTGCTACGATTTTATAATTTTTAGTACCATCATTTCTCACATAATCCAGAGCGGATTCATTAGAAATGATATAAGGACTAGCTACAGAACCGTCTCCTCCATCAAAAAATGAACCTGCTTGTTTTGAGAATATTTTAACCGTTCTAACAGCAGATAAATTATTTTTTTGCATTGAAATTTGCAGGTCGCCACTTAAAAAGCCTGCCTGAGGTGTTAAGGTTAGCTTTTGTTGACCAGATACAGGGGCTGCAGTCAATAGTGCAGGTGTAGTCAACACAGCAATTGTCCCATCAGAAGGCGCGAAAACAAAGTCGACTGTTTTAGCCGATGCTATTCCATAAACCTCTGTTGGGAAGGTATCAGGAAGTACCAGTACAACATTGGACGTTTGTGATGAACCCGTATTTACACCACCAGTTAATGAACCTATGCTATTAAGCCCTTTTATAGTAAGGCCATTTACATCTGATGTGGTAATAGATCCATAATTGGTCCCTGAGATACCGCCAACAAACAGGCCTCCATTAATTGTTCCGCTAACCGTTACAGTACTTACACTGCCTCGATTAATGCCGGCGAGTGCTGCGGTATTGTTTTGACCGGTAATATTAACGTTTTTAAGGATGAGATTCTTAACCATGGCGTTTGGACCAAGCTCAGCAAATAACCCTGATTTATCCGCAGAAGAAGTAATGGTAAGGCCGGTAATGGTTTTGCCGTTGCCATCAACAGTTCCGTTAAATGTGCTTGTTGAGGTTGTAGCAGTGGTTTGAGTAAAATCGCTGGTTAATTTGAAATTGCCAGATAGGGCGTAAGCAATTCTGTTCATACGATCTGCATCCGGTATTTCAAATGGTGCAGCCGTAGTTCCGGCACCAGCGGCAAATGCGTTACAGCTGAGCGTTCTGGTTACCGGGGCGATAGCCATAAAAGTAGCCGTAATGGCAACCGTACCTGTTGTAAACTGAGCGGTTGGGGTAATCCTTAAAGTTCTCTTTGTAGGGGAGACATTAATGATTTCCGCCGTCAGATTTGGTGAAGGAACAATCGTAAATACAGTAGATTTTGGATAAATATCAAAATCGATATCAGTTACCTTATTCACATTTAACAGTGGAGTTTCTGCCAGAGCAAAATCGATTGCGGTAACCGTTGCAAGATCGACATAGAACTCTTTACTGCACACATAAGTAGTGCCGTTAACCTTTATGTTTACCACCAGCACAAAGGTTCCGTCAGTGGTAGGTTTTCCAGTGAGCGGCACATTTACGCTTGATGTGCCATTGAGTTCTACTGTTGTTGCGGGGATGGAGATTCCATTTACCGCTTCAGCACTGATGACTGCAGATGTACCGGTAGGTGCATTTTTAAAAGACAGGGTAAAGGTATTGGTTGCAGAAAGAACTAGACTTTCAACAAGGTTTCCGTTAACCTTAGACTTTGTATCCAGGATCTCCATACGATCCGGTAATGATTTAGGACGTTCATTGTCTTTTTTACAAGCCTGCAGAACGGTAATTGCAAGGATAACCAGGCAAATTATATTTCTAAAAAAATAGGTTCTTTTCATAATGTTTATCTTACGTAGCCTTTGCGGATTAATAAATAGACATCTTTCCAGGCGCTGGCTGCCCTGGAAGCAGGTATAGTTTCTGTATGGGTTACAATCATTTCATTTTCTGAAATAGAACTGATCTCATATTCGATAATATCTGCGCATCCCCTGTAGAAGAAAAAGAAAGCACCATCATACAAGCGAAGGTAGTGCTTGCCACCTCTGATCTCCATTGTCCATTTCTGAACAGGCTTTGCCGGTGTATAATTTATCGTCAAATCGCCGCCATCCGCTACCGGGTTGGTTGCTGTGCCCCAGTTTGCATTAAGCTCTTTAAAACGGAATTGAGTAATGCCGTCAATGGTTCCTCCATGGACATAAGACGTATTATGGTTGTTGTATGTACATTCAAAACCGGCCAGCTTAAAGTTAAGTTCATCATCGTAAACCCCTTTCCCGCTTTTGGCAAGCTTATTCCAGGGAGTAGTGGAGCCGGAATTGATCAGTTTAACATGAGCATCTGAGAGTGAATCCAGTACCCAGGTTTTCCCGGCCGTGGCGGTAGCGCCACCGGTAAGAAGACCATAAAAGGGATCCAGATTAATGTTGTCCTGATTAAATGAAACCAGGACTGATTTATCTACAGCAGTTAACCCATTAAAAACAGTGAGTGTTACGGTGTAATTTCCTTTAAAGGGATATCTGCCAATCACAGTATCACCAACCGCTTTTTGATTGTTGCCAAGGTCCCAGCGTGCAGTAGCAGTTTTCCCAATTTTAGCATTGATAAAACGATATACATTTAATGTATCCGTTTTTTGTACAATGATGTTGACGTCTTCTGAAGGAATTGGATCTTCAAGAGAGGGCTTTTTTGTACACGATAAACAAATCAGTGATACAAAAGCAGCTAATAATATATATCTCATCTGAGTAAGTTTTAAAATATCCATTAGGTTAATATCCCGGGTTCTGAACTAATGTGTTTTTAGAGAGGATGATCTCATAATCAGGAATTGGAAATAATCCAGCCGCAGCAGTGTTAAATTTGCTCACAAAAGGCTCACCTCTGTTGATGTTGATTTTGCTTGCCGCATAATCAAGACCTCTTCGCATTAAGTCCCAATAGCGAACACCTTCAAGGGCAAGTTCCAGATCACGTTCATTATAAATTACATCCAGTGATACAACAGGTGGTACATATCCGGCAGGTCTTGCACGTTTTGCTACCTTTTCAAAGTATTGTTGTGCTTTTGCTGTGGAGCCTCCATGTAATAGCTGTAATTCGGCAGCCATAAGGAGCACATCTGAAAACCGGATTGAAATAAAATGATTCGGATAATTTAGCCCCACATTTCCTTTGGATGAGTTATTTACTTTTAGTGCTACCCATTTTTGAGGGAAAATATCTGTGTTTTGATAGCCCGGGGTAAATGAAACAGATTGCGATTTAGGGAGTAAAAAGGTAACTGCCTTGCGCAAGTCTGTATTGTCGAACTGATTGTAAAATATTGGATCAATCGGGGCAAAGGACCATCCTGCAGCATAAGGTGAGGCAGAATTGGGATCGCGCATTGACCAAAGCATCACTGCTAAATTTCCATTGGCCTCTTCGCGATAACTAAAGTTTCCACTATAAGCAAGACTAGAGTACTGAATTTCAAAAACGGACTCTTTATTGTTGTTGTTATACGGTGGGGTAGGTGTAAATACATCCGCAAAATTGGTAAGCAGATCATGGCCGCTGTTATTGATCAAAGTTTCACTGATATTAAGGATATTTTGAGCGCTAACACCAGGCAATTCCGGTTTTTTATAATACCCGGTATAATATAGCCATACCCGCATCATTAATCCCCTTGCGGCGTCGGAAGTTACCCTGCCCAATTCAGTTGGGGGCATGTTTTTGTAAGCGGGTAGCACATTGATTGCTTCTGTAAGGTCAGCAGAGATTTGAGCATATACAGCTTCCGGGCTGCTTTGCGTTTGATTGTATTCTGAAGGGGCGAGTGTCTTTAGAATCAGTGGTACATTGCCAAATAGACGTACAAGGTCGAAATAATAAAAGGCGCGTAAGAATTTGCATTCTGCTGTAAACCGTTCGCGTAGCCCTGGGGTGTCAAAAGTAGCATTGGGCATTTTTTCAAGTAGCAGGTTACAGCGGTAAATTCCCGTGTAGTATTTATACCAAAAGGCTTTTGGTCCAAGGTCGTCCGGGCGGATTTGACCCCTGTCGATTCTGGATACTCCCGGTAAATCCGTTACAGAAGCACCACCTGTAAAACAATGATCACCCAATACTTCACTGATCAATTGAAAAGGGGAATTTTGATTCTGTGGGGCATCCCAAAGCAGAACGTTATACGCCGCAACCAACCCTTGAAGACAATCTTTCTGATCTTTATAGAAGTTCGTTTCCACATCACTGGTGATGGGTAATAAATCAAGTTCTTTATTGCATGATGTTGAACCCAACATTAATAAAAATGCAATAGTTTTTATATATCTTTTCATACCTGGTTTGTTATTAAAATCCAATACTTGCACCGAAAATAAAGGTTCTTGGTTGTGGATAAACCCCGCGGTCTATACCTATCCCCAGCGCTGTTCCGGAAACTTCCGGATCAAATCCTGTGTATTTTGTGAGGACAAATAAGTTTGTGCCTGTAGCATACAATCTAATGTTATTGATCTTGTATTTAGACAAGTTTTTGATGGTATAACCTAAAGCAACGTTTTTTAAACGTAGGTAACTTCCATCTTCCAGGAAAAAATCAGATGGATTGGTAAAATTGCCATTCGCGTCTCCTGCTGCTACTCTTGGATAGGTATTCGAGGTACCTTCGCCATGCCACCTGTTTAAAATTTCTATTGGATAATTGGCAGTTGGAAGGTCCCAACGATGTAGACTGTTGAAGATTTTGTTTCCTGCTAAACCGTTGAAGAAAACGTTCAGATCGAAGTTGGCATAGCGCATGGTTAGGTTAAAACCATAATTGTATTTTGGATGTGGGCTACCCATGTTAGAACGGTCCTTGCTGTCAATTACTCCGTCTCCGTTTAAGTCCTTATAGCGAATATCTCCCGGAACCGCATTTGGCTGTATTTTAGCTCCGGTTGGTCCTACGTATTTATCAATTTCTGATTGGTTTTGGAAAATGCCATCCATTGCATATAGCCAAAAGTATCCCATTGGATACCCGACTTGCATACGGGTTACCCCTTGCATTTGATTGCTGGCGTCACTTCCAACGATGAAGCCTGTGGCATTGCCAACTTCGGTAACTTTGTTGAAATTGTAAGCCCCGTTAACGTTAAGATTGATGTTGAGTTTCCCGAAATCTTTTTTATAACCCAAGGATAGCTCAATTCCTTTGTTTACAACGGCTGCGCCATTAGTTGAAGGTGCGCCATTTCCGACATAAAGTGGGATAGGGGGTGTTAGCAGTAAGTCCTTGGTTTTTTTTGAATACACATCAAAGGTTGCATTAAAATTATTCAAAAAATCGGCGTCAAAGCCAATATTGGTTTGTTCTGATGTTTCCCATTTTAAATCCGGATTGGATATCTTACTTGGTGATGCACCAACCATTTGTGTGTTAGCTCCCCAATAATAATTACGGGCATAGGTACTGATGGTAGAGACAAAACTGTATTCCCCAATATTGTCATTCCCTGTCTGACCCCAACTAGCTCTTAATTTTAAGTTATTTAGCCACGTTTCATTTTCCATAAAATGCTCTTTGGATACATTCCAGCCCGCTGAAATGGAAGGGAAATACCCAAACTTATTGTTTGAGCCAAAGTTATAAGATCCATCGGCTCTAAAGGATGCTGTGGCCATGAACCTGCCATCGTAATCATAATTTAATCGGCCAAAATATGATAAGAAGGCACTGTGACCGGCTCCTCCTGACGCGGCGGCACTTGTGTTGTCTTTTGCCAGGTCAAGGTAGGCAAAAGCAGGGTCATCATATAAAAGACCATTTTTTGAAGCAGAAACATTACTGGTTTGACCTTTTCTTATCGTATTTCCAACAAGGATAGAGAAAGTGTTTTTTTGGATTGTTTTACCATAGGTCAAGGTATTTTCAAAATTTAACGTTTTGGTCTCGGCAGCAGATTTGCTCGCTCCAGATGCAAGGGTAAAATTGGTGGAGTTAAGGTAATATATTGGCGTATAATTGCTGCCCTGATCATATTGGAACGTATAACCTATGGTACTGCGGAGTTTTAAATCTTTAAGAATTTGTAGTTCTCCGAATGCATCACCAATTAGACGGGTATATCCCGAAGCCCCATTCGAATAATATATTCTGGCAATGGGATTTACAATTTCTTGCGATACATATCTTGAAATGGCGAAAGTACCATCGTCCTTCATTACCGGGGTAACTGGGTCCATATTGATGGCACTTAGTATGGGACCTGCATTTCCAGCGTTTGAGGTAATGGCGGCTCTTTTTACATTGGCGAAATTAAGATTTACACCAGTGGTTAAAAGGCCATCCAAGAATTTTTGTTCTGTATTGATCCGACCGGTATAACGCTCGAAGTTTGATTTCCCCTTAGCCAGTGTTCCATCCTGACTGAAATACGAAAACGAGGAGTTGAATGTAGAGCGATCTGATCCTCCTGATAAACTAGCCTGGTGGCTTTGTATAGGTGCATTATTGTAAGAAACTTCTTTTTGCCAGTTCGTTCCGGCGCCCATTTTTGCAATCTCATCGCTCGAGAAAGGTAGCGGAAGGTTGGAGTTGAAATAGGCTTCGTTCTGAATGCGTGCATATTGAGTAGCGTCCAGCACATCAATGTATTTTCTTACATTCTGAATCCCATAATAATAATCGTAGTTGACTCTGTATTGCCCGGCTTTTCCTTTTTTTGTAGTGACGATAACAACTCCATTTGCACCCCTTGCGCCATAGATTGCCGCAGAAGCCGCATCTTTAAGCACTTCCATGGTTTCAATGTCCCTTGGATTAACACCTTCTAGGTCGTTAACTGGGTAGCCATCTACAATGAGAAGGGGATCATTTGAGCCATTGGTTCCAATACCTCTGATGCGAATACTTACACCAGATCCAGGCTGACCGCTATTCATCATTACGCTTACACCAGCTGCTCTTCCTTGTAAGGCCTGATCAGCTCGCATTAATCCGGATATATCCAGATCCTTAGCGCGTAGAGAAGCAATAGCACCAGTTACCAGACTCTTTTTTTGTGTACCATAACCAACCACAACCACGTCATTTAATGATTGTGTAGAGGGGGTAAGTACAACTTCCAACGTTTGGTTGTTTTGTATCGATACCTCCTTTGAATTCATTCCTATGCTTCTGAAAAGTAAGGTATTTACTGATTTTTCTACAACGATTTGGAATTGCCCGTCTTTATCTGTCATAGTTCCGGCGGATGAGCTCCCTACAGCAGAAACTGAAACGCCCGGCAATGGTTGGCTGTCTTCTGAACTTTTTACAACTCCTTTAATCGTACGATTTTCTTGCGCAGAAACCAGCGCAGTAGATAAGCACAAATAAAAGATCATCAAGAGACTGCATAATCGCATTAGTCTAATTCTCTTCATACAAGTTTGTTTAGTGGTTTATATTTGGTTAGTTGTTTTACGGATTATAAAGGCATACAATTACGAACCGGCTTTAAGGCCAAGTGCCGTTATATATCCCTTGTTAAAGTTGCATTTGTCAAACTTACAGGCCTCCAGGAAATCGGTAAGTGCTTGTTGGATCTTGATCCTGTCTATTTTGATTTCGCGGATATCTTTGTAGCTATTCTTTGGCGTTTCTGCGTAATCAATCAACAGATTGTAATTCTGAGGAGGAACAATGGACGCGATATTTTTTGGACTATCCATTTTTTTGTAAGGCCAGAAGTGCCACCCTATATTGTTCTTTTCCAGTAAGGATCTAAATTCAGTGATCCATTCATCTGTATTTTCACCGGTTTCGCCTATGTATATCGGCACCTTATGCTGCGCTCTAAAATCAATGAACTTTTTGATGCTACCCAATGAAGGTTGATCGCCATATTTGTGGAATGTGTAAACGGCATTGGAATCAAAGAATTCATCAAATACTTTAAAGTTGGTATTCCATTGCGCTCCGCCCAGAAAGACGATGTGGTTTTTGTCTACCGTTCTGATTTCCTTAACAATCTTCTTGTATAGGGGGAGCAACAGGTGGTTTAAAGAATCTGCATTGAAATAATGGGCGATAGGTTCGTTTAGCAGATCATAACCCATAACAGTTTGTTCGTTTTTATAGCGTGTGGCTATTTTCTTCCAGATGTCAATTGTGAGCTGTTGATTTTCTTTATTTTTAAAAAGGAAAGGGTACCCATAGCTATCGTCAATATTATCTCCGGTTTGACCACCAGGTGCACAATGCATATCCAGAATAACATATAATCCTTCGTTTTTACACCATTTAATTACCCGGTCAAGTAATTCCATCCCTCTGGAAGCATTATTGTCTCCTAAGTAGTCTTCGTTGGTGAAAAGACGGTAATTGAATGGAACTCTGATAGAGTTTACGCCAATCTTCTTTAAATACTGGATGTCGGCTTCAGTGATGTAGTTGTTTAAATATTTTTTCCAGAATTGTTTGGTGGCCTCCGGACCGATTAGTTGGGCAAACGTTTCATGGATTTTTGTCGGAGAGTTCGTGTTTTTAAACTTAAACATGTAGCCTTCAGGAACAAGCCAATTGCCCAGGTTCGTTCCTTTGATCAGAAAAGGTTTGCCATCCGGACCAATTATTTCTTCCTGATTTGTCCGGAAGAACCCTTTGCTTTGGGCAAATGTATTTTTGTTAAAACCGGCCAATAATAGCAGTAGTAAGAATGGCCCTATTAATCTCTTCATATTTATTTTTGTGTTTGCTGGATTTCGTTGTAATAGTCTTTTAAGATGAAAAAGGATTTCTTTTTTCTTCCGTTTTGGTCAATGAAGCCTTTGTTATTCCAGCCTTCCTGATAGGTTGGATTGTTTCTTCTTGGTGATCGGAAATCTGCTAGAATCCATGGAGAGATACCGACAAAATTGGCAGGCATACGTTTAAGCATCGCTACTTGTTCTTGGTAAAACCACTCCTGAAACTCCTCAGTCCACAATGTTGACCGGTCGCCGTGATAGCCTCCAAGTGCTTCAGCGCCTGTTTCACTGATAAATAAGGGTTTATTGTATTTCGTTGCCCAATTCGCTTGTCTGCAGCTTTCCGGTGTGCCGCCATACCAACCCAGGTATTGATTAAAAGCAACAATGTCTACAAACTCACCAAGAGGGTCGTCAATTGTTCTTAGATTTTCACTAGAGTGATAGTTAACTTCCAGAGCCGCTGCAACAAGTCGCGTTGGATCATCCTTTTTGGCTGTTTCTAGCAAGGATTTCATGAAATTTGTTCTTGTTTCACTAACAGGAGTTTCATTTCCTACCGACCAAATAATGACACTGGCTCGGTTGTGGTCTCTTGTGATCATTTCATCTAATTGTTTCTTTGCTTTTTCCAGGACTTCCTGACTTGCAAAGTCTATGGTCCAATAAACCGGGATCTCCGACCACACAAGCAGGCCAAGTGAATCGGCAAGTCTGGTCATTTTTTCATCGTGCGGGTAATGTGCTAAGCGAACCATGTTGCAGCCCAGTTCTTTAGCCCAACCAAGTAATTGCGCTGCATCTTTTTGACTATAAGCCCTTCTTGATTCCTGAGGAATTTCGCTATGAATACTAATGCCTCTTAAAAAGACAGGTTTATCATTCAGGGTTAATTGAATTCCATTCGTTTTGATCGTACGAAAGCCAATCTTTTCCTTTACCCGATCGTTATTCCCCGAAACAATCACTTCATAAAGTTTTGGGGTTTCTGGCGACCAACGCTGGAACTTTGGAAGGTTAAATTTGATTTGAGCTTCGTTCCCGACAACTTTAAATTGTTTTTTAAGCTTTAGCTCAGGGATCTCTATGGTTACCATTTCATTGTTTACCGGACCATCAAGTTTTACATTCCCTAAAACCTCGTTACCAGCAGGGTTTTGTGGATTGAGTTGTATCACATAATCTCTGATATGTGTTTTTGGAACACTGATCAGGAGTACATCCCGCGTAATACCGCCATAATTCCACCAATCCGTATTTAGTGTAGGTATTTCATTGGCGAATCGCTTATTGTCTATTTTAACAACTAAAAAGTTTGATTTTTCCTTTAAAACAGAATCCGGAATTTCGAAATTAAATGGGGTAAAGCCACCCTTATGGCTTCCCAGTTTCTTGCCGTTTAGGTATACATCCGCTCTATAATTTACGGCTCCAAAATATAAGAATAACTTATCTGAAGGGTTTTGCTTTTTAAAATCAAAAGACTTTTTATACCAAACGGTGCCTTCATAATATAGGAATTTGGGGTCCTGAGAGTTCCAGTCACCGGGTACATTAATACTGTATTTTGAAATGTAACCATGCTCTTTACGATCTAGCTTGTTATCCGGCACATCCGAGTTCCAATAGGCTTCTCTGTCATTCGCAGCCCGTTCTTTAAACCGATAATCATAAAACCCGGTTTCGTAAGGATCTACAATGTACTGCCATTTCCCGTTTAAGCTTACAGATTGACGTGCCGCTGTGTTGGTAATCAGGTTGTTTTGTGCGTATCCTTTGGGCGCTGCTAAAAATAGGAGCAGGGCCAAAACTAGGATGGATAAGGATTTCCGTTTCATGAAGTGCTGAATGTGTTTGTTTGTATTTGGTTATTTATACAAATGTATAGTACTAGGATCTAATAAAACAAGTTTATTTTTGTGCAATGTTCTAATTTATAGATAGTTATGCTGTGTTTAAGACGCTTTGTCGGCATTAAGACAGTTGAGCTTTTAGGCTGATATACAGGCGTAAAACTTCTATTTGCCAATTTGTGCCATTGGACTTTAATACACATCAATAAATTTTAAAAAAGATGACTTTATCCCAGAACGAGTTTGCTCCAGCCCTTTTCTCCTGCATTTTTGAGCTCTTTCTTCCGCTCTTCCATTATTTTTTTGACTTTATTACTATAGGCCCAGCAGGTTCCCTGTCTCATAGAAAGAATTTCTGATAGCTTGTAAGAAGAGATTTTACCATTGCTGGAATACATCAAAAAGATAATGTAGAATGCTTTGTTGATGGGGATTTTGCTATTGTGGAAGATCGTATTCGTCGTTACAGACTCATCGTAACCGCATTTAGAGCACCTTCTGCTAAAAGGAGTTTCGCCTTCAAAATGATTCTCATTATCGCATTTACGACAATTGTACTGATCGTTCCACTTCAGCTCTGCAAGGAATTTAAAACAGGCGTTGTTGTCAGGGTATATTTTACTGAATTCGGTAAAGTCAACTTCTTTAGACATCACTCTTGCCTGACTTACCTTTTCAATATCTATTTGCAGGTCAATGTTATCTTTTTTCAGAAACTCATTTATTTTATTGATCTCTTCTGCTTTAAGATTGAGTAGCTCATTCATGTTAAGAAGCTCTTCATTTTGAGATTTAATAATTTCAGATTGCGCGATCACCTCTTTGGTTCTAAGCAATACCTGTTTTTCCAGTTCCTTATTCTGATTGTCCTTTAGACGCTGGTTTAACTTTATTTCCTGAAACATGCGCGATTGAGCTTTGTCTTTTTTCTTTTTCAGCAGACGTACTTTATCACTAATGGCGAAGGAAACAAATAGCATTTCCATAATAAAGCAAAAGCTGAGGCTGTAAAAGTTTGCCGGGCCAAAGGGAAGATTATATGGGTAAACTGTTTTCACAACTCTAATCAGAACACCTAAGACAAGAAATGTATAACCGGCCACAAAGAACCTTGCCGGGCGGTAACCTTTTCTATAAACATACCAACCGGTAAAATAGCAAATAATTAGTGGAAAGATTTCTATGTATTTATAGTTAAATAGCTGTTGATCAATAAATAAGCATGATGCAAAAAAGAGGGTTCTCAGACCAATGGCCCCAAGGATAAGTTTATTTAATGTGGGCGCTTTTGTTTTTGTGTATAAAAACTCGCGGGTAAATAACATAGAAGAGATGCTGGCAATGTAAAGCATGACGCCAAAAGCAATTCCATTCCATTCGGGTGAATCAGGCCAGAGATATTGATATGCAATCCCATTAGAACTCATTTCAAACATCCCGATACTTAAATTGTAAACGATGTAATAGATATATTGCTTTTGCTTAACAGCAAGAAACATCATGAAATTATACAGACTGAAGATGAGGATCATTCCGTAGTAAATTCCAAAAAGGTAATATTCCTTTAGTGCATATTTAAAATAGGACACAACAGGTTTGAGCACAACCATTACGTTTGAGGGATGGCTTGATTTGGCAGAAAAATAATAGGTGCGATCACCTTTAAAAGCGGTATCCAGATTGATAACAAAGTTCTTATGGAAGTAAATTCTATGGTCAAAAGGCCGTGCTGCACCAAAGTTTTGCATGGAATATTTTCCATGATGATCAGGGGTATAAAAATGTATTTCTTCAATAGTCTGGTCAAAAAATTCAAGCACCCAACTATTCTTCACAAGGCTACTGTGATTTATTTTGATGCGGTACCAGCCATTGTGCAGATATTGGTAATTCGTAGGCGTAAAAGTTTTGCTGGGCTTAAATTTATTAGAAAATGAAGGTTTAGTAACATCATTTATAGTAAGGCTGTTTGTGGTGTCTATAAAGTATTCTATTTCCTTATAGATGAAGATATGTTTACTGATGCTATCATTTAATAAAACCTTATCCTGCGCTTTTGACACAAAAGTGTTTAGTGTGCAAAGCAGAACTATAGTAAGTTTCCAGCACAATATGCTGATAGGTTTAGTTTGGTTAGAAAACATGGGCTTTCCCGGAAATTAGACTCCGAATATATAGTAAACTTGTATATAATCAAAAGCTAAAGCTTTATATACCTACCACATCCTTTTTCTTTTTCTGCTTCATTGTTTTTGGGATAACTGCCAGTATTTCATCCTTTAATGCGTTTAACATCCTTTTTTTAATGAAATTCTTATGCGTAGCAAGGCTAATCTCCCTTACGGGCTCTGGTGATTTAAAATGCCTTACTTTGTTCAGTTGTCTGCTGCTCAGTTCTTCTAAGGCCAGCTCAGGTAGCAAAGTAGCGCCGTTATTCATGTCTACCATCCTGATCAGCGTTTCTACACTACCCGTGTTGTAAGTTAGGCCCTGAAGTCTGTTTTGCTTGGTTGAACGGCAAATGTTTAACACCTGAGATCTCATACAATGACCTTCGTTAAGCAGCCAGATGTTTTCGTCTTCCAGGTCATCAGCATCAATAGCTTTCTTTTTATATAGCTTGCTGTTTTTGCTGATGTAAGTGACAAAGTTTTCGTAGTAGAGGGGTAATTCATCTATGGCATTGTCGCCGAGTGGTGTGGCGAGAATCCCACAATCCAGTACGCCGGTTTTTAGATGATGTATGATGTCTTCAGTAGTATACTCCCAGATCAGCAATTTCAAATCGGGATATTTCTCCATCATTGCCGAAATTACCTTTGGCAATAAGTAAGGCGCAACAGTAGGGATGATGCCAACTTTAATCTCGCCGGTAACTTCCTGTTGTTGGTTGTTGATAATTTCTTTGATCTTTTGACTTTCCTGCAATACCAGTCGTGCCTGTTCAATGATCTGAGCTCCGATTTCTGTTGGAACAACAGGTTGCTTGCTGCGATCGAAGATCTTAACATTCAGCATTTCTTCCAGCTTTTGAACCTGCATACTCAGTGTAGGCTGAGTAACAAAGCACTTGTCGGCCGCACCCACAAAACTCCTGTAAGTATCTACGGCTACAATGTATTCCAGTTGAACTAAGGTCATATAGCTAAAGTTTATTTTTCTTTAGCAAATATATCAATTTTAGCTATGCTTCTCTAAAAAATCCTCATAGGCAAGCTTAATGCCCTCTTCCAGTTCTATTTTATGTCTCCATCCCAATGCATGTAATTTAGATACATCCATTAATTTACGTGGAGTTCCATCAGGTTTGCTGCTATCGAAAGTCAGCGCTCCTTCAAATCCGATAATGTTTTTGATCAGTATAGCCAGATCCTTTATGGTTAAATCTTCGCCGGTACCGATATTCAAAAATCCGGCTTCATTATAATTTTGCATTAAGAAATAGCACGCATCGGCCAAGTCATCAGCAAATAAAAACTCCCGCATTGGCGTTCCTGATCCCCAAATATTAACTTCGGTATGTTGGTTTACCTTCGCTTCATGAAATTTGCGAATCAGCGCTGGCAATACATGAGAATTTTGTGGATGGTAATTGTCATTGTAACCATATAGGTTCGTTGGCATTACAGAAATAAAATTGCAGTTGTATTGGGAACGATAGGCATCGGCCATTTTAATCCCAGCAATCTTAGCAATGGCATAAGGTTCATTGGTTTCTTCAAGCAAGCCTGTAAGCAAGTATTCTTCCTTAAGTGGTTGTGGTGCCAGCTTAGGGTAAATGCAGCTGGAGCCCAGAAACATTAGCTTTTTAACCCCGGTTTTATAAGCCTGATGGATTACATTATTTTGGATACATAGGTTTTCGTAAAGAAAATCGGCCCGATAGGTGTTGTTGGCAATAATACCGCCAACCTTCGCTGCCGCCAAAAACACATAGTCAGGCTGCTCAGCTGCAAAAAAATCAGTAACAGCCTGTTGATTGCGTAAATCAAGTTCTGCTGATGTTCTGGTGATCAAGTTGCTGTAGCCTTCTTTTTGTAATTTCCGGTAAATTGCAGAGCCAACCATTCCCCGGTGTCCTGCTACGTATATTTTTGCGTTTTTTTCCACGTATCTTATAATGAGGTCACAAAAGTACGAAAAGCAGTCATGAATGTGTAGAATCCTTAAATAAATTCAGAGCGGCGGGAGGTATAAAATAACTATTTGCCTAAGTTTGTACAAAAAACAAAATAGTGGGTAAAGATAAATTAAGAAAGTTTGCGGAAATAGACACCTTCCCAAATGTTTATCAGTTGGATGCTGGAAAAGAATTAAAGGGTAAATGGGCATCACAACATTTTAAAAATGAGCATCCTGTAGTGCTCGAATTGGCGTGCGGAAAAGGAGAATATGCCGTTAGTATGGCAAAGCTGTTTCCGGAAAAGAATTTTATCGGGGTTGACCTAAAAGGAAACAGGATATGGCGCGGCGCACGTACAGGAATGGATGAAGGAATTGCTAACCTGGCTTTTTTAAGAATCCAGATTGAAGATATCATGGAATTTTTTGGTGAAAATGAGATAGATGAAATTTGGATCACTTTTCCAGACCCACAACCTCAGGACAGCCGCGAAAAGAAACGCTTAACCTTTCCAGGATTTTTAGATAAATATAAAACCTTCTTGAAACCGGGAGGTAAAATAAATTTAAAAACAGATAACGATGGCTTATATCTTTATACCGTAGAAAAGGTAGAAGAGCTTAGACTGCAAACTCATAAGAAAACAGATCAGTTGTATAAATCGGAGTTTTATGATGAGGTGCTTTCTATTAAAACACATTACGAACGCATCTATTTAAAACACGACAAGAGCATTAACTATATACAGTTCTCTTTGAAGTAACACGATATTAAATGGAACAATCATTTTACGACCAGGTTTTTGAGTTGGTAAGGCTAATCCCAAAAGGAAGGGTAACCTCTTATGGAGCCATCGCCAAAAGCCTGGGTGCTGGTGGTTCTGCTCGTATGGTGGGCTATGCCATGAGCAATGCTGGCCTCGCACATCCGCCTGTTCCGGCACATAGGGTCGTAAATAGCAGTGGACTGCTTACCGGGAAGTTCCATTTTAAAACCCCTGATCTGATGCAGGAATTGCTCGAGAAGGAGGGAATTGTCGTAAAAGACGATAAGATACAGAACTTTAAAAAACATTTCTGGGATCCATTACAAGAATTATAATATGGGAAAACTAGTAGAAGAATTTAACGACTATCGGACTAAAATGAACGATAGGATCATGGAGACTGCCAATACCAATATCAAACGGTTTTTTGCGCTGGATACCACAACCTATGCCGAAGGAGCATTAAATGTAAAGACCAAAGAGATGTTGGGACTGGTTGCTTCAATGGTCTTAAGATGTGATGATTGTATCAAATATCATTTAGAGAAGTGCTATAATGAGGGGGTAAGTAACGAAGAGATCAATGAGGTCTTTATGATTGCAAACTTAGTTGGAGGTTCTATTGTGATCCCTCATTACCGCAGGGCAGTTGAATATTGGGACGAGTTAAGTTCGTAAATGATGGAAGAACAAATCAGATGCGGGTGGTGTGGAACTGACCCTATGTATATTAAATATCACGATGAAGAATGGGGGAAGCCCGTTTATGATGATAAGGTCATGTTCGAATTTTTAATTCTCGAAGGTGCTCAGGCCGGTTTAAGCTGGATCACCATCTTGAAAAGAAGAGAAGGGTATAGAAAGGCTTTTGCCAACTTTGATGTGCAGAAAGTTGCTGCATTTACAGAGGCGGATGAAGAACGCTTGATGAATGATCCCGGGATCATCAGAAACAAACTAAAAGTAAAGGCCGCAATTACCAATGCCAAACTGTTTATGGCCATACAGAAGGAATTTGGTTCTTTTTCTGATTATATATGGGGATTTTTACCAGGGAAGCAACCAATTATGAACAAGGTGGTTACTTTAAAGGATGTTCCGGCCAGAACGGAAATATCCGATGCCATCAGTAAGGACATGAAAAAGCGGGGCTTCAAGTTTTTTGGCACCACAATTTGTTACGCCCACATGCAGGCCGTAGGTATGGTAAACGACCATATGGAAACGTGTATCAGCAGGTAACTTATTTGTGCATATCGTTGTAAGCGGCTACAAAAGCCTTGATAAGTTTAGCATCAAAGGTTTCTGTAGCCTTTATACGCTCGGCCAGGTCTTCATCATTGGTCAGCTTTTGCAATAACACCTCTTTAATTTGCTGGTTTTTACCTTCAGAATTCCCTCCATTAACCGGAAGTTCAGTCATTGGTCCGGTGCCAAAACGTTCAATGAAATAAGCTGTAGGGGCAACGGCTCTTGGTTGATCATCTTGCCTGTTTCGTCCGCCGCCTATGGTAATGCCCACACCGCCGCCTAGTCCACCAAAGCCGCCTGTACCGCCACCAATACCTATGCTAGGCTGTATGCGTGGCCTTCTTTGCTGAGGTTGTTCGGCTGCACCGTTCCCTCCGATGCTATATAAGTTTACGGCACCTCTTTCTATCATTTTAAAAAAGCGTAGTTCCATGCGTTTTTTGATAACAATAGGTTTGCTAACGTAAGTTTCGCCATTCCATAAAAACTCTTTGATGTCTTTCGCTTTAAATTGAGTAATGCTTCCATCATCATTTTTAAGTATAACCGTCGAAAAATCCGTGCCCTGTATGGTTCCCCTAACAAAATTTCCATCAGAAATAACCACAGCATCCTGGGCTTTTACCGCAATTGCGGTTATAGAAAGCATCAACAGTAAGGCGTATACTTTTATCCGTTTCATAATGATCAAATAACGGAAATTATTCTGTTTTTGTTGTGGTCCAACGGAGTATTGTTACCTTTATCCGAGTAATTTTAAATAAAAAATATGAAACGACTTTTTCTTCTTGACGGTATGGCGCTGATTTACAGGGCACATTTTGCATTGAGTAAAAACCCCAGATTTACTTCAGCAGGAGTCAACACTTCGGCCGTGATGGGTTTTGCCAATACCCTAATGGAAATACTTAAAAAGGAGAATCCAACACATATCGCCGTAGTTTTTGATACCGCGGCACCTACCGAAAGACATACCGATTTTGAGGCTTATAAAGCACATCGTCAGTCTATGCCCGAGGATCTTTCGGCGGCCTTACCCTATGTTTTTAAACTCATAGAAGGATTTAGAATTCCCGTAATTACAAAAGACGGCTATGAGGCAGATGATATCATCGGTACTTTGGCTAAAGAGGCTGAACAAAAAGGTTTCCAGGTATTTTGTATGACCCCGGATAAGGATTTTGCCCAATTGGTGACAGAAAATATCTTTATTTATAAGCCGGCACGAATGGGTAATGAAATGGAGATCCTGGGCGTAAAGGAAGTGTTGGAGAAATGGGAAGTTGAAAACGTAGAACAAGTTATCGATATTTTAGGGCTTTGGGGAGATGCGGTCGACAATATCCCCGGCATTCCTGGAATTGGAGAAAAGACAGCCAAATCATTGATCAAGCAATATGGTTCGGTAGAAAACATCATTGCGCATTCCCATGAATTGAAGGGTAAGCAACGGGAAAATGTAGAAACCTTCGCAGAGCAAGGGCTGTTGTCTAAAAAACTGGCGACAATTCTATTAAATGTTCCGGTAGAATTTGATGAAACGGCATTAGAAGTAGAAACGCCCAGCCGTGAATTGTTGGAGCCTCTATTTGCCGAATTGGAATTTAGAACCATTGGAAAAAGAGTATTTGGCGATGATTTTAATAGAGGAGGCACTACAGTAGTTGCTCAACAAACAGACCTTTTTGGTAATGCTGTAGGTGAACCTGTAAGAAGTGTTCAAGTGGTGGTTAGTCCACCGCCACCACCTCAACATGAAATGGTGCCACTTAAAACCATAGAAAATACACCACATGATTATAAGTTAGCCGATACCCCTGAATTGCGTAAGTCATTAATTGAGCTTTTACAGCAGCAGGAAAGGATCTCTTTTGATACGGAAACCACCGGAACAGATGCGAATCTGTCCGATTTAGTGGGGATATCCTTTAGTATTAAACCGGGCGAAGGTTATTATGTGCCTGTGCCTGCCAATAAGGAAGGTGCACAACAGATTGTTGACGAGTTTAAACCCGTATTGGAAAATGAGAACATTGTAAAAATAGGGCAGAATATTAAATATGATATGCTGATCCTGAAATGGTATGGCATCTCTTTAAAGGGAAGGTTGTTTGATACCATGTTGGCACACTACCTGATAGACCCGGACACCAGACACAATATGGATGTACTGTCGGAGAATTATTTAAATTATTCGCCAATTTCAATCACCACCTTAATTGGAGCAAAAGGTAAGGGGCAGGGTAATATGCGTGATGTTCCGGTAGAGCAGGTGGTAGATTATGCCGCGGAAGACGCAGATGTAACCTTACAGCTGGCCAATTTTTTTACACCATTACTAAAAGAGCTAAACGCCGAAAAATTAGCAACAGAAGTAGAAAATCCTTTGATTTATGTACTTGCTGATATGGAAAAAGAAGGGGTAAGGATTGATATGGATACCCTGATCAATTACTCTAAAGAGCTGGAGCTGGATATTAGAAGGTTTGAACAGAATGTATACGATAAATGTGGCATTAAGTTTAACCTGGCCTCACCAAAGCAATTGGGAGAGGTGCTTTTTGATAAACTACAGCTTGATCCTAAAGCTAAAAAGACCAAAACCGGGCAATATCAAACCGGAGAGGATGTGTTGTTGGCCTTGGCACATAAAAGCGACATCGTTCAGGATATTCTGGATTTCCGTCAGTTGCAAAAGCTAAAATCAACCTATGTAGATGCTTTACCTTTGTTGGTAAACCCTAAAACGGGACGTGTGCATACCAGTTATAATCAAGCTGTGGCTGCAACAGGAAGGTTAAGTTCAAATAACCCTAACCTGCAGAACATCCCGATCCGTACAGAGCGTGGTAGGGAAGTGCGTAAAGCATTTATTGCCAGGGATGAAGATCATATCCTCCTTTCTGCGGATTATTCGCAGATAGAACTCCGCATTATTGCAGAGATCAGTAAAGAAGAGAACATGTTGGAGGCTTTTGATAAGGGGATAGACATTCACACTGCGACAGCAGCTAAAGTATATGGTCTTTCTATTGAAGAAGTAGACGCAACACAGCGTCGTAATGCCAAAGCGGTAAACTTTGGGATCATATATGGGCAATCTGCTTTTGGATTGTCACAGAACCTTGGCATACCAAGAAAAGAGGCAGCAGCGATTATAGATCAATATTTCACTCAATATCCGGGTATCAAAAGATATATGGCCGACACCATGCACGCTGCGCGTGAAAATGGATACGTAGAAACAATTCTAGGCAGAAGAAGGTATTTGCGTGATATCAATTCGGCTAATCAGACGGTTCGTGGTTTTGCAGAGCGAAATGCGATCAATGCACCGATACAAGGTTCTGCTGCGGATATGATCAAGGTAGCTATGATTAATATCCATAAGGATATTCAGGCGCAAGGCTTGCAGTCTAAAATGACCATGCAGGTACATGATGAGTTGGTGTTTGATGTGCTGAAGACAGAAGTAGCAGCAATGAAAGAGATCATTACACATCGAATGAAGACCGCAATTAAAACTACCGTGCCAATTGAAATAGAGATTGGTGAGGGGGTGAATTGGTTAGCGGCACATTAAGCGTTGGTTATTCTGAATGACACACGTACAAAAAAGAGCCAGCATCATAAATCATGATGCTGGCTCTTTTTTGAATAGGTATTTTACAATTAAAGCTCAATTGTTTCACCAATTTCCGGTAAAAGTAACGTCTTATTTTCTCTTTTAAATTTAGCCGTTGCTGCTTCAGTATCTATCTGAATTGGCTGGAAAGTATTGTAATGTACGCCAATTACTTCATCGCAGTTAAGGTATTTTGCTGCTACAACTGCATCGTCAGCATCCATGGTATAATGACCGCCAATAGGAAGAATGGCATAATTCATATGATATAAGTCAGCAAGGATTTTCATCTCCATAGTTAGTGCAGTATCTCCGGCATAGTATATCGTTTGCCCTTCCAGTTCCAATACAAAACCGGCAGGATTACCACCATAACTACCATCCGGATTGCTGCTGGAATGCGTTGCCCAGACAGTGCGCAATGTTCCGAAGTCAAATTTAGCTTTGCCAAAATTTACATCAGTTACATTTTGTACACCCTGTTTTCTGATCCAGCCGGCAACCTCAACCATCGCAATTACCTGTGCTTTGGTCTGATTTGCAATTTCTACCAGATCGGCGACATGGTCCCCATGCCCGTGGCTAACCAGGATATAATCGGCTTCAATGCTTTTGATATCAATATGTTTAGCCAGAGGGTTGTGCGTAATAAAAGGATCAAAAAGAAACTTTTTGCCATCAGCTTCAAGCAGAAAGCAGGATTGGCCATAATAAGTATACTTCATCTGTATTTAGTTATTAAGCGTGAGTATTATTGTCCAAACATACCACCAAGTCCACCCAACATATCTTTGGTCGCAGCCTGCATTTCTGTGGCGCTTACCTGATCAGCCTGAGTAAGGGCCTTGTTTATGGCCGTAAGCAGTAGCTCTTCCAGCTCTTCTTTATCAGCTTGCTTGTAAAAGTCATCATTAATCTCTACACTGGTAATCGCTTTATTTGCCGTAGCAGTAATACGTATTGCACCGCCTTCAACTTCACCATAAACAGAAATTGTATCCAGACGTTTTTTTATTTCATCGGCTTTTTGTTGTGCCGCCATCAATTTATCGAACATAATCAGGTTGTTTTTTTATTAACAACGAAATTAAAGGAAATTGGTTTAAACTATGCCGAATAAAATGAAAAAGAAGCATTACTGCATGAGTTTGTTGTTAAAATCGACAAACAGCTTAAAAAGATCGTTGTATTTAGTGAAAGGAAGACTATCAGGACGATCAAAAACATCATGGTATGCACTTATACCTCCGGTAGTATAAATAAAGAAAGCAGGAACCCCTTTTTCCGAAAAAAAGTAGTGGTCGCTATTTGCCGCCTTACCTCTGGAATTAATCTTTGCGAGGTAATGATGGGCATCATTAACCTGGTTTAGCAGAGCAAACTCTTTTGGGTATTCAGTTGCATTAACTACGGTAATGCCCGTTTCTCCGGTTCCAACCATATCGAGGTTAACTAAAAAGCGGATTTTATTCAGTTCAATAAGTGGATGTTCCGTAAAGTATTGCGAGCCGATCAGACCGGGTTCTTCGGCCGAAAAGCAAATAAATGCCATGGTGTAGGGGGCTGGATTAGCCGCATAATGTTTAGCCATACTCATCAAAAAGGAAACCCCACTGGCATTGTCATTTGCTCCGGGAAAATAAGTTGTATTCCCCATTCCGCCTAAATGATCATAGTGTGCCGTCAGTACAATTAAGGAGTCGGGCCGCATGGTTCCTCTGACCAGCCCACAAATGTTTGCCGTTTTAAATTCCGGGATAAAGCGGTTTTCGATATTTATATCAAAGGTTTCCGGTATGGTTGTGGCCTTTTTAAGTACTTCGATACCCGTATAGTCGGCCACTTTGTTGCTTACCGACCAGGTTAGTTTATCTTTCAAAACCAGCACAAGCCTATCCGTCGATGAAATAAATACCGTGCTGTCTTTTTGTTCCAGCTTGCCACTTGCTACGCTTCCCATGCTTTCGGGCATTACAATAAACTCCTTCCCGGCGACAAGCGATTTGCCATTTATTTTGAGTTCCATATTACCCGGAAAGGTATTTACAGAGAAAGAGAAGTCCTGCTTAAATGTTTTTCCGCCCATCGGACTAAGCCCGTATGTCTTAAATTGAGCGCTGATATAATCGGCAGCCTTCCCAAGCCCATTGTGGGTATAGCCTCTTCCCCACATCGTTTTGGAGGTGAGTGTATCCAGAATTGCCCTGGTAAGTTTGATGTCTTGCGACAAAACCACTCTTGGGATGATGAGGCATAGGATGATGAGGCACTTTTTCATGCCATTAAATTAAAAGCATTTTTTCATTATAAAAATGTAAAAAAATTAAAAACGTATTGCACAACTCAATATTTATTTAAACCTTTGCGCCTCAACTCATTCAAATAATTATTATAAACAGAAAATGATCAAACACGCAACGCATAAACTTTCTATTGTTGAAGCAAAGAATATTGCTTCAAGAAGTCTGTTTATTGAACGTTTACAACCCGTGTTTTTTGTGACTACGAACCGGCAAACCTATACGCCGCGGATCTGAGTAAATCCCTTATATCAGGCCATTTACGAAGAGGATTGCCTCTCAAAAAACAATTAATCAGAACATTTATATTTTTTCGTTATCATATTAATGAATATAAACGATTTTATAGTGCAGGTTGCACTTCCTGAACATCGTGTCTTTGCAGAAGAAATCTGTGAAGAGATGGCTGAATCGGCGAAAGCACGAGGTACAGGTATCGCTAAGCGCTCTCCGGAGTACGTGGCAGGGAAAATGGCGGATGGTAAAGCCGTTATTGCATTTCATAAAGATGGCTCATGGGCAGGGTTCTGCTACATAGAAACATGGACTCACGGGCAGTTCGTGGCCAACTCAGGACTTATCGTTAGTCCTAAATACCGTAAGGCAGGCTTAGCCCATGCCATTAAGGAAAAAATCTTTGAACTTTCCCGACAAAAGTATCCGAAGGCTAAGATATTTGGTTTAACAACAGGCCTTGCCGTAATGAAGATCAATTCTGATCTTGGCTACGAGCCGGTTACTTATTCCGAACTTACCCAGGATGAAGAATTTTGGAAAGGTTGCCAAAGTTGCGTTAACTTCGAAATATTAAAAATGAAGGAACGTAAAAACTGTATGTGTACCGCAATGCTGTACGATCCTGTAGCACAAAAGCACGACGTGGCAAAGAAATTTGCTGAAGAGCTGCACAAAAAGCCTAAGCTGTACGAGCGTTTTATGCGCATTAAGCAAAGGTTAGTGCTTAAATCAAAGCCCCATAATAAAAAGGGCCTGAAATCCCTGTTTCTATTGTTTAGTATTTTATTTAAATAGCTGTCATATTAAGATGAAGAAGAAAGTTGTTTTAGCTTTTAGCGGAGGTTTAGATACCTCGTTTTGTTGTATTTACCTTGCTCAGGACCGTGGACTTGAGGTTCATTCTGTAATTGTAAATACAGGTGGATTTTCTGAGGAAGAGTTACAGGAAATTGAAAAGCGTGCTTACGCCCTTGGTGTAGCTTCTCATGCTGTAGTTGATGAAACTACAAATTATTATAACGGTTGTATTAAATACCTGATTTTTGGTAACGTATTGAAAAACGCTACCTATCCACTTTCTGTAAGCGCAGAGCGTGTAAGTCAGGCAACTGCCATTGCTAATTATGTAAAAAAGATTGGTGCTGATTATGTAGCTCATGGAAGTACAGGAGCAGGTAACGATCAGGTACGTTTTGATATGATCTTTAATATCATCATTCCTAACGTAGAGATCATTACGCCAATCAGAGATTTAAAATTATCCCGCGAAGCGGAAATAGAATACCTGAATGCTCATGGTGTGGAATATAGCGCCGAAAAAGCGAGATATTCAATCAATAAAGGATTATGGGGAACTTCAGTAGGGGGAAAAGAAACATTAACTTCTAATGAGACTTTACCAGAAGAAGCATGGCCTACACAAGTTTCGGAAACAAAATCCCGTAAAATTGAATTGACTTTTGAAAAAGGAGAGTTAGTGGCTCTTGATGGCGAAACTTTAGCGCCTGTTCAGGCCATTCAAAAATTGCAGGCCATTGCACAACCTTATGGTATTGGCAGAGATATCCACGTTGGAGATACCATTATTGGTATAAAAGGACGTGTGGGTTTTGAAGCAGCAGCGCCAATTGTGATCATCAAAGCTCACCATACCCTCGAAAAACATACTTTAACCAAATGGCAACTTTCCTGGAAAGAGCAATTGTCTGGTTTCTATGGCAACTGGCTGCACGAAGGACAGTTTCACGATCCAATTATGCGCAACATCGAAGCCTTCTTAACCGACACTCAAAAAGTAGTTAGTGGGAAAGTATTCGTAGAATTGCTACCTTACCGTTTCAATATTATTGGTATTGAGTCTGAGCATGACTTGATGAGCAATAAATTTGGCAGCTATGGCGAAATGAACAACGCCTGGAGCGGTGAGGATGTAAAAGGATTTTCTAAGATTTTTGGTAACCAGGTAATGATCTGGCATAAAGTAAATAGTCATGAAGATTAAAGCAGGTATAGTTGGTGGTGCAGGGTATACTGGAGGCGAAACACTTCGCATTCTAATCAATCACCCTTCTGTAGAGATTAAATTTGTACATAGCAACAGCAATGCCGGAAACCCGGTTTCTGCTGTTCATGCCGATTTGTATGGCGATACAGACTTACGTTTTACCAATTCACTTTCGTCCGATATTGATGTGTTGTTTTTGTGTGTTGGACATGGGGCTGCAAAGGAGTTTTTGGAAAGTAACGACATTAATAAAGCAATTAAAATCATTGATTTAAGTCAGGATTTCAGACTAAAAGCCAATGCGGGTACCCGTTGGGCTTACGGTTTGCCGGAGCTGAACAGAGAAGCCATAAAGGAGAGTAGTTTTATTGCTAACCCGGGCTGTTTTGCTACCTGCATTCAGTTGGGCTTACTTCCGCTGGCGGCAAAAGGTTTGCTTAAAAGCGAAATACATATCAACGCTACAACGGGATCTACCGGTGCAGGGCAGAGCTTGTCTACAACAGCGCATTTTAGCTGGCGTAACAATAACCTGTCCGTTTATAAAGTCTTCGAACATCAGCATCTAAATGAAATCGGTGAGAGCCTTAAACAGCTCAACAAAAAGTTTGATCAGGTGATTAACTTTATCCCGCAACGTGGTGATTTTGCAAGAGGGATTTTAGCCGCAATGTATTTGGAAAGCGACTTGACAACCGAAGAAGCACAACGTATTTATCAGGATTATTATGCTGCACATCCTTTCACGCATGTGAGCAAAAAGAATATCGATTTAAAACAAGTGGTAAATACCAATAAGGCATTGGTGCATGTAGAAAAGCATGGTGCTAAGCTGTTTATTGTAAGTATAATAGATAATTTATTAAAGGGTGCAAGCGGACAAGCGGTGCAGAATATGAATTTAATGTTTGGATTGGAAGAGACCGAAGGGCTCCGGCTAAAAGCTGTAGCATTTTAAGTTAACCGCTCCATTCTGATTAATTAAATTATTTATTCAACGCCGAAGTAAGCACTTCGGCAAAACCTTTAAGAAAATGAACTTATTCGACGTATATCCATTAAATAATATAGAAATTGTAAAAGCATCAGGTAGTAAAGTATGGGATGCAAATGGTCAGGAATATTTAGATCTGTATGGCGGTCATGCCGTAATTTCTATTGGTCATACCCATCCACACTATGTAAAACGCTTAACAGATCAACTCAATAAAGTAGGCTTTTATTCCAATTCTGTAGTTATTCCTTTACAAACCCAGTTAGCCGAAAAGCTTGGCAAAGTTTCGGGGAAGACCGATTTCCAGTTGTTCCTATGTAATTCGGGAGCTGAAGCGAATGAAAATGCGCTGAAACTGGCTTCTTTTTACAATGGAAGAAAAAAGGTGATTGCCTTTAAAGGTGCTTTTCATGGCAGAACCTCTTTAGCAGTTGCAGCAACTGACAATCCTAAAATCATTGCACCTGTAAACGAAACAAATAACATTATTTTCTTGCCACATAATGATGAGGCCGCTTTGGCTAACACTTTTGCGGAGCATGGAAATGAAATTGCAGCAGTAATTATTGAGGGAATACAAGGGGTTGGCGGTATTAAAGAAGCTTCTGTAAGCTTTCTGCAAAAGATCCGTTCACTTTGCGATCAATACAACGCAGTGTACATTGCTGATAGTGTACAGTGTGGTTATGGCAGAACAGGTAAATTCTACTCACATGATTATGCCGGGGTTGATGCCGATATCTATACCATGGCAAAGGGTATGGGCAATGGTTTCCCGATAGGAGGGATTTCTATTGCACCTAAGTTTAAACCTTGGCATGGGATGCTGGGAACAACTTTTGGTGGTAACCATTTGGCTTGCGCAGCTGCATTGTCAGTTTTAGAAATCATTGAGCAGGATAACCTGTTAGAAAATGCCGAAGAAGTAGGTACTTATCTGATTAATGAATTAAAGCAAATAGAAGAGATCGTTGAAGTGCGTGGACGTGGTTTAATGATCGGAATAGAACTGCCGGAAAACTTGTCGAACGTAAAAAAAGACTTACTATTTAAGTATAAAATCTTTACTGGAGAGGCAAAGCCTAATGTAATCAGACTGTTGCCTGCTTTAAATTTAACTAAAGATCTGGCAGATCAATTTTTGAATGACTTTAAAACCGCTTTAAAAGGATGAACCAATTCACCTCAGTAAATGATGTGCAAGACATCAGCCAATTGGTTAAAGACGCATTGGCACTTAAGGAAAGCCCTTACGCACACCAGCACCTGGGTAAAAATAAAACCCTTGGACTGGTTTTTTTAAACCCAAGCTTACGTACCCGTTTAAGCACCCAAAAGGCAGCCCTTAATTTAGGGATGAATGTGATGGTGATGAACATGGATAAGGAAGGCTGGGCATTGGAAACACAAGATGGTATCGTAATGAATGGAACTACCGTAGAGCATATTCGTGAGGCTGCAGCCGTAATGGGGCAGTATTGTGATGTACTTGGTTTGCGTTCCTTTCCTAAATTGTTGAACCGTGAGGAGGATTATAACGAAGACTTTTTCAATAAATTTATAAAATATTGCAAGGTTCCGGTACTGAGTCTGGAAAGTGCTACCCGCCATCCTCTGCAAAGTTTGGCAGATCTGGTTACGATACAAGAAACCTGGAATCAAACCACTAAGCCTAAAGTTGTTTTGGCATGGGCACCACACATTAAAGCATTGCCACAAGCAGTTCCTAACTCTTTTTCCGAATGGATGTGTAAAGCTCAGCAAGAAGGAATGCTTGATTTTTCCATTGCGCAGCCTAAGGGTTATGAGTTAAATGAGGATTTTACTCCAGGAGCTTATATTACCCATGACCTGGATGAGGCTCTGGCTGGTGCAGATTATATTTACGTGAAAAACTGGTCTAGCTATAAGGAATATGGTAAAGTGCTTACCTACCCTGAAGGTTGGATGTTAAACAATGATAAATTAAAGAGGACTAATAATGCCAAAGTAATGCATTGTTTGCCGGTTCGCCGCGATTTAGAGCTTTCATCAGAAATATTGGATGGACCTAACTCATTGGTGATCCATGAAGCGGGAAATCGCTTATGGGCAGCGCAGGCCGTGTTAAAGCAAATGCTTGAAAAACTATAAGGCTTATGAAGAAGAAGCTCAACGTAATTAAAATTGGTGGTAATGTAATTGATGATTCGGAAAAGCTGCATCAGTTTTTACTGGACTTCACTGCGCTTCCGGGCGACAAGATTTTAATTCATGGTGGTGGAAAGATCGCTACAGAATTGGGCGTTTCGCTTGGTGTAGAAGCCAAAATGGTTGAGGGTAGACGCATTACCGATATAGAAACACTCCGTGTGGTAACTATGGTGTACGCTGGACTAATCAATAAAAATATGGTAGCCCAGTTACAGGCAAAAGGTTGTAATGCAATAGGACTTACCGGTGCAGATGGCAACATTATAAAAGCCGTGAAGCGGCCTGTAAAGGATATTGATTATGGTTTTGTGGGTGATCTGGATGCTTCATCTGTTTCCACTAAAACGCTGTCTAGCTTGTTGAACGCCGGATTGGTACCTGTACTTTGTGCCATCACACATGATGGGGAAACACAGCTTTTAAATACCAATGCAGATACCATCGCTTCGGCAGTGGCAGTTGCCATGTCTGACTTATATGAAACTTCATTGATCTATTGCTTTGAAAAACGGGGGGTAATGCGCGATATAGACGACGACAATTCATTGGTGACAGAGATAAAGATGGAGCAATTTGACACTTTAAAAAATGAAGGTGTGGTTTCTGGAGGAATGATTCCTAAATTGCATAATGCCTTTGAAGCCATAAAAAGCGGCGTATCTGCTGTTTATATTGGAAAAGCAGATGAATTGCCAAAGATTAATGGGAATAATTTCGGAACCAGATTAATTAAATAATTATGAACAAGTTTAAAGGTAGCATTGCAATTTTAGGAAGCGGAAACATTGGCATTTCTTTAGCCAAAGGTTTAGTTAAATCTAATTATGCAGAACCCGGACAGATCAGTTTAACCAGAAGAAATATTTCGGGGTTAAGCGCACTGGCCGAGCAAGGTTTTGTGGTTAGTGATGACAATGCTGCCGTAGTTACAAATGCCGATATTGTTGTTTTAGCTGTATTGCCGCAACAATTGAACAACTTGTTATCACAAATAGAATCCGTTGTCGATGCTAAAAAACAAGTGTTTATCTCTGTTGCATCGGGCGTAAGCTGTATAGACATCAGAAGCAAATTAGGTGAAAATGTACAGGTGATCAGGGCGATGCCCAATACTGCAATCGCTATTGGACAGTCTATGACCTGTGTGGCTACAGATAATGCGACCACAGAGAATGTTGAAGAGGTAACCAGAATGTTTGAAACCGTAGGTTCTGTGGTTAAAATCAACGAAGATCTGATGACCTCGGCCACAGCTTTATGTGCTTGTGGGATCGCCTTCTTTTTAAGAGCCATCAGAGCGGCATCGCAAGGTGGAGTAGAGATTGGTTTCCATGCCGATGAAGCATTAAAAATGGCGGTGCAAACCGCTAAAGGTGCTGCCGATCTGTTGTTGCTGATGCAATCACATCCAGAGCAGGAAATTGATAAGGTAACTTCGCCTAAGGGCTGTACCATAGCTGGATTAAACGAGATGGAGCACAATGGCTTCAGCTCATCATTAATAAAAGGAATTAAACTCTCAGCAAATAAAGCAGGTGCTTTATATACAAAAGAATAGATATGATGATAGCGGAACTGCAAAACGATAGTTTAGAGTTGCTGAAACAATTGATCAGTATTCAATCCTTTAGTAAGGAGGAGGATAAAACAGCTGATGCGATTGAGCTTTTTTTGCAGCAGAGAAATATAAAAACCAATCGCAAGCTGAATAATATATGGGCATATAACAAGCATTTTGATGCGGCTAAGCCGACGGTGCTGTTAAATTCGCACCATGATACCGTAAAGCCAAATTCGGGCTATACGCGCAATCCTTACGACGCAGCGGTTGAAGATGGTAAATTGTATGGGCTAGGTAGTAATGATGCCGGAGGATGCCTCGTATCGCTTATAGCGACCTTTCTTTATTATTATGATCAGGAAGGATTAAATTATAACATTTGTTTGGCTACTACAGCCGAGGAAGAGATATCAGGTAATGATGGTTTAGAGTGCGTGCTTCCTGATTTAGGCGAGCTGGAGTTTGCCATTGTGGGTGAGCCTACACAGATGAATCTGGCGATTGCCGAAAGAGGATTGTTGGTATTGGATTGTACCGCTCATGGAAAAGCAGGTCACGCGGCACGTGAAGAGGGCGATAATGCCATTTACAAAGCATTAAAGGATATCGAATGGTTCCGTAACTATCGTTTTTCTAAAGTGTCTGACATGTTCGGCCCTTTAAAAATGTCCGTTACCATTATCAATGCCGGTTCTCAGCACAATGTTGTACCTGCTACCTGTACTTTTACAGTTGATGTGCGGGTAACAGATGCTTATACAAATGAGGAAGTGTTAAAGATCATCCGTACAAATGTGGATTGCGATGTGGAGCCTCGTTCGATAAGGTTGAAACCTTCATCTATTGATAAAGCACATCCAATTGTGCAGGCAGGACTTGCCTTAGGCCGTACTACTTATGGTTCGCCAACAACATCTGATCAGGCTTTATTAAGTATTCCTTCGGTAAAGGTCGGTCCCGGCGACTCTGCCCGGTCGCACATGGCTGATGAATATGTGTATGTGAATGAAGTTGAAGAAGGTATTGAGCTTTATATCGCAATGCTGAAATCGGTAGTTGGGGGCAAGTAGATTAAATTTTAAAAATTGATACATGAAGATCTGGCAAAAAAATATTGATGTAAATAAGGATATTGAAACCTTTACGGTGGGTAAAGACAGGGAGCTGGATTTGGAAATGGCAGCTTTTGATGTTTTAGGCTCTCTTGCGCACGTAGAAATGCTGGAAAGCATAGGTTTGCTTACCGCAGATGAACTTGCAGAGATCCAAAAAGAACTTAAAAATATTTATGCTGAAATAGCGGCCGGAAAGTTCGTTATTGAAGATACGGTTGAAGATGTACACTCGCAGGTAGAGTGGTTGCTTACCCAAAGAATAGGGGATGCAGGTAAAAAAATACATAGCGGACGCTCACGTAATGATCAGGTCTTGGTTGATCTGAAACTATATTTCAGAAGCTGTATCGAAGAGATGGTGGGCAATACCAATGTGTTGTTCGGACAGTTGATTTCGTTAAGTAATACTCACAAGGATAAATTGTTGCCGGGATATACGCACTTACAAATCGCCATGCCTTCTTCGTTCGGCTTATGGTTTGGTGCTTATGCCGAAAGTCTGGTGGATGATATGGAGCTGATGCTGGCTGCCTGGAAAATCTGCAACAAAAATCCTTTGGGCTCTGCTGCCGGTTATGGTTCTTCGTTTCCGTTAAACAGAACGATGACCACTGCTTTGCTGGGCTTTGAACGCTTAAATTATAATGTGGTTTACGCACAGATGGGCAGGGGCAAAACAGAAAGAATTTTGGCACAGGCCATGTCGTCTGTTGCTGCATCTTTAGCAAAAATGGCGATGGATGTTTGTCTGTTCATCAATCAGAATTTTGGGTTTATCAGCTTCCCTGACGAATTGACTACGGGGTCGAGCATTATGCCGCACAAAAAGAACCCGGATGTATTTGAGCTGATCCGCTCACGTTGCAATAAGATCCAGGCATTGCCAAATGAGATTGCTTTAATGATAACCAACCTGCCTTCAGGGTATCATCGCGATTTGCAGCTGTTAAAAGAGAATCTTTTCCCTGCAATCACCTCATTAAACGAATGTCTGGAAATGACCACTTTTATGCTTCAAAATATTACCGTAAAAGACAATATTCTGGATGATAAAAAGTATGCTTACTTGTTTAGCGTAGAAGTGGTAAATGAGCTGGCGTTAAATGGTACTCCCTTTAGAGAAGCATATAAAATAGTTGGCGAATCTATTGATAATGGCACTTTTGCTCCTGGAAAAGCGGTACACCATACCCATGAAGGAAGTATAGGAAACCTTTGCAATGCAGAGATTGAAGGCATGATGACAGAGGTGTTGTCGCAGTTTAAATTTGAGAAAACACATCAGGCTATCGCGAAATTGTTAGCGTAGCGGGATTATATTGTCATAAAAGAGGGCCGCTATCATTTCTTGTGATAGCGCCCCTTTTGTTATTTAAACTCCGATGTTTTATGGAATTCAATATCAGGATAATCTCGCATGGTCATATTGATCATGAACTCATTGTCAGCAAGATAAACCGGGTTACCATCTTTGTCTTCACCAATATGCGCTTGTTTCCTTTTCAGGAATTCAGCAAGTTTAGTCTTGTCTTTCGAAGTTACCCAGTTGGAACGGGTGTAACTAAGCATTCTAAATGCCGCTTTAGCACCATACTCATGCTCCAAACGGAAGGCAATTACTTCAAATTGAAGCTCACCTACAGCTCCAACCACCTTACGATTTCCAGGTTGCATGATAAACAATTGCGCTACCCCTTCCTCAGTAAGCTGTTGTATGCCTTTCTCCAGCTGTTTTGTTTTTAATGGGTCTCTGTTCTCCAACTCCTTAAATATTTCGGGAGAGAAGCTAGGAATGCCCTTAAATTGAAGTTTCTCGCCTTCAGTAAGCGTGTCGCCTATTTTAAAGTTTCCACTGTCATAAAGACCTACCACATCACCCGGCCATGCTTCTTCAACAATGCTTTTTTCGTTGGCCATGAAATCCATCGGGTTAGAGAATTTCAGTTTCTTATCCTGACGAGTGTGGTAATAAAATTTATTACGCTCAAACTTGCCCGAACAAACCCTTAAGAAGGCAATTCTATCTCTGTGTTTTGGATCTAGGTTGGCGTGGATTTTAAATACAAATCCCGAAAAGTTCTTTTCTTCTGCGGCCACCTCCCTTTGTTCGGCCTCACGTCCTTTTGGACTTGGGGCAATATTGATAAAGGTATCCAGCAATTCTTTGATACCAAAGTTATTGATGGCACTACCAAAAAATACTGGTGCTAACAATCCTTCAATATACATGCTTTTGTCAAGGTCGCCATAAACGCCGTGTACAAGCTCCAAATCACTTTTTAAACCATCAAGTTCCTTCGGTTTTAAAAACTTATTCAGGTTTTCATCATTAAGGTCGTTAACTTCAATTACCGGAGCACTGATTTTTGATTTATCAGGTTCAAACAGGTTTAAATGTTTGTTGTATATGCTGTATACGCCTTTAAAAGTATGCCCCTGACCAATTGGCCAGGATAAAGGACAAAGGCTAATGTTTAACTTACTTTCAATCTCGTCTAACAAATCGAAGGTATCTTTACCTTCACGGTCCATTTTATTGATAAAAATGATTACCGGAGTGTTCCGCATTCTACAAACAGACATTAGCTTTTCTGTTTGCTCCTCAACCCCTTTTACACAATCCACAACAAGAATTACGCTGTCTACTGCTGATAAGGTACGGTAAGTGTCTTCCGCAAAATCTTTGTGGCCTGGCGTATCTAAAATATTGATACGCTTGCCGCTGTATTCAAACCCCATTACAGAAGTGGCTACAGAGATACCACGCTGTTTTTCAATTTCCATAAAATCGGAAGTATTGCTTTGGTTGGCCTTGTTGCGTTTTACCGCTCCAGCCGTATTAATGGCACCGCCAAAAAGCAGGAATTTCTCTGTTAGGGTTGTTTTACCGGCATCGGGGTGACTGATAATGGCAAATGTTTTTCGTTTTTCTATTTCTGGGTGAATCATAAAGAATTAAGCCTGTGCGTTCAACGCGGCTGCAAAGATAATTATAATATATAAAAATAAGAGCCTGGGTATTCCACGTGGTCCACACATCCTTCACACCAAACCCAAAAATGGGTACTTTTTTGTAAAGGATGTGTGGGTTATGTGAGGACAATGGGTGTGCTATAGCCAATTACCGATTTCGATAGATGTAGAGTCTATTTGTTTTCATAGAGGATGCTTGTTGCCATAATCATAGGATGAAGATGTTCATAGAAGGCGATCAAATTAGCTCGTTCTACATTGTTTAAAAATTCTTTTTTAGTATAAAAGCTTTGTTTTATCATTTGGCGAAGGTAATCAAGACTATCGTCGAGTGAATAATCAGCAAAAAAAGATTTTAAGACTTCGTTGGCAACGGCTTGTTGCTCAGCTTTGGTGCCGGATGGTCTTTTGTGTAGATACTGTTCGTGATTCATATGCTCATTTTTAAAGTTAAAAAAATGAGTCTCCGGGGGTTTAGGTTTGCTTGTCCTAACCTTCATTTCTTAAATGAAACGAAGGTGAACTATAGCAGGCTCAATGTAAAACCATATCCTCTCGTGCTTCTGACGGCCTTGAACCTACGGATTACAATAGAGCCCATAACGCTATAGTGCACCTTCAAAAGTACAACAATATTTGTTACGGGCATTAATCTATTGTCTCAGTTCACTGTTGTCAGAATTTGAGAGGTGAGACTCTAATTAATACCTCATTAAGAAGTAAGTGATATGTTGTGCTGTTTCTTTATTTCATTGGCTTTTTTTTAGTTGTTTTTGTTTGATTAATCTTTTTGGTTTGCCCTTATTTATAGAGCTATGGTGTTTGTTTAAAGATAAATAGAATATTTAAAATAAACACAATTTCCAATAAATAAATTAATGGCATTGATCAGTGAAATTTTAATACGCATTTTGATATTTTGAGCGTTTGGCAAATAAAAAGGTGCCCTGGTTGGGGCACCCAATTATAATAAAAATGATTTGTTCGGCTACTCTCTTCCAGTACGTGTTGGTCTTTCCCCGCCACCTTGGTTACCTCTACCGTCATTACTTCTTTGAGGTTGTTGTTGGGGCTGTACTCGCTCCGGTCTTTGTTGCTGTGGCTGAGGTTGCTCCTGTCTTTGTGGGCGCGGTGCTTCTGGCCTTTGTTGCTGCGGCTGAGGTGCTGGTCTGCTTTCCTGACGTTGAGGTTGTTCCTGTCTTTGTGGACGCGGTGCTTCAGGTCTTTGCTGCTGCGGCTGTGGAGCCGGTCTGCTTTCTTGACGCTGAGGCTGTTGCGGCCTTTGCGGGTGAGTTACTTGCGGCCTTGGCTGCGGCTGTGGTTGAGGCTGTTGCACAGGCGCTTGTTCCTGACGTACTGGACGCTCTACTTGTGGCCTTTGAGGTTGAGTCGTTCCCGGATTGTGAGGCATCTCAGGTCTGCCAGGCCTTGTATTGTTGCCTTGTCCAGGTCTTGTAGTTCCAGTTGGAGGTGTAACACCCGGCCTATTTGTATTTCCTTGATTTTCACCTCTCGAAGGACGACCTGTTGCTGGCGCTCCATTACCGCCAGGGTTTCTGGTACCTCTTATCACAGTAGCTCCTTCTTGTTGAATAGCTTGTTTTGGCCTCGCATTTGCATTATTATTCCCTCTGCTGGGTCTTGGTGTGTAAATGTTTAGACTGTTTCCACTAATGTTGGTTCTGCTCGGTCTACCGGTATTATTTAAATTATAAACCCTTACATCCTGCCTGGTAGCACGTCTGATATCATCAGCTCTTGGACCAGTATAATAAGTTCTTCTGTTGCGTACATAAGTATTATTAATAATGGTGGTATTGTTTATGTAAACTGTATTTCTGTTCGAATAATACCTTGGGAAACTGCTGCCATAGATATTTCTTTGCGGAATAAATACCCACCATAAAGCAGGGATGCTAAAGCTGATGTCGATGCCAGGCCCCATTGGTGCCCATCCATAATAACCGTCACCACTTCTCCAACTTACCCATGCAGGTCCCCAAACAGTATCAGGAATCCAAATCCATTGGCCGTAACGGTTATAAACCCATCTTCCATAGTGAAATGGAGCCCAACCCCAATCGTAATTAGAGACCCAGGTATTGCCATATTCGGTCATTACCCACCGTCCATTTGTATAATAAGGTCTAAAATCTCCCTGTTGCTCTACGTCTGGTCTCCAAACGTATCCATATTGTGGATCTTGAATCCAGGTTCCATAAGGAGAGAGGTCATCATAAAAAGATTGTAAAGACACATCTTCTCCTTGTGCCATAACCTTTTGTGTTGTTCCGGTTAACATGAGCATTAGCCCAAGTACTATAGCCGGTAATTTGATCATGTTTTTCATTTTGTGGTTTTTAATTTTCCTAACACCTTTATCTTATCAATTTGAGTTCCAAAAACAAGTAAAAGTTTAGTATGTCCACTAAAATATTACATTGCGATGTTTCTATGTGTCCTAATTAAATTTGTCTATCTTGTGCTTAGGCCTATTTTAATTTAAAAATACAGTATACAATTTACGAATTTTCTTACAATTAAAACAGGTTTGTTCATTAAGATTATTTATAGCCTATACTATTTAAATGAGGAAATGTGCGCTTTACCGCTAATAATTCTCTTCTTTTGCATATAAAATCATAATTACGAATGACAAAAGGTACATTATTTCTTATCCCCGTTCCTCTGGCAGAAAATGCAGCACAAAAATCTTTTACTGCATTTCTTGGAGATACCATCAACGCTTTAAGTGTTTATATTGTTGAAAATGAGAAAACTGCCCGTAAATTCTTAAAAGAAGCTGGAATAAAAATTCCGCAAAGTGATTTGACCATCCATGATTATGGAAAACATAAGCGCAATGACTCTATGGTGCCTTATTTTAAGGAACTGATGACTGGAAAAGATGTGGGCCTGATGAGTGAGGCGGGATGTCCGGGAGTTGCTGATCCGGGTGCGGATGTAATTCTGGAAGCACATAAACGTGGTATAAAGGTAGTGCCTTTAGTAGGGCCAAGCTCTATTTTATTGGCTTTAATGGCATCAGGATTTAATGGGCAGAGCTTTACCTTTAATGGTTATCTGCCAATAGATAAGGTAGAAAGAGGAAAGCGCATTAAAGAGCTGGAACAATTGGCGCAGACTAAAAAACAAACCCAGCTGTTTATTGAAACGCCATTCCGCAACAACCACCTTTTCGAAGATATTCTTAAAAATGCAGCCGCACAAACCCTACTTTGTATTGCCTGCAACTTAACAGGAGAAGATGAATTTGTAAAAACAATGTCGATCGGTCAGTGGCGTCAGGAACGGATTGATCTCCATAAAAAGCCTACTATATTTTTGATATACAGAACCTAGCGGTACATATTTTTGCTGTCGATAAATGAAAGTACTTTGTCTGGAACAAAGTACTGTACATTTTTTCCAGCTGCAATCCCCTTACGGATAAAGGTCGAGGAAATGTCCATTTGAGGAGTTTCTGTAATGTGGATGGAGGGGTGGTCTGCCCATTCCGTCAAATCTACCCCCGGTCTGGGATAGACAAAAATCTCGTAGTTTTTTAAAATAACCTCGTAGTTTTTCCACTTTTTAAAAGAGGCGAGGTTATCTGCACCCATAATCAGCGCAAACTCTTTTCCTGGATATTTTTCCTGTAAATAGGTTAAAGTATCAACGGTATAAGAGGGCTGGGGTAGGTTAAACTCAATATCACTGACTTTAATCTGATCGGATGTTTCTGTCGCTAATTTTGCCATTTCCAGCCTATCGTACATATTCGAAAGGCCGTTTTTGTTCTTTAACGGGTTATGTGGCGAAACGACCAGCCATACTTCTTTAAGCCCGGAAAAAGCGGCCATGTAATTGGCTATAATTAAATGGCCAATGTGGATGGGATTAAACGAGCCAAAGAAGAGTCCGGTTTTCATCAGTCTATACTATTGATTTATAAAATCACCAACCAATTTTTCAGCTTCAAGACAAGCCGTATGTAAATCGAAGTTTTTAAGGATCACATCAAACTTTTCAGCATAGGCCAACTCTTTTTCGGCTTTTGTAAAGCGTTCCTGAAGCTTTTCGGCACTATCAGTACCTCTTCCTGTTAAACGTTCCTTTAAGACCTCCAATGAGGGCGGCTGAACAAAGATAGCTAGTGCATCCTTTTCATATTTGCGTTTTAAGCGTAAACCACCTTCAACATCAATATCAAATATAACATGCTGGTCATTGTCCCAGATGCGTTGAATTTCCGACCTTAAAGTACCGTAAAAAGTTCCGCTGTAAACTTCTTCAAACTCTACGAACTCCTGACGGGCAACCCGGTGAAGGAAATCTTCTTTAGAAATAAAATAATAATCCTTTTCGTTTTTTTCATCACCACGAGACTCGCGTGTAGTGGCAGAAATGGAGAAACTTAAAGAGGGAAACTTCGTAAGCAAATGTTTAACGATAGTGGTTTTACCTGCTCCCGACGGTGCAGAAAATATAATTAGTTTACCTTGTTTCATTGGTACTTACAAAACGTTTAATAATTGTTCTTTAATCTTTTCCAGCTCCTCTTTCATTCCAACAACCAATTGTTGAATCTGGGCATCATTGGCTTTAGCACCCATGGTATTGATCTCGCGGCCAATCTCCTGAGAGATGAAACCTAGTTTTTTACCATTGGCATCCTTGCTTTTTAGCGTGTCAGTAAAATAATCACAATGACTTCTTAAACGGATCTTCTCTTCGGTGATGTCTAATTTGTCAATATAATAGATCAATTCCTGCTCTAAACGGTTCTGATCAACGTTAATTTTACCTACGTTTTCTTCTAAAAATTGGTTTAAACGGGCTTTGATTAATGGTATTCTAAGGGGTTCTAATTCTTCAATCTGGCTAAAAAATCCAAGGATATTTTTAATTCTAAGTTCTAAATCCGCTTTTAAAACGCTTCCTTCGTCTTCTCTAAAACGGTTAAAGCCAGTCAGGGCTGTGTTAAAAGTATTGTTTAGGATAGTCCAGTCATTTTCACTTACCTCATCCTCAACATAGCTAATTACGTCAGGAAAATTAAGTACAGCTTGCAAAAGATTACTTGAATTTGCACCGAGGTTGATATTGATTGCTTCCAGCTCCTTGTAATATTTACTCAATAAAGCAGCATTGATGGTGGCACCTTTTAAAGCTTCTTCACCACGTTCGATATTTATAGAAACACTAACTTTTCCGCGTTCTATTTCTTTGCTGCAAACGTTGCGCAATAACAATTCTTTGTCCGAGAACGCTTTAGGGAGCTTTAGATTAAGCTCTAAAAACTTACTATTTAAGGATTTTATCTCTACAACGAATTTTACATTCTGATGATCTGTAGAGGCCAGGCCGTATCCTGTCATTGATTTTATCATGTGCAAAGATATAATTTATTGGCTTTCTCTGCCCATTTAACTTTTTTTAACTAAGGTAATTACTAAACAATGGTTAATTTTACATGAATAAATAACTTACAATGAAGTTTAATTGTTTAAATATTGTACTGTTTTGGGCATTTTTTCTGATTTCCGCTCCTTGTGTTTTTGCGCAAGATTTTTTATTGGGTGGGGTTGTATTTGAAAAAGGAACTTCAAATCGCATTGCGGCCTCAGAAATTATCAATAAGCGAAGCGGCTTCAGTGTGATGAGCAATGATTTTGGTTTGTTTCAGATCAAGGCGGCGGTGGGAGATACGCTTTTGGTCATTAAAAGAGAGTTTTCTGATGCTGAGGTTATGGTGACCGGTAACAAGGATATGCTGATTTACCTGGAACGTGGGAGAATGCTGAAAGAGGTAAATATCAGCGGGCAAACTAAAAAACAGGAACTGGAAGAGCTGAAAACAGATTATAGAAACAAGGGCTCCTTTTATCAAGGTAAACCACCTTTCCTTGCTTATTTATTTAAGCCCTTAACCGCTGTTTATGAGCTGTTGGGCAGGACACCCAAGAATGCCAGACGATTTGGACGCTATTATGAAACCGAATTACAGCAGAGCAAGATTGACGGTTTCTTTAACGAGTTTTTGATACAAAACAATACTGACCTGAAAGGGGCGGATTTGGAAAAATTTATGCTGGACTACAGGCCTGAGTACGAAAAGGCAAAAAACTGGACACAATACGATGCCATTAAACACATCAGGGACTCGTACAAAAAATATACAGATACGCTCAGAAAAAATTAAGAAAGGTTAGATAGAAAGTGTTTCGCAGGTTTTTTCTGCAGCTAATTTTTCAGCGTTTTTCTTATTGTAATCTCTTCCAACACCATAGCTTTCGCCTTCAATAACAGCCTGAATGGTAAACAGTTTAGGGCTTTCGCCTTCTTCATTCTGAATCATATCAAAGGTAATGTCTTTTCCATGGCGCTGGCACCATTCGATCAGTTTACTCTTGAAATTAGTTTCTGTAAGCTCAAGCGTGTGGATATCAATGTAAGGTTTAACAATCCTTTTAAGCAGGAAGTCTTTAGTGAAATTATAGCCTTTATCTAAATAGATGGCGCCAATAAGAGCCTCAAAGGCATCACCAAGCATAGAATGATGCTTGGTTTGAACATTAACGGCTTTTTGATCAAATACGATCAGCTGATCGAATCCCATTTTGCGGGCAAGTTGATTTAAATTAGCACGGTTTACAATTTTAGAACGCATTTCTGTTAGAAATCCTTCTTCCTTGTAAGGGTAACTTTTAAAGAGAAGTTCAGCGATTACGGAGCCCAATATGGCATCACCTAAGAATTCAAGGCGCTCATTGCTACTTCGGGTTCCATTTTTTAGAACCTTTGCCACAGACCTGTGCCTGAATGCCATTTTATACAAAACGGCATTTCCAGGCACAAAGCCTAAAATGTTTTTCAACTTTCTTATAAAGACTTTATCAGGTGAAAAATAAAGCTTATACAGATTAAATAATGGCATTAATTACTTTCTTATTCTTCGTACTTCTTGAAAATCACAGACGCATTATGACCACCAAATCCAAATGTATTGCTCTGAGCAGCACGAATGGTGCGTTTTTGCGCCTTGTTAAAAGTGAAATTTAATTTTGGATCACATTCAGGATCATCATTAAAGTGGTTGATTGTTGGTGGAACAATATCATTTTTCACTGCAAGAATTGTAGCTATAGCTTCAACCGCGCCTGCAGCACCCAATAAATGTCCAGTCATTGATTTTGTAGAACTGATGTTTAGTTTATAAGCATCTTCTCCAAATAAATCTACAATGGCCCTGCTTTCAGAGATGTCCCCTAACGGAGTAGAAGTTCCGTGAACATTGATGTAATCAATGTCTGAAGTCGTTAAACCGGCATCATTTAAGGCATTTGTCATAACCATTCTGGCACCTAATCCTTGCGGATGTGGGGCAGTAATATGGTTTGCATCTGCGCTCATTCCTCCGCCAACTAGTTCAGCATAGATTTTAGCACCACGTTTTTTAGCATGTTCCAACTCTTCCAAAATAATGGTTCCGGCACCTTCACCCGCAACAAAGCCATCACGGTCTCTGTCAAAAGGTCTCGAAGCTGTTGATGGATCATCATTTCTTGTAGAAAGGGCATGCATTGCATTAAATCCGCCTATACCGGCTTCATTAATAATGGCTTCAGAACCGCCACTGATCACGACGTCACACATACCCAAACGAATATAGTTGTAAGCGTCAATCATAGCGTTTGTAGCTGAGGCACAAGCAGAAACGGTAGCGAAATTTGGCCCCCTTAACCCATATTTTATAGAAATATGGCCGGGAACAATGTCAATAATTACTTTCGGAATAAAGAACGGATTTATGCGTGGCGTACCATCGCCTAAAAAGAAGTTCTTCATTTCATCCTGAAACGTTTTAAATCCGCCAATACCAGAACCCCAAATTACACCAATACGATTGGTGTCCAGCTGTGAAAAATCGAAATTACCATCTTTAACAGCTTCATCTGTAGAAACTATTGCGTATTGAACAAATGGATCTAATTTGCGAGCTTCCTTTCTATCCATGAACTCCTCAGGATTGAAGTTTTTAAGCTCGCATGCAAATTTTGTCTTGAACTTTGATGTATCAAAACTTGTAATAGGGCCGGCACCACTCACCCCATTAACCAAACCATCCCAGAACTCTGGAATGGTATTGCCTATTGGAGTGAGCGCACCTAACCCTGTAACTACTACTCTTTTTAATTCCATTTATACGGATTATACGGAAACCGTATTTTTACTTAACGTTTTTCTCTAAGTAAGCAATTGCTTGACCAACTGTACCAATGGTCTCAGCCTGATCATCAGGAATTGCTACATTGAATTCTTTTTCAAACTCCATAATAAGTTCTACTGTATCTAAAGAATCCGCACCCAAGTCGTTAGTGAAAGAAGCTTCTGGTGTAACTTCGTTTTCATCCACACCTAATTTTTCAACGATAATAGCCTTAACTCTTGAAGCAATATCAGACATAATGTTTATAATTTAATGGTTAAATAATTCAGTGCAAAGAAAAATAAATATTTACACATTTCAAATGTTTTTATTTCTCTTCCAATTTTAATGTTTTTATTTTGAACATCAATGTAAAATTAGTTTTATAATTTCGTATTCCCGTAAAATATTCTGTTTTGAACAAAACTTATTTAAAACTTTCATTAGATCTCGACTTCGTATTAATTGCCATTACCGCCTCTTTGAAGGATTATGTACTTTGTCACAAAATAAATACCCGATTAAATTTTGGCTTTGAAAAGATTGACGATCATGAGGTTTATTTCAATATTGACGAATCTCCATTGGCTTTTTCCAAATACTATTATTTTGTGGAGCAGGGAGAGATCGAATATTACATTGTAAACAACCGAAATGCAGAAGGATTTTTAATTCCGGAGATGAATAAAGTCGATTTTTTTATGATAATTCATCAATATATTGACAAGGAAGACCTGAATTATATCATTACGGGCATTAATAAACTTCCTGATATTCAGGTTGCTGCACAGATTGACCCTGCTAAGTTGAAATCAAAGGAAAATTTGATAATGTAAATTTTATGTTGGAGGTGTACAAAATACACTATATTTGGATTTACATAACCAAACAGATAACTTTAATAAATCAGACTGGCATCGGTTTTCTGTGTTGATAAACGCTCGTTTTGTTGGTCTGTAATAAATTTAAATAATTCAATGAAACCATTTCATTCAAGAACAAAAATCGTAGCCACATTAGGCCCCGCCTCAGCTAAACCAGAAGTTTTATATAGTATGTTTAACGCGGGACTGGATGTATGCCGCCTGAACTTTTCTCATGGTTCGCAGGCGGATCACCAGGAGGTTCTCGACACCATTCGTTCAATCAATAAAAAGCATAACTATAATGTTGGTATACTAGCTGATTTACAGGGTCCTAAGATCAGGATTGGTATGGTTAAAGACGGTGGTATTCAGTTGGTTAATGGAAATACAACGATCATTACCACTAAAGAATGTGTCGGTAATGAGGAGCGCATTTATATCACTTATGAAAGCTTCCCGAAAGACGTTAAAGCAGGTGAAATTATCTTACTGGATGACGGTAAATTACAAATGAGGGTTGTTGAAACGAATCTTGAAGATGAGGTTTTATGTGAGGTTGTTCATGGTGGAATTCTGACTTCAAGAAAGGGAGTGAACTTGCCAAATACTAAAGTTTCTATTCCTTCTCTTACCGTTGAGGATCGCAGTAATTTGGAATTTGTTCTCGAAAACGATGTAGAATGGATTGGACTTTCCTTTGTGCGTAACGCTGAGGATATTATAGAATTAAAAGACATCATCAAAGCAAGAGGAAAAACAGCCCGAGTAATTGCTAAAATTGAGAAACCGGAAGCAATTGCTAACATCGATGAGATTATTGCAGTTTCTGACGGTGTTATGGTTGCCCGTGGTGATCTGGGGGTAGAAATGCCAATGGAAGAAGTGCCTTTGTTGCAAAAAATGATTGTACAAAAATGCCGTGCGGCTTCTAAACCTGTAATTGTTGCCACACAAATGCTGGAAAGTATGATCACCACACCTAGGCCAACGCGTGCTGAAGTAAATGACGTGGCTAACTCTGTATTGGATGGTGCTGATGCTGTAATGCTAAGTGGAGAGACCTCTGTAGGTGAGTTTCCATTGATCGTAATCGAAACCATGCAGAAAATCATCCAAAATATTGAGCAGAATAACTATCCTTTCCACCCTGAGAAATTCTTGAAGCATAAAGCTGAGAGCTTTTTAAGTGATGCGGTTTGTGATACAGCTTGCTTCTTGTCAAAACAAACTAATGCCGCAGGTATCGTTTCGATGACATTGAGTGGTTATACTGCATTTGAAATCTCTAGCCACAGGCCAAAAGCACATACTTACATCTTTACAAGTAACAGAAGCTTACTAAATAGCTTGAGTTTATTGTGGGGTGTTCAAGGCTTTTATTACGATAAATTTGAAAGCACCGATGAAACTATTCAGGATGTAAATGACTTACTTAAAGCGAATAAGTTGATTAAAGCGGGTGATGTTATCATCAACACAGCTGCTATACCAATGGAAGCTAAAGGTAAAACGAATATGATAAAAGTTTCTGTTATCGATTAATATTCCTTAGCATTCAAATTTTTTTTTACTTTTGCAATCCGCAAAACGGAGGGTTGTCCGAGTGGTCGAAGGAGCACGCCTGGAAAGTGTGTATACCCCAAAAGGGTATCGAGAGTTCGAATCTCTCACCCTCCGCAACCTTTTAAAAGGTTTTAGCCTCTAGTGAATAGCTAGGGGCTTTATTTTAAAGCTTCAATCTACCCAGATATACGCTATCCGATACCTGTTGTCTGTCGTTACTAATAAAAGCAATATAAGTTTCTACAACAGTATCCTGAGGATTACCTTTTATTAAACACGGATAAATCTCTAAAACATCTATTTCAGCCGTTCTTCTGGCTCCGCCAACAGTAAAATTTGCATGTTTAGTGTCGGGGAAATAAGCCAGCAGCAAAACCTGGTCGTCATTTCTTTGATAACCGATTTGTGGATCTTTCTCCCATTTAAAGGTTAACTTGTTGTCCGACAATTCAACCGATGGATTAAGAGGGAGTGGTAAATCACCTTTACTTACAATTACTTTAGAGAAATCAATCCAATAATCGGGATAGTCGCCTTGTATTGCCAGTTTTCTAAAGTAGGAAGTCGCGGCGTTTTGCGGTATTTTAGCTGTGCCCTTTGTTTCCGGATGAAAGCTGTAGTTTACAAAATCGTTAATAGGTTTCACGAAGCGCATCGCCATACCAAACTGTTTCCGGGAAATGAGTTGTTTTTCTGTAGCGGGTTTAGATGAGGGATGCGGAAGCGCCCGTGTTACAAACTGTCCGCGTCTGATGTAACCTACTAATGGCCCTATTTTTCCTATAAACGGGCCTAAAAGACCAAACTTTGTTCTTCCCATAATTATTTGATTAAGAGTGTTCTAAAATGTGATGCTACTTTAAAGTTAAATAAAAAATCTCATTGTCTGCTTACATAGCTTTTTATAAAAGCTAAAATAAGACTTTTATAAAATTGAACTCAAACAGCTAAAAGCAGTACCAAACCAGTCCAATAGCAGTCGAATAGCAGTCCAATACCAGATGAATTTAATAGCACATAAACAAATGGTTTGGCAATTTGTTCTATCCAGGTAAAGCCGCTAACTTCATATGATCAGACTATAAATAAAAATTATGAGCAAAATTATCTTTGACAGCGGAATATCACTTGATGGCTTTTTCGCAGGCGATAACAGAAGTCCAGACAACCCAATGGGTGGTGTTTCACCAAAAATCCATAGCTGGATGTTTAAACAAAAAGCATTTTGGAAACACATCAATATGGAAGGTGGTGAAGAATACGGTCCGGACAGTAAGTTAATTGATGAAGTGTTCGCAAGAACAGGCGCTTACATTATGGGAAAACGAATGTTTGAAGAAGGCGAAGTCCATTGGGCAGAAGATTTATATAAAGCAGACGTTTATGTTCTGACACACGAAAAACGGGAATCCTGGGTTCAAAAGGGGACAACGACTTTTTATTTCATCAATGACGGAATACAAAGTGCATTAGAAAAAGCAAAACAATCTGCCAAAGGAAAGGACATAAGAATACAAGGTGGTGCGAATACTATTCAACAATTTCTCAATGCAGGGCTTGTCGATGAATTTTTCATTCACATTGCCCCTGTTTTTTTAGGAAGTGGTATCCGATTGTTTGACGGCATTGACAAAGACAAATATGATATTCAAATTGTAGAAGTAATACCATCAAACTTAACAACACATTTGAGATACAAACTGACGCGGAAATGAGAAATTAGCTTTAAGTATTACTTCCAGGTGCCGAATTCTTTTTTAGCCAGGATTTTTGCTGTTGCAGCGGTAATGTTACCGGCAATGGTAAGGTAGGCTTTTGATGGAGTAATGGTTCTTGTATAAAAGGATTGTACGTCCTTCAGTGTTAATTGTTGCAAGGCCATTTCATTAACTGCTTCCGGGTAGTAATGATCCTGCGCCTTCAAATGATCAATTATATTTTGCTTCGCTTTATCAAAGGATGGTTGGGTTAAAGCAGGTGTTTTTATAGATGTCGACATTATAGATAAGGCTTTGTCAAAATTTGTAGCTAATGAAGCCAGATTGGCCCCTTTGTCATCGAAACTTACACCTGCTTCAGCATCACTTGCAATTTCATTTAACATCTCATTTAATATATTTTGGGCTCCGGCTTTGTGATTTTTATCAGCCGTTTCTTCATTAACAGTAAAGCTCGAATAAATTTTATTAGTGCCAGAGTTCTCTGCAACAATGACGGTCATGCCGTTGCTAAGTTTAAAACTTATCGGGCTTCCCATTGTGAAGGACTGCGCCTGAGCAAATTGAATTGTAAATAGCGCAATCGTTGTAATAAATAGTTTTTTAGTAATTCGCATTGTAGTAGTATTTATTAAATTGATAAGCAAAGCTACGTCGGCTATCTGGCCCATGAAATGAAGAATAGGCAGAAAGGCAGATGGGGCCGATGAAAGGCATTTTTGCTGTGTTCAGTTTGTTCATTCCTATAGGGTTCGGTGTATTATCCCTATTTTAGTGTAATCATTCCCCAGCCTAAATGAACTGCTTAGTCGTTGATGACAATATCATAGCCTTAACTATTATTAAGAAACTGATAAGTATAGACCCTACTCTGACTGTAGCAGGAGAGTGCTTTGATGCGGTTGAGGCCTACCGGCAACTCCAACTGAACGAGATTGAGCTTTTGTTTCTGGATATAGAAATGCCGGATATGAATGGCATAGAGCTGGTTAAAAGTTTGGGAGACAAACGGCCTATGGTCATTATTACTACCTCTACTGCAGATTATGCTGTCGAAGCCTTTGATCTGAATGTAGTAGATTTTCTGATTAAGCCTATCAGGCCCGCTCGTTTTTTGCTGGCCGTAGAAAAAGCCCGAAAGATGATGGTGGTAAAGAGTCTGGCTTTAACGGATAAGGAAGATGAATTTGTATTTATACGTGAGTCTAACGTGGTCCGGCGACTAAAAATAAGTGATATTTTATATATGGAGGCCAGGGGTGATTATGTTAAAATCAATGTCCCTGGCCATACCTATTCTATTCACTCATCATTAAAATCGGTAGGAGAAAAGCTTTCCAAAAATACCTTTTTAAGAGTACACCGTTCATTTATTGTCAATGTAAGTAAGATTGATACTGTAGAAGGTGGAATGCTTGTGATTAACCAAAATATTGTACCTGTGTCTGATGCTTACAGAGCTGCATTATATCTTCGGATGCAGTTTCTTTAGCTGCCTGCTATATTTTTATCCATAAATAGAGCATAGCGGCCAATGTAGCCCCTATTAGAGGCCCGACAACCGGAATCCATGAATACCCCCAGTTGTTACCTCCTTTTCCTGCAACAGGCAATACGGCGTGCATAATTCTTGGTCCAAGATCTCTGGCCGGATTAATGGCATATCCGGTGGTGCCACCGAGTGATAAGCCGATTACCCAAACCAGAAGGGCTACCGGCAGCGCACCGATGGAGCCTAATCCAATGGGACTTTTATCAACTCCCAATTCTGCATTTGTAAAATGAAATATAACAAAGATCAACACGAAAGTACCGATGATTTCACTAATCAGGTTTGAAACTGTATTGGGGATAGCCGGACCGGTACAGAAAGTAGCATGTTTTGCACCCCTATCTTCTGTGCCTGCGTAAAAGTCCTTAAACATTAACCAAACCAGAAAGGAGCCCAACATAGCTCCGATAAACTGGGCAGCAATGTAAGTTGGGACATTTGCCCAGCTAAATTTCCCGGCAATGGCCAGACCAATGGTTACAGCGGGGTTTAAGTGTGCACCACTGTAGGGCGCGGCGATTACCACCCCTACAAATACAGCAAGGGCCCAGGCGGTAGTGATGACCATCCATCCTCCGTTATTTCCTTTGGTTCCGTTCAGAACCACGTTGGCAACAACACCGTTGCCCAATAAAATCATAAACATAGTGCCAATAATTTCGGCTGAAAAAGGAGACATATGGGTTAAATTTAAATGTGGTTATAAATAGATTAGTTTTGGGCAGCAGCCTTTGCCGCTTTTACAGCCTTGTTCCAACCATTAATTCGTTCGGCAATGTGATTTGTTTTTCCGGCATTGAAATTTTTATCAATTTTCCATTGTCCGCTAATATCATCCATGCTGTTCCAATAACCTACGGCCAAACCTGCCAGATAGGCGGCGCCTAATGCCGTAACTTCGGTTACTTTTGGTCTGATTACCGTAGTGTCGAGTAAGTCGGCCTGAAACTGCATCAGCATGTCATTGGCTGTTGCACCACCATCTACTCTTAACTCTTTGATACTGTATCCCGAGTCTGCTTCCATGGCTTTGAGCACTTCCATGGTTTGAAAAGCGATACTTTCTACCGCCGCCCTGGCAATGTGGGATGCTGTTGTTCCACGGGTTATGCCGGTTATGGTGCCGCGGGCATCCTGATCCCAATGTGGAGCACCAAGTCCGGCAAATGCTGGTACCAGATATACTCCGCCCGTATCCTCAACCTTAAGTGCCAGTTGTTCTACCTCGGCAGATGATTTGATGATGCCCAAACCATCTCTTAACCATTGCACTACAGCACCTCCAATAAAGATGCTGCCCTCCAGGGCATACTGCACCTTGCCGTTTATTTTCCAGGCTATAGTGGTTACCAGATTATTTTGCGAAACAATAGGTTTATCTCCAATGTTCATCAACATAAAGCAGCCCGTTCCGTAGGTGTTTTTTACCATTCCTACCTGCGTACACATTTGGCCAAACAGGGCAGCTTGCTGATCGCCTGCAATTCCTGCAATAGGGATTTTTGCAGCAAGTACATTGCCTGTGGTTTCTCCGTATACCTCACTTGATGATTTAACTGCTGGAAGGATACTTTTTGGAATATCAAAAAGGTCTAGTAATTCCTGATCCCAATCCAAGGTGTGAATGTTATATATCATTGTTCTTGATGCATTGCTTACATCAGTAATGTGTACCCTTCCATCGGTCAAATTCCAGATCAACCAGGAGTCGATGGTTCCAAAAGCAAGCTCTCCGGCTGCAGCTTTTGCCCTGGCACCCGGTACATTGTCGAGAATCCATTTTATTTTTGTGGCGGAAAAATAGGCATCTAAAATAAGCCCTGTTTTCTCCTGTATAGTTTTAGCCATACCTTTGGCTTTAAGTTCATCACAATAGCCTGAAGTACGTCTGTCTTGCCATACAATGGCATTGTACAAAGGTTCTCCGGTTTTTCTATCCCACAATACAGTGGTTTCGCGTTGATTGGTAATGCCTATTGCGGCAATATCGGTTGGTGTGATGCCGGCTTTTACTATAGCTTCTGTGGCTACAGAAATCTGCGTGGTCCAAATCTCGCTGGCGTTGTGCTCTACCCATCCAGGTTGAGGGTAAATCTGCTCAAACTCCTTTTGCGCGATGGAGACAATACTTCCTTCCTTATTAAATACAATCGCCCTTGAACTTGTGGTTCCCTGATCAAAGGATAAAATAAATTTGCTCATAATTTATAATTGCAATGATGTGTAATAAAACGTAAGTATAAACAATCATTATCGAAAGTAAAAGATACAATGCGAAAAAAAAGCATCCCGTCAGGAATGCTTTTTTGGATGAACAGGGAATTGTTATCCTCGCCTAAATAAAATCTTAATGACCTTCGCGCTTGCGTTGGTTATCTCTATTGGAGGTTTGGTCGGAACGCTGCCCGCCACCATTTGAAATGCCTTGTTGTTTCTTGTCTTGTTTTACACTATGGTGCATCCGATCGGAGGTTGTCCTGCCTTGCTGTTCATTCCCGCTGTGTTTTTGTGTTGGTTGATTTTTCATCAGCATATAATTTGATTTTTAATTGTGATGAAGCTATCATGTGCTATCAAAAATTTACTCGTTTGGGTTTGTGTTCTGCTGCACATGATGGTTTCATAATAATGATGGATAATATGAACACTGTATTTATAACAGTAGCGGGAAGTATATGTTTGTAAAAAAACAGCGCCTGATTATGATTGATCATGTAGGCGCTGTTTATAGGAGATGATTAGAATTTTATTCCTAAACCTACAGAGAAGACCTGGTTTTTAAATTCAGGGGTTTCTTTTGATCCATCTTCATTGTTTTTCTGGAAGTCCAGGGCATAACGACCATGGATATCAACTTTATTGTTTACATCATATCTAAAACCAATCAATCCTCCAGCCAGACTCTTTTTAAACCGATCAGCTTTGTTTTCAATAATTTCCTGTTCTACGGTACCTAAGCCATTCTCAAATTTATTCTTTGTAGAAAGCAAGAAAGATACTTGTGGACCTACGACAAGGTTTAAGCCACTTCCACCAACATTAATACTAGCCAAAATTGGGACATCGATAAAACTAGTGGTTTGTGTAAAATTACCAAATGTTGTTTCAGCTTTGTACCCCTTGGTCGAATAAAGCAATTCGGGTGTGAAAGCTAAACCTTTAATCAGGTTGATATCTAAAGTTATACCTGCATTGAAACCAGGGTTTACTTTTGTTTTGAAGTCATTGTTGCCATCATCTTTAATGATGTTTGGAAGGTTTAAACCGGCTTTAACTCCCAATCTGATTGGGGCTTGTGCATTGGCAGCACCTGCTGCAAATAGGCCTAAGGCCAAAATAATTAACTTTTTCATGTTTATGTGTTTTTATAAACCCATAGATGAAAGAAATGTGCCAGTTTTAAACAGATCAGGAATTTATATCCTCTGGATTGTTCAAAAGGTTCTGTGTACCTGATGATTAGGGTTGTTTGGTCAGGCTTGCTTATTAGCGATGAAGATGGATTTGTATATTGTTTTATTGTATCAAATTTGATACAATAAGGGGGTGGTCTCAGGATTAACGTCATATTTTCCACTCAAGGAAGGTTCAGATCCATTAAAATAGAACTTTTGTTTAACTTTGAAGTTTAACCAATTGTTATACAAATGAATGTTAAGCATTTTTTCATAGTTACTTTACTGCTACTAACAACGCTATTTAGTGCACAGGCACAGCAGAAAACCTATTTACAAACACTGGCTGAGCCTAATGTATGGGTAGATTCCGTATTTAAACGCTTAAGTAAACGTCAAAAAATTGCGCAAATGTTCTTTGTCAGGGCACATACCAATTTTGGTAAAGCCTATGAAGATTCAATAGGTAGGGTGATTAAGAAAGAGCGTATAGGTGGGTTGGTATTCTTTCAGGGAGGTCCCGGTCGACAAGCCATTTTAACCAACCAGTACCAGTCGCTGGCCAGAGTTCCCTTATTAATCACTTCTGATGGTGAATGGGGATTAGGAATGCGTTTGGACAGCACTATTTCGTATCCATATCAGATGGCATTGGGTGCGGTTCAAAATACGGATCTGATTTATAAAATGGGGCTTGAAGTCGCAAAGGATTATAAACGTATTGGGATGCACATGAACCTGGCTCCCGACGTGGATGTGAACAACAATCCTAAAAACCCGGTGATCAACTTTCGCTCTTTTGGGGAGAACAAATACAATGTGGCGACTAAAGGTGCAGCCTATATGAAGGGTATGCAGGATGGGGGATTGCTGGTTAGTATTAAACACTTCCCGGGCCACGGTGATACTGATGTGGATTCGCACTACGATCTGCCACAGTTAAAATTTACAAAGGCACGTTTAGATAGTTTAGAGCTTTATCCTTTCAAAGAATTAATTAAAGATGGCGCTGCCGGTGTAATGATTGCACACATGAATATCCCGGCATTGGATAATACGCCAAATATGCCGTCCACACTATCTAAACCGATAGTTACCGGACTTTTAAAAAACGAACTTGGCTTTAAAGGTATTGTCATCTCTGATGCAATGGGCATGAATGGGGTGGTAAAGAACTTTAAAAATGGCGAAGCTGATGTAATGGGGATTATTGCAGGTAATGATATTTTAGAGTTATCGGAGAACAGTGCAAGAGCTATAAAATTGGTGCGCAAAGCTGTTAGAGAAGATAGAATTAGTATGGCGCAGATTGATGAAAGCGTTAAAAAGATTCTTACAGCTAAATATTGGGCCGGCTTAAACGCTAAAAATACCATTGATGAAAATAACGTGGTTGCTGATGTAAACCGTCCGGAAAGTTTGGCGTTATTGCAGCAACTTGCTGAAGCGTCTATGACTATGCTAAGGGGCAAAGAAAATATTCAACAGTTGAATGCGGAGAAGCGCACCGTAATTATCAGCATTGGCACACCGGAGGTTACGACGTTTCAACGTGAACTCGGTGCTTACTACAAAAATGCTGTTTTCTATACCCTTGATAAAAATGCAAGTGCCAATGCAATTGCAAAGGTTGTAAGAGATCTTAAGGCATTTGATCAAATCATTATTGGAATTCATGATACGCGTACACGTCCTGGCAACGGAATGGTTTTGAGTGCAGATCTAAAGATGTTTATCAAAGATATGTCGCTAAGCAATGCTGTATTTGCTTTGTTTGCAAATCCATATAACCTGGCTGCATTACCGGGCTTAGAGCAAAGCAAAGGTTTGGTTGTAGCTTATCAGAAAGAAGACTTTATGCAAAAGGCGGCTGCAGCGGTGATCAAAAATCAAGTGATCGCAACTGGAAAACTACCTGTTACTGTAAATAGTTTCTTTAAGTACGGCGATGGACTTTAATACCATATTTTGCAATTTTTAGATATCCATACACATCAGGAAGGGAAGGATGCCGGGGTAAGGCAAATACTAAGTGTTTCCTTAACCGGAGATACGCGGATTACATTTCCGGAAGATCAGGAGCTTTCGTTAGGATTGCATCCCTGGTTTGCAACAATGGAGCATCTGGAGCATGATTATCTCAAACTTGCAGAGGCTGCAACAGGAATGCAGGTTAAACTGATTGGTGAGTGCGGCTTAGACAGATTGAGAGGGGAAAGCCTGGACAATCAGTTGATTATTTTGAGGAAACAGCTAAGACTAGCCAATGCGCTGCATAAACCGGTTATTCTTCATTGTGTAAGGTGTTTTGGAGAGTTGATTGCCTTACAAAAGGAAATGAAAGTTAGCGTTCCTCTTATTGTTCATGGGTTTAATAAACACGAAGAATTAGGCAGGCAATTGCTGGACAATGGGTTTTATCTTTCTTTTGGCAAGGCTATACTAAATCCTGATTCGGGAGCTGCAGCTCTGCTTAAACATACAGATATGTTTTTTTTGGAAACTGACGATTCGGATTATCACATCCGGGAAATTTATCAGGCTGCGGCAAATTTAAAAAACTGTACTGTTGAAGAGATGAAAGCGCTTATTTTTGCCAACTGGAAAAAAATAAAGTTTACTTAATATATATGTCTGATTTAAACTGGTTGTCGCGCTCTGCTTTGCTGATAGGGAATGAAGGAATTGATCTTTTGCAGCAAAAGCATGTGTTGGTTATAGGTCTGGGTGGTGTGGGCTCTTTTGCGGCCGAGTTTATATGCCGCTCAGGAGTAGGAGAGATGACAATTGTGGATGGTGATGTTGTAGACCCTAGTAACAGGAACCGGCAGTTGCCTGCCTTATCTACCAATCATGGAAAGAATAAGGCTGATATCATGCAGGAGCGCTTAATGGCCATCAATCCTGAACTTAAATTACATGTTATCCGAGACTTTCTAACCCCACAGAAGTGCAGGGAGCTGATGGAGCATTCTTTTGACTATGTGATGGATTGTATTGATAGTCTTACACCTAAGGTGATCTTACTGTCTAAAGCATTGGAAAGAAATGTACCTATCGTCAGTTCAATGGGGGCCGGGGGTAAAATGGATCCGACCTTACTGAAGGTAACCTGGCTACCGGATACATATCAATGTGTTTTTGCCCAGGTTGTGCGAAAAAGATTAAAACGACATAGTAACTATAACCAGATCAAGGCTGTTTTTTCCACTGAGGAGACTTCGAAAGATTCCCTGCTCATGACCGATGGTAGTAACTTTAAACGTTCTGCCTATGGCACGATATCTTACATTCCGGCTGCCTTTGGCGGCGTTTGTGCCTCCGTGGTGATCAGGGACCTGTTAGGGCAAACCATCACTATGGCCGAAAGACCACCAAGGATTGCAAAAAAAGTAAAAAAGAAAGTCTGATCGACTGTTTCTATTTGTTGTTTTCTGGTTTAAGGGCGGCAACCGTCCAACCTTTTAAAAACTCCATTACTTTTTTTACGCTATGACCTTTTCCTTCTTCAAGGTAAGCGGAGTTTTGGATGTGTATTACTTTACCGTTTCCATCGAGAATTACAAATACCGGGTACCCAAAACGGCCTGGATAACCTAAGCTTGCCATTACAGCCGGGTTTTTATTTTCCGGACTATAGTTTACCAGTACGGTTTCGTAATTGCTGTTTAGGTAATCCTTTAGTTCTGGTGTTGCATCAACCAGCTTATGAAAAGCGATGCACCAGCTGCACCAATTGCCGCCTACCTGGATAAATACATGTTTGCCTTCCTTTTTTGCTTTTGCAACTGCAGCATCAATATCTGCTCTTGCATTGGCTTTAGGGTTGTAAATTGTTACGATTTCCTTTTTAACAGGTTCTTTGTCCTGGGCTAATGCTGTGCCGGATATGGCTATAAAAGCGAGTAATACTAAAGCTAATTGTTTCATCTATTTATCTTATTGTTTTTAGTTGTTAGATGGGATCTAAACGTGAAAAATTTAGATAAATATAGCAATGTTTATGGCTAAAGAGTTGTTTCAATGGGATTTCATGCTTTGTCAGAGTAAATTTTACAATCCATTTTCAGAATTATAAAACAAAGACGAGCCAGAAAAGCCAATTGGCTAGATGGATGTGAAATAAATTTATGGACTCTGTGTTGGATAAATCGTCTTTACAATAAAGATGATTATTGCAAAATCGTCTTTATTGTAAAGACGATTTTATATATATTTGTGTATTATGAAAGAGACCATAAAAGAGATTTTGATTCAAAACCAGGAAAGAAACCTTTCTAAGGGGCTTAGAATGCGCAACACAGGGATTTCATTGGATCTTGAAAAAATTCAAGCGATCATTGGTCCCCGGCGTGTAGGCAAAACTTCAGCAATGCAACTGGCTATTGACGAATTAAAAACAACCAGGGGGGTATCGCCCAGGCAGATTATCTATTTCAATTTTGAAGATGAAAGGATACAATTCGAACCCCATCAACTCGATTTAATTCTACAAGCATGGCAGGAGCTTAATCCGGAAACTAAATTAGAAGATGCATGGTTCTTTTTTGATGAAGTACAAGCTACACCAGGCTGGGAGCGTTTTTTAAACCGCATCAACGAAACCTGGTCTAAAAAAATATTCTTTACCGGCAGTAACAGTTCTGTACTCCATACCGAGCTTAAATCTGTATTGCGGGGTCGCAGCATCGCTATTGAATTATTACCCCTTTCTTTTAAAGAATACTGTGAATTCAGCAATTTTAAACCATCAGAATATGGGACAGGAAAAATCCAGACCCTCACAATGTTTCATAAATACCTCGTTCATGGGGGATATCCAGAAACGATTAACCTACCTTCGCAACAAATAAGCCTGGCCTATTTACAGGAATATTATAACGCCATGTTGCTTCGGGACATCGTAGAATACAACAAGCTCAGTAATTATACCTATTTACGAAGCTTGTATCGTCAGGCAGCATCTACTATAGGTAAAACAATTAGTAACAGACGATTATATAATCAGCTCAAATCACAGCAATATAGTGTAGGAGTGAATAGTGTCTATGAAGCAATGGATATGGCCGAGCAAGCGTATCTTTTTAAAAGAATCAGTCGCTTTGATTATTCAGATAGTAAGCGCGAAAAATCAGATAAAAAGATTTATTGGCTCGATAATGGGCTACTAAATGCCAATACAGCGCAGTATACAGGTAACAATGGTTTGCTGTTAGAGAATATGGTGTTTAAAGAACTTTATCTGAAATTTGGAAGTATTTATTCTAATAACATCTATTATTATGCAGAAGCTTCTGGTGAATGTGATTTTGTAATCTATCCGGAAGGCGGAACTGCATTACCTGTGCAGGTAAGCTGGACGCTAAATGATCCGGACACAAGGAGCAGGGAACTAAAAGGGTTACTAAAAGCGGCTAGCTATTGTAAGGTTAAAGAAGCATGGATCATCACGCTCGAAGAAGAAGAAGAATTGACCATAGATGGTGTACATGTCAAAATCATACCCGCCTGGAAATGGATGTTACAAGCTTTAAAATTTAGTTGATTTTATTTGTTTAAAACATAAACCACAAAAATGATGATGCCCAGTTTCTTTTTCAAATGGAAAGAAGCATTTACTGTGTCTACATCGATCTGTAGTTTATGCGATGCTATATGTTCCCGAACCACATCCTCTGATTCCTGTTTGTTCTGGAGCTTGCGGTAAGCAAAAGCATATAATAAACTTGTAGCGGTCATAAATTTCCATGAACGCAGTATCGTCACTCGAACGCAAAAGCGTAACAAGATCAGCATCACTGTATTTCTGATAATCGTTCATTTCTTTATATGCCTGTGCAATAAATTTACGGACTTTCAGCAGCAATGATAATTATAATTCCCGAATAAGCTAGTATTCAGGTCTTAAAAGCCCGATCTCTCGGTAGCCTTTATGAGGATAGGGCAGCCAAACGATTATTTTATCTGCCGATGTTGTAAAATATTAATAGCTTTACCTAATGCCTCAACAGCCTTTAAAAATATTACAAGCATCTGCCGGATCTGGTAAAACATTCAGTTTAACAGCGCATTATTTAACCCTGTTGTTGTCGGGCGAAACCAAGTATCGCGAAATTCTGGCTGTAACTTTTACAAATAAAGCTACAGAAGAGATGAAAAGCCGGATAATGGAGGTGTTAAAGGGCTTTGCTGAAGGTGATCCTTCAAAAAAAATCAGCGACTACAGGGAGATTGTTTTAAAAGCACACCCCGAGCTGGATGCGATAAGTTTAAAACATAGATCCGATAAGATATACCGCAAGATTTTGCATGATTATGGCCGTTTCTCGGTCAGTACCATTGATGGTTTTGTGCAAAAAGTGATCCGGGGTTTTGCCTTTGAGCTGGGTTTGGATGCAGGTTACGGCCTGGAGATGAATTATGATAAGGTAAAAAATGAGCTGGCTGAGCGTTTGGATAAAGCATTGGATAAAAACCCTGTTTTATTGCAATGGATTATTGACCTCGCTTTAGATCGTATCAATAATAATTTGAGCTGGAATTACCGTAGAGAACTGATTGATCTAACCAATGAGATTTTTAAAGAGCGGTATCAACCTTTCGAAAACGCAATTAAGGAGTTGGGGGAATCGGCAGATCTGGATGCACTTTTTAAGGATTACAATAAGGTTACCCGGTTTGGAATAGAGGCCTTCGAAAGTACCATTAAGGAACTTGCTGAGCAGGTACAGCAAATCTTTGAGGTGGAGGGAATAGAAGTATCCAGCTTAAAAGGTAAGTCACGCTCGCCCTTAAACAATCTGCCAAAAATTGTCGGTGGCGATTTAAGTAAAATAACCAGCCTTGCAAAGTTGGTAGATCAACCGGAAGAGTGGTTTCAGAAAGGAGAGGAAAGTGGTGCTTATTCGGAGCTAAATCCTGTTTTGTCAAAATTGCTCCATGTTTATCAGGATGGCCTGGCGGGTTATTTGCTTGCTCAGGCGTTCAATAAGAATTTATATTACCTGCGGTTGATGCAGGAGATGGCTGTTTTATTAAAGGATTATAGGGATGAAAGCCCTAATTTGTTAATCAGTGATGCCCAGACCTTATTAAAGGGTATAACGGATGATGCAGACGATAACCCGTCTTTCATTTGGGAAAAGATGGGTAACAGGTACCGTAATTTTCTGTTTGATGAGTTTCAGGATACTTCTGCTAATCAGTGGGGGAGTTTTAAATCGTTGCTCAGCAATGCTATTGCATCGCCGAGTGAAAAATTGATAGATCATTTGATTGTAGGCGATACTAAACAGTCTATCTATCGTTGGCGCAATGGCGATTGGAATATTCTTCATCAGCAGGCAAAGGCGGATGTCAGAGCGGAAAATGTACTGGAAGATAGTTTGGAAGAGAACTATCGGAGTACGCAGAACATCATTCAATTCAATAATTATTTGTTTAAAAAATTGCCGCAACTGATGCAGGTCAATTTAAATGGGACGATTGCTGAACAGGATGTTGCTGAGGTTTTAAACTGGTGGCAGGGACAGGGATTTGATCATATTGTAACGGATGTTTATGCCGAGGCAGAACAGAAAACGACTCCATTTACATTGGATGGGGGAACCATTAATTTTAATGTTTTAAAGGAGGATCCGGAAGGCAATACATTAACTAAAACTACTTTCAGGGATTTGGCGCTGTCTAAGATGATGGCAGAGCTGGACATCCTTATCAAGGATAAAAATTACAAACCGAAGGACATTTGCGTATTGGTACGTTCTAATTCGGAAGCTGTAGCTGCGGTGGAGGCACTGATGGATCAAGGTGTTGATGTGATTTCGGGAGAAGCGTTACTGTTGAATAACAACAGTGCAGTAAAATTAATCATCAATACATTGCAGGTAATGGGCGGATTGTCTGAAAATACCGCTTTGTATAAGGCAAATTGTATTAGTCTGTATGCGAGACTGCAGCAGAAAGCTGTTGAACCTCATCATTATTTCTCGTTAAAGTTTAAAAACCTGACACAGCTTGCTGATCTATTGCCTGCTGACCTTTGTGCGCATTGGCAAACCTGGATACAGCAGCCCCTGCCTGCCCTGCTGGAAAAAATTATTGCTGCCTATGGTTTAGGCGAAAGCAGAAATGTTACCAATTTGCCCTATTTGTTTGCTTTGCGCGATTTAATGGGAAGTTTTGCTTTACACGGGGAGCGAGGTATTGCAGCTTTTTTAGCTTTTTGGGACGAAGAGGGGGCAAGGAAGACTTTACCTTCACCGGATAATGCAGATGCTGTGCAGGTTATCACCATTCATAAATCTAAAGGTTTGGCATTTAGGGCTGTAATGCTGCCATTTTGTAATTGGGACATTAATGGGAAGCCTAATGGCATTTTCTGGGTTCCTGCAACAGATACTCCTTATCATCATTTGCACAGCATTCCTTTAAAATACAATAAGGACCTTGGTCGTTCAAGCGTAGCCAAACCTTACTTTGAGGAGCTGCTTTATAACAATATGGATGCTTTGAATATGCTTTATGTGGCTACGACCCGCTCAAAAGAATATTTGTACATCAGCACCATGGGGAAAAAGACAGACACGATTACCAATATTGGTGATTTACTGGGTAAGGTTTTTGCTGATCAGCTTTCAGAGGAAGGTAATTACATGATCGATGGTATAGTGCCTGATCAACCTGAAAAAAACAGTCCTGTTCAACAGATAGAAATGGAGCATTATCCGGTCTCTGACCGGTTGAGCCAGGTGTTCGATGCCAACTTAAAGCGGAGGGAAATAGATCTGCTAACAGGTGAAAGCGCCGGTAGGACGGGTACAATTCTACATGAGGTACTGGCTGAAGCTAGGGGTGTTGCAGATGTGGATGCTGTTTTGCAGACGTTATTGCTGGATGGTGTTTTTAAGGAGGAAGAATTGCCGTTTTTAAAAGCGCAGGCTATTGCCGTTTTACAGCACAAAGGCTTGCAAGATATTTTGGGTAAAAGCGAACAGAGTTTAAATGAACGCAGTATTATAGATGCCAAAGGCAAAAGTTACCGGCCCGATAAGGTACTGGTAAGCGGCAATGAGGTAACTGTAATTGATTATAAATTTACACAGCAGGAAAGCGATAAACATATTGAGCAGGTTAGTCACTATAGAGCCCTATTGATGGCTATGGGTTATACGAATGTAAAAACCTATTTGTTTTATGCGCTAAGCGGACAATTAAAATTGGTTTAGGATGAGTAAGGAATTAAATATGAAACCATTTTTAAGAGAGGTAGCTGAGGATTTGGTAGCACGGCTTAGTGATAATTTGCAAAATGCGGCCATTATTTTCAACAATAAACGTCCGGTGGCCTACTTACAGGATCATTTGGCAAAAATCATCAATAAGCCCTTCTGGAGTCCATCTTTCTTTACCATCCAGGAATTTTTTGCCTTGTCTTCCGAACTGAAGGTGGCCGATGCTTTTACGCAGTTTTTTACTTTATACCAGAAATACAATGAACTGGTATTGCAAAATGGTGAAACCAAAATAGAGCCGGCTAAGTTTTATCCCGTTGCCCGGATTATTTTAAGTGATTTTGCTCAAATAGATAATGATCTGGTGAATGCCAAAAAGCTATTTGAACAACTGGAAAATTTTGCTGAGGTAGATTATCAGTTTGATTATTTAAGTGAAGAGCAGCAGGAGTTTTTAAGAGGTTTTTGGAGTTCTTATTCCGAAGGCAAACATAAAAAGCAGCAGGAGCAGTTTATAAAAATGTGGGGACGAATGCCGGATCTGTATCATGGCTATCATGAGGCATTAAAGGAGAAGGGGCTGACTACTATGGGGCATATTTACCGACAGCTTGCTGAAGGGAAAGCAGGGCTGCCCAACTTTACAGATGCTTATGGTAAACTGGTATTTGTAGGCTTTAATGCTTTAAGTAGGGCAGAAGCCGTGGTATTTAAACGTTGGCAGGAGCAGACTAAAACTTTGTTTTATTTTGATACGGATGCCTATTATGTAAAAGATACCTTGCAAGAGGCGGGGCTGTTTTTAAGAAAAAATCTTGAAGTGAATGGTTTGCTGAATGCTTTGGGCGCAAGCAGGGATCTCATCAAAGCAAATCCTAAAACTGTAAATGTTTATAAGACCCAGGGACAGGTTGCCCAGGCAAAAATACTAAGTGCCGCACTTCAGGCGGATTATCCATTATTAAAAGCAGAAAATAATGCAGGCAAGATTGCTCTTATCCTTGCGGATGAAAGCTTGCTGTTACCGGTATTACAAACTATCCCGACTCATTATTTTGAAGGTGACATAAAGCATCCTATAAATATCAATGTTACAATGGGGTATCCATTGGTGGCTTCTTCCATTTTTGGGTTGGCCGATTTGTGGTTAAGTGTGCAAGCACAATTGATTCAAGGTGAAAAGGATACGGTGTATCACCGTGAGGTTGAAGCCTTTTTGTCTCATCCACTCACGGGAATTACTGAGCTTATGCGCAGTAAGATTCAGCAAAAGCTGTTGGCCGAGCAATTGGCAGAAGTGCCTTTAACGAGGTTGCAGAGCCAAAAAGGGCTATTGGCGATGTTCTTTACCAAAGTTAAAAATGGTGCCGAAGCGACCGATACCCTGCAGGCCATTTTTAAACATATTCTTGAACAGCAGTTGGCTGGTAAAACATTGCGTCAAACGGAGGCTGATTTGTTTGTGGCTACCATTAAAGAGCTTAACAGGTTGCACGATGCTTTAAATGCCTATTTGCCAGTTTTAAGTAGCCCGAAGGAATTGTCATTTATTCTGTCTCTTATTCAAAAGGCAGTGCAGGGAATTGCGGTTCCTTTATCAGGAGAACCGCTTCAGGGGATTCAGGTCATGGGATTGCTGGAAAGCAGAAGTCTCGATTTTGAACAGGTATACATTTTAGGTGTGAATGAGGGGTTGTTGCCTCAAGCCAGTGTTTCGCCGAGTTTTATTCCGGATAGCATTCGCAGGGCTTATGGATTGCCGGTTCTTGAAAATCAAGATGCCATTTCGGCTTATATGTTTTACCGCTTGCTGCAGCGTTCGGGCAAAGTGAGTTTGGTTTATAATGCACAGGCGGATGATACCAATACTGGGGAACCAACCCGCTTTTTGAGGCAGCTCGAATACGAAAGTGGTTATAGCTTTAATTACCTGGAGCATAAGCAAAGTATCTCTACTGAGAAAAAGGTGCCGGTCATCATCCATAAGGATAAGAATGTTATGGCTGTGCTGAATAAATATCTGACAGGTGAAGCACAGTTATCTGCTTCGGCCTTAACTTCCTACGTGAATTGTCCTTTGCAGTTTTTTTATAAATATGTTGCTAAGATAGAGGAGCCGGAGGAGATTTCGGAAAACCTGGAAGCCAATTATATTGGCTCTATGTTGCATTATGTGCTGGAAACCTTTTATAGAGATCTAATGGTCGAGGATAAGGAAATAACCAAACATCGGATAGCAGAATACCGTAAGAAAGTGCCTGAGCTGGCGGTAAAAGCCTTTGCTCAGGTGATGTTTGAAAATGAAAACCACCAGGTAAACCATAATGGAATGCAGAAGGTTGTGTTGGCTATCGTTGAAGAATATGCCAATTTGATCCTGGATTATGATGAGAATGAAGCCCCTTTTGAGATTTTGGCCTTAGAAAAAAAAGATAAGGTTGATTTTAAGTTTAAGGTTAATGGGGGAGTGCAAACCATCATTTTGCATGGAATTATCGATCGGATAGACCGTAAAAACGGGATTACACGGATCGTAGATTATAAAACGGGGAGTGATATTTTGCGTTACAGTAATCTGGCCGATGTTTTTGATACCAATAGCAATAAACAGAACAAGGCCTTAATCCAGACACTATTTTATACTTATGTTTTTGAACAGGCAAATGGAATTGAAAGAGTTGAGCCTAACCTATATAGCATCCGTAATATGCGTAAGGATGGGACATTTTTTATAGAGGGGAAAGAGAAGTTAAAGCTGAATGGGGTAAAGCTGGAAAGCATAAAAGAGGAGTTTATTGGTTTCCTTGAGGCTAAACTTGCAGAGTTGTTTGATGAAACTAAGCCCTTTGTGCCCACAGAGAATGAAGCTGGTTTCGCGTTTTCTCCATATTTAACTTTGTGCGGAATGTAAAATGCCAAATTATTTTAGCCGATTTGAGGCTTCTAAAGTGTAATTAAAACACTCCTTTATAATTGCATTACAATACTTATATTTGTCGCAGTTAATATTTGAATATACAATGAGAGAGATTCAATTTAGAGAAGCTTTGCGTGAAGCCTTAAGCGAAGAAATGCGTAAAAATGAAAACGTTTTCCTTATGGGCGAGGAAGTTGCGCAATACAATGGCGCTTATAAAGTTAGTCAGGGTATGCTTGACGAGTTTGGCGATAAACGTGTAATTGATACACCAATTGCTGAATTAGGCTTTGCCGGTATTGCTATAGGTGCTGCAATGAACGGATTAACTCCGGTTGTAGAGTTTATGACTTTTAACTTCTCTCTGGTTGCTATAGATCAGATCATTAATGGTGCAGCTAAAATGTTGTCTATGAGTGGTGGACAGTTTCCTGTTCCAATCGTATTCCGTGGCCCAACCGGTAATGCAGGTCAGTTAGGTGCGCAGCACTCTCAGAATTTTGAGAACTGGTATGCCAACTGTCCGGGTTTAAAAGTTGTAGTTCCTTCTACGCCTTATGAAGCTAAAGGATTGCTTAAACAAGCTATTCTTGATCCAGATCCAGTTATTTTCATGGAGTCGGAAGTAATGTACGGTGATAAAGGTGAGGTTCCTGAAGAGGAGTATTACTTGCCAATCGGTAAAGCTAATGTGGTTAAAGAAGGTACTGATGTAACCATTGTTACTTTTGGTAAAATGCTTACCCGTGTGGTAAACCCTGCGGTTGAGGAATTGACTAAGGACGGAATTAGTGTTGAGGTGATTGACTTACGTACTGTACGTCCTATTGATTATGCAACAATCATTGAGTCTGTTAAGAAAACCAACCGTTTGGTGGTTGTAGAAGAAGCATGGCCACTGGCTTCAATTTCTTCTGAGATTGCATTTAACGTTCAAAAGAATGCTTTTGATTATTTAGATGCTCCTGTATTGCGCATTACTTGTGCTGATGTACCGTTGCCTTATGCTCCTACGCTTATCGCGGCTAGCTTACCTAACGCTGAAAAGGTGATAAAAGCAGTTAAAGAGGTAATGTACGTTAATAAATAGAAACTACTGTTGCTTTTATAAGCACATGATGATATGATCCTGTCGGTAATACCGGCAGGATTTTTTTGTTAACCATAATTTATTTTAGGATGTCAATTGTTAGGTTTATTTTTGGCGGCAATTGTACGTTGGGAGATCAAATAAAATATAAATGAGCAATCATTCTAAAATCATTGCTGCTGAGTTAGCAGTAACGGAAAAACAGGTTATCGCTACTATTGAATTATTAGACGAAGGAGCAACTGTTCCATTTATTTCGCGTTACCGGAAAGAGGCTACGGGGAGTTTGGATGAGGTACAGGTAGCAGGTATCCGCGATAGGTTTCAGCAATTGAGGGAACTGGATAAGCGTAGAGAAGCTATTTTAAAGGCCCTCGCAGCATTGGACAAGCTTACGCCAGAATTGGAAGCGCAGATTAATACGGCAACAAATATTGCTACCATAGAGGATATTTATTTACCATATAAGCCTAAGCGCAAAACAAGAGCTTCTGAGGCCAGAAAAAAAGGGCTGGAGCCATTGGCATTATTTCTACTGGAACAAGGCAAGATAGCCCCGGAAACAGAAGCTGGTAAGTTTTTAAATGACGAGCTGGGTGTAACTTCTTTAGCCGATGCATTGGCAGGGGCAAGGGATATCATTGCTGAGATCGTAAATGAGAACGTGGAGGCAAGAACCGCGATGCGTAATTATTTTCAGCAAAAGGCCACTTTTAAATCTGCAGTAATCAAAGGCAAGGAAGAAGAAGGGGTTAAATATAAGGATTACTTTAATTGGGATGAGCCGCTAAAAACGGCACCGTCGCATAGGGTTTTAGCTATCCGCAGAGGAGAAAATGAAGGTATTTTGAAACTGGATGCTATGCCTTCAGAAGAGGGTGCAATTGATATTTTAGAACGTCAGTTTGTTAAAGGCCATAATGCCTGTGCCGATGAGGTTAAACTGGCGGTACAGGATAGTTATAAGCGTTTACTAGGCCCTGCAATGGAGACCGAGATCAGAAACCTTTCTAAAGAAAAGGCTGATGAGGAGGCAATCCGCGTATTTGCCGAGAATGCCCGTCAGCTATTGCTTGCTGCTCCAATGGGACAGAAGAATGTGCTGGCTATAGATCCTGGTTTCCGTACCGGATGTAAAGTGGTGTGCCTGGATAAACAAGGTAAATTGTTAGAAAATACAACCATCTACCCGCACACAGGGCAGGGTAATGTTAAAAAGGCAGCAGAGAAACTGATGGAGCTTTGCGCCAAATATGAAATTGAAGCTGTTGCCATCGGTAATGGTACTGCCGGAAGGGAAACTGAGGTTTTTGTTCGTGGATTAAATATTCCGGGCATTGTGGTGGTAATGGTGAGTGAAAACGGAGCATCTATTTATTCTGCCTCAGAAGTGGCACGGGAAGAGTTTCCTACACAAGATATTACCGTAAGAGGTGCAGTCTCTATTGGTCGCAGGTTGATGGATCCATTGGCCGAACTGGTAAAGATTGACCCTAAATCGATAGGTGTAGGGCAGTATCAGCATGATGTGGACCAGAATAAGTTACAGGCTTCGCTTGATGATACGGTTATGAGCTGCGTAAATGCGGTAGGTGTGGAGTTGAATACTGCTTCTAAGCAAGTATTGGCTTACGTGTCTGGTTTAGGTCCTCAGTTGGCACAAAACATCATAAATTATCGCAATGAACATGGCGCATTTAAAAATCGCGAGAGCTTAAGGAAAGTGCCACGTTTGGGTGATAAAGCATTTGAGCAGGCTGCGGGTTTCTTGAGGATTAGAAATGCTGAAGCGGCTTTAGACGCTAGTGGTGTGCATCCGGAGCGATATGCTTTGGTTCATAAAATGGCGAGGGATTTAAACTGTAGTGTAAACCAATTGGTTAAAGATGCGGAGTTGCAAAAGCAGATTAAGCCTCAGCAATATGTAAGTGAGGATATTGGCTTGCCAACTTTAAATGATATTCTTGCTGAGCTGGCTAAACCGGGAAGAGATCCGCGTGAGCAGTTCGAGGTGTTCAGCTTTACTGATGGGGTAAATGAAATTGCCGATCTGAAAGTAGGAATGAAATTACCGGGTATTGTGACTAATATCACCAATTTCGGTGCATTTGTTGATATAGGTGTACATCAGGATGGTTTGGTGCATACGAGTCAGATTGCGGATAAGTTTGTTGCCAATGCCAATGAAGTCGTTAAAGTGCATCAGAAGGTAGAAGTTACCGTAGTTGAGGTCGATGTGACACGTAAAAGGATTTCCCTGTCTATGAAAAAAGAGGTAGGGGCAAAACCTAAACAAGATCATAAAGGAGGGGGAGAAAGGGCTAAAAGCTCTGCTTCGAGGTCTTTCTCAAAGCTGGATCAGCATAAAAAGCCATTGGCGAAGCCTCAGCATAAAGGGGGGCAAAAAGAGAAGCCGCTACCTGAAGGGGATTTGCAATTGAAACTGGAAGCATTGAAAAATATGTTTAAGTAAAGGAAGAAAATATTACCGCTAAACATGTCGTTGTTCTAAGTAGTAGTAGTGTAGATGTGCGCCTTGGAACAACTGGCCTCATTCAATGCACCGATACAACAGAAAAGTTTTAAAGCCTTGTTTTTAGCAAGGCTTTTGCTGTTTAAGGGGTTTTTCTTTTCAGGTTTATTGATCCTGATGGGATGGAGTCAACTGATTGGATATGTCCGGCCATAAATATGTAAGCAGTACAGAACGGATAAGCACTATCCGTTGAAAAATAACCAAGATATATAACTATGTAAATATATTAGTAGTATGAACCAAACCAATGCTGTAGTTATACCTGATGAAGTGGTAATGAACAAGATCTATGTGATTCGGGATCAGAAAGTGATGTTGGATAGGGATCTTGCTGAACTCTATGGAGTTAAAGCTATACGTTTAAGAGAGCAGGTGAAACGTAATAAGGAGCGGTTTCCGGAAAACTTTATGATGCAGCTAACCGAAGAGGAAGTAGAATGCATGGTATCGCAAAATGCGATACCATCAAAGCAGGTACTTGGAGGGGCTTTACCATATGTGTTCACAGAACATGGTGTGCTTATGCTGTCGAATGTATTGAAGAATGAGAAAGCAATACAGATGAGCATACGTATTATAGAGGTGTTTGTGAAGTTAAGGGAAATAATACTGTTACATAAAGATGTTTCTCTGCTTGTTGAACAAGTAGAGAAGAAGCTGAGTAAACAGGATGAAAAGATAAAGGTGTTGTTCACTTATCTAAGTAAATTCATTGAAAAAGAGGATAAACCAAGATCAGAAATAGGCTTTAAGCGAAAAGGGAAATAATCCCCCTCTCACCACCTCAGGGCAGAGGTACTACCTAGTTTTTTTCTGTTCCGGCAATAGAGCTGAATATGGCCTTCATGATCGCTACAACAATTGCTAAAAATGCCGCTGACCAGAATCCTGATGTGTGAAACCCTGTCATTATGTTGGAGACTAATAGGATCATCAACACAGAAATGATGAATGAAACCAGCCCAAGCGTTAAAAAATTAATAGGAAAAGTAAGTACTCGTAAAATAAATCCAATAGTTGCATTGGCTAGTGCAATTAAAACAGCAGCAATAACAGCTGTTCCGAAGCTGTCTACTGTAACGCCTGATACTATATAACGTGCTCCTATAAATACAGCAAGCCCTGTCAATAACATTTCTATAATAAATTTCATAATGTTTAATTTAGCGGTATGGTTAAACGTTTTGTTAAGCAGTTTGGCATTTTTTTCTTTGCCATTATTTTGTTTTCATGTTCATCAGCAAATAACAAGCCACTTTTAATTGGTTTCTCTGCTGATAGCTCGGCTATTGTATTTGATCATATCAATCGTGCTGGGTTATTGCAGTTACAAAACGATTCTCTTGATGGGGATTCGGTACTGAATGATTTGGTCTCTGTTTTGCAAACGCCATCTGAACTGGATTCGACGTTAAAAGAGCTTCCTGTTGAGGGGAAGGTTGTAGTTACCGACAGTAACCTTGTTTTTATCCCTAAAGTTCCATTTGTTAAAGGAAGAGATTATTTAGTTGTGACGCATTTGAATGCCCGGTTTGGAACTGTAAAGGAATTGTTAAAAAGTGAGTTGAAACCCGGAGTAAGGACGTATAGGCAACTGCTAAAGAGATAATTGCAAAACCTTATTTCTTGAGAATAAAGCTATGGTTATTAGAACTCATTGTGGCATAGCATTTTTAATTTATAAAAATATTTCTTACATTTGCACTGTAATAGAGGTAAGAGGGGGCAGAAGTCCCCTCTTTTCTATTATTGGCAAATTGGTTATGCAGGTAGAAAAAAGAGTAACAGAATTAGTTGAAGAGAAGATTTCGGATAGGCCGGAGTTGTTTTTAGTTGAGGTAAGGATGCTGCCAAATAATAAGCTGATTATTCATGTTGATGGCGATCAGGGAATTAGTATCCAGGATTGCGCAGCCATTAGCAGGCATGTGGGTTTTCATTTGGAAGAGGAGAATGCAATTGAAAAGGCTTATAATCTGGAAGTATCTTCGCCAGGTGTCGGCGAACCTTTAAAGCTTAAAAGACAGTATATTAAAAATATTGGACGTGAGCTGAGTGTAAAGCTGGCTGGTGGTGAAGTGAAAGAAGGGAAATTGTTAAGTGCTGATGAAAACAGCATAACCATAGAGGCAAAGGTTAAAGAAAAAGGTAAAAAGGTTCAGTTGGTAGAGACCAGCATAGACTTTAATGATATAACAGAAACAAAGGTTTTAATTTCATTTAAATAAAAATGAGCAATATTAATTTAATCGATTCATTTCAAGAGTTTAAAGACTTCAAGAACATCGACCGTCCTACAGTGATTAGTGTGCTGGAAGAGGTATTTCGCAGTATGTTGCGTAAAAAATATGGTACGGATGAGAATTGCGACGTAATTGTTAACCCGGACAACGGAGATTTGGAAATCTGGCGTACCAGAAAAGTGATGGAAGATGGCTTTTCTGAAGATGATGATTTGGAAATTGAATTGGCAGAGGTAAAGCAATTAGATCCGGATATGGAAGTTGGTGACGACTACATTGAGCAGATCACTTTGGAAAGCTTTGGTCGTAGAGCGATTTTAGCTGCTCGTCAGACCTTGGTTTCTAAAGTATTGGAATTAGAGAAAGACGAGATCTTTAAAAAATATAAAGACAGAGTTGGCGAGATCGTTACCGGTGAGGTTTATCAGGTTTGGAAAAAAGAAACCTTGGTGCTTGATGATGAAGGTAATGAGTTGATGATGCCTAAAACTGAGCAAATTCCAGCTGATTATTTCAAAAAAGGAGATGCTGTTCGTGCCGTGATTTTGAAAGTGGATATGGTAAATGCTACGCCAAAGATCATTATCTCGAGAATTGCGCCTGAGTTTTTACAACGTTTATTTGAAATCGAGGTTCCTGAGATTTTTGATGGTTTGATTACCATTAAGAAAATTGTTCGTGAACCGGGAGAGCGCGCTAAGGTTGCGGTTGAATCTTACGACGACAGGATTGATCCGGTGGGTGCCTGTGTTGGTATGAAAGGTTCACGTATTCACGGTATCGTTAGAGAGCTTAAAAATGAGAATATTGATGTAATTAACTTTACAAATAATATCTCACTATATATAACCAGGGCGTTGAGTCCTGCAAAAATCACCTCTATTAAATTAGATGATGAAACTAAACATGCTTCAGTTTATTTGAAGCCGGATCAGGTTTCGTTGGCAATTGGTCGTGGTGGACATAACATTAAATTAGCTGGTAAATTAACCGGTTATGAAATTGATGTATACCGCGAAGCAGGTGAAGAAGATGAGGATGTGGATATCGAAGAGTTCTCGGACGAAATCGATAGCTGGATCATTGATGAGCTGAAATCTGTTGGCTGTGATACAGCTAAGAGTGTATTGGCTTTGTCTGTTGATGAGTTGGTAAAACGTACCGATTTAGAAGAAGAGACCATCAAAGAAGTCATGAGTATTTTAAAATCAGAGTTTGAATAACGTTGGCTATGGTTTTTATAAAATAATGTAGTAATTAAAAACTAATTGCATACACATGAAATAAATAAGAATAAACGTTACTTTTGTATAAGAATTAAAGAAAAAATAGGATATCAATGTCAGACGACAAACCAATAATTTTATTTAAAGCAGTTAAGGAACTTAACGTAGGTATTGCTACGGCCGTTGAGTTTTTAGAAAAGAAAGGCTTTTCTGTTGAGAATAAACCCACTACTAAGCTCTCTCGCGACATGTATAATGCATTGTTGAAAGAGTTTCAGGGCGATAAAATCGTAAAAGAAGAAGCCAATCAAATCGTTATTGGTAAAATTCGTCGTGATGAGCCGGAAGTAACTGATAAAGTTGCGGAAGCACCTAGAAAAAATGTTGAATTTGAAAATGAGGGGATCTTAATTAAAAACCTTCATTCTTATACTCCTCCGGCTGAGAAGCCTAAGGAAGAAGCTCCTGCTGCTGAAAAAGTAGAAGAGAAAGCCGAAGAAGGTTCTTTACCTGGTGTGAAAATAGTAGGAAAGATCAATCTTGATGATTTAAATGCTAAAACACGCCCTGTTAAGAAAGAGGACGCTCCAGCACCGGAACCTAAGGCCGAAACGTCTGTAGTACCAGTAGCGCCAGTTGCTCCTGTTGAAAAAGCACCTGAGCCGGTTAAGGAAGTAGAGAAGCCGGTTGAACAGCCTGTTGCAGAAATAAAACCTGAACCTGTTAAGCCTGTGGAAACACCTAAAGCCGAAGAGCAGCCAAAACCTGCTGCCGAGGCACCAGCGGTTAAAGCTCCTGAGCCAGTAGTTACACCAAAAGTGACTCCTGAACCGCCAAAAGTTGAAAAGCCTGAAGAAACTGAAGTGATAAAAGCACGTTCGGTGAAACTTTCCGGCCCTAACATCATTGGAAAGATTACCTTGCCGGTAACGCCTGATCGTAAGTCACAGCCAGTAGCTTCTTCGGGAGAAAGTGCTGATGCGAAAAGAAAACGTAAACGCAAGAAAACTCCTGGTGGACATCCTGGCCAAGCTGGTCATGGACAACAACACGGTGGCGGTCAAAACCAGGGTGGCCAGCAAGCACAAGGCGGACAGCCGGGTGCGCCTAAACCTGCACCTACTTTTGGTAACAGACCTGATTTTAGAAACAACACTAACAATACAGCCAACAGGCCTAACTTTAGAAACAACAAACCGGGAGCTCCTTCTGGCGGACCTAAAGAAGAACCTACGGAAAAAGAAATACAAGATCAGATTAAAGCAACACTTGCTCGTTTAAGTGGAGCGGGTAAATCTGGTAAGTTTGCTCAGCGTGCAAAACTTCGTCGTCAGAAACGTGATGATGTAGCGATGTCTGCAGATGAGGCTGCAATGGAGCAGGAATTACAATCTCGTGTACTTAAAGTTACGGAGTTTGTAACGGCTAATGAATTGGCTACGATGATGGATGAGCCGGTTACAAAAATTATCGCGACTTGTATGAGTCTCGGTATGTTTGTATCGATCAACCAGCGTTTGGATGCTGAGACTTTAACCATTGTTGCTGATGAATTTGGTTACGAAATACAATTCGTTAAACCGGATGATGAAAGTGATATCGTTATTGAAGAAGAGGATACTGAAGAAGATTTATTGCCAAGAGCACCTGTTGTAACCATTATGGGACACGTGGATCATGGTAAGACCTCATTGCTGGATTATATCCGTAAAGCGAATGTGGTTGCAGGTGAGGCCGGGGGTATTACCCAGCACATTGGAGCTTATATGGTAACTACGGCAACAGGCAAACAAGTTACCTTCCTGGATACACCGGGGCACGAGGCCTTTACGGCGATGCGTGCTCGTGGTGCCAAGGTTGCGGATATTGCAATTATCGTTGTTGCTGCGGATGATGCGGTAATGCCTCAAACAAAAGAGGCGATTAACCACGCGCAGGCTGCAGGAGTACCTTTGGTATTTGCTTTCACAAAAATTGATAAACCGGGTGCAAACTCAGATAAAATACGTGAACAGCTATCTATGATGAATATCCTGGTTGAGGATTGGGGAGGTAACTTCCAGTCGCAGGAGATTTCGGGTAAGAGCGGTTTAAATGTAGACTTACTATTGGAAAAAGTTTTATTAGAGGCTGAATTATTAGACCTTAAAGCTAATCCTAATAAGCGTGCTACGGGTAGTGTAATTGAGGCTACGCTTGATAAAGGACGTGGTATTGTAACTACTGTTCTTGTACAAGCCGGTACTTTAAAGGTGGGTGATCCTATTCTTGCTGGTAGCTACAGCGGACGTGTTAAAGCGTTATTTAACGAACGCGGACAAAAAGTAGATAAAGCAGGCCCATCGGTACCGGTACAGGTATTGGGTATGCAAGGTGCACCTACTGCAGGGGATAAATTCAATGCACTGGAAAGTGAAGTTGAAGCTAGAGAGATTGCCAATAAACGTTTACAGTTGATGCGTGAGCAAGGGCTTCGTACTCAGAAACACATCACGTTGGATGAGATTGGTCGTCGTTTGGCTATCGGTAACTTTAAAGAGCTTAACTTAATCGTTAAGGGTGATGTGGATGGTTCTATCGAGGCATTATCTGACTCATTATTGAAATTATCTACTGAGGAGATCCAAATCAACATTATTAGTAAAGCTGTAGGTCAGATCTCTGAATCTGATGTATTGTTAGCTTCTGCTTCTGATGCGATCATCATCGGTTTCCAGGTTCGTCCTTCTTCTGGAGCGCGTAAACTGGCCGAGGCTGAGCAGATCGATATCCGCTTATATTCTATCATCTATGATGCGATCAACGAGATCAAAGCTGCGATGGAGGGTATGTTGGCTCCTGAGTTTGAAGAGAAGATCACTGCTAATGTTGAGATCAGAGAAACCTTTAAAATCACTAAGGTTGGTACTATTGCCGGCTGTATGGTATTGGATGGTACGATTACTCGTAACAGTAAGATCCGTATCGTTAGAGATGGTGTGGTCGTTTACACAGGTGAGCTTGCTTCGTTGAAACGTTATAAAGATGACGTGAAAGAGGTATCAAGAGGTTACGAGTGCGGATTGAACATCCATAACTTCAATAACATTGAAGTTGGCGATATTGTTGAAGCTTACGAACAAGTCGAAGTAAAAAGGAAGTTGTAAAACTTCGAACAATTATATTGTAAAGCGCATTGGAGGTAAACTTCAATGCGCTTTTTTTATGGCTAGTCTTCTTTACCATTCGACTATTTAACTATTTTGCAGAAAATTAATTATCAGCGAATGTTCAAGATTAAAAATGCTTTTAAAAAGAAACCTAAAAATGTCAATCAATATGGTTGGTTTGGAAACTTTAATAGTTGGAATGAAGCAAAAAGCAGTGCCTTTGGATACGAGGCAAGCAACATTCTTGAAAAAACAAAGCAGTCATTATTAAAAATCAAGAATGGTGAGGCTATATATGAACGGGATTCTGTGTTATTTGATAAAAAAGAGTATCCCTATTCAATTATCTCTTCCTTATTGTATATTGCTATCAAAAATAATAATAAGTTAAATGTGGTCGATTTTGGAGGGTCATTAGGAAGTACCTGGTTTCAGGTTCGTGACTTTATTCCTTCGGAAATTGAAGTGAGCTGGTCGATTGTTGAACAAGCGGCATATATTGACGAAGGTAAAAAGTACTTTGCTGATGATGTTTTGGATTTTTACTATACTATAGAGGATTGTATTGCGGCTAAAAAGAATGTAAATGTGGTTTTGCTTTCGAGCGTTGTTCAATATCTCGAAAAACCACACGAATTCCTGGATCAATTAAGTAGCTACCAGATCGATTACCTGCTTTTTGATAGAACGGCATTTATTAACGAGCCCTCTTTAGATAGACTTACCCTACAAATTGTGCCGCCTGAAATTTATGAAGCTAGATATCCATCCTGGTTTTTTAATGAGGCTAGATTTTTAAATCATTTCAGTTCTTACCAACTTAAAGCAGATTTCTTTTCTTTTGTTGAAGGTGAACGGTTTATGTCAATAGACCATAAGGTCGTTGCATATGACAAAGGCTTTTTGTTCGAGAAAAAGAAGTGATTAAAGGTGAAAAAACCTAGAAGTCTTGGATTTAAAATTTAAATTTGAGAAGCCTTCTATTCATCCTTGAATGGGGGTTTATAATATGATCAGGGGATTTGGTTTAGCATGTTTATTTACATTACTCAGTTTTGTGTGTTTTGCGCAAGGAAGACCGCCCGTTTGTGGACCTTTTGCTCAGTTTTATAATAAAGACAGCATCAATATCGTAACCTTTGGCGCGAGTACTGTACAAGGAGTTCCTGCTCCTTTGAATTTTCAAGGGCCATTAAAATCTTTCCTTGAGAACTGTTATAAAGGAAAGCCTATTGTGATTACAAATTATGGTATCGCCGGTGAAACAACCACTGAAGGATTAAATCGTTTTGATGTGGCAATAGCTAATCAGAGCGGATTTTTACTGATTTTAATGGGGGCTAATGATGCCGTTCAAATCGCGGATGGCAAGGCAAGGGTGAGTACTACCATTGCCAATATGCGCGAAATGGTTACCCGTGCAAAAAATCATAACCTGACAGTTATTATTGGTACACTTCAATATTTTGTTGAGCCACCAGGTAAGGGCTCCGATGCAAGACTTGCTCAACGTAGAAATCGGGTGATTGACCAGATTAATGCAGCTTATGCTAGTCTTACAAAAGAATTAAATATTGGCTTAGCTGATTTTAATGCTGTTATAGGAAGGAATAAGCAATTGTATTCAGATGATATCCATCCAAATGCCAGAGGCTATCATGTTTTGGCTTTCGTTTTTTTTGATGCAATTAATCAAATGATTTCTGAACGCTTTCAGGCAGCCGGTGTTTTACAGAATTACCCTAATCCCGCTAATGCATTTACAAAACTTAGATTTAATTTATCATCTGCCGCTGCAGTTAAAGTTAGCCTGTACAATGTTATGGGACAGCGCATTGGTGTTGTTTTTGACGATTATAGAAATGCAGGTTATCATGAGGAGGAAATTTCTACATTACAATATTCTCCAGGGATGTATTTCCTGGTTTTTGAAATGCTTGACCTAAGGTTTACCAAGAAGATTGTGATTGTTCACTGAGACTAATGAAATAGCCTTGGGAGGTAACTATATTGTTAATCTTTTTTCTAATCCAATTAAAGGTTGTTTCTTTAAAAAATTAGGATTGATTTTTTAGATGGAGCTAGTAAAAACGAAACGTAAAGGTAAAAATTTTGAATTTGTAGATACAATCAGGTGCATATCAATGATTGGGATTGTGTTTGAACACTGTACAATGATTGGCGAGCCACATTACGAGAATTTCTATTCCAGTATGTTTCAAGCTTCAGTAATGCAGTTTTTTAAGTTTTCAACTATTGCATTTTTTCTAATCGCGGGTTTTCTTATTAATCATAAATTTACTGAGTATACTCCTTGGGAGTATCTTAAAAACAGGTTTAAAAATACCATAAAGCCGTGGTTATTATGGATTAATGTGCTGATCGCTCTAAATGTAATAACTCTTATTATAAAATGTTTCAGGCGGGGTTGGAATGAATTTCCTTCGAATTTTTATTCCTATTTACTTGAGCAATACCATCATACTATCTTTTTCACAAGTTTTTGGTTTATTTTAAATTTTCTGATTTGCATTGGTATCCTGCTTATTTTTAAAAAGTACATCTACAAGCTTTGGTTTGGAGTAGTTTTGGCTATAGTTTCCTTATTTTATAGTGTTAATCTATATCATAAATGGATTATTACTAGTCATAGTACGGCATTGTTCGGATTTGTATTTTATCTGTGGTTAGGGGTGATACTAAATAAGTATTACGATCAATTTAATTTATGGCTAAGTAGGGTTTCAATTTGGATAATTGTTGCTGTTACATGTTTGTTCTTTTTATTTGCGGATTTAGAAGCTGTGTATTTGAGGGAACTAGGTATCAATGATGCATATAATACTTTGCGTTTTACTAATATTTTATATTCTCTATTTTTTTTCTTGTTGTTGTTAAAGAATGGGCCAATTTCCATGATTAATAAATATTTAAATCCAAGGGAAACCACTTTTGGTATATACCTTGTGCATTGGATAATAATAACACATGCAGTAGGTGAAATCTTCAGGCCATTTAAATATAATATGAATACTATAACACTTATAGACGCTATGTCTTACAGTATTTTAAGGTTTTTAGTCACTTATATGATTAGTTTTGGCCTGGTAACGATAATTCGACATACGAGCTTTAAATGGTCTATAGGCGCAGGTTAAGCTTTGTTTACATAATTTAAAATAACGAACTCTTCTAATGATTCATTTAATTATTACAACAGCTAATATTGAAAACCATTATCAGGAAAGGAAGTGGTTGTACATTCAATCAATTGAAAGGGCCTTGCAATTTGATTATTTATTTGACTCCTATACAATTTTAGAATGTGCTTCTTCCGATGAAGATTATTTAAATGAGCATAATGTTCATTACAGTAACGTTCAGAATAAATATCCAGAAAAGGGCCTCAATGAAATGCAACATCTTAAAGCTTTCATCGAACACGCTTCTTTTGATGAAAATGATCTCATTATCAAATTAACTGGTAGATATATGCTTGAGGATAACTCTTTTTTTAATAAGGTCAGGTTATTGGCTTCTGATTACGATAGCATCTTTAAAGACGATAGTGATATTTATGAAGGTGTGGGATATCATACTTTCTTATATTGTGCGAAGAAATCCCGGTTCCTTGAAATTATCAACTCACTGAACTATTCAAAAGAGAACTTAGATCCAATAGAGTGGGGTGTGAAAAATTATCTTAAAGGAAAAGAACGGCATTATGAAATTGCAAGATTAGGGATAAAAGCATATCAGGGTACGTATGGAGAAAATGTGTTTAGCTGCTAAACTTTTTCTTAAACCATCTTTTTATCTTGTATTTTAACTTATTGTGCTTTCTCCATCGCTCTTTTAAATTGAAGTCACGTACAAACATAGCATAATCTGCAGCCTTTTCGGGCAAGGTATATTTAGGAAAGGTGATTTCCGAAATTTCTCCTAAGGGGATATTTGAATACGTATGATTGGGATCAAAAGTGTGCGTAGCCGCTTCACCAAAGCCGATATTTGAAATAAGGTTGACATTCGGATTAATGGAAAGGCTATTGTTAAAATAATTTATAAATGCAAGTTGATAATCCCAGGTGTCAATTTTACCGGCTTTAACATCTTTGAATATGTTCACCCAGGTATCCAAGACAAAGGAGTCATTAAAGATATTACTTAATTGATGTCTGATTTCATCTTCATGATATGCTGTCAGTTCTTTATCATAATCCTTCCATACCCTTCGCCAACTTGCCCAACCCCAAACATGTGTTTGATTTGCAAAGTAAGTAGAGGCTGTGCCCCAGGTTTCTGTTCGGTGAAGGTTACATCCTGCAATATGTCTAATGCGTGTATCCAGTCTGTACTTTTCCAATAGTGTATCACAGTAATAAAAGAAGCTATTTGCAGGTAAACAATCATCTTCCAGAATAATACCTTCTTCTTCATTTTCAAAAAACCAATCTATTGCAGAAGAAATCGCATTTTTACAGCCGAGATTGCTTTTTTGAAAGCGGGTTCTCACCTCGCAGTCCCAATCTACCTTGTCGACTATGGAAAGCGTGTCTCTACACAATTTATCTTCACCTTCTTTACCTAATCTGGGCCCATCAGCGGCTATATACAATTTGGCAGGCCTTGCTATTCTTATTTGTTCAAAAACTCTTTCAGTTGTATCGGGTCTATTGAATATCAGAAATAATACTGGGGATTTTACTTGATAATTTTCCATATATATTGAGTTCTTTTAGCAATTAATCAACAAGCGATTTATAAAGTTCGATTGTCTGTTTGATACATTTGTCAAGCGTATATGTTTCCAGTTTTTTCTTGCCAGCGGTGATTAGTTTGCTTTTTAGAGATTTGTTTGTTATTAGTGTTTCTATTTGATGAGCGAGTGATTCGATAGAATCGGGATTAAAATATAAAGCGGCATCGCCAGCAATTTCTGGAAAACAACTGCAATTGCTGAGTATCACAGGGCAGTTATTTTTGAAGGCTTCTAGTATCGGAATTCCAAAACCTTCATACAAGGAAGGGAAAACGAAGCATAAGGCATTTTTGTAGAGCATATTTAATTGTGAGTCAGTTGCCGAAATTTGTCTTGTTTTATCAAAAATCCCATTGCGGATCAAAAATTCAGAATCGCCGGTTTCCAGTGGACCTCCGCCAGCAAGTAATAAAACTATGTCTTTGTGCTTCTCGGTGAGTATTTTAAATGCACGGGCAAACATGAAAAAATTTTTGTAGCCACTGCGGCTACCAACAAAAAGGAGGTAGTTTTCTGGTAAGTTTTCAACTTCCTCATATTTTGGAGCTTTATTGTCTATACCATGAGGAATGACATGGATTTTGTTCGCATCTACCTGAAGATGTTTAATAATATCTGTTTTGGTGGTTTCTGAGATTGCTATGATCTTATCTGCCCGATTTGCCAAAAGTCTTTTTTGCTCCGGTAAGGGGTCATTATTTGGGAAATATTCTGGCATTTCTTCATAAGTCATGTCATGTATTGTTATGACCAATGGCTTTTTTAGTTGATCAAGAAAATAGGTGTCAAAATACGTTGGATGAAAAACCTCGAAATTACCTCTACTTAGGAGTCGATTACAGTAGTTGTTGTTTTTTTTATATATATGTTTTGATTTTTTAAGAAAAGTAGATAGCAACAATTCACTAAAGTTTATACTATTTTGTTGGAGGTAATAATTGTTGGTGTAGAGAAAGCCCTTTATCATCTCTATTTCACCTGCGCTATTGCCTCCTTTTATAATGTTTGCAAAGTATCTTGAAATGCCCCCATAAGTTTGCCGGTCGAATATCTGATGATCAAAAAGAACTTTTATCATTACTTTTGTATAAATCTATTATAATGGCCATTAAAAATCCAAAAATATCAATTATATCTGTTAATTATAATAATCAGGAAGGATTAGCGCGGACGATAGATTCGGTTACTGGTCAAACGTATGAGCATACGGAATATATTATTGTAGATGGTGGATCAACAGATGGTAGTAAGGAAGTTATACTTGAGCATGAACCAAGGATAAGCCACTGGGTAAGTGAGCCTGACAGAGGGGTATTTCATGCTATGAATAAAGGGATTGAACTGGCTACTGGTGAGTATTTGCTTTTTATCAATAGCGGAGACTTTTTAATTGATGATCGGGTACTTGAAGATATTGTAGCACAGGGTCTAAATGCAGATCTGGTCTATGGAAACATCCGATTGCTGAATGGATCAGATCAACGGGATTGGCGTCCAGAGCGGGAATTAAGTTTTAAGACTTTTTATGATAGAAGTATTCCTCACCAGTCGACTTTGATAAAACGAACTTTGTTTAGTCAGATTGGATGCTATACAGAGCAATATCAAATTGTGTCTGACTGGGAGTTTTTTTTGCTGGCAATTTGCAAGTACCAATGTACCTATGTCTATATTGACAGATTTATAGCCGGCTTTACAGAGGACGGTATTAGTTCAAATCCGCAGAACTTTGGTAAAATGCATGAAGAGCGGCATGACGTTTATAACCGACATTTTAGTGCATTTATTAAAGACTATGAGAAATTTGAGCTTTTAGAAAAGGAGATGAAAAAGATCGCTTTTTTTAGCCATGCACGGCACTTTGTCAAAAGAATGCTAAAGTCTGTAAGACTAGGGCCTTCAGTATAATGAATCTTAATTTTTTTGTGCCAAGATCTTTTGAACTTTGGTATTTAAACTGTCAAATATATGGATGATATATTCTGCTGCATTTGGCTGAAATTTAGGCTGGTTCAAAAATTCCTGATACAACTTTGGATTATGATGCAGCTCTGCTACCTGCTTATTTAAGCGATTTAAGCTATCTGGCCCATCATAGAATAAAATAGCATCTTTATTCAATACATCCGGTTCCGGATTGTTGTTGCTCCCCCAATAAATAGGGATGGTATTGCTTCTTATAGCTTCAAAGACTTTTTCTGTGACATAACCTTTGCGGTTGGAGTTTTCCGGGCAAATGTTGAATTTATAATGACCGATAAACTGTTCCTTATTATCGCCAAAATCTTTATTTAATGCTTGAGAATTGTTCAAAAGTTTACCGGCACTTGTTACTCTATCAATTTTATTGAGGCTGTTGAATAATATGGTTCTGATCTTTCCGTCGTCATGGCTGCTCACTAAAGATGTAAATTTCTTGTTCTCTTCTCTGCAAATATCTTTATTCACAAAGTTAGATACCGTTTGACGGATCATTTTGCTATCTGTTTTTGGCGAAAAGAAAGGTTCCAACCAGTAGGGGAACCGTTGATAACGTTCATGGTCTAGATAATCAAATCCTATCATTAGATCGACCATATTATTACAATGGTCTTTATAGTCTCGATACCGCATTACATTTTCACCAGTGTAAAATAATTTGATATAGCTTTTACTTAATTTGATGGCTTGTTTTGGGCCGAAAACGGAGCTGATTAGCAATGAATTCTGCTGAGATAAATTTTTAGCAAAATGATGCTTCACATATTGATAGTGCCATAGTCTTTCTGCTTCAGTAGTCCAGCAATTTAATACTTCTATATGGCTTTCATCTGGGAGGTAGGTGTAATCTAATATGGGTTTTGACAGCCCTAGTCGTGTTAGTAGAGATTTTAATTTCATTAATAAATAAGATCAGGTAGGTGCCGTTTTATATACTCGTCTTTTTTCTAAAAAGTTTATGTTTTAGTTTTTTAAAAAATGGTTTTTTTTGTGAGTTGTTTTTTGCTGTGTAATAGTTTGGCATGTTAATGAAATGTTCATACTCATTGTTTTTCAAAGCCTCATGGTATTTGATGAGTAGAGGCTTGATATCAGGCCGCATTTCCAGATTAAACAATGTCCATTTAGAAATGCCCAGAGGGTTGTTATAATCCCAGCCACTAAAATGAAAAAAGGAAAGAGGGATAGACTCATTCACCATAAACATACCGTCTTTCTGTGTAATCATTCGTTCATGCAAATTCCAGTAAGCAACATTTAAGCCTTGGTTTAGTTCGATGTGGGCACTTTTAAAATAAAGGGGCACAAAATTGAGCCATAACTGCTCGCCATAGTATCCTCTTTTAAAATCATATATACATTCTAATACAGACCTTTCCTTAAGCCAGCTGATGTATTTTTCTGTTTCCTCAGATTTTCTAAGCTTAAAAAAGCCGCCATTAAATAAGCCGGCATTTAACACTTCCAGCTCTTGCCTTTTCATTTCAATTGGCGGTGGACTTGTAAAATGTGGTGTAAAAATGATATCATGCTCATTGATCACATTTTCGGGTAAAGAGCCAAAAAATAGCATGTCTGAATCGCCAAAGATGACTTGTTTAATCTCTGGCTTATCAAGAAAATGTTTGGCAAATAAGACTTTTGAGCTATTCGCCAATTGCATTGGATTGTAATTCTGAGTAATAAAATCAAACTCTTCGGCAGCTAATTCATGCAGCTGAAGAATAGGGTGTTTACTCATCAATTTATTTTGGGTTATCGTTTCCGGCTTTAAATAATCAGTAAGGCAGATGCAAACTTGAAACTCCGGATGCTGTTGTTTTACTGAATCTAATAAAGAAACAGCAAACGGCAGGTAATTCGTAGTTGCAATTGTGAAAAATAACGTCATAATTTAAAATAGCTTGTCTAGTTTATGATAACAAAACTCTTGTTCATAGCCGGATTCAAATGCTTCTTTTGCAAATAAAGACTGTTTTTCATAAGTATTCGTTTGCTGAAGAAGATTAATGATATGTCTGCTAAACTCTTCGGGTTGATCACTTACCAGACAACCATTGTTGGTTTTATTGATTAATCCATCTATCCCCCTTGTGTTGCAAACTATAGGGAGATGATAGGACAGCGCCTCTATAACTTTAATTTTAGTGCCGGTACCTGATAACATTGGACATATGGCAATTTTTGACTGGTGATAATAGGTCCTAAGATCCTCAGCAAACGGAATAAGGGTAATGTTTGGATGGTTGCCCTTAATATAGGTTGTAATCTGGCCTATAATACAAATGTTTAAAGATTGCGGTAAAAGTGGGTAAACCTTTGAAATAAACCAATTTGCCGCCTCTATGTTATGCGGGTTTCTACTTGCTATATATATGAGATCAAATTTTCGGTCTGCAACAGGAGTTGGATTTGGTGCAGGAGCTCCAATCATCATTGGGGCCAGGCAGATCTCATTCCAGCAAAACTGACTGAAAAGATACTGCTCTTCTATGGAAATGGCTAATACCTTACTAAAAAGAGAAAGCCTCCTGATCTCTTCTTTAAAAGAGGCACCAATATCAAATTTATACTGATTTTGAGCAGTTAAAAAATCATGAGTATCAAGCACTGTTTGTGCATTTGCAATATGCTTATTGTTTTCAATTAATGATGCCCAACTTGCATAGTTTATGAATACATAATCGTATTGGTTGTTCTTGAGGATTTTGTTAAATGCTTTTTGAAGTCGGTAAGTAACCAGCTCTGGAAAGTTTATAGCGAATATGCCATACTTTTTCTGATAGAAGAAGTTGGGTAGTTTATAGCAGAAGAAATAGTAAAGCAAATTCTTTTTAGATGCTTTACGAGGTAAGATAAAGGTTTTATCTGCCAATCCACTTTGTTCAAAATCAGTAATATCCTGATTATTCCATTCACCCCAATAATATTCGCTCACAAAGTGAACCTGAAAGCCTCTGGATTTAAAATAATTAAGAAAGCTCAACGCCCGGATTTTGTTACCCGCATTTTTTTTTACAGGGTTATCAGGCATAAAGAATAAAATCTTTTTCATCTTAGTCTTCAAAAGTCTGCATGTCAATTAGTCTTCGGTATAAGCCGTTGTTTTTCATTAACTCATTGTGCGACCCTTGTTCAATTACAGATCCTTTTTCAAGTACAATAATCCGGTCTGCATTTTGTATGGTTGATAAACGATGAGCAATAATTAATGAGGTGCGATTTTCCATCAATTTATAAAGTGCATCTTGTACCAATTTTTCTGATTCCGTATCCAGTGCAGAAGTTGCTTCGTCTAATAACATCAATGGGGGATTCCCTAATACCGCTCTTGCAATACAGAGTCGTTGTTTCTGTCCACCTGATAAACGAATTCCTCTGTCTCCGATAAGTGTTTCATAGCCGTTCTCTGATTCCAGGATAAAGTCGTGTGCATTGGCAATTTTAGCCGCAGCAGTAACTTCTTTTAACGTGGCATTGGGCTTAGCAAAAGCTATATTGTTAAAAATTGTATCGTTGAAGAGGATTGATTCCTGATTAACAAAGCCCATCTGACTTCTTAAAGAATCCGTAGTTACATCTTTAATATTTACACCATCTATATAGATGTCACCTTGTTGAGGGTCAATAAATCGTGGTACAAGATCCATCAATGTAGATTTACCCCCACCTGAAGGTCCTACTAATGCGATGGTTTTGCCTTTAGGAATTTCTATGTTTACGCGGTTTAGTACCTTTCGCTCACCGTAGGCAAAGGATACATCTTTAAAGGTAATCGCTTTTTCAAAAGATTTGGCTACAACAGCGTTTGGCTTGTCAACCATTTCTGGTTTCGTATCAATTAAGTCTAATACACGCTTTCCTGCCGCGAGACCGGTGTGAATTGCACTGAAAGCATCAGTTAAAGCTTTTGCGGGACGCATAACCTGAGAGAATATGGCAATATAAGCGATAAACTCTGCGGAAGTTAAACTAGATTCTCCTGACAATACAAGTGAGCCCCCAAAATACACAATCCCTGCAACCATAGTAACGCCAAGAAATTCTGATACTGGGGATCCAAGCTGTTGCCTGCGTGCCATTTTGCGGGTAATGTTTGAATAAGTAACATTTTCCTGATGAAATCTATCCTTTACGTATTCTGTTGCATTAAATGCTTTAATGATCTTAATTCCCGATAGGGCTTCGTCGAGATAGCCAAGCATAAGCGCAAATGTTTCATGAGCTTTGGTGGCTTGTTGTCTTAACCTTTTTACTATTTTAGCAATAATCAGTCCTGATAATGGAATGATTAACAAAGAAAAGAAGGTTAGCTTTGCGGAGATAGTAAAGAGGAGAATAACATATACAATTAATGTAACGGGTTCTTTAAATATCACTTGAAGAGTATTGGTTACCGTAAATTGGACTACCTGAACATCTGAGGAAACTTTAGAAATGATATCGCCTTTTCGTTGGCTGTTGAAGTAACCAATGTGGAGGTTCATTACATTGTCAAATACTGACTTTCTTAGCTTCAATAAAGTATGAACACGTAAGTCCTCCATTATTCTGTTAGAAAAGTATTTGAAAATGTTAGATAACAATACGGAGACCACAATTACTATACAAACGAACTTTAAGGCTCCCTGTTTGCCATAATTGGCAATAGAATAATCTGTAAGCTCTCTGAAGCGGGCCATGATGTCCCACCATGATTTGTCTTCAAAAGAAAGTGTTTTAGCGGCCTTTGTTCCGGCTATAGCAGTTTCGCTATTAAATAAAGTATCTAATAGAGGGGCTAATAGCGCTAGATTTAAGGTATTAAAAAGTATATAAAGGAGAGTTGCAATAACGTAAGGTATGGCAAACTTTTCAATAGGCCTTGCGTAAGATAATAATCGGAAATAGTCTTTCATTTAAGAATTTGAAATTTTTCAAAGGTAAGTATTTAGTGTCATGTTTAAAATTCGGGCAAAATGAGTACTTTCTCTGCAATGTTAAAAGGCTAAAAAATAAATTGTGTTTATTTGTAAATACAGAATCAGCAATGAATACCTATTTATCACTTATTACAGAGATTGAACGTGGAAATTTTAATGCCCTGGCACGGGCAATCACCTTTGTAGAAAATGATATCCCTCCGTCGGCCGAATTGCTAAGGACAATAAAAGGGAATTCGAAAGTCCCTGTAATAGGAATAACTGGTCCTCCGGGAGCAGGTAAAAGTACCTTGGTAAATGCAATTACGGAACATATTGTAAAGGACGGTAAAAAAATTGCTATTCTTGCTGTGGACCCAACTTCTCCATTTAATTTTGGGTCATTGTTGGGTGATAGGATTAGGATGTCACAGCTATTTAATAATTCTAATGTATATATCCGGTCGCTGGCAACCCGTGGAGCCTTAGGAGGAATCTCGGCAAAAACGATTGAAATTGTGGATGTGATTAAAGCGGCGGGATTTGATATGATCCTGGTAGAGACCGTAGGTGTTGGTCAATCGGAAGTAGAAATTGCAGGACTTGCCGATAAAACGGTAGTTGTACTTGTTCCTGAATCGGGGGATGAAATTCAAAACATAAAATCAGGGCTAATGGAAATTGCTCAGGGTTTTGTGGTGAATAAGGCCGATAGGGAGGGAGCGGATATATTTGCAAATAATCTTAAAAAGCTGGTTCATCAGCAACATGAGCATATCCCTGTGTTTAAAACTGTGGCTGATAAGAAGGAAGGGATAGCTGAACTTTGTGAATGGCTACTTCAGCCTGCTTTAATGGGCAATGACCGCAAGTCTTTTTTGTTGGCGGAAAAGGCTTTTAAAATTATCCAACACTATCGTATGAGTAACGTAGATAGAAAAAAGTTGCATCTTGAGCTTGTTGAAGCTATGAAGAATACGGATTTTAACATTTATCGATTTACTGATAGCTGGATTTGATCCCTTGATTATCCGACCTGTCTTAAAAACAGGACTTGTCATTATTATGGGTTTGGATTGTAATTAAGCAGTTTTTTTAAATTTTATTGAAAAATAAAAACAGGCTTGAAGTGTATTTTGAACACCGTTTAGTTGGGGGAGTGTTTTTTTTTATGCCGAATCACAAACTTTTAATGATTTAAAGTGTTTATGGGTAGTTGCTTGCTCTAAATGATGTTATTTATTAATAATTTAGAAGTTTGGAACGGAGTTTGTGTAAGTGTTTTGAGAATTTAAAAATTTGTTTAATTTTGCTACACAAAAAAATTATACAATTAAAATTTGTTTAACCTTAAAAAAGAAAATTATGAATTATTCTACTTTAAAAAAGGGTTTAGCAGCCTCTTTAGTAGCAATGGTGGGAGTAACAACTCTTGCTAACGCTCAGGATGCTACATCCTCTTCTTCTGCCAAGGTATTTGGTGGGAGCGGGCAGTACAGAACGTGGTCTATCGGTGTGAATGGTGGTGTTTTATCTCCATTTATTGCTATTGGTGGTACTAACGATTTCAAAAATGCTGAAGTTAACTTAGGTTACGGCATTTCATTGAGAAAACAACTAAGTCATGCTTTTGGCTTAGAAGGTAACATTTTCCGCGGAAAAATCTCTGGAACTAACAAAGATGCTCCAGGTGGTATTCAAAATGGTACCAGATCATTTGAAACTGATCTTGCTTATGCTGGTGACATCAGAGGTGTTGTAAACATTGGTTCAATCGATTTCTTACGTCGTGAGAATTCTGTTAACTTTTATGTATCTGCTGGTTATGGTTTAATGGCTTACGCTCCTAAAGTTACTTTAGCGAATGGTACTGTTATTAACTGGAAAGATAGAGCTATTGGTTCTGCTGGTGACAGACATGATTCTAAAACTTATGTTAAAGAAGCTTATATTCCAGTAGGTGTAGGTGTTAAATTTAAAGTTTCTGAGCGTGTTGCGTTTAACTTAGGTTATACTGTGCATTTCGTTGATTCAGATAACTTAGATGGAGTTTATGCAAATGGAGCTTCAAACAAAGATAAATTCTCTTATGGATATGCTGGTTTAGAGTTCTCTTTAGGGTCTAAATCTAAACCTAGCTTAGTGTGGTCTAACCCATTAGCTTTAATGTATGATGAATTGAAAGATCCATCTTTACGTAACGAAGTTGAAGCTTTGAAAAACCGTGTATCTGCTGTTGAGAAATCTGTTGAGTACTTGAAACAAGATAGCGATGGTGATGGTGTTTCTGATCAGTTTGACAAATGCCCAGGTACTCCTGCAGGTGTAGCTGTTGATGGTTCAGGATGTCCTCTACCTAAATATGAAGCTACAGTTGTTGAAAAAAACAACTTAACTGGCTTTGAGAGAATCCAATTTGAATTCAACTCTTCAGTTTTAAAAACTGAGTCTTACCCTATTTTAGATAAATTATCTTCATTATTGCGTGAAAACGGTGGTAAAATAACTGTAAACGGTTATGCTTCAAGCGAAGGTACTGCTGCATACAACTTGAAATTATCTAAAGACAGAGCTAATTCAGTTAAAACTTACTTAGTTAACTCTGGTGTTAATGCTAAACAAATTGTAACTAAAGGTTATGGCGAAGCTAATCCAATTGCTTCTAACGATACTGAAGAAGGTCGTATCCAAAACCGTCGTGTTGAAAGTGCTAGAGACTAGTTATTTCTAATTAAAATACGAAAAAAGAGGGCTTCAATTTGAAGCCCTCTTTTTTTTATTTATACCTTTGCAAGTATGTATTTATTTAGAAAAAAGGATCCGGGCAGGCCAACGAATACCAACATCAAAATCATGCACATCATTAATGCAATTGCTATTACGATGTTTATTGCTGGCATTTTGTGGAAATTAATTGATTGGCTCTTTTTAAGCTGAATTAATATAATCTCATTATTAATAATATTAATTGTATACTGATATGAATACGGTAATAAACACCACTGATGCTCCGGCTCCAATTGGACCATACAGCCAGGCAGTAATTGCTAATGGCTTTTTATTTTTATCTGGTCAGGTAGCGATCAATCCCGAAACCGGTGAGCTAACCCAATCTTCAATAGAAGAGGAAACACACCAGGTCATGAGAAACATTAAAGCCGTTTTACTGGAGGCTGCTTATGGATTTGAAGATGTGGTGAAGACGACCATCTTTTTGTCGGACATGAGTTTGTTTGCTGAAGTGAACGAAGTATATGGTTCGTATTTCAAAAAGAACTTCCCGGCTCGTGAAACTGTTGCGGTAAAAGGTTTGCCGAAGGGCGTAAATGTGGAGATTTCAATGACGGCATTTAAATCTTAAACTTTGCCTAAATCAAATTTACGGTACTTCTTTGCGGGGATTTTATCTTTTGCCATTTGGGGTTTTTTCTCGATCCCATTAAGGAATCTGAAGGCTTTTCCTTCGGAAGAGATTCTGTATTACCGTATTTTTACCTCCCTTGTTTTTATTTGGCTAGCTATTCTTGTTTTCAGAAGAAAGGAGCTTAAAAAGGACCTTGCTTATATTTCGTCTATTACAGCAAGAGAGAAACGTAATATCTTATTGCAGTTAGTTGGCTCTACATTGTTGCTAACATCTAATTGGTATACTTATATCTATGCCGTAAATAATGTGAGTCTTCAATCGGCTGCCTTTGCTTATATGGTATGTCCGCTGATTACCGCTTTTGGAGGGTTCCTGATTCTAAAAGAATCATTATCGAGATTAAAGCTGATTTCACTTGGTATCGCTTTGCTGAGTATCTTGTTGTTGGCTACAGGTTCATTTGTAGAAGTACTATGGTCTGTTATTATTGCGTCATTGTATGCATTTTACCTTATCATACAACGTAAAATGCAGCACCTGGACAAGTTAAATGTGTTGGCGGTTCAAATTGGTATTGCTGTGTTATTGATGCTGCCTATCTATTTGTTAAAACATGAAGGTTTTCCTCAGGGCTTCTGGTTTTGGGGAAATATTACACTAATTGCGGTCTTTTTCACCATCATTCCGTTGTTCTTAAGCTTATTTGCCTTAATAGGAATTCCTTCATCAACCTTAGGGATTATTATTTATATCAATCCCATCATAGCCTTTACTGTGGCTATTTTCTACTTCGGTGAACATGTTGATGCACATAAGTTGTTCGCTTATTTATTACTGGTGATATCGGTAATCGTATTTAATTGGGGTATAATAAAAGATATCTTTACATTTAAGAGAAAAAATATTTAAAGCTTTGTTTGCATCTACCTTAGATACGACTATCGAATTTCTGAAAGGCGTCGGGCCCAAACGTGCAGAACTTTTGCAAAAGGAACTGGGTATTTTTACGTACGACCAACTGCTTAATTATTTTCCATTTAGGTATATTGACAGGACACGGTTTTATAAAATTAATGAACTTAATCCCGAGCTTCCCTATGTACAGATATTAGGACGGATCACCAGTAAGGAGCAAATAGGCGAAAAGCATAAGAAGCGAATTGTAGCCCGTCTGACTGATGAAACAGGTTCTATTGAACTGGTCTGGTTTCAAAGTTTGAAATGGGTGGATGAGCATGTGATGAAGGGAAAGGTTTATATTGTATTTGGTAAGCCCACTGTCTTTAATGGGAGTTATAGTATTTCGCACCCCGAATTGGAAAGTTATCCAAGACCTGCGACCATTACGGGGAACCTTAGATTGCAACCGGTTTACAATTCAACCGAAAAATTAAAGAAGTTTTTTCTGGATAGTAAGGGTATTCAAAAACTCCAGACTTTATTGCTACAGCAGCATCTTTCGGAAGTTAAAGAGACCATACCGCCTTATATTCTCGATAAATACCACATGATTTCGAGAAAGGAGTCTATTTTAAATATTCACTTCCCTAAGGATGTCACTTTATTAAAGAAGGCGGAAAGCCGGTTGAAATTTGAAGAGTTGTTCTTTATTCAATTGCAGTTGCTGCACAATAAACAACTTAGGGAACTAAAGTTTAAAGGGCACCTGTTTCCGCTTGTTGGGGAGCGTGTAAATACATTTTATAATGAAATACTTCCTTTTGAGCTTACAGGCGCTCAGAAACGGGTAATTAAAGAGATTAGACTGGATACACAGCGGGGTATACAGATGAACCGTTTGGTACAGGGCGATGTAGGAAGTGGTAAAACTGCAGTAGCTTTAATGAGCATGCTATTGGCTAATGATAATGGTTACCAGGCCTGTATGATGGCGCCTACAGAAATATTGGCACGGCAGCATTATGAATCTATCAGTTCGTTATTAAAAGATCGTCTGGTGAAAGTTTCCATACTTACAGGCAGTACGACGAAAAAGCAACGAACGCAGTTGCATCAGGCATTAGAATCGGGTGAGATTGATGTTCTGGTAGGTACACATGCTTTGATAGAGGATAAGGTCGTATTTAAAAATCTGGGGCTGGTGGTGATTGATGAGCAGCATCGTTTCGGAGTAGAGCAACGTGCTAAGCTATGGCGTAAAAATATTGTACCTCCACACATATTGGTGATGACTGCTACTCCGATACCACGGACGCTCGCAATGACGCTGTACGGTGATCTGGATGTGTCTGTAATTGATGAATTGCCTGTAGGAAGGAAAGCTATTGAAACGAAACATTTGTTTGAGGGACAGCGCCTGAGGATGTTTGGTTTTATGAAGCAGGAGATTGCTAAAGGCCGACAGGTGTATGTGGTTTATCCACTGATTAAGGAAAGTGAGAAACTAGACCTCCTGCATCTGGAGGCTGGAATAGAACAAATGAGTTATCAGTTCCCACGACCAGATTATCAGATCAGTATTGTTCATGGTAAAATGAGCAATGCCGATAAGCAATACGAAATGCAACAATTTATTGATGGGAAGAGTCAGATTATGGTGGCTACAACCGTAATAGAGGTGGGTGTGAATGTTCCGAATGCATCGGTTATGATCATTGAAAATGCGGAACGTTTTGGACTTTCTCAGCTTCATCAATTACGTGGTCGGGTTGGACGTGGGGCGGAGCAATCATTCTGTATCCTGATGTCTGGTAATAAATTAAGCGCAGACGGAAAGTTACGTCTGGAAACCATGGTGAAAACCAGTAATGGGTTTGAAATTTCAGAAATAGACCTGCAGCTTCGAGGCCCCGGTGATATCACCGGCACCCAGCAAAGTGGCGTACTGGAATTGAAGCTGGCAGATTTGGCAAAAGATCAGCTGATTTTGCAAGAAGCCAGAAATACAGTTATAGAATTGCTTAATGCAGATCCTCACTTGGAATTGCCGGAAAATAGTTTGCTGAAAACCTATCTTGCTAAAAGACGTCGAGGTATTGCATTCGATAAGATCTCTTAATTAATCCTCATCACTTCCCGGTAAAGAGCCAGTGCCAGAATAAGCGCCTTTACGAATGATCGGTACGCCAAGATGCTTATATAATTCATCAAGATGCATTAGGCTTCCATTGGTTAGATTGCCAAGGAATATAATCACAATGTTCTTTTGGAAATCGCGTACATAGATGTGTCTGAAACCGTGCCACCAGCCGGTGTGATATACTACCTTTCTCCCGTTTTCCCCATCAAAAATACGCCAGCCATAGCCGTAGTTGAAATGGCCATTGATGGCTTTGTTGCGACCTTGGTAAGCAGAATCGAGACTTGACTGTTTTAACAAGCGGCCGTTTTTTAACGCTTTGTCATACAAAAGCAGATCGTGTAAAGTGCTGTAAATCCCCTTATCACCCACCGGGCCATCCAGGAAGTTTTGCACTACAGAATAGCGCCATGTGCGGTCGTGCCCTACTACATCAACAGGTATTTTAGGGTAAACTGTAGTAGAATAAACATGTGTATGTTTCATCCCCGAAGGTTTGAAAACATGTTCCGCCAGGTAATCTGCGTATGGCTTTCCGGTAACTTTCTCGATAATTGCACCAAGCACCATGAAGTTGGAGTTGTTGTAGTGAAAAACTCTATTTGGTTTGGTATAAGGGGTAGGTTTCTTTTCGGCAATAATTTCCATTACCTCCTGATTTGACACCCCTTTTTTCATGTCACGTTTTTCTTTGCGCCAGATGTCGTCAATGAAATAAACATAATTCATCATCCCGCTACGGTGCGATAGGAGTAACTCTATGGTTATTCCATCATAAGGGAAATTGGGATAGAATTTTTTTACATCATCTGTTAGCTTTAATTTTCCGGCTTCAACCAGTTGCATGATGGCCACACCAGTGAAAGTCTTGGTAATTGAGGCTAGCTCAAATTCAGAATTTATTTTTAGACTGTCACGGTGCAGGTAGTCGGCCCAGCCAATCGCTTTTTCATATAGGATCTTTCCGTCTTTAGCGACCAGCATATTTCCGTTAAAACCATATTTTTTATGGAGGTTCTGCACAAAGTCGGCAATCCATTTATCCCCTTTGGCCGGGTTGTATGCCAATAACAAGCTATCAGCTTTGTCATCATCAACAGTTCGTTCTTTGCTGGGTTCTTTTAGCTTTGAATTATTTTGTGAATGTGAACAGGCTGTAAATAAAAAAGTGGCCATTGCAGCCACGGCTAAAGTGCGAAGATAGCTCATGAATTGAATTGCTTTGTAAAAGGCCCTAAAAATAAGAAATATTATACCTTTAAACGCTATAGAGTTTTAAACATTGTATGCTTTTGTAGTTGATTAATTACATAAATACAATTCATTGAGATACAAAAACCTTAAATTTGCCCCAACAAAAAATAGAACACTATGAATTTTAGAACCGAACACGATACGATGGGTGAAGTGCAGGTGCCTGCTGATAAATATTGGGGTGCTCAAACTGAACGTTCAAGAAATAACTTTAAAATTGGTCCGGAGGCTTCCATGCCTAAAGAGATCATTCATGCTTTTGGATATTTGAAGAAAGCTGCGGCTCTGGCAAATACAGAGCTGGGTGTTTTATCACAAGATAAAGCAGATTTAATTGCAAAAGCTTGTGATGAAGTGATCGCAGGAAGCCTGGATGATCAGTTCCCATTGGTGATCTGGCAAACTGGTTCAGGTACGCAAAGTAATATGAATGCTAATGAAGTTATTGCTTATCGTGCTCATGTTTTAAATGGTGGAGATCTGGCTGATGATAAAAAAGTTTTGCATCCTAATGATGACGTAAATAAATCACAATCATCAAATGATACGTATCCTACTGCAATGCATATTGCGGCCTATAAACAAGCAGTTGAAGTTACTGTTCCGGGATTGGAAAAACTACATAAAACCCTTGTTGCAAAATCTGAAGAGTTTGCTGCAATCGTAAAAACAGGACGTACTCACTTTATGGATGCAACTCCTTTAACCCTTGGACAAGAGTTTTCGGGTTATGCACAGCAAGTAAGTAATGGTCTTAGAGCGATTAAAAATGCTTTGGTAATGATCAGCGAGTTGGCTTTAGGTGGTACGGCTGTTGGTACAGGTTTAAATACACCTAAAGGTTATGATGTATTGGTGGCAAAAAAGATAGCCGAATTAACCGGCCTGCCTTTTGTTACTGCTCCTAATAAGTTCGAAGCTTTAGCTGCACATGATGCAATGGTTGAGCTATCGGGTGCTTACAAACGTGTAGCGGTTTCTTTAATGAAGGTTGCCAATGATGTGAGGATGTTGAGTTCCGGCCCACGTTCTGGTATTGGTGAAATCATTATTCCTGATAACGAACCAGGATCTTCTATTATGCCGGGTAAAGTTAATCCTACGCAACCGGAAGCATTAACGATGGTTTGTGCTCAGGTAATTGGAAATGACGTTGCTGTAAGTGTTGGTGGAAGCACTGGTCATTTTGAACTGAATGTGTTTAAACCAGTAATTGCGGCTAACGTTTTGCAATCAGGGCGTTTAATTGGTGATGCCAGCGTTTCATTTAATGATCATTGCGCTGCCGGAATCCTTCCAAATCTTCCGGAGATTAAAAAACATCTGGAAAACTCTTTGATGCTGGTTACTGCATTAAACCCTCATGTTGGTTATGAGAATGCAGCTAAGATTGCAAAGAAAGCACATAAAGAAAATAAAACCTTGAGAGATGCAGCAATTGAGTTAGGTTTGTTAACCGGCGAGCAGTTTGATGCCTGGGTTCGTCCAGAGGATATGGTTGGTAGTTTAAAATAAGCACTTGACAGTCGTATGGGAATGTTGAGATCGGTATTTTATCTCTTGCTTATTTTGTGTGTATCTGCTTCGTGCAGAAGGTTGCCTGATGTGCAGGGAAAAGGAGAAGCCTTTTTGCAAGGTGTATGGAATCAGGACAGCATAGCAAATGTTGATCAACTGCTGAACTATACACAGCATAAGTTTAGGTTTACCTGCGACTCATTTTATGTTGATCTGACCACACACTCTAAAGTGAACTACTATTCCGACTCTTGTTTTAATGGAGGTGTCTGGAAAGAGTACGCCAAGGGAGTATATGAAGTAAGAGGAGATAGCTTGTTTTTAGCAGGAACCTACACTAAGGCAAATTATAAGCAAAAGGTGTCGGGCTGTTACCAGATCGGGAGGTATGTAAAAACATTTCACATTAAATCTTCTGAACCTAATAGCTTGCATCTGGAAAGCATAGATAACCAAAGGGCTTGTAATCTGGTTTTAAAAGAACGGATTATTTGTAAGCCTAAAGAATTGTAACGCCTGATACAGGTTTTTGATAAGCGTAAATATACATTGATGAATATGATAAAGAATTTAATAATTAGCGGGTACAAAGTAATATTAGTTTTAGCTGTTGCATTGTACTTGCCGCTAACTGCAGGAGCATGGGGAATGCTTGGGCATAGAATAGTTGGACAGGTTGCGGAAAGCCACCTGACCAGTAAGGCAAGAAAAGGAGTAAAAGATATCCTGGGTAATGAAAGTCTTGCTATGGCAAGTAACTGGGGCGATTTTATAAAATCCGATCCTGCATACGATTATTTATACAACTGGCATTTTGTAAACCTACCGGAAGGACTGGATAAGCTGGGAGTATTTAATTTTTTAGATACTGAAAAAGGGCCGAATGTATACAATAAGGTGCTTGATATGACCAACATTTTAAAAAATAAGCAAAGCACTGCAGACGAAAAATTGTTGGCAATGCGCATGCTTATCCATTTGGTTGGCGATTTAAATCAGCCAATGCACACAGCCAGAAAAGAAGATATGGGCGGAAATAAGGTTTTTGTGACCTGGTTTGGTGAAAAATCTAACCTGCACCGTGTTTGGGATGAGGCACTTATTGGATATCAGCAATTGAGTTATACGGAGTATGCTAACGCTATTGATTTTCCGTCACCTACTCAATTAAGCACCTGGAAAACCTATTCATTAAAGGATTATGTTTATGGATCTTACCAGGCCTGCAACAGGATTTATTCCAACATCAAGCCTGAAGAAAAATTAAGCTATAAGTACAATTTCGAATTTGTAGGCTTGCTGAATGAGCAGCTTTTAAAAGGTGGAATTTGTTTGGCTAATATTCTTAATGACATTTATAGTTAAGTAAATAAAACTCATGATAGCTTCTTGCCGTTAAGAAGCAAACGATATACTGATGAAAATACTAATGGTTTGCCTGGGTAATATTTGCCGTTCTCCACTTGCGGAGGGCATTATGCGCCATTTGGCCGATGAACAGCACTTAGGCTGGGAAATTTCTTCTGCGGGAACAGGCGATTGGCACGTAAACCAGCCTGCCGACAAAAGAAGCATAGCCGTAGCCAACAATTATGGCTATGATATTTCCAGGCAAAGAGCCCGACATTTTAACCAGGATATGTTTGATGAATTCGATCATATCCTGGTTATGGACCAAAATAATTTGAAAGATGTATTAAAACTTGCTTCAACGGCAGCTCATCGGAATAAAGTGCGGTTGTTCTTGCCGGATGAGCTTGAAGTGACTGATCCTTATTTTGATGATAAGCTCTTTGAACCGGTATTTCTGGAGATAGAAAAGCGGTGCAAACAACTAATTGAAGATTTTAAATAAATTGAATTGTGAAATGGAAGATACCGGGACGCTTAAATTATTTATGATTTTGCTTGGTTGCAAACCCGTGGGTAGGCATACAGAGCAGCATGATGTATTTTTTGGTATTGGAAGTTCAATAAGCGACTTGAAGACTGATATTATGGATTTCTGGCCTGAAGCAAATGGTAAAATTCATATTGATGCCTGGCGCGAAGTGACTGCGGTGGGCGGATATATCTTGAAAGTAGCGGCTAAATCAGAGTTGGTAGAAGCCAACTTAAATAAACTTTTCTTTATCAATCTGGGTGGATACAAACAAGGGGAATTTGATGAACTTCATTATAAAATGCTCCTTGTTGCAGATACGATGGCAGATGCCAGCAAGTTGGCAAAAGAAACTACCTTTTATAAACATACAGGATTTGAGGGAGCCGTTTCTCATATCGATGATAAGTATGGAGTAGATGTTGACGATGTATTTGAAATAGCTGATGTATTACCGGACCGTGTAAAAAGCAGGTTCCATATACAAATAGAGCGTGCATCGGCCCTTTTTGAAGATGAATTACATCTGGGCTATCTACCTCTAAGTAAAGTCTGAGATTTCTCCTTTTTGATTAGTATACAGTTGTTTATGTAAATTTGTCCTATCTTTGCGGTGATGAACAAAATTTGTTTACTATTGATTTGCCTTTTTATTTCTAATCAGGCCATGTCCCAAGCAAATCCTTTTTTGTCACAACAGCCCCCGCAGGTAAATGGAGCGGTGAATATTGTTGTGTCTAATCTGGAAGAAAATGATGGGAATGATTATTTTGCCGAAGCAGATAAAAAAGAGCGTCAAGGAGATTTAAATGATGCAATTACGCTATTCAGTAAGGCGGCATTTGAGTACAATAGCGCTAAAAAGTTTAACCAATATGGATCTGCCCTATTAAGATTAGCAAATGCTCATTATTTAATGTCGCATTATACAGAAGCAGAGCAGGTAACTCTTAATGTAGCCTTAAAAAATTATGCTAAAATAGGCAGTAGAACAGGACAGATGGAGTCATATAACCAGTTAGGTAAAATATATCTGGCGTCTGATAAGTTAACACAGTCCTTATGGTTCTACACGCAACAAGGCATCCTGGCTAAACAAGTTGGCGATAACAACGCATACATAGACTCGATATTAGGTATTGCACAAGTAAAAACGAAGAAAAAGGAATATTCACTTGCATTAAAAGATTTGAGCAGGGCGGAGCTTTTAGCCAAATCCTCAAATCTTACCAAGTTTAAAAATCAAATCAGAGATGCCAGGGCTCAGATCCCTGCCAAGGCTGCCGTAGCAAAAAAATAGTGGAATAATAAATTGTCATACAAATCGTTTTTTATATCATTATTATAGTAATTTGACTACTTTTAGTATGTTTACATAAAAGAGACAGTATTATTACTGTCTCTTTTCTTTTTATTTCTAAAATTGGTATCATATTAGTGCTGAGTATAAAAATGGATTTTAAAATAGTTAAAGAGATGTTAAAAAAGATATTACTGGTAACCTTTACTGCCGCTGTTCTTGCATGTCACGCGTCGCCACACCCTCAACAAATGGTTCAGGGGGTAACGAATATTGTGCCCGATGAAAGACAATCTTTGGTATGTAAGGAAATAGTTGCACTGATTGAAAATTATAATTACAAGAAGATAAAGGTTAACGACTCTATCTCTTCACTGATATTGGATAAGTACATCAAGGAACTGGATCCATATAAATATTACTTCCAGCAATCAGACATTAAGGAGTTTGAGAAATTCAGATATTCACTAGATGATGATTTCCGATATGGAGATTTAACTGCCCCATTTTATATATTTAATGTCTATTTAAAGCGATATAATGAATTTATCAATTTTGCCCTTAATGAAATTAAAGTAAAGCAGAATTATAATTCGAATGAGACTTATGTCTTTGATCGCGAAAAAATGCCCTGGGCTAAATCAAAAGCTGAACTGGATGATATCTGGAGAAAGAGGGTTAAATATGAGCTGGTTAATTTGAAGATTGCCGGCACTCCTGAGGCTAAGAATGAAGAAACGCTCACAAAACGTTATCAGGCATTGAAGTCGCAAGCTTCAAAATTAAATAACCAGGATGTATTTCAAACCATCATGGATGCATTTACCGGAACTATTGATCCACATACAAACTATTTTAATCCAACTAATGCGCAACAATTTAATGAGGACATGGCAAGGTCTTTTGAAGGTATAGGTGCAAGATTACAGCTGGATAATGAAATATTGAAAATTACTGAAGTAGTTCCAGGCGGTCCTGCTTTTAAAAGCAAGCTGTTGAGCGCCGGAGATAGAATTGTTGGCGTAGCGCAGGGTGATGGTGAATTTGAAGATATTATTGGTTGGAGAATAGAGAATTCAGTTGCCAAAATAAAAGGACCTAAAGGCACAAAAGTTCGCCTTAAGATCATTCCGGTGGGTAAAGACATGTCTTCTAAACCGGTTATTATAGAGTTGGTAAGAGAGAAAATTGTAATGGAAGACCAGTCTGCTAAGAAGAAAGTGCAGACTGTTCAGGAGAATGGCCAGACCTATAAAATAGGTATCATTACTGTCCCTGCTTTTTATGCTGATTTTAAAGCGGCAAATGCTGGCGATCCCAATTACAAAAGTACAACACGTGATGTAAAGCTATTGATTGATACCTTGAAAAACCGTGATAAAGTGGATGCAATTGTAATGGATTTAAGGGCAAATGGTGGTGGTTCTTTAGTTGAGGCTATTGATCTTACCGGCTTGTTTATCGATAAAGGTCCAGTAGTACAGGTAAAGGATCTTAAAAACGAAGTAGAGGTGAGTGAGGATACGAATCCGGGCGTAGCATGGAGTGGTCCACTGGGTGTTATGGTCGACAGATTGAGTGCTTCGGCATCAGAGATCTTTGCCGGGGCAATTCAGGATTATGGAAGAGGAATTATCATGGGAACACAAACTTATGGTAAGGGAACCGTTCAGTCTTCAATTGATATGAATAAATTGGTTAATCCATCTATTCTTCAAAAGCTTGCAGCCTTGCTCAATAAAGATGGAGCTACAAAATTAAAAACAGATAAAGATGGTGTTAACCTGGGCCAGATTAATCTTACAATGGCTAAGTTTTATCGTGTAACGGGGAGCAGTACTCAGCATAAAGGTGTAATGCCAGATGTTCAGTTTCCATCATTATATCCAATGGATAAAATTGGAGAGGATACAGAACCTTCAGCTTTACCTTGGGATGAAGTTAAGAGGTCTGATTTTACTCCCGTGGCTGATCTGAACCCGATTAAACCGGAGCTGGTTGCTTTGCATAAACAACGTATGGACAAATCACTTGATTATAAAATCATGGTTCAGGACATCGCTGAGTCTAAAAAACGTGATGACGAGGTTTCAGTACCTTTGAATGAAAATAAATTGAAGGCGGAAAGGGATAGTACTGAAGCTAAGAACCTGGCTAAAATCAATGCTTTAAGAGCATCCAGAGGCTTGCCTCCTGTAAAAAAAGGAGACAAGATAAAGAAAGAGGATAGCTATGATTTTATTCAAGATGAGAGCTTGAAGATTATGGCTGATTTCATACAGCTGACCAATCCTAAAGGAAAAGAAGTTGTTAAGAATACATCCGGGGTTAATTAAAGGACAAATCAACTACATAAAAAAGGGTTTTATCATGATTGCATGATAAAACCCTTTTTTATGTAGTAACTATTTATTTTTTACTTTCATTCATTTTTTGAGTCTGCATAGCCATCATTTCTTTCATGGTGCGGTTCATCCCTTCTGTTGAGCCATCAAGAAAGATTACATTGCCTTCGCTATTCTCTGCAAACTGTTTGATAGATTCTGTCCACATGGTGAAAAGGATTACCGAAACATCCAGGTTAGCTTGTTCCATCTCCTGTGCAGCTTTAGTCATACCATGAGCAACCTCAGCTCTAAATAAGGCAATACCCTGTCCACGAAGTTGTGCAGCTTCCCGCTCGGCAGCAGCAGCAATTTTAATGGCATTACCATCAGCTTCAGCACCTTTAGTTTTAGTAATTAATAAAGCCTGACCTTCATTTTCAGCTGCAGCTTTTAAGTTGTTTGAGGCTACAACACGACTCATCGAGCGCATAATCTCCTCATCAAATGTAATGTCATTCAGCTGCAAATCCTGCAAATGATAACCCCAGCTTTCCAATACCTGGTCAATCTGATGTTTAACATGGTCTACAATTTCATTGCGCTGTGCAAGTACATTTGCCTGTTTTTGGGTAGCTACATAAGCCCTTATTGAGCCTTCGATGGTACGAATTAAAGCCTGCATTAAGTTAGTTGAATCCACAAACTTAAAGGCTACATTTTTAATGGTTTCTTCATCACGATTAATTACAGAATAAAGGAGCATAGCCTTGAAGTATACATTTGCCTGATCCTGGGTAACTGCCTGAAAAGACAATTCTACAGATCTGTTCTGTATCGAAATGCGCGAGTGAATGCTTTCTATTAATGGTATTTTTAAACTTAGACCAGGACTTAAAAGTCGTCTGTACTTTCCAAAAATTGTAATTACAGCAATTGTGCCCTGTTTTACCGTAACAAAAGAGCTTCCCAGAATTACCAGGAGAACGAAAATAACAATATACATCGTATACATAATAAGTTTTTATAATTTGAAAATAATGATTTCAAGATACGAACTATTCCAGTGTTATTGAACATTAATTATTCCAACGATAAATTAAAAGGAGATTAGTCCACCTTTTTTAATTCAATACGATCGTTCTGGGAGAAAATAAGGTTGTGATTTGGGAAATCCAGGTCTGTTAATGATTTAATCTTTAGGAATGCCTGATGACCTGGGTCTAATGTCAAACGGTTTACCTTATCTTGCTTTACCGAAACAATATCTGCATATAGGAAATCTCCATTGCTATTGATTTTGAGTTGTAGCAGCGGAGCAATGCCATTTGGACCTTTAAGGTTAAACATGCCATAGGTACAAAAATTGCCTAGACTATAAGCAATAAACTTATTCTTGTAAACCTCTACGGCTCTTGTAACGTGTGGACCGTGGCCTAAAACCACATCGGCGCCTGCATCAATTACGGCATGTGCAAAAGCATATACATCACCTCTGTTTTCATCGTAAAATATTTCATTTGTTTTAGGCACACGCTCATATTTCGAACCCTCTGCACCACCATGAAAAGAAACAATAACAATATCGGCTTCAGCCTTTAAACGTTTAACAAGCTGTATGGCGCTGTCAACTTTATTGATCGACACCGTATTTTCATTGGGTGCAAAAGCACAAAAGGCATACTTAATACTGTCTTTTTCAAAAATGCTAAAGGGATGTGATTGTAAGCCGGCATAGTAAATGTTTAATGAGTCTAAGATGGCCGCTGTTCTTGTTCTTCCCTTTAATCCAAAATCGCCGACATGATTATTCGCCGTGCTTAGCAAATTAAAACCAGCTTTTTGAATAATTCCGGCATAGCGTTCAGGCATTCTAAATGCAAAACAGCTGTTGCCAATGGTGTCTTTACATTTGGTTGATTTTCCACTGTTTAGAAAACAGCCTTCGAGGTTGCCAAAAACGATGTCCCCACTTAAAAAACGATCCACTGCTTTAAAACTATTTGCGGCATCATCAGGTGGTAGATTGGATTTATTCGGATAAGCAGAGCCAATCATGATGTCGCCAACAGCTACGATAGATATAGTATCTTTTTTTGCGACCTTAATGGTATCTGTAGGCAGATGTTTAGGCACGCTGGCGGCGCTATTGCTTTCACAACTAGATGCAATAAGAACAATTGCGGCGGACAAAAAGCCTAGGGTAGAAAATTTCATCATTATATGGGTATAAAAAAGTCCTTCTAAAGAATTAGAAGGACCGGTACTTTAAAAGATGGGGAAGATTATTCCTGAATCAGGTCTTCTTTAACGCCGTCTAAAATACGGCCACCTTTATAAAAATATCTTGAGTAATAGGGTTCGTTTAAATTGCTGATGACTACGCCACGGCTTGAAGAAGCATGTGCAAAGCGGTTGTCTCCAAGGTAAATTCCGATATGGGTAATGCTGCGGCTTTTTATTTTGAAGAATACCAGATCTCCTTCTTTCAGTTCATCTTTAGGTAATGGGTCAACCATGCTAAAAATATCACGTGAGTTTCTCAAGATGGTCGTGTTGAAAACTTTGTCATAGATTGCTTTGGTAAAAGCCGAACAATCGATTCCTTTTTGTGTATTTCCACCAAATCTATAAGGGGTACCAATCCATTCGTAAATGAACTTGTATAATTTTACATTTGAAGTTGCATCAACTGCAACACCCATAACTTGCGAAAAATATTGAGAAGCTAAATTGTCTGGATCAGCTAATTTATTTGTTTCTTTTGTTTTCGTTTGTGCTTTGATAGCCGTAAGACTGCACAAACCAATTAGGGAGGACAACAAAAACTTTTTTATCATGTTATACTGTTAAGTTTGGGTATTAATCACTTACACTTAAACGTACACCACTGCGGGCTTATTGTTTGGTTGGCAAACATATACATTTTACAAATCTTATCCAAATACCGCTAAGTTTATGTTGAAAGTTATTAACATTTTAACAAAAGGTATCAAATTTTTTCCACCATATAAGTTTCGGCTAGTCGGGTTTTAGGTGCAACTTATGATTGCATTCTTTATGATCTGTTTGCTTTTAATTTGTTAAGTTGGCTATATGTGCTAATATTGACCTTGTTAGAAGCATTGCCCAGTGGCTTTATTTATGCAGTCATAGTGTGCATTTTACATCAATTACTTCGATATATTGCAATAAAAAAGTAGATTTGCTCTCGTAAAAAAAATCAACACCCCAAAATGAGTGCAGTAGAAATAAATAAAGATACCTATCTGAAGTGGTTTGAGTCGATGTTGCTGATGCGCAAGTTCGAAGAGAAAACCGGTCAACTTTATGGACAACAAAAAATACGTGGATTTTGTCATTTATATATCGGTCAGGAAGCGGTGGTAGCGGGAGCAATTTCTGCTATGCAGCAAGGAGACTCCATGATTACTACTTATCGTGATCATGCTCATGCACTCGCTTTAGGTGTAAGTGCAGATAGTATCATGGCAGAAATGTATGGTAAAGCTACTGGTTGTTCAAAAGGAAAAGGTGGTTCAATGCACATGTTTAGCAAAGAACATCATTTCTATGGTGGGCATGGTATTGTAGGTGGACAAATTCCATTGGGAGCAGGTATTGCATTTGCTGAAAAATATAAAGGCACAAACAATGTAAATATTTGCTATATGGGTGATGGTGCTGTCCGTCAGGGTGCTTTAAACGAAGCATTTAATATGGCAATGCTTTGGAAACTTCCTGTAGTGTTTGTTTGTGAGAACAATTTTTACGCGATGGGAACTTCAGTGGAGCGTACCACAAATATGACAGACATTTACAAAATAGGTTTAGGTTTTGATATGCCATGTGCTCCGGTTGATGGTATGGATCCTGTTGCAGTTCACAATGCAATGGATGAAGCCATTCAGCGTGCAAGAGCCGGTGAAGGTCCGACCTTCCTGGAGATGAGAACCTACAGATATCGTGGACACTCTATGTCTGACCCTGCTAAATATCGTACAAAAGACGAGTTAGAAGAATATAAAGCTAAAGATCCTATTGAGGCCGTAAGAGAGGTTGTTTTGAAAGAGAAATATGCAAATGAGGCTTGGATTGAAGAAATCGAAGCTAAAGTAAAGCAAATCGTTGATGACGCTGTGAAATTTGCAGAAGAATCTCCTTTCCCTGAAGCATCAGAATTGTATACAGATGTGTATGTGCAACAGGATTATCCTTACGTAAAAGATTAATTAAGAACGCATTTCAATAGATATTATAGAATGGCTGAAATAGTTAGAATGCCCAAAATGAGCGACACCATGACTGAGGGTGTAATGGCTAAATGGCATAAAAAAGTTGGCGATAAAGTTAAAAGTGGCGATGTAATGGCCGAAGTGGAAACCGATAAGGCGACCATGGATTTAGAGTCATATTGGGATGGTACCGTTTTATACATTGGTGTAGAAGAAGGTAAGGCTGTTCCAATTGATGCTGTTATTGCTGTAATAGGTAAAGAGGGTGAAGACTATAAAGCTGCCCTTGATGCAGAAAGCGCTGCTACTGCAGCACCTGCAACTGATGCTAAACCTGCTGAAGCAAAGAAAGAAGAAAATACTTCTGCTACAGGTTTAAGCGAAGCTGATTTAGTGAAAATGGGCGTTACAGTTGTTAGAATGCCTTTGCTTAGTGATACTATGACTGAAGGCGTAATTGCTGAATGGCATAAAAAAGTTGGCGATAAAGTTAAAGAAGACGATATCCTTGCAGATGTAGAAACCGATAAGGCGACTATGGAAGTGATGGGTTATGCAGAAGGAACTTTATTACATATTGGTGTTGAAAAAGGTCAGGCTGCTAAAGTTAATGGCATTATTGCTATTGTTGGACCTGCCGGAACTGATATCAGTGGAATTCTTAGTCAAGGTGATGCACCTGCAAAACCTGTTGCTGATAAAACAGCTGATGCTCCTGTTGCAGAGAAAGCTGCTGCAAAAGAAGAAGCTCCGGTTTCATCTGGTAGCACAGACCGCGTAAAGGCATCTCCATTAGCAAAAAGAATTGCAAAAGATAAAGGAATTGATCTTGCACAGGTTGCAGGTAGTGCAGACGGTGGACGTATCATTAAAAAAGATATAGAAAACTTTAAGGCAGCTGCAACGTCAGTAAAAGCAGATTCTTCATCAGCTCCCGCTGCAGAGAAAGCTGCGCCTGTTATTCCTCAATATATTGGTGAAGAAAGGTTTACTGAGAAACCGGTATCGCAAATGCGTAAGGTGATCGCTAAACGTTTAGCAGAAAGCCTGTTTACTGCTCCACATTTCTACTTAAATATTAGTATTGATATGGACAGTGCAATAGCTGCACGGGCGGCTATTAATACAGTAGCTCCTGTTAAGGTTTCATTCAACGATATTATCATTAAAGCCGTTGCTGTTGCATTAAAACAACATCCTGCGGTTAACTCTTCATGGCGTGGAGATAAAATCCGTTTCAATGAGCATACAAACATCGGTGTAGCAATGGCCGTAGAAGATGGTTTATTGGTTCCTGTGGTTCGTTTTGCTGATGGTAAATCATTATCTCATATCTCTGCAGAGGTTAAAGAGTACGGACAGAAAGCAAAAGCTAAAAAATTACAGCCATCAGATTGGGAAGGATCTACCTTTACTGTTTCTAACCTGGGTATGTTTGGTATTGATGAATTTACATCAATCATTAACTCTCCTGATGGAGCAATCCTATCTGTAGGTGCGATACAACAAATTCCTGTTGTTAAAAACGGAGCAGTTGTACCGGGTAATGTTATGAAGCTGAGCCTTGGCTGTGATCACCGTGTGGTTGATGGCGCTACGGGTGCTGCTTTCTTACAAACACTTAAAGGATTATTGGAAGAACCAATCAAGTTATTGGTTTAAAACCGGATTCATAAAAATACGAAGGGTTGTCAGCGTAAAAGCAGACAACCTTTTTTTATGCCTGTTAGTTTTGTACTTTTGCGCTCATGTCGAATATCAAACCCTCTTTAGCAAAAGGAACCAGAGATTTTTCTCCTCAGGAAATGGTTAAACGTAATTTTATTTTTGATACCGTTAAAAAGGTATTTAAAAAATATGGCTACGCCGAAATACAAACCCCCTCAATGGAAAACCTTTCCACTTTAACAGGTAAGTATGGCGATGAGGGTGATAAACTGATATTTAAGATCTTAAATAGTGGTGATTACCTTTCTAAAGTAAAACCCGATTTGTTGGCACAAGCCAATTCGAATGCAATGATTTCATCCATTAGTGAAAAAGCATTGCGGTATGACTTAACTGTTCCCTTTGCCCGCTATGTGGTGATGCACCAGAATGACATTTCGCTGCCGTTTAAACGGTTCCAGGTACAGCCAGTTTGGCGCGCCGACAGACCACAAAAAGGGCGTTACAGAGAATTTTATCAATGTGATGTGGATGTTGTGGGGTCTGACAGTTTATTAAACGAAGCAGAGTTTATTTTGATCTATCAGGAGGCGCTGAACAATCTGGGATTAAAAGACTTTACCATAAAAATCAATAACCGTAAAATATTATCCGGAATCGCCGAAGTAATTGGCAAACCTGAACTGATCATCGACATGACGGTAGCTATTGATAAGCTGGATAAAATTGGTTTGGATGGGGTAATCAAAGAGCTGATAGAACGTGGTTTTACTGCTGATGATATTGAGATGCTAAAACCGGTTATCTTACTGGAGGGTACAAATGAGCAGAAACTGGATAGTCTAAAATCCGTGCTGGCAACTTCTGAAACTGGCTTAACAGGGATAAAAGAAATAGAAACGGTATTCGATTATGTAAACGAAATGCTGAAAGCCGATTCATCTTTAAGACCTAATGTAGAACTTGATATTACCCTTGCGCGCGGATTAAACTATTATACAGGTTGCATATTTGAAGTTAAAACGAATGAAGTAGCCATGGGCAGCATTGGTGGCGGTGGTAGGTATGATGACCTGACAGGCATGTTTGGTTTAAAGGGCCTAACCGGAGTAGGTGTCTCTTTTGGTGCCGATAGAATCTATGATGTATTACAGGAATTAAACCTTTTTCCTGAATCGACTGCTGCATGTACTAAGGTTCTGATCAGTAATTTTGATCAGGAAGCCGAAAGATACGCCCTGCCGATCTTACAGCGCTTACGTATGGAAAATATCGCCGCAGAGTTATATCCTGCCTCAGCGAAGCTTAAAAAGCAAATGAGCTATGCCGATGATAAGCATATCCCTTGTGTGGTTTTGATTGGTAGTGATGAGATGCAAACAGGCTTATTAACATTGAAGGACATGCATAGCGGACAGCAGCAAAAATTAACTGTCGAAGCTATTGTTGAGCTTTTGAAAAATTAATTAGCGCCACGAGCCATAAAAGCCTCCAGGTTTTTTCTGGCCTTTGCCCTGATTTTATTTTTGATAAAGCTTGTCCAACCTAACAGGAGACCGGTAAAACCAAGCGCCTGCTTTGCCCACTTATAAAAACTAAAGTGATCTGTGTGCTTTATGATTTTACCATTTTCAATGATAAATGAAGCGCAGATATGATTGTGCACCCTGTTGCCGGTAGCTGAAAAGGTATACCAGGCATCCCATTCGGCATGAGTGCCGGTTTCATCAGTGCTGATATTTTTGAATTCCAGGCGCATATCTTTGCCGTTTTTAAGCAACATGGCCCACATAGATCTTACCTCCAGGGTGTTAAGATTAGTAAAGACCGGGTCGCTAAAAGAAGCATTGTCTGCATAACAATCTTGCATAGCCTGCACGTCTTTGCGCTGAAAGCTGGTGTAAAAATGATGGATCAGTTCTTCCTGAGTGCTCATAAGTCTTAGTTTCCACCTAATTTACGAAATTACATTCTTGCTTTAGTAGGTTTTTCCGGCAAGGATACCCTCAATTCGATCCAGCAGGTCATCAATATCGAAAGGTTTTGGTAAAAAACCATTCGGTTTATATTCGCCATGCTGAATGTTCTGTGCGGTATATTTTGCCGAGATCATCAAGACTGGTAAACGCGCTGTTGGTGCATTTGTCCTCAGTTGTTTTAACAACTCTCTTCCATCTCCATCAGGAAGCATAATATCAAGGATAAGCAGGTCAGGCTTATGTAGATCTATGTGCGTCATCATATCGGCACTTTTGCTTAATCCGGTAACCTTATAAGATTCACTTTGCAGAATTAAAGTGATCACATCCAGGATAGCGTTGTTGTCCTCAATTACAAGGATCTTTTTAAATGTTACAGCTTTTTTTTTCAAAGTAGGAGGCGATTTGTAGATACAAATATATCAAGTAGAACGTTTTGTAGCGTGATTATTTGGTTTTTTTAAACAATAATATTTATTCGTAAGTAGCTTTTGCTTAAATAAAATAATTACAAATAATAAAAATACATGTTCCCGATGAAACCTTTTACAATTATTATAGTCTTATATATAGTTTTTAGTTTTAGGTTAAAAAAGGGGAGCAATTGTGGCGGTTGTTCCTCTTTTTTATTTTTATAATTCAGGTCATACATTGGCAATGTTATAAATCAATTGAATATAATTCTATAGAATTTGTTAGTTTTGACTCGAATTGAGGAAAAGGCATTTACATATCCATCGGATATTATCGATTTTGTTGTTATGGGTATTTGCCATAGCACTTACGCCTTTTAGTGCTTTTCACCATCATCATCACGATGAGCCCCACTGTTCGATTAAAGAAAAAACATGTACACATAAGTTGCATATTGGCAATCAAACGGAACATTGTTTAGTCTGCGAGGCTCATTTCGAGAAAAATTACATTACCACTAAACATCAGTTTCAGGTTTACCTGGTTTGGAAACCTGTATCCAAAACCTACCATATCATAAGTGGGTCTTATACAGAATTAATTGATCAGGCGCTTCGGGGTCCTCCTGTAGCCTAATAATAATCAATTCACAGGTAACACCTGTTTTTAATTCCTTATTTATTATTTGGATGGATCAGTATGATTACATGCTGGTGCCGTCGTTTAAACAATTTATTCTGATGAAAAGAGTACATCTTTTACTATTCATAGCACTATATCTATTTTTTCCGGTACTAAGTTTTGCTACCGAAATTGCCCAGTTTAGGGGTAAAGTTGTTGATGCCACTACACAAGCACCGCTTCCTGGTGCAACCATTTACATTACGGATCTGAAAGCTATTACCACCACCAATGATCAAGGGGAGTTTATCCTTAAAAACGTGCCTGCAAAAGGAAAGTTTTTACTTGAAGTTCGGTTTGTGGGATATAAAACTTATTCGGCGATTGTCGATCTGAGTAGCCAACATAATTTAATGATCTCTTTATCACCCTCTATTATCGAGAGTGCAGAGGTTGTCATCACCGGTTCGCCGTTCAGTTCTAACAATAAAACCAACAGTTTATCTGTGGTTACGGTTGGAAAAACGGAGTTGACCCAGTCTGGTGCAACAAATCTGGTTGATGCCATCTCTAAAATTCCGGGCGTATCTCAGGTAACTACTGGCGGTGCTATCTCTAAGCCAATCATAAGGGGGCTTGGTTACAATAGGGTTTTAACAATGGTTGATGGTGCAAGAGAAGAAGCGCAGCAATGGGGTGATGAGCACGGTATTGAGGTTGATCAGTTCTCGGCATCAAGGGTCGAAATTTTAAAAGGACCGGCAAGTTTATTGTATGGCTCGGATGCTTTGGGTGGAGTGGTTAATGTGATCGACGATCTTGTTCCTGCCCCAGGTGTACACAACGGTAACCTTACTTCTGCTTACAGTACCAATAATGGATTAACCGCCTCTTCTTTAATGTTGCAGGGAAATGATAACGGTTTTGTTTATCGTGGACGCGCATCCTATAAAAATGCGTACGGTTTTGGTTATAAGGATACCACAGTGCCAAATTCAGGATTTAATGAATTAAACTTTAATGGGATGTTAGGTTTAAATAAAAGCTGGGGTTATTCGCACCTGACCTTCTCGCGCTTCCATACCAATATCGGTCTTGTGGAGAATGGTCCCGATGCTGAAGGTAATTTTTTAAATGCAGATGGAGCAATCATCACTCAGGCAGAAGCAAAGGAAAGAAGTATAGGTTTGCCGTTTCAAGATATCACACATTATCGGACGGCCCTGAATAGCAATTTTATTCTGGGAAAGGGGCAATTGAAAACAGTATTCGCTTATCAGGATAACATCAGGAAAGAGTTTGCCGAAAGCAAACAGGAACCTGGTTTAAACCTAAACCTTAAATCATATACCTATGATATAAAGTACAACTTTCCTAATATGGGTGAGTGGCAACCTGCTGTTGGTGTGCAGGGCATGTACCAAAAAAATGTCAATAGTGGTAATGAGTTTTTAATCCCTGATTATAACAGCAACAATATCGGTGCATTTGCTTATTTGAAACGCAACTTCGCCAAAGGAGCTATCAATGCGGGTGTGCGTTATGACTACAAAAAGATTGATGGCAAAGATTTGAACTTTAATGGAGAGCAAATTTTTACTGGCTTTAACAATAAGTTTTCTAATGTTTCAGGTTCAGTGGGTTTTGCTTTCGAAGTTGCAAAAAACCTGATGCTTAAGGGTAATGCCGGGTCGGGCTTCAGAGCACCAAACATTGCAGAACTTGGATCTAATGGAAGACATGAAGGAACCTTCAGGTACGAAATTGGTAACAGCAATCTTAAGCAGGAAACCAGTATGCAGTTCGATCTGGGACTAGAGTATACAGCCGAGAAGGTAACTTTTGGGTTAAATGCCTATGCCAACAGGATCTTCAATTATATTTATCCGGGGAACTTTAACAATGAAACCATTGCACTTCATAATGAGAATGGAAGCATAGAAACATTGCCGGTTTATCGTTATGTACAAACCAATGCAGATTTATTGGGTGGAGAGGCTTCTGTTGATTTTCACCTGGTGAAATCTTTGCATTTCGAGAACTCTTTCTCTTACACCAAAGGTGTGAACAGGGCAACTGATCAGCCCCTGCCATTCATCCCGGCGGCCACCATCAATAACGAATTACGGTTTGAACCAACTATTAAAGGACTAGCGGATAGTTACATTAAAGTTGGTTTGACCAATGCATTTAAACAAAATCGTTTTGATAGTTTTGAAACGGAAACTAATGGTTACACTTTATTAGATGCAGGTATTGGTACCAGTTTCAAAACAGGTAAAGGTAAATTGAACGTATGGATAACCGGACAAAATCTTTTAAATAAGGAATATTTCAACAATATGAGCAGATACAAACCGGTTGGTATTTATAACCCGGGGCGTAATGTTACATTTGGTGTTAGCGTTCCCTTTTTATAGTCAATAATCATCGCTTATTTATATAGCCTAAACAATGTCGCTAACACATTGTTTAGGCTATATTTATGTCAACTATATTCGCTTATTTTTGTACGGAAAAATAAATAATGCTTAAGTTTAGCACTTTCGCTCCCTTTTATTGTCGCTTTAAAAACTAATTATGTTAAAAAGACTATCACTTTCCATTTTCGCTATCCTTTGTTTGGTTATCACTGTACAGGCTCAAAAAGCAGATACTTTATCCATTACTTTAGAAAATGTTAAATATGCTTATCCTGTAAAATACTTTCCTATATCGGTAGAAGGGCAGGATATACGCATGGCCTATATGGATGTTGCGCCTACACAAATGGCAAATGGCAGAACGGTAATGCTTTTTCATGGTAAGAATTTTGGCGGGTACTATTGGACTGAAGTGATCAAAGCTTTAACCAGTAGAGGTTTTAGGGTGATTGTTCCCGATCAGATTGGCTTTGGCAAATCTTCAAAACCATTCATTCATTATAGTTTTCATCAAATGGCTGCATGGAATAAAGCTTTGCTTGATGCCCTTGGTATCCAGAAAGCAAGTGTGCTAGGTCATTCTATGGGTGGGATGCTGGCAACGCGTTTTGCGCTGATGTACCCTGAGCAAACAGAAAGGCTGCTGCTTGAGAACCCTATAGGATTAGAAGATTATCGTCGATTTATTCCCTATGTGACTACAGATCAACAATATGCAACAGAGCTGAAAGCGACAGCCGAGAGCATTAGAAAATACTACCAAAGCTCTTATTTTACGGTTTGGAAACCCGAATATGAAACATTGGTAAATATTGCTGCCGGAGTTACCTTTAGTGCTGATTTTCCAAGATGGGCGAAGGTTGCAGCGATGACTTATACCATGATTTATGAGCAGCCGGTTGTAAACGAGTTTATCAATGTAAGGGTACCAACGGTTCTGTTTATTGGTAAAGAGGATAAAACAATCGTGGGGAAGGGACTACTTAGCCCCGATCAACAAGTTTTATATGGCCAATACAGATTCTTAGGAAAGCAGACTGCTGCTAAAATACCGGGGGCCAAACTTATTGAATTTGATGGTTGTGGTCATATTCCACACATTGAAATTCCTACCGAGTTTACCGTAGCCCTACTCGGTAGTCTTTAAGTTATTTACTGGCGAGATCCTGTAAAAAGGTTTCAGATAAGATCTGGTATAACTGGGGGTGTTTTGCCTTCAACTGCTTAGGGTTTTCGAAAAAGTACTCGGATACTACAGCAAAAAACTCAGCCTCATTTGTAATGGCGTAGGGGTTAATGTCCGATTTGCCTTTCTCAATTTGCTGCATCTCCTGATGTATCATTTTTACCCAGGGTACTGTATATTCATGCTTCATCAGGTTATCCGGCACGCCATCTGTTGCCCCATCCGATTTATCCAATAGGTGAACAAATTCATGAATGGCCGTATTTTCTTTACCGGCAGCATTAGAAAAACCACGTTGTAAAGCCGAACGTGACAGTATCATTTGTCCGTTCATATAGCCTTCGCCTACCATCCCAAGAATATTTCTCTCCTTACCTTCAAATTGAAAATCTTTATTAAAGGTATCCGGATACAAAAGTACGCTGGATAGGTTTTTATATTTCCAGTCATCAAAACCAAACACCGGTATAATGGCGCTGGAGGCAACCAATATCCGGTCTAATGGGTTTACCTCAAGGTCAATCCCTTCAATGCGCACATAGCCTAAAAAGGCGGCTATTTTAGCTTCAAATTTCCTTTTATCTTCTGCGCCTAATTGCTGGTAGAAATGGACCTGCTTTGAAAGCAGGTCGCGTTCTTCCGCAGTAAGCGATGGAATAGCTTTCGATTTAAAAATATTGCCCCGCAGGATAAAGTAAACAACAATAATAAATAATGGGATCAGGATAAAGAAGATGGTATTCATGGTTTATGATTCCAGTATTTCTAATTGTGTGATAATTTGTGCTGCTGTTATTGGATATGCTTGCTGGTTGGTAATGCTTTGATACATGGCCTCAAATAAAGGCATATAATCTCCCTTTAAGGATGGCACTAAATGCTGAATTTTATTCCCCTGATCATCTATAAGGGTTAGCTTACCTGCTTTTCCCGGAAGTTCAATGCCATAGCCGGGATCAGTTAGCTTTATGCCCTGTAGCAATTGTTCTTCCTGCACATCCGTACGGTCTTTTATAAATGATCCCTTGTTTCCGTGTAGTACAAATGAAGGTAATGGATCAGCTACCAATAGATTAGCGTGTACAAAAACATTGACACTGTTTGGATAGCTCAAATGAATAGAAAAATAATCATTCACCTTGGTGTCTTTGCGATTTTCTCCCAGTATTTTATGGTATGAATCAGGCTTTCCGAATATGCTGATTACCTGATCAAGCAAATGCGGTCCCAGATCGTAAATCAATCCACTTGCGGCAATAGGTTGTTCTTTAAACGTTTTAGGCCCAATGTCGGCGCGGTAACGGTCAAATCTGAAATGAACTTCATTTAGTTTTCCAAGTTGTCCACTTTCAATTACATCCCGTACCGAACTAAAATCACTATCCCATCTTCTGTTCTGGTAAACAAATACCTGCTTACCTACACTTCCGGCCAGTTCAAATATTTCTTTTGCTTCTGCCGAAGTAGCGGTGAATGGCTTTTCAACCAAAATATGTTTACCCGCTTTTAAGGCCTTTGTGGCATAATCGAAATGTGTATAATTGGGAGTGTTTATAATGATAAGGTCAATTTTCTCATCCGAAAGCAAATCCTCAATCGTATCGTAGCTAATGATTTCAGGGTAAATGGAAGCTGCGCTTTTCTGGTTACGTTCGGTTACGGCATGTAGCTTAAATCCGGGATGTTTATCTATAAAAGGAGCGTGAAAAACTTTTCCAGACATTCCAAATGCCATTATACCAGTTACAATTTGAGTGTTCATTCGCAAAATTTAGTTTGATGATTCTTTAGACTTATGTCGTTATTGTGTGCTAAATTTAGTTAAATCACTTACTATTTGCCAAAGTTTATTGTAATAAAGCTGAGGTCCTAATTGTATCTTTGTATTATGAAGCCTGCAGAAACACATGCAAAATGGAAAATTTTGCAAGAAAGAATAGCGAAGGAGTTTAGTTCTGATATTCCGGATTTGAAGGTAGTGCTGTTTTTAATTGGAGTACAGGAACTTGGTAAAGGGCCTGGCAAATACAGTAAACGCCAAAAGGAGGAGTTGATGCACATTGCTACCTGTCGCTTGTTAAGTGAAATGGGATTCTATGAGCTGGAAGGTCTGGATCAGGATGGCTGGCCACACTGGAAATTAGTTAAGCCGGTTCCGTCATTTGCGATGATGGAGCAGGAGCTGTTGCTTAAGTCATTGGCCATAAACTATTTCGAAGATATCTACGAATAGAAACCTCATAAAGTGTTTAAAAATGAAAACCCCGAAGAACAATGTACTTCGGGGTTTCATTTTTATAGGTAGATATAGATGTGCTAATTATTTTCCTTGTGCCTGAGCTTCTTTTTTCAATTGATCGTTGGCAACGATAACAACTTCAACCCTACGGTTTGCAGCTCTTCCTTCTTCTGTTGAATTGTCTGCAATTGGCTCAGAAAATCCTTTACCTAAAGTAATCAGACGTGATGCCGGAACACCTTGCGAAACTGCGTAGGCTTTAACAGCTGCAGCTCTTCTTTCTGATAGGGCCATGTTGTAAGCTTCAGTACCTTTATTATCGGTATGACCAATTACTTTAATGTCTGTTCCAGGATATTGGTTGATTGAGCTTGCTAAAGATTTAATGTTTGTTTTTGCTTGCGCTGTTAAATCCGATTTATCGAAGCCAAATAAGATACCACTATCAAATTTAACAATGATACCCTCACCTTCACGAATTACTTCAGCATTAGGAATGGCGTTTTGTATTTCAGCAGCCTGTTTATCCATTCTTTTTCCGATAAAACCACCCGCAGTACCACCAACAGCTGCACCAATAATTGCACCTACGGCTGTATTACCAGCTTTTTTACCAATAATAGCACCAAGAACACCGCCTGCTGCAGCACCAATACCCGCACCTTTTTGTGTTTTTGTTAAGCTGTCGCATCCTTGAAATGCCATTGAACCGATGGCCAGAGCGATACTAAATGTTGCTATTTTAAATTTTGAAGTCACCATAATGTTTCATTTGTTTTTATTTTGAACATAAATCAAACCTAATGCCAAGTTTATTGTTTCCGGATTTATAGGTTGTGACATCATTAAATAAACCTGAAAAAGTTATTGTGTGACTAATAAAATGTAACTAAGTAACTTTAATGTGACCATAATTCTATACAGTCTGGTTTTTATTCCGAAAAGTATTCTTCCAGCTCTTTTAGCGTGTTTTCGTCTTTACTGAAATCTTTAATGATCAGGCCTTTTTCTAAAAGAATGATCCTGTCACAAACATCTGTAACATGGTTCAGGTCGTGACTAGAGATTAAAGTGGTTAGTGAATGCTCATTTTTTAAGGATCTGATTAATGTTTTAAGCCTAATCTGGGTGGTCGGGTCGAGGTTTGCAAAAGGTTCATCAAGCACAAGTAATTCCGGTTTCTGCATTAATGCAGCAGCAATACCAATCTTATTTTGATTTCCTTTGGAGAAGTCCCTAATGTATTTTCCTTTATTTAAAATCTCATTATTAAAGAACTCTTCATATTGTTTTAGATAGTCCATTACATGTGCCGGACTAAAATGATGTAGACTGCCAATAAATATAAAATACTCTTCAGCAGTTAGGTAGTCTATTAAAAAGCCTTCGTCTAAGTAAGAAGCGGTATATGTTTTCCACTCACCATTATCCGCCACATTTGTACCTTTTGAGTATACCTGCCCCTGATTGGGGCGAATTAGGTCAAGTAAAATCCTGAAAAGTGTTGTTTTACCAGCGCCGTTATTGCCAACAAGTCCAATGGTTTCTCCTGCATTGATTTTTAAATCATCAATGTTAACAACAGTTTTATTGCCGTATACCTTCTTTAAATTTGTAATTTCTAAGATCATGGTTTTTTTCTGACGTTTTCTAATATTCTTTAATTGGCTCTAAAGCCCTCAGCAATCGTATATCTTCTTTTACTTAGTTCTTTTACCAGGAATGCAATCCAAAAGCTGCGGGTACTCAATGCAGCCAGACCAAATAAGGCTAAACAAATCAGGCCCCAGTAAGGGTATCCGTTTAATGCAAAAGGTAAATAAAAAGCATAGGGAATTAAAAAATAAGGGATTAGTAAGATAAACTGACCAGCACTAACGCCTTGGTAATTAAATGAGGAGCCTTTACTTAAATCGATAGCTTTGGAATTCCAGGTTGCAAAATAAAGTACAATGATGGTTCCTATACCTATATTATAGCAATAAGCTGCAAACTGTATGAGTAAAATTTTGGGACTGATCAACCCATAAAGACTGGTTATCACAGCAACTATAGTAGATATAGCTGTAAATAACAGGAATTTTGCTTTTATAAAATTTGTAAGATTGGTTTTGTTGACCATTAAACCATCAAAATGAGCTGCCTGCCAGCCAAACATAAACTGTCCGTAGATGCTAATGCTACTTCCCGTCATAAATACCGCTGCAAAAATCATCATGCCGATATGATCCCGATCTAATTCTGCTTTTCTATAAAAGATGAAGCCATAAAGCATGAAAATTAAACTCATGGTAATAGCTGATCTTGGCCGTTTGTGTCTGAAGATTAATTTAAGCTCTAAAGCGGCTAACACACCTACTGCTCCAAATCTATCAAGAAATGGATAGGTTGTACTCACCTTTTTTTCCTGGGCAGTGCTCAGTTCTTCGGTGTACATATTGCTACGCAAATATTTGGAGTTTATGATGTACACGACTATAGCAGCGAATGTAAAGGCAAAGGCGGTTAAAGGGTGTAAAGTTATAAAGGCAAATATTCGGTTAGAAGTTTTGGTAATAGAAAATATTTTAAAATATTCGAGTAATATGACGCTGCCAATTACAATAATAATCCCTATAATAACTTTTAGACTTACGGTGGTGAGACGTTTAATATACATCGCCGTATAATTATTGAAGGCGCAGAGCGAAACAATAGCAATAATGTACATTATGGCAACAAGCGGGCCATATACATCGACAATTGCAGTGCAGCAAAAGGGAATAAAAATAAATAAGGGTAAAATATTGAAGGCACTAAACAGGGATCTGATGTTTAGAAAGGTCACTATTTTTTGCCTGGGGATTTTCAAATGAAGGTAGGGGACAATGCTTAGCGTAGGCAACTCTTGCAATTTCAGTCGCATTAAAAAGTCAACTGCAAAATAATAAAGAATTATACCGTTAAAAACATAAAATACATCCTTTCCGGGTAAAAGCTTACCGATAATCATTTCCATTCCAAAACCTAAAATGAGGGCAACCGTCAATAGGTAAAGTATGATAAAACCTAGAAATAGCTGTGCGGCAATGCTGGTGCCTTTGTTTCTTGAGCGCCAAAAGGCCCTCCATTGGTGATTTAAAAAGGTTGAAAGCATATTAATAATTGTATTTGTTTTTCCAGTTTTTTCTCAATTGTTCCCTTAATTTTTCTTCTGCCGGATTGTTTCCGGGATCATATAGTTTTGTGCCACTCAATTTTTCAGGTAAATACTCCTGCTCTGCAAAATTACCTTCATACCCATGCGAATATTTATAGTCCTTCCCGTAACCGATATTCTTCATCAATTTTGTTGGTGCATTACGAATATGTAGGGGCACCGGCAAGTTCCCCGTTTGTTTTACTAATGCCTGCGCATTATTTATAGCTTCATAGGCTGCATTGCTTTTTGGAGAGGAGGCCATATAGGTAACAGCCTGTGAAAGGATGATCCTTGCTTCAGGATAGCCGATTACATTCACGGCCTGAAAGCAATTGTTGGCCAATAATAAGGCGTTAGGATTGGCATTGCCAATATCTTCAGAAGCTAGAATAAGCAGCCTTCTGGCAATGAACAGCGGATCTTCACCGCCTTCAATCATTCTGGCCAGCCAGTAAACGGCACCATTGGGATCACTACCCCTTATTGATTTTATGAATGCAGATATAATGTCATAATGCTGTTCTCCAGCCTTGTCATACAGGGCCAGATTTTGCTGGGCATGTGCCAAAACATTCTCGTTGGTAAGCGTTATTTTGTTGCCACCTATACCATTAATGGCAATTTCGAGTACGTTGAGTAGTTTTCTGGCATCACCACCGGATAAACGAATCAATGCCTCGTGTTCTTTAATGGTTATTTTTTTTTCTTTGAGCAGGACATCCTGCTTAATCGCAGTTTCCAGCAGGCCGGAAAGTTCGTACTCATCCAGCGCTTTTAAAATGTAAACCTGGCAACGCGACAAGAGTGCTGAGATGACTTCGAAAGAAGGATTTTCTGTAGTCGCGCCAATTAAGGTCACCAGCCCGCGCTCTACAGCACCTAGCAGACTATCTTGTTGTGATTTACTAAATCTGTGAATCTCATCAATAAACAGGATTGGTAATCCCATTAAGCTGTCTTTAAGTAAGGCTGCCCGGTCTATAACGTCCCTTATGTCCTTAACCCCGGAGTTAATAGCACTCAGATTAAAAAAAGGACGATCCAGGGTTTGCGAAATGATGTAGGCAAGCGTTGTTTTTCCTACTCCCGGAGGCCCCCAAAAAATCATTGAGGGCAGTTGTCCGCTTTGTATGGCCTTTCTTAATACTGCATCCGGCCCTACCAGGTGTTGTTGCCCAACGTACTCATCCAGATTCTGAGGGCGCATACGTTCGGCTAAAGGAGGGAGATTTTGCATAAAAGTAAAGATACAAAAATGTGTGTTATCCCCCTTAGGTAATTATTGTGCTTTTGGTTTCTTATTCCAGAATTTGCGTTTTGGTTTTCCTGATCCAGGTTTTTTGGCATGCCTTGGAGTTAATGGATCAATTGATATTTCAGCCGGAGCTTCACCTAAATGTTCTGGTAAAGGCATTCTCTCAATCTCCTTTTCGATCAGTTTTTCGATGCTGGCCAGTTTACGTTTATCCCTGTTGTTTACCAATGTAATCGCGGTGCCTTTTGTTGCAGCTCTGGCGGTACGACCAATGCGATGTACATAATCTTCTGCATCATGAGGTACGTCAAAGTTAACCACCAGGTCTATACCTTCCACATCAATACCACGACTTAAAACATCGGTACCAATAAGTATAGGCAGTTGTTTATTTTTAAACTTTAGCAATATGCTTTCTCTTTCTTTTTGTCCCAGATCAGAGTGAAAAGCTTCCGCTTTAAGCCCCAGATTTCTGAAAACTTTGCCCAGGTTCTTTACTTTTTCTTTGGTTGATGCAAAAACAATGATGCTTTTATATTCTTCCGTTTTTAAAAGACTGCTCAATAAAGGAACTTTCTGCTCATCATGGACGATATATACCTGTTGAGATATTCCTTCAGCAGGTTTAGAAATGGCAAGACTAATTTGTTCCGGATGACTTAGCAATGTTGCAGCCAGTTTTCTGATTTTTGGCGGCATAGTTGCCGAGAACATCACCGTTTGCCTAACCTGTGGGAGATAACTCACGATGCGCATAATGTCATCATAAAACCCCATGTCAAGCATTCTGTCTGCCTCATCCAGTACCAGGTGTTGTAACTGGTCCAGTTTTAAAACACCCGAAGAAAGATGAGAAATCAATCGTCCCGGTGTTGCAATAATGATATCCACGCCTTCGCGCATAGATCGTTTCTGCTGTTCGTAGGCAATTCCATCGCCACCACCATATACAGTTAAGGAGCTGATATTGGTAAAGTAGGAGAGTGCCTCTACCTGCAAGTCTATTTGCTGGGCAAGCTCTCTTGTTGGGGCTAGTATCAATGTATTGTTATGACGTTCCTCCGTACCGGCAATCATATTCATGATGGGCAAAAGGTAGGCGCCTGTTTTTCCGGTTCCTGTTTGTGCGCAGGCAATCAAGTCTTTCTTATCTAAAATAAGGGGGATTGCCTGTTGCTGGATTGGGGTCGCATTGCGGAACCCCATTGCTAATAACCCTTCAAGTAGTTCGGGGTTAAAATTAAATTCTTTAAAATCCAATATACTTTTATGTTGTTAGTATTTACCGTATAAAAGTAACCTTTTTATTTTACTTATTCTTATCTGCGTAACCAAACACCTTTTGTAAGAGTGGAGTAGATCTGGAGCCGAGGTTGTCTCTTATCTTAAGTTCTTCCTGTGCCACCTGTATAAACATCCCATCAATAGCTTTCTGTGCCACATAAGCAGAAAGATCTGTATTTAGTGGTTTCACCATTGGTATTTTGTTGTACTGACTGGTTGCATCTCCCCAATATTTAGTCGCTCCAACTTTTGCAAGGCTAGTTGTAATTACCGGTTTAAACTTTTCCATTAATTGACTGGTGGTTACTCTTTTAAAATATTCTGTAGCCGCATCTTTATTACCCAACAATATATTGGTCGCGTCGGTAATTGTCATTTGCTTAATTGCAGAAACGAAAATTGGTTTTGCCTCCTTTGCTGCATCTTCAGCAGCACGGTTTAAACTTAAAATCACATTGTCAGCCAATTTACCCATTCCCAATGTACGCAAGGTTTTATCCACCTTTTGCGCTTCGGGCGGAAACAGAATCTTTACAGCCAAATTGCCCATAAACCCATCTTTTGCCGAAAGCAGGTCTGCTCCATGTGAGGTTCCGATTTCCAAAGCTTGTTTAATTCCTGAGGCTATATCTAATGCGCTAGGTGTTCCGGTTGTTGTAGTACCGCTGGTACCGGTAGCTCCGGTTACTTTTTTTAAAATATCGCCTAGTTTAGATTGAGCCTGAGTAGTATAAGTATTCATTAAAAAGCAAGCCGAGAGGGCCAAATAGACAAGTTTTATGCGTTTCATTATTATTTGATTGGTTATTTTTAATCGAAGGTAGCAAATCTTCGGCCATTAATTTAGCGGATTTGACCAGTTTAATAAATTCTGGGGGATAACTACAGAATTTCCACACCAGTGTCAGAAAATATTTTTATACTTGAGCAGATTATGCCTTAAACACCCATTGAAGTTTATAAAAAATAACGCCAGGATACAGGAGCAGGATGATGCTGCTTTAATTGCACGCTACAAAAGCGAGAGCGATCTGGGGGCATTGGGTACACTTTACAACAAATACATGCACCTGGTATTTGGGGTTTGTTTAAATTATCTGAAGGATGAGGAGTTGAGTAAGGATGCTGTAATGCAGATCTTTGAAGAACTAGTGCTGAAGCTAAAGATTCATGAGGTGCAGAATTTTAAAAGCTGGCTGCATGTCCTGACTCGAAACCATTGTTTAATGGCGCTTCGTAAACAATCTAAGCATACTACGGTTTCTATCGACGATACTTTTGTGGAAAATACGGATTTTGTGCATCTTGATATGGATCATACAAAAGAAAAGAAATTAACCGTTATGGAAAAGTGTATGGAAACACTTCCGGAGGAACAGCGTTTGAGTGTAGATCTTTTTTATTTGCAGGAGAAATGTTATAAGGAAGTTGCAGATATTACAGGCTATGAAATGCTGAAGGTGAAGAGTTATATCCAGAATGGGAAAAGAAATCTTAAAATTTGTATAGAAAAGAATAGCAGTGAATAACGATTGGTTAGATATAGGAGTTTTAGAGGATTACCTTGACGGTAAGCTTGATGCTAAAACCATGAATAGGGTAGAGCGTGAAGCTTTGGATGACCCTTTTGTAGCGGAAGCATTGGCTGGCTTAAGTGAGTCGCCTAAGCGTTCTCTGCAATCTATATCTTTGCTTCAAAAGCAATTACATGAAAGGATTGCCGAACATCAGTCCGTGAAAAAGACTTCGGTGATTACCTGGCAACGTTTGAGCATCGCCGCTACAGCCGCAGTGATGTTTGTGGCAGTGAGTATCATGTTCTGGATGCGGGAGAACAACCTTCAGAAAGAATTGGCAGGCAGACCTAAGAAAGTTGATGTTACGATTGCTTCTACTGTTGGGACAGAAGCTCCTGCGGTAGTACCAACTTCACCTGTTTTAGCGGCGGAGTCTGCCGATAAGCGAACAGAGAAGGAGATTGATAGGGCTATTAAAGCTGCAAAAACGAATACTTATGCAGCAAGAGTAAAACGAAAGGCTAATACTATCACCTCGACCGATACAGCAGCTAAGCAATTGAATGAAATAGCTGTTGTTGGCTATGGCAGGCAAATGAAGCGGGATATAACAGCTTCGATGTCTGTTGTAGCAGCAGCTCCTTTGCAAAATACATTAAGCGGGAAAGTTGTTGATCAAAATGGTGGACAACCTTTGCCAGGAGTATCTGTGCGAGTTGTGGGTACAAACCTGAACGCGGTTACTGATACAAATGGTATGTTTAAAATCAATGCGGATACTTCAATTAAAGAAGGTAAGATCCGTGTCAATTATATTGGCTTTAAAGCTGCAGAATTATTGGCTACGGTTAATCAGCCTGTCGCTGTTGCTTTAGTGCCATCTAACATGTCTCTTAATGAGGTGGTCGTTACAGGATATGGTCAATTAAAGAAAGAACGGGACGTAGATAGTTTCAAAGTTAATGGCAAACCTTCCGGGCAGGTGGCAAACATTCGGATCAGGGGAATGAGTACTATTCCTACAACAAGCAATGCCAAAATGGTTTCCAATCCGATTGGTGGCTGGGACAAGTTGTTTGAGTACATCAAAACAAACAATGCCTTTGAAAAGGAGCCTAAAGTAGGGCAGACAGTTGAGCTGAGTTTCAAAATTGATAAAGAAGGAACGCCAATGGCTATTAAGATTGTGAAAGGTGCGGACGAAAAGTATGAGCAGGAAGCAATCAGATTGATCCTTAATGGGCCTAAGTGGGAAAAACCAGAGAAGGCTAGTAGTAGGATGACCTTTAAAATAGATTTCTAGCATATCCATCAAAAAGTTGGATTTTTACGCAAAATTTTACTGTATTGATTTTGTAATTAATTTTTTAGATAATTTTGTTATTTAAAAAATCCTAATTACGTTTGAATGGAGGTTATAACCCGGTACAGAAACTAAAATAAAGCCAATGAACTAAAATATAAACAACATCAATTACTTCTAAAATGAGGTATTAATTTAAAGAGTCTCTCCTACCAGATTACCACAATATAGGAAAGGGAAAGTAGATTAATGCCCATAGCAATATTTGTTGTACTTTTGAAGGTGCACTATAGTGTTATGGGCTCTATGTAAATCCGTTTCCAAGGCTGTGGTAAGCCCGGTAGGGCGGTATTTAGGGTCCGATCACTATAGTGCATCTTCGTTTTAAACCCATCTGTGGTTAAAACAGATCTCCAGAAGCCTTCTGCCAAAATCCCGCCGGGACTCATATTATTAACTGTTTAAAAATGATAATATGAAATTCAATGAGCCTGAAGAAACCGAAGAAACTATTTTTTTTATTCTGGAACCCAACGAAGAAATGGATATCCCTATCCATGTAGCTTTTGATGATGAGTTTGCTGCTAAAGCTTATTTAAATAGGTTTAGAACATTTAGTGACGCACGACTCCTGGAATGCCGCCTTAATCCCGGTTTTTATACCGACATCACTAAAGACTGTTATTTTATGCAACTCGACAGACATTCTGATGTGTATGCTATTTCTCTTGTAAATGACTTGCAACGATCTGAATTGGCTATTAAAGGACACTACTTTTTTGAAGGGGAGCAAATCTGCATCTATTTAATGGCCTCATCAGAAAATGAAGCTGTAAAAACTGCTCGTAAGATTAGAGATAAGGTCATTGCAAACAATGAGTTTGGTAGTTGAGCATTAGTATAGAACACGCTGAGCAAAGTGCATAATAAGCATATAATAACTTCGGGATAAGTAGGGAATGAATAGGAGGTTGCTTTACCCTTGCTTTACCTATGCCTTACCCTTGCTTTACCTTTGGTTTACCCTAGTGGTAAAGCAACCCTAACGAAGGGGTAAAGCAAGGGTAAAGCAATCCGCAACTTATCCCGAAGTTTATCCGAAGACATTCCGTAGTTACTAAGGCATGTGTCTTGTACGGATATTACTTGTTTTGTTGTACTACAAGAGGTTTGCGTATTAATTTATGCTGGATTTGTATTTGTAAATGAAAAAGGGCTGCATCATTTTTTTGAATGATGCAGCCCTTTTTAGAAATATGATTTTCCCTTTAGTTTTTAAAAGAAAAGGTGGATAATGCCATAAGTAATGGCTGCTAATGTAGCAGAAACAGGGATGGTTAAAACCCAGGCCCATAATAAGCTTACGGTAACGCCCCAACGTACAGCAGAAACCCTTTTTAATAAACCAACACCAACAATAGAGCCGGTAATGGTGTGTGTAGTAGAAACAGGAATACCAAAGTGCTCCGTAATTCCTAACGTTACGGCACCGGCAGCTTCGGCAGCTACCCCTTCAAAAGCATTTACTTTAGTGATTTTAGAACCCATTGTTTTTACAATTTTCCAACCACCGCTCATTGTTCCTAAAGCGATTGCAGCATAACAGGAGATTGGGATCCACTCTGGCATTGCATCACCTGTATTTAATACATTAGCGGCTACCATGGCAACATAAATAATCCCCATTACTTTTTGGGCGTCATTACCACCATGTGTAAAGCTAAGTGCTGCAGATGATATCAATTGCAAGCGTTTAAACCATTTCTCGGCCACGGATGGCCTTGCATTTTTAGAAATATGTAAAATGATGATAGAAATGATCACCGAGATCAGCATACCAATTACAGGAGCCAATACAATAAAAGCCACTACTTTTAGTATGGGCGCAAGGTTGATGGCTGACATTATGCCAACGCCTAGTGTGGCAGCTTTCGCCATGCCTGCTCCTGCAAAACCGCCAATAAGCGTATGCGAAGAACTGGATGGAATACCAAACCACCAGGTAAATAAGTTCCAGGTAATGGCAGCCAAAAGACCGGCCAGAATAACTTCAAGTGTAATAAAATTCTCTACTACAGTTTTAGCGATGGTATTGGCAACTTTATGATCTGTAAAATAAAAATATGCGGCAAAATTGAACACTGCAGCCCATAGTACAGCCTGAAAAGGAGATAGTACTTTTGTAGATACAATAGTTGCAATAGAGTTAGCCGCGTCGTGAAAGCCGTTTATGTAATCGAAGGCGATGGCCAGAACGATTACAACAACCAATAAGGTAGTTACCATTTTTTAAAGGTTTAAGCGTTCTTTACCAAAATAGATTCCAGCACGTTTGCTGCATCTTCACATTTGTCTGTAGCCAATTCTAAGGTCTGCAGCACTTCTTTTTGTTTAATTAGTTCGATAGCATTGGTTTCGAATTCAAACAAACGGGCAATTGCAAGGTTACAAACATAGTCTGCCTGATTTTCTCCGCTGTTGATACGTACACAAGCATCAGCAATAACACGAATGTTTTTAAAGCTTCTTAGTTCTTTAATTGCTTTATCCAAATCTATACACATTTCCACCAAAAGTTCCGCAAGTTTGATCATCGCATCACCAATATGGGTTACATTATATAGTTCTATATTGCTGGCAGAAGCATGAATATAATCAGCAATATCATCAACAGCACTAGCTAGTGCATGGATATCCTCTCTATCAAAAGGAGTGATGAAGTTTTTACTTAATTCAAGAAAGATTGAATGAGTAATATCGTCTCCAACATGCTCCAAACGTTCTACCTCCTTAATGTATTCTTTTCTTTTTTCCAGGTCTGTTGCACTAAGTGCAAGCAAAAGTGCCTGAGAAATTTTTAATACGTTGCTTCCTGCCTGCTCAAATAGGGGCTGAAATTTCTTGTCTTTCGGGGTAAAGAACTTAAAAATGCTATTCATATTAATTTAAAATATGATGCAAAAGTATGAGAGTAATGTTAAGTTAGTGTTAAGTGTTAACATATTTTTCAAAATAGAAGCAGCTGTTAACCAATCTTTTCAAGTGTAAAGGCAAAGGTTGTTCCGATTTGTAAAGTGCTCCTTACAGATATGATTTGCTCATGGGCCTCTAAAATGTGTTTAACTATGGCTAAACCAAGCCCTGTGCCTCCTTCTTCTCTTGATCTGTGAGAATCTATCCTGTAGAAGCGTTCGAACAAACGTGATAAGTGCTTTTCATCAATCCCAATTCCATCATCTGTTACCTCAATTAAGTACTGATCATGTAATTCAAAGATTTTTATTGCTGTAGAACCATGCTCTTTTCCATATTTTAAGGAGTTCTGGATAAGATTGATCAGCACCTGTCTGATCTTTTCGCGATCAGCTCTTACAAAAGCCGGATGGGTGTACTTGTCCTTAAAGGAAAGCTTAATATGCCTTTTTTTTGCGGTATCTTCCAGCCCTTCCATTACTTCTTTGGCGAGTGGTACAAAGTCGAAACGCTCGTAATTAATGGGGATCTCGCCGGTTTCCAGTTTCGAGATAGAGTCTAGGTCGTCGATTAGATAGCTTAATCGTTCAACGTTCTTTTCTGCCTTGTTTAAAAATTTAGTTGCTGTTTCGGGGTCATCTACCAGGCAGTCTTGAAGGGTTTCTATATAGCCTTGGATGGCAAATAATGGAGTTTTAAATTCATGAGATACATTAGACAGGAATTCTCTTCTAAACTGTTCCTGTTTTTTCAGGACTTCAATTTCTCTTTTCTTAGCCCCAGCCCATTCTTTTACTTCATGTTCTACATCATTGATAGGGTCGGAACTAACATATTCGCCTAAAGCATCTTTCAGATCTTTACCTAACTTCAAATTGTGGATCATTTTATAGATCAGAACAATTTTTGAATAGATATATTTTTCGAGCAGATAATAGAAAACAACAAAACTGGTAATAAAAGTTACCACAAAGGAAACCAGCATATAATACCAGTCCTTCTGGAAATAGAAATTGACCAAACCTATGGAAAGGCCTACTGCAAAAGCAGTAATTAACACCAAAATACTTAATTTCATTCTTATAAATTTACAGTAAGAGCAGTTGCTTAGACTGTGAGCAATTTACAAGATATATTTAAATTGTACGTTAAATTTTTCCTTCGCATTCATTATAAAATTGCTCCAGGTAAACCAGCATAAAATCGTGGCGTTTTTGTGCAATTTTCTTGCCGGTTGCGGTCTTCATCAGGTCTTTTAGCAATAAAAGTTTTTCATAGAAATGGTTTATGGTAGGACCATTTGAGTTTTTATATGCTTCCTTGCTCATGTTTAGTTCAGGTTTTATCTCAGGGTCATATAAAATCCTGTTTTTATATCCTCCATAGGTAAAGGCACGAGCTATACCGATGGCTCCTATGGCATCTAGCCTGTCCGCATCCTGAACCACATCCAGTTCAATAGATTTAAAAGTAACTTCACCCAGACTGGCTTTGTAACTTAAATTTCTAATGATTTGCTGTACATGTTCAATAATTGAAGGTTCAAGGTTAAGAGCGGTTAAAAAGTCGCCAGCTACTCGTGGCCCGATTTCTTCATCTCCATTGTTAAATTTAGCATCTGCAATGTCATGGAGTAAGGCCGCAAGGGCCACAATTAATTCGTCAGCTTTTTCAGTAGCATTAATTGCGAGCGCATTTTTATAAACGCGTTCAATATGAAACCAGTCATGACCGGCCTCGGCATTGGCTAAAGTTTGTTTAACAAATTGTATGGTTTGATCAATAATTGAATTCATGGGTAGCTAAAATGTTTTTAGGTAGTTGGCTTAACCGGTCTTTCGTCATCAGGTCTTCTGCTGCCGTCATATAACTCATACTCCAGCATTCGGCAATCCAGCTTTCCATTATAAAACTCTACTTTGCGATCAGCTTTTAGTCCAATCTTTTTAGCCAGATCAGGGTTTCCTGTAAATATATAGCCAAAATAGCCTTTGCAATGTTGCTTCATAAAATCACCCATGCGCTTGTAGGTAGCCTCTAATTTAGAGTGTACACCTAATCGCTCGCCATATTCAGGGTTAAATACTACAGCGCCTTTTCCACCTTCAGGAACCTGAGTGTCTGCAAAATCGCATACTTCAAAAGTGATGAGTGTGTCCACTCCTGCTGTTTTAGCATTTTTGCGACTGATATCAACGGCATCATCAGATAAATCTGTAGCGATGATCTGTAGATCAACGTTTTTGATGACCTGATCTTTTAAGATTCTGCGTTCGTTAAAGAATACCTGTTCATCATATCCCATGATATGCATGAAGCCATAATTCATACGAAATAATCCGGGGCGACGGTTGGTAGCAATTAAGGCTGCCTCAATAGCCAATGTTCCGGAACCACACATCGGATTTACAAAAGGTGATTTTTGATCCCATTTGGTGCTCAATACCACACCTGCGGCCAGCGCTTCGAGCATTGGTGCTTTTCCAGGGATCTTGCGATAGCCATGTTTGGCTAAAGTTTCGCCCGAAGTATCAATAAATATGTCGGCTTCACTGTCTTTCCAGTACAGGTGAACCACCGCTTTATTGGCATCAGCACCCGAATTTGGGCGGATACCTTTTTTATCTTTAATCCTGTCGACTATAGCATCCTTTACCTTTAAGTTGGCAAAGAGTGGAGTCGTGATGGTTGGGTTATCCACATTTGAAGTCACGGAGAAGTAACCTGAGAAATCGATTAGTTCTTCCCACGGCATATTCACCATCTCCTTATACAATTCATCAGGGTTATTGGCCTTAAAGCTTTTCAGACAGTATAAAATCTGGCTGGCACACCTTAAATTGAGGTTTAGCTTAATACATTCAGACAGGGTGATATTCAATTCTACACCTGTAGGGAAATCTCTTACAATTTCATAACCCAGGTCTTTAACCTCCCCTGATAAATAAGGGGAAAGGCGTTTGTTGCAGGTTATAATAACCTTACTTTTTGTGTGGAAAACTTGCATAATTTATTGTGCGAAGTTATCAATAAAAATATAGAGATTTGAACTTCGTAGTAGAATAAAAGAGTATTTGTTATGGAAATAAAAGGAAAAGTGCATGAAATCGGTGCATTACAGCAGGTGAGTGAGACTTTTAAGAAAAGAGACCTGATTATAGAATATGCAGAAAACCCTACTTATCCTGAATACATCAGGTTTGAGGCTTTACAAGATAAAACAGCTTTATTTGACAGCTTGAAACCAGGTGATGATATCGAAGTTTCATTCAATTTACGTGGTCGTCCGTGGACTGATAAAACCGGAAAAACATCTTATTTTAATAGTTTGGTAGTATGGCGTATCAATGCGTTAGCAAATGGCGCAGCCGCAGCATCTACTCCAGCATATGCCCCGCCAGCTGATTTAAACAGCGCACCGGGTGAGGAAGATGATCTTCCTTTCTAAGAGCTTTTTTAAGTAACCAAATTTACAATTATGCCGGAAATACCTTCCGGCATTTTTTTTGACTTAAATTTTATCCAATATTTTGTATTTTTATTCAAAATACTGTAAATCAATAATTTATGCACTTTGTTTTGTGGAAGTTTGTTTTAAATAGCATAAATTTTACCGGTAAGAATTAAAGTCTTTATCGGCAAAATTTATGGGTAAGAAAAACAAGCTAGCACTGCCAATTGCTACGGATATCAGGCAGTTAATTGAAACCAGCAGAAACAATGTAGCTATTGTTGTAAACAGTGAAATTACACTGTTGTATTGGAAAATAGGGAAACGCATTAACGATGAGGTTTTGCTGAATACCAGGGCAGAATATGGGAAACAAATTGTGTCGTCATTGGCAAAGCACTTGACAGAAGATTATGGTAAAGGTTGGGGCGAAAATCATTTGAGAAAATGTATGCAATTTGCGACGGTATTTCCTGATGAAAAGATTTTGTACGCAGTGCGTACAAAATTGAGTTGGACACATATTCGTACTTTAATGTTTATTGACGAGCCATTAAAGCGGGATTTTTATGTGGAGATGTGTAAACTCGAAAGATGGTCGTCGCGACAATTGCAAGAGCGGATTCAGTCCATGCTTTACGAACGAACAGCTATAAGTAAAAAACCTGAAGAGCTGATTGAAGATGAATTGAGGGATTCGTATTTAACGGCATTGCCTTCGCCCGAAGTGTTGCAGCAGAAACTTCATAAGGCTATTGAAGTAGCCAGAAACAGGTTTTTGAATTAGCCAAAACCGCTTGCTAAGTCGTCAATATCGTGTTAAAATTTGTTAAATAAGGCGTTTTATGTGAATGCTTCTTTATTTTTGATTGATCTATAATGAAGAAAAGGAGCCTATGGCTGATTACCGGCCTCATGACCGTAGCATTGCTAGGGGTGTTTGTAATGCAATTGTATTACATCAGGGAAGCCTATAATCTTAAATCTCAACTTTTTGAGCAGGATGTAAAGCAAGCCTTAAATGCTGTAGTAAATAAGGTGCAAAGACGTTATGCTGCGGTTCACATTACTAAAAAAGATTACGAAATCAGAAAAGAGCGGGAACGTGATTTTAGAGATAAGACACAACGAATCATTGATTTTAAAGAGCAGTTTAAGGAACAGGAAATTAAGAGAAAACGAGAGCAACAAAAGAAGGTAATTACTGATTTGAATATGCGCGACAGTATTGTTCGCGTTACTTTCCTGAAACCGGAGCTGATCAGTGAAGAGGTGTATCAGGAAATTTCGAATGTAAATAATAAGGGTAAATCTTCTCTACAGGTTCAGGTTGATTTTGGGGTGGATGCATTTGGTAATGTACGTGGTAATGTCAATCAAACGGTCATATCTAAAAAAACTTCTACCTTTTCATTGGCACCTGATCATCTTGCTGACAGTATCAGGTACCTGGCTTATAACCCTCAAAATCTTAACCCGATAACCATAACGCTGGAAAGGGTAACACCGGAGCTTGCGCTTAAATTTAATATAGAAGATAAAACTGCAGCTCAACGCTATCAGGAAGGGTTAAAAGACTTGATGCAGGATACAATTGCTTTGGAAGGGACAAATTTAAATTACCTGGAAGACGTGGCTAAAGAAATGCGCCAGGTGTATGTGCCGATTAATCAACGGGTATCTATAGATGCTTTGGATACACTGATTAAAAAGGAGTTACAAGACCGTAATGTAAGTTCAAAGTATGATTTTTGGTTAAAACTGGCGAATAAGGATTCGGTACTTTATCAGAAAGTTTCCTACCCTCAAAAAGATCTGCTTCCGGAAAACACTTACCGGACTACCTTGTTTAGCAATGAGATTTTTCGAGATCCGGGAATGTTGTATTTATATTTTCCCAATAAAAATTCTTTAATCCTTAGCAATATGTGGGCTACCATGGCTTCCTCTGCGGGGTTGTTGCTGGTGCTGATCTTTATTTTTGCTTATACCATTTATGCGATACTGAAGCAAAAGAAAATCTCTGAAATGAAGACCGACTTCATTAATAACATGACCCACGAGTTTAAGACCCCCGTGGCGACCATTATGATTGCCAGTGAGGCATTGAAAGATCCGGAGGTGGTAGCAGATAAAAGCCGGATTAGCAGGCTTGCAGGTATCATTTATGATGAAAATGTAAGGTTGGGTAATCATATAGAACGCGTGCTGAGTATTGCCAGACTGGAAAAGAAAGAGTTAAAGCTGGAACATAAGGAGGTGAATATCCATGATCTGATTTCGGCTGTGGTGGATAGCATGAGCTTGCAGTTGCAAAAGAAAAATGCTAAAGTTACCCTGGAATTAAATGCGGCTCATCCCATTATTTATGGTGATGAGTTGCATCTTTCGAATGTATTCTACAACCTGGTTGACAATGCCAATAAATACAGTGCCGAAGATCCTGATATTACCATAAAAACCAGAAGTACGGATAAAGCGCTGATTATTGAGATCACAGATAAGGGTATAGGTATGACTAAGGAGCATACCAAGCGTATTTTTGATCAATTTTATAGGGTGCCAACGGGTAACCTTCACGACGTAAAGGGCTTTGGTCTAGGATTGAATTACGTGCAGGATATTGTTGAACAAATGGACGGAACAATAAAAGTGCACAGTGAGAAGGATAAAGGGACTACATTTGAAATAAGTTTACCACTAAACCACGACTGATGAAAAAAATTCTATTGGTAGAAGATGATCCCAATCTTGGGTTGCTTTTGCAGGATTACCTTCAATTAAAAGGGAAGTTTGATGTAGTACTATGTACTGATGGGGAAGAAGGATTGAGGGCGTTTAGTAAGCAAGAGTTTGATCTTTGTATTCTGGATGTGATGATGCCCAAAAAGGATGGCTTTACATTAGGTAAAGAGATTAGAAAGATTAATCAGGAGGTACCCATAATTTTTGCCACAGCCAAGGCCATGATGGAAGATAAAGCTTCTGCTTATGATCTTGGTGGGGATGATTACATTACTAAGCCATTTAGAATTGAGGAGTTGTTATTGCGTATAAATGCTTTGTTAAAGCGCGTTGCGGTAAAGGAACAAGTTGATCCGGGGCCTGCGCAAACGCAATTTCAAATAGGTGATTATACTTTTGATTATACCACACAGTTGATCCATTTTAATGAGCTTCAACAAAAGCTGTCGACCAAAGAGGCCGAATTATTACGTTTACTCTGCCTTAAAAAGAATGCGGTACTTACCCGGGAGGAGGCGCTGTTAAGCATCTGGCATGACGATAATTATTTTAATGGTCGTAGTATGGATGTTTTTTTGAGTAAATTGAGGAAATATTTGCGGGATGATCCTAAAGTTGAGATCCTGAATGTACATGGCAAAGGTTATAAGTTGCTGGTAAACTAAAGGTTCAACATCTTAAACAGGGAATTCCCCAGGTTGCCCACTCTTGATGAGGTTACGGTTTCCTGAAGCTTTTTTCGATCCACAGGTTTTCCTTTAACTGGTACTTTAAGTTCGTTTGTGGTAACGGGGCGGTCTGTTATTTTTGTAGCAAACCAGGTCACGTGTTCATGGGGCAAGGCTAAGCCAAGTATCATTCCTGGTAAACCGGAAAAAGACTCTGGCCCGCCCGAAACAGGAATCTTATCAGTATAAAAGGCCACTACATAAACAGAGTCTGCAGTCATTGCATTCGCCCTACGACATTCGTAACCTGCTATGGTGCGCATTTCTCCGGTTAATTTCCAGGTGATCTTTCTAACACTATCTTTAAGTAAAAAGGTTTCTTCAAAAACCTTTCTTTGTGAGGTCAATAGCCCTGTGGCCAGATCGGTATAAGTAATGTTGTCCTGTGTGCCAAAGGGAATCTGGATGCCCCCGGCAGTTTCTTCAGTAATTGGGGTAAAAAGGGTTTTATTGCCGGCGAAATGTAAAGTGCTGTTTAGTTTTTTAAATTGTGGCTGGTTTTTTTTATAATGTTCATAAACATCCGCCATAAAGCTGTTACGTTGATCCTTTGCCAAATTTTTTAAAATGGCATGCGTATTTACAGAACGCTCAAATTCAATAACACCCTGGTTGGTAAACCTTACATTTTGGGCCTGTAGCGTTGCAGTTGTAAGTAACAGATAAATAAATAGTGTAGGTATGTACTTCATAATGGTTATTTGTTAGTTGATCCGCCCATTTTGTTAAAATCCCAGATCACCGAAAACATAAAATATCTTTGTATGGTGGTATAGGTGTTCTGGATGATCCGATTGCTCCATGCGCTTCTGTTCTGACCTGTATTCTGGTTCAGCAGATCATTTCCTTTAATTTCGAATGAGAGGTTCTCCTCTTTAAAGAATTTTCTGCGGATGGCGGCGTTCCAGATCGTGCGTTCAAAATTGTCGTTAAATGAGGCTGTTGCTGCAGTAAACTCATAATTTACATCGTTGCTGAGTTGAAACTTGGCTGGCAGGTATATCGTAAGTGCCCCGTTTGAGTTTAAGCTCCAGCCATTGTTGTTTACCTGCCGCTGCAAGGAGGATTCACTGGTGTTGTAGCCCGGCGTAATTCGGACATTGAAACTGTATTTTTTTGCATCCCATTTGGATACGGATAGGCTGCCTGAAAAGCTGTAAGATTTAGCCTCATTTAATGCATTGTTGACATAGTTGTAGGAAGTATTGCCGCGAGCGCCTAATCCCAGGCCTATCCTGAGGTCGATAGGCTTGATTTTCCGACCGCCGTTAAAATTAAAGTAAAAGGTACTCGGCATTTTGCCCCTAAGATTGATAGCTTGATACGTGTTTTTTGCGGCGGCATCAGTAGTCATATTGCTTACAATAGCACTTCCTGTAAAACTATAAAAAGCATAAAAGCTAAAGTCTTGCTCTGTTAGCATTTTATAGGAAAAATAATTCAGGTTAAAGCTGTTTGTGAAGGAGGGGGTCAGGTTCTTATTGCCGATGGTGATATTTAAAGGGTCTGTATTTACTCTTATGGGCTGTATTTCGTTAAGCTGTGGCTGGTTATTGTTGCCATTGTAGCTGATGCGGAAGGATGCCTGTTGTGAGATCTTGATTGCATAGGATGCCTGTGGAGACCAGTTGATGAAACTCCTGTCGAAGTTCTGATCCCTGAAAACGTTGTATTGGTTAAAACGTACCGAGGTTGCCTTTGTCCCGAAATTGATAGTTGTTCTGTTTTTTCTGTAGTTAAAAACTGCCCCCAGCTGATTGGTCAGTTGATCCAGCTTATAATCATTGCTGTACAAGGTGTCCAGTAGATCATATCGGTCGGTGCTTCCCTTGTTAAAAGATTTCCTGTCGGATGTTCCTCTATTAAAACCGAGTCCGTAATTAAATACAATTGATAGGCTTTTTGAAAGTGGCTCGGTATACGTGAAGTTGGTATTTAATACCGAATTTATTCCATCATTGGTCTTGTATTGGTCGATTTTACTGACGCTGTCCTGCCCACCCGTATCATTAAAAAAGGTATTTACTGAATTTAAAAATCCGGTGCTGATCTTTTTGCTTAAGGAATAGCTCATATTGGCAGAAAATGTGCGACGGGGCTTTTTAAGTTTTAAGGTATATAAAGCGCCTATATTAAAAAGTTGGTCTTTACCCTCATTGCTTAGCTTTCTTTCACCACTGTTGAGCAGACCTTTGCCTTCTCTGGTGCTGTTAGAATTAAACATCGTGTTCGTTTCTGAATTTTTGAGCGTACCATCCACCGATATCTTTAATGTAGATACAGAATCGAGGTTGGCAAAATAACTGAAATCCAGCTTTTGTCTGAAAATATAATTGTTAAAGTTCTGATCCGAACTGCTGTTTAGAATCCCATCCGGCAGGTTGTTCTGGGTCAGTGTGTTTTTTGTGCCCTTTACGCCCAGCGATCCTATTTTATAATTGGTATTGATGGTTTGTTTGTCTTTATTCCATTTAGTGTCGTAATGCATTCCGCCGGTTCGTGCCAAGGGAATCCCTTCATTGTTGTATCGCCCATCAAAGGATTCCAGTTCATCATTCCCTCCTCCAAAGTTTATCATCATGCCGCCATCATCGGAAAACTCGACTGTTATACCCGCATTATATTTCCTGCTATCGTTCCGGTTGAGCCCTGTTTTACCCGTATTCCCAACCGTACTGTAGGCCGAGAGTTTTTGCTTGGCTTTAAAGATATTGAACATGCCCTGCAAGCCGTAAAAATCATCTGTTCCCATTCCCGCATCTATTTTTCCAAAATATCCCTTTTTTTTGTCTTCCTTCAGCTTCAGGTTAATGGTTTTTTCGGTCTTATCGTCGTTGATGCCAGTAAACACGGCCTGATCACTTTTTTTATCATAAAGCTGCACTTTATCTATCATGTCGGCCCTCAGATTCTTTGTCACCAAGGTAGGATCATCGCCAAAAAACTCGTCCCCATCTACCAGCACTTTGGTTACTGTTTGGCCCTGAGCTGTAATTTTTCCATCCTTGTCCACCTGTATGCCGGGTAGCTGCTGTAAAAGATCTTCTACTCTTGCGTTAGGCCTCACCACAAAACTGCCTGCATTAAACTCGGTCGTATCTCCTTTTATTTTAATGGCCGCTATTTTGCCGTTGATGATCACAGTATTCAGCAGCGTAGATTTTAGAATCATATTTAGGCTTCCAAAATCCTTAATTGCCTGCTCGGTGTCCAAGGTAAAATCCTCAGCATAATCTGCATAGCCGGGATAGGTAACTAACAAAATGAATTTACCCGGGCGCAGTATTGTTGTCGAAAAATTACCTTCAGCATCGGCTCTGCTAAACTTTACCAGGGTAGAGTCCTTTTGGTTTAATACAGTGATGGTGGTATTGACCAGTTTATAACTGGCCATGGTATCTATAACGGAACCTTTAATAGAATAAGCCTGCTGCGCCGAAGCGAATAGAGCCTGGCTAAGGAATAAAATAATTAGAGCGATTAATTTCATTTGGCTAGTTATGGTTTAATTTAAAGTTATAACTAAAGATTTAGTAATAAAAATTTTTAGATGTTAATTTTTGTTAAATGATCTGTAAACCAATCGTTAGTTTAAATATTGCTATTTTTGAAAATACTAGTTAATAGCCCTTATCGTTAATTCATATGAAACTCAAATTACCTTCAGTACACTCCTTATGGATCAGCTTTGTTAAAGTTGTTTCTCGGTTTCCTTTGCAGGTTTTAGTGGCTATAGTAGCTACCATATCATGGTGTTATATCGTAGATGTAAGTAGGCATACGGAAGAGCAGCTTGCTGTATTTCTTTCTGTTTGCAATCTTGCGTTGACTTTGCTTTTGGCTGTAGATCTTTATGCAGAAGCTAATAAACTTAAGTCTGCAAGACAATGGGCTTTACGATTGGCAGTCGTATTGATCTGTACCGTCTTGTACTTTGTGTTAAAGCCATCTTTTTATCTGGCCGATGTTTTTCGTATAGGTTTGCTGGCATTCGCCTTTCATTTGCTGGTCGCTTTTGCGCCCTTTATAAGGAATGGGAATGCTAATGGCTTTTGGCAATACAATAAAACTTTATTTTTAAGAATCCTGACCTCCGCCTTGTATGCAGGTGTGCTTTTTGCCGGACTGGCCATCGCGCTTGTCGCAATTGATGGCTTGTTTAATGTAAATATTGGCTGGAAGACTTATATGCGGCTATTTGCGGTTGTTACCGCTGGATTTATGACGGTCTTTTTTCTCGCAGGTGTGCCTGATGATTTTGAAGAATTAAACAAAGACGAAAGCTATCCAAAAGGCCTTAAAATATTTACACAGTACGTGTTAATTCCCTTAATGACCATATATCTGCTTATTTTGCTGGTTTATGAGGCTAAGATCATGATCAATTGGGTATTGCCTAAAGGTCTGGTGTCAACGTTGATTTTAGGCTACGCTGTATTTGGCATTCTATCTTTATTGCTCATTTATCCCATCAAGGAAAAAGAAGGGAATGGATGGATGAAGTTGTTTTCAAGGTTCTTTTACGTAATGATGATTCCATTAGTGGTGTTATTGCTGCTTGCTGTTTGGAAAAGAGTGGGTAATTATGGCATTACGGAGTCAAGGTATATACTTATTGTACTGGCCGTGTGGTTAACCTTAATTACGGTTTACTTCCTGATCAGTAAAAAACAAAACATTAAAATCATTCCGGTTAGCTTATGCGTACTTGCTTTGCTGGCTACCTATGGACCACAGAGTGCTTTTTCAGTATCTAAATATTCGCAGGTAGCTCGTTTAAAAAGACTAATGGCTTCTAAAAATCAAAAGGACATTGACCAACGTGGTGCTGTGGTAAATTATTTGGTTGACAGGCATGGCTTAAGTACATTGCAGCCTTTTACAAAGGTGAATTTGGAGGAGCTGGAGACTAAAATTGAAGCAAAGGATACTACACAATCCCGTTATGCGATTAAAAGTAAAAAAACCGATACGGCTTATGCTTTGCTGAACATAAAAACAGTAGGTAGACGGTATATGGATTACGTACGATTTGTTCCGCAAGATGAGTCTATTGTGAATGTAAGGGGGTATGATTACGTAATCCCTATCGAGAGTTATGCCGAACAAAACACTACAAAAATTAATAACCAGCTGGTTGTTGTTGAAAAGGTTAGACAAACTGGAAACCTAACGGTGAAGGTTGGAGCTGAGCTTCAAGCTGAATTTGATTTGCGTAAGCTGGCTGAAGATGCCGTTAAAGCTTTTAAAACAGGTAAATTAAAAGAAAGGCCTAATGGTGGTAATGCTTATTATTTGCCGGAGGATTCACTTTCGCTGGCTCAGAATTTAAATAACTATGAGTTAAAATTGATGATTATGTCGCTCAATACAAGTTCTAATACAGAAGATGCCGAAGAATTAAACAGTCAGTTAAGTTACAATGGTTACCTGCTAATTAGGGTAAAGTAGCCAATTCTTGTTAGATTTGCAGTATGCTGAATTCAGAAACTGCTAATCCTGCTGAGCTTGCCGCCAGGTTTGTAAATTATACTTCCAAACATATTTTCCTTACCGGAAAGGCAGGTACAGGTAAAACTACTTTTTTAAGGCGCTTAATAGACCTAACGCATAAAAAGGCGGTAATTGCTGCACCTACAGGTATTGCTGCAATCAATGCAAATGGAGTGACTATTCATTCCCTGTTTCAGTTACCCTTTGGGGCTTATTTGCCTAAGCAGCCTGCTGCGGATGGGGATCATTACAATCAGCAATACAATACACCAAAATCTATTGTTCGCCATTTAAACATGACTGCTGCCAAACGCAAGGTGTTGCTGGATATGGAGTTATTGATCATTGATGAGGTGAGTATGCTTCGTGCAGATTTATTGGATGCTATTGATATGGTGCTGCGGTATGTCAGAAGAAATAACACCGCCAGCTTTGGAGGCGTGCAGGTTTTATTTATCGGAGATTTACATCAGTTGCCTCCAGTCGTAAAGTCTAACGAATGGACGATGCTCGCACAGTTCTATAAAAGTGCTTATTTTTTCGATGCTCATGCCTTATATCATGAGCCTCCGATTTATATAGAGCTGGAAAAGATATACAGACAGGCCGACAATGTATTCATTAGCTTATTGAATAATTTGAGGAATAATGAAGTAACGGCAGCGGATCTGGTTTTGCTGGAAAAGCATTATCAGGCTGATTTTAAGCCTTCGTTAAATGAAAAGTATATCACCCTAACAACGCACAACAATAAGGCTGATACCTTAAACAAGGAACGGCTCGAAGAACTTAAGGATGTGGCTTACCTGTATGTGGCCAAGGTTGAGAATGAGTTTAGCGAGTATGCTTATCCGGCAGAGCATATTCTTGAGCTGAAAATAGGGGCACAGGTGATGTTTATTAAAAATGATCCTAGTGGTGAGCAGCGCTATTTCAATGGTAAAATTGCTACTGTGATTGCGCTTAAGCCTGATCTGATAGAGGTGCAGACTGAGGGCGATCATGCGAAGATTGTGCTGGAAAAGTATAAGTGGGAAAATATCAGGTATACAACCGATAAGGTAACAGGCGAGATAAAAGAGGAGCTGATTGGTACTTTTACACAATATCCACTTAAACTAGCCTGGGCCATAACGGTACATAAAAGCCAGGGTTTAACATTTGATAAAGCAATAATTGATATCGGGAATGCTTTTGCACCGGGACAGATTTATGTTGCATTATCCAGGTTAAGGTCTTTGGATGGATTGGTTTTAACCTCGCTCATTTCCGGTTCCGGCATCCGACAGGATCAGAATGTAACTTTTTTCTCTAAAAATAAACAAGATCCATCAACATTAGAAAGTAAGATCCAGCATGAGACGGAAACGTTTTTAAGATCCTATTTGTTGCAGTGTTTTGATTTAACTCCATTGGATAATTACGTGTATGAACACGTGCATTCGTATACCAAAGACATTAATAAGTCTGCCAAGCAAAAGCATGTAAAATGGGCTGCTCAGTTGTTAAAGGATCTGAGTGAAGTAAAAACACATGCCAATAAGTTTTTATCGCAAATTAAAAGGTTGTATGAGGATAAATCTGAATCCGGGTTGCAGACTTTGCTGGATAGGGCGACTGCCGCCGAAAACTATTTTAATCCCTTGCTTTCTGCCTTCTCTAAAAGGATATTTGAACGCATGGAGCTGGTGAAACAGGACAAGCAGGTGATTGCCTTTTTAACTGAGCTATTGGAAATGGAAGCCTTGTTTTATGAGCAAGTGAAAAAGATTCGCAAGGCTACAGCCTTACTAGGCGCTACCATTAGTGGAAAAGAGTTTACCAAGAAGGATGTAAATGCCTTGTTAAGTCAGGCAGAGCGGGCTGCCCAAATGGAAACGGTGTTTGCAATGCCGGGTAAACTTGATTTTACAGAGAAAAAAGGTAAATCAACTAAATCAGGAACGTCCAAAGCTCCTAAGAAAGAAAAAAAACCTAAAGCTGATACTAAGGAGTTGTCTTTAACGCTTCTCAAAGAAGGAAAAACCATTCAAGAGATTGCAGAGGAGCGTAAGATGGTTGTTGGTACCATTGAGGGGCATTTAGCGCACTATGTGGCTAAGCAAGAGATTTCTGCCAAAGACATTATTGGAGCGAAAAAATTGAATAAGATATTGGAAGCCATAAGTGAATTGAAAACCTTGCAAATGAACCCGATAAGGGAGCATTTGGGCAGGGATTATTCTTTTGGCGAAATTAAGATCGGTGTTGCCGCACATCTGGCGGAAAGGGAATAAATTGGCTGAAGGGCAGTTAAAAACTGATCTGCCCTTCAAATACCTTTTCAGCAGGACCGCATAAAAATACATGTGTGAATTCTTTGCCGTTGTAATCGAATTCTATGCTTAAATCTCCTCCCAAAACTTTAATAGGTGTTTTTATATGGCCACTTAGGTTTTTATGTTGTGCCATTGATAAAGCTACAGCGGTTACTCCGGTACCGCAGGCATAGGTCTCGTCTTCAACACCACGCTCAAATGTGCGTACAAAAAGGTAATCACCTTTATCTTCTACAAAGTTAACGTTAATGCCTTCTTTTCTGTAGGTATCATTATTGCGAATGGCTTTGCCATTATGATAAACATCATAATCTTCAAGATCTTCCATTTGGGCTACATAATGTGGTGAACCTGTGTTTAATACAAAGGCATCACCATCTCTGTTAATGGTATCTATGTCTATCATTTGCAGGTCTACCCAATTGCCTTTTTCTGAAATTTTGGCGTAATGAGGGCCGTCGACTGCCAAAAAGTTAGTCTCCCGATCAATTATCCCAAGATGTTTGGCAAATGCCACAATGCATCTTCCTCCATTACCACACATGCTACCGGGTCTGCCATCTGCATTGAAATAATGCATTTCGAAGTCAAAATCATCATGAGCAGTTAAAAACATCAATCCGTCTGCACCAATGCCAAAACGCCTATCGCATAGTTGTTTTACACGTTCGTAGTTGATGTCTTGCAATGGGCTGATTCTGTGGTCAATCAGTATAAAGTCGTTTCCGGCACCTTGGTATTTGAAGAAATGAATATCCATTTTTAGTGTTTACTGCTCATTTAACATTTTTTAACAGTATTCGTGACTGTTTACAGATGCAAATATCGCGCTTATGGTATTAAATTTGAATAGTTCTAGAAAAGAAAATAATAGGTAGGTTTCTTAAATAAGTTAAATATAAACTGATATATAAATGAAAAGGATAGGATTAATCGTGTTGGCTGCATTTATAGGTGGTGCAGCTGCAATAGGTGGCTATAAATTGTTAGAGCAAAAAAATGACGGCTTGCTGTCATTTGCAGATCAACAAAAGGTAATTTTTGCAAATAACCCTAAAGTTTCTTCAGCAGGTGCTGTAGATTTTGTGGAGGCAGCAGCGGCAGTATCGCCGGCTGTAGTTCACATTAAGACTTCATATAGCGGTACAAGCGCAACTCAAGGTAGATCATCATCCCCAATGGATATGTTTGATGATCTTTTTGGTGGCGGAGGCCGTAGAATGCAACGTGCCCCTAAAGCAGCTTCAGGCTCAGGTGTGATTTTAACTCCTGATGGTTACATCGTAACCAATAACCATGTGGTAGATAATGCTGATAAGATTGAAGTGATCTTGTCCGATAGGCGTAAGGTAAGTGCAAAGGTGATTGGTAAAGATGCAAACACAGATTTGGCTTTGATTAAAGTTGATGCAACTGATCTACCTGTAGTGAAAATGGGTAACTCTGATCAGGTTCAGATTGGTGAGTGGGTTTTAGCTGTAGGTTTCCCTTTGGATTTGCAAACTACAGTGACAGCTGGTATTGTAAGTGCAAAAGCACGTAATATTGGTATTTTGGCAAGAGATCAGCAGCAGCCATCACAAGAGGACCTTGATGAGTATCAAAGAACAGGGAAGATGCCTTCCCGTGCTGCAAGCAGTAGCATTGAATCTTATATACAGACTGATGCTGCAATTAACCCTGGTAACAGTGGTGGTGCATTGGTGAATGCAAACGGTGAATTGATTGGTATCAATGCTGCTATTGCTTCTCAGACAGGTACAAACGTAGGTTATGGCTTTGCTATTCCAATTAACCTTGCCAAAAAGATATTGGACGATTTCAGAAAATATGGCGCGGTTAAACGTGGATATATTGGTGTTACCTTCAATACATTGGATGCAGATCTGGCCGAGAGGTTAAACGTAAAAGACAATTCCGGATTGTATGTAAGTGAAGTGCTTCCTGGAAGTGGTGCTGCAGCAGCGGGTTTGATGAAAGGTGATATCATTAAAAAGATTGATGGCAATGTAATCTATGATTCTCCGGATTTACAAGAAAAGATTGGTCGTTTAAGTCCTGGTGATAAAGTGGAGTTAACTTATTCCAGAAATGGACAATTGAAAGATACACGCGTGACTTTGAAAGGTGAAAGGAACAATAGCCCGGAAGAGATTTTATTAACCAGTAAAAAAGGAAGGAAAGTAGAGCCTCTTGGCGCTTCTTTTGCACCAGCGCCATCTCAACTTAAAGATAAATATGGAGTAAAAGATGGTGTTGTGGTTACCGAAATAGAACAAGGGAAGGTTTTTGATTCGTTTAAAAACCCTAAAACCTTACTTGTTACTACAGTTAATGGAAAGCCTGTAAATAATTCTAATGATGTCGAAGTAGCATTACGACAGTTTAGGGATCGGAAGACGGTAATATCCGGCATTACTGAGCAAGGGAGTTTCACTCTATCTTTTTAAGGCTCTGCCTTAAAAAGATAGTTGACTTTGTATACATTTTTAGGTTGAGGTTTATGAAGTCTCAACCTAAATGGTAGTTTATGGTCTTCATTAAATTCCGTTAGACCATTAGATTTGTCAATGTTGTAGTAAGGTTAACGATTCTCTTTTAAAATGTGGAATAAAGCCAATGTAGAGTTAGGTCATAGGATGGACAACGCCTACTATTTGCGGTGGACATTTTAAAGTTTGGACTCCATCAGTAACGACGAGTGCTTCGTAATAAGTGGTTGTACCATTTTTATAAACAGACCATTGTTCTAGATTTGTACCACATGGCCCTGCGCCTCCTGTATTAATTCTAAGTACTTGTCCGGTGGGGCAAAGTACAGCACATACGTCGAGTGCAGTACCTCCCGTTATTTTCTTCATTTCATTTCTACTTAGAGTTTTGCCTGATTTTTCTTGCTCTTTTTTCATACTTTATTTAGATTGTTAAATTGTTAACATGAACTTAGCTGTTTTTTTTGAAAATACAAATTTACTTTAATTGCTTTATTAGATGTTAATTGGTTCAATCTGTGGGTGTTTTAGAAATTGAATCGCAATTATGTTTTTAGTGATATTGAAAATGTGTGTTTTAATTTTTTATACTTAATAGACTCAAATTTGGCCCTTATTTATGACTTTAAAACTGTGCGATATTGTTAGTTGGTGGCGGGAAAACCGCATATATGGGGAGCTATCTCTGGATAATAGACTTACTGTAAAAAAGATTCAAGAGGTTTGCCAAGTGAAAAGATATGAAGGGTTATCTACAGAAAATGCTGTGCAAGTACGAATTTTGACGGCTGAATGTTGTGGTAGTGGTCGTAGATCGTCATAACATTGTAATGTTAGAATGTTTCTAAATAGCTGATTTGTGCTTTGAATTAACCGATTAATTCTTTTATTAAATACTTTTGCACATAATAGAAATAAAAAAACAATCTAATGGCAAGTTTCGGAAACGCTTTTTCCTCATCAATTGGAAAAAAATTAATAATGGGCATAACGGGCCTGTTTCTCATTTCATTTCTTTTAGTGCACTGTTTTATCAATGCCCTGATTTTTGTAAATGACGGTGGACTAACCTATAATGTCGGCGCTCATTTTATGGGTACTAACTGGATAATCAGAGCTATGGAGGTGGTATTATTCGCAGGTCTACTTGCGCATATTTTTCAAGGATTCAGATTGGTTTTTCAAAATCAGGCTGCACGTCCGGTTAAATATGCCGTTACTAATGGTGCTGCAAACAGCAAATGGTACTCCCGTTCAATGGGTTTATTAGGTACCTTGCTTTTAATCTTCTTAATTGTTCACATCTCTAAGTTCTGGGTAATGTCGCGTTTTACAGGCATTCCTACAGTAGATGCTAATGGTAACCATGATCTATTCGCGGTAATGGTAACAACTTTTCAAGATCCTTTATTGGTTGTACTTTACGTATTGGGAATGGTTTCTTTGGCTTATCACTTGCTGCATGGTTTCTCTTCAGCATTCCAAACATTAGGATGGAACCACAAGAAGTATACACCAATCATTAAAAGTGTGGGGATGTGGTATTCAATTATCATTTCTTTGTTGTTTGCTTCAATGCCTATTGCAATGTACCTAGGCCTTATTAAATAATTTTTGATCTTAAGTTTAAATAACATGGCAGAATTAAATGCTCATATACCTGAAGGAGAGTTAACAGAGAAATGGACTAAATTACGTTCTTCTATGCCATTGGTTAACCCGGCCAATAAAAGAAGCATAGAAATTATCGTAGTAGGTTCTGGGCTTGCAGGTGCTTCGGCAGCAGCAACCCTTGCTGAAATGGGTTATAAGGTTAAATGTTTTTGTTTCCAGGATTCACCTAGAAGAGCGCACTCTATTGCAGCTCAGGGTGGTATCAATGCAGCGAAAAATTATCAGAATGATGGCGATAGTACTTATCGTTTATTTTATGATACGATAAAGGGTGGTGATTACCGTGCACGTGAAGCTAACGTTCATCGTTTGGCCGAAGTAAGTGCAAATATTATAGATCAGTGTGTGGCTCAAGGTGTGCCTTTGGCCAGAGAGTACGGCGGTTTGTTAGACAACCGTTCTTTTGGTGGTACACAAGTTCAACGTACATTCTACGCTGCAGGTCAGACTGGTCAGCAGTTGCTTTTAGGTGCTTATAGCGCTTTAGAGCGTCAGGTAGGTATGGGTAAAGTTGAAATGTTTACCCGTCACGAAATGCTTGAAGTTGTTGTGGTTGATGGTAAAGCACGTGGTATTATTGCCCGTAACTTGCTTACCGGTGAATTAGAGCGTCACTCGGGACATGCGGTGTTGCTTTGCAGTGGTGGTTATGGAAACGTATTCTACCTTTCTACAAATGCAATGGGTAGTAACGTAACGGCAGCCTGGAAAGCACACAAAAAAGGAGCTTTCTTTGGTAACCCTTGCTACACGCAAATTCACCCTACTTGTATCCCGGTTTCCGGAGATCACCAATCTAAATTAACCTTGATGTCTGAGTCGTTACGTAATGACGGACGTATCTGGGTTCCTAAAAAGAAAGATGATACCCGTAAGGCTTCTGATATTCCTGAGGATGAAAGAGATTATTATTTAGAGCGCAGATACCCTGCTTTTGGTAACCTTGTGCCTCGTGATGTTGCATCACGTGCTGCCAAAGAACGTTGCGATGCTGGTTATGGAGTAGGTGCATCTAAACTTGCAGTTTATCTTGATTTTAAAGCCAATACTGAGCGTTATGGCCGTATTGAAGCTAATAAACACAATATCCATAATCCTGATAAAGAAACCTGTATGCGCTTAGGTCGCGAGGTAATTAAGGAGAAATATGGTAACCTGTTTGATATGTATGCGCAGATTACCGGGGAAGATCCTTATGAATTACCAATGCGTATCTATCCTGCGGTTCACTATACCATGGGTGGTTTATGGGTAGATTATAACTTGATGACAACCGTTCCGGGCTTATATGCTTTGGGAGAGGCTAACTTCTCTGACCATGGTGCTAACCGTTTAGGTGCTTCTGCTTTGATGCAGGGATTAGCGGATGGTTATTTTGTAATTCCTTACACTATCGGTGCCTACTTATCTAAAGAATTGGCTACAAAACCAATTCCTCAGGATCACCCTGCTTTTGTTGAAGCTGAGGCTAGTGCAAGAGGAATTATCGACAAGTTCTTCGCTATTAAAGGAACAAAATCTGTAGATCACTTCCATAAGAAATTAGGAAAGATCATGTGGGAGAAATGTGGAATGGCACGTAACGCTAAAGGTTTAACTGAAGCGATTGCAGAAATTCAAGAACTTCGTAAGGAATTCTGGAGCGATGTTCGCGTTCCGGGAGAGGCCAATGAGTTTAACCCTGAGTTGGAAAAGGCTGGTCGTGTGGCCGACTTTATTGAGCTGGGAGAGTTAATGTGTATGGATGCCCTAAACAGAAACGAGTCTTGCGGTGGTCACTTCAGAGAAGAGTACCAAACTGAAGAAGGTGAAGCAATGCGTGATGACGTAAACTACGCTTATGTAGCTGCATGGGAATACAAAGAGGGTGTTAAATTTGAGCTGCATAAAGAGGAGCTGAAATTCGAAAACATCAAGGTTGCACAAAGAAGTTATAAATAATAGCTAAGTACTAAAATCTCAATATTATGAGTACAGGAAATATGAATTTAACGCTGAAAATCTGGCGTCAAAAAAATACCAAAGCCAAAGGTAGTTTGGTTGATTATAAATTATCAGAGATCTCTCCGGATATGTCTTTCTTAGAAATGTTTGATGTTTTGAACGAACAGTTAATTTCTAAGGGTGACGAGCCTGTTGTGTTTGACCATGACTGTAGAGAGGGGATCTGTGGCGCTTGCTCTATGTTTATCAATGGCAGACCTCACGGACCAAAAGAAGGAATTACAACTTGCCAGTTACACATGCGTTCATTTAAAGATGGAGATACCATCGTTGTTGAGCCATGGAGAGCAAAGGCTTTTCCGGTAATCAAAGATTTAACGGTAGATCGGTCTGCATTTGACAGAGTTATTGCTGCAGGAGGCTTTATTTCGGTAAATACAGGGAACGCACAGGATGCTAATAACCTTCCAATTCCTAAAGTGCAAGCGGATTCAGCTTTCGAAGCTGCAGCTTGTATTGGATGTGGTGCTTGTGTGGCTACTTGTAAAAATGCATCGGCTATGCTTTTTGTATCTGCAAAGATCTCTCAGCTGGCACAATTGCCACAAGGACAACCAGAGCGCTACCGCAGGGTACAGAGCATGGTTGCACAGATGGATGCCGAAGGATTTGGTAACTGTACCAACACCGGAGCTTGTGAGGCTGAATGCCCTAAAGGTATCTCTTTAGAGAATATTGCTCGTATGAATAGAGATTTTTATTCTGCAAAATTTGTATCTGAGGAAGATATTTAATAGTTTTATAGCACGAGACAAGGTATTACACGAAGAACCCCGACCAATTGGCCGGGGTTCTTTGCTTATATTGAATTTGTAATTACTTCTTCATAAATTAGGGAATTAAACATTCACTAAATAAACGCTATGTATTACAAATCAAGATTAAAGAACTCAGGTCTTTTAAAGTATGGGATCTGTGTTCTCCTATTTGCCATTGCATTAACCATGTCATCGGCGAAGATTAGAATGGATAAAAATAACCAGGTAAAAGCTGCGGTATATCTTGGTGACTGGGAGGACTTTTATAAATATGCTAAACGTGCTGTTAGATACCCTGATGCCGCACAGAAGGCTCTGCTACAGGGAACCAGTATAATAAAGTTTAAAGTTGTTAATGGTTTGGTGGAAGATGTAGGTGTTGTGGCCGAACTGGGTGGGGGCTGCGATGCATCGGCAATGAAATGCATCTCATCATATACAGGTTATAAAGATATTAAAGATGGAGATTATACCTTAAAGTTCACATTTATACTTAGTGAAACCAACACACCTAAATTAAACGAAAATATTGCCCCATTAAAAGGATATAAATCCCTGGATGAAGTTACGATAAATGGTTCTGGGGGACTTCCTCAAGGGGTAATTGATGGTTCGCTAAACGGGGATACCAGAGTATATGATTTTATGTCGATAGAGCGGAAGCCATCTTTTGAAGGTGGGAATCCGGCGTTTAAATATTATTTGAAAGAGAATGTAAAGTACCCTAAAAAGGCGGAAAGAAATAATGTTAGTGGTGGCGTTTTTCTTTCTTTTATTGTTGAAGTAGATGGTAGTATAACCAACGTTAAGGTTGAAAGACCGCTGGGCTCTGGTACTGATGAAGAAGCGGTTAGGGTATTAAGGGAATCACCGAAATGGATTCCAGGGAAGCAGAAAGGCAAAGACGTACGTGTAAAATATAATATGGTTGTAGCTTTTGGACAATTCCCTCAATCCTTTAAAGAATAGAATATAAACGGAATTAAAACTAACGAACCCCGACCAATTGGCCGGGGTTCTTTGCTTATATAAAATTTGCTGTTATTGCTATTTGTTTTCTTTTGTTTTCTCTGTCTTTTCAATCACTTTTCCTGTCTTGCTTGTGATCAAAATTACGCCATTAGCTCCTTTAGCCCCATATATTGCTGTAGCCTTGGCATCTTTAAGGATGTTTATAGATTCTATGCTATTCGGATCCAAGGCTTTCATATCTGCGGCGTTGATTAGTTTCCCGTCCAATACGTAAAGAGGACTTTTTTCAGGATTGTCGCCAAATTTCATTTCCCCACCGTTACTATCCACAAAACGAATGCCTGTATTGTTGCCGGAAGGTCGGGTTGATCCCTGTTTGTTTTGTGAGGGTAAGGGCGCATCCTGACCTTTACCAGAATTGAACACAATAGGAAGGTTATATTTTACACGTACAAGCTTGCCATTTTGGGTGCCTGGAATCCATTTCGGTGATGCCTTTAATACCCTTACAGCTTCTTCATCTGTAGCACTTCCCAGTTTTCGTTCAACTTTAATGTCATTTAGCGTTCCGTCTTTTTCCACAGTAAAAGATAGAAATACCTTGCCGTGTACATTGTTTTTAATTGCCTCTTCAGGGTATTTTAGTTCCTTTTTTAAATAGGTATAAAATTGGGCCATCCCCCCGGGAAAACTAGGCTGTTTGTCAATCGACACAAAGTCATAAATCTTATTTTCATCATTTGTGTTGCTGTCAGCAGTTTCTCTTGACATGGCATGTCCCGTAATGGTGATGTCATTTAAGGCTGTATAACCCTTTACTGGTGCTATATTCTCATTTTTTAAAGGAGTGTTGGCGCCGTCTAGTAGAAACTTAACCTTTAAAGTGTAATTACCGTCTTTAATTTTTTTGTAGCCCGTGTAACTTACAATTACCCTCATCACTTCGGCGTCGCAGTGTTCACCTAATTTGGTAGCAATTGCGGCGTTCTCGACCGTGCCATCAGCTACTTTAAATTTGATCATGGTATTCCCCTGTAGCTTGGCTCTATAAGCGAAATAATTATACTTTATGGCTCGTTTCGCATATATGTAAAAGTCCTCCCAACCCGATTCAATTGTCCCTGTTGCTTGCCCTGTAACCATGACCTTTTTTTGTGGCTGAGATGCTGTTGGTTTGTTTATTGATTCTTGTACGACTTCTTTAATCGCTTCTATAGGTGTGTTTAAAGGGATTTCATCAGCTATGTTCTTAATGTTTTTATTATTTCTGATGGTGGCCGATGACATGGTTAATGCAATGGCAAATAGTGGAACAAACAGTCCGTACTTTAAAATGGCTGCTTTCCTTGATCTTGGTTTGTGCAACATAAAAATTCTTTTTTTGATAAGTGATTTATTTAAAAAACTATTTGTTAGTGTATTTTGTGGAACGCCAAAAGCACTGCTCAGTAGCAATAAGGCATATTGTGCTTTATCACCCTGAAATTTTGCAGCTTCATCATCTGCGAGGTATTCATGTATGTGTTTGATGGAAGTTTTGTAGATATAAATAATAGGGTTGAACCAGACAAATATGGCAATGACTTCAAAAAGGATGATGTCCAGACTATGGAGTTGACGAATATGAATCTCTTCGTGTTTATGAATGGTTAATAGCTGAGGTAGATCTTTATCGATTCTTTTATGTTTAAAGAACGAGAAGGCAGTGCCTTTGTCTGTTCTTTTTAATAGTTTACCGATAGAAAGGAGTTGCCAAATGAATTTTCCAAGGAAAAATAAGATTCCTAGGAGGTAAATAGAAACTGCCAGATTACCTATATTGAACCTGTCTGGAGCGGTGTTTTCTACCATTACTTCGGTCATTAGTTCGTTTAACTGACCAACACCAATAGTTAATGGTTGAGTGGTTGGTTGCTCAGCAAACCAATCGAATCTTAAAAAGGGGATAGTTAAGGAGAGTAAGCCCGCAGAAACCAAATAGATTCTGTTGAGCGTGAAATAAGTTTCTTTGTCTAACAATAACTTATAAAAGCCATAAAATACCAGAAGGTAAATGTTGACTTGCAGGATGTAATGTGCCCAACTCATCTTGGTCTGTTTTTAATTTTGTTAATCATTTTAAGAATTTCGTCTACATCACTCAAGTCTAGTTTTTCTTCTTTAACAAAGAAGGAGAACATGCTCTCTACGGAGTTTTCGAAATAACCATCTAAAAGCTTTTCGGTAGCATGTCGTTTATAATCTTCTTTACTGATGAGTGGATAGTATTGATGTGACTTCCCGAAAGCTTCGTGTGCAACAAAGCCTTTGGTTTCGAGAATGCGAATGATGGTTGATACGGTATTGTAGGCAGGTTTAGGTTCTGGTAAAAAATCCATTACTTCTTTAACAAAGCCCTTTTCGATTTGCCAGATGATTTGCATGATCTGCTCTTCGGCCTTGGTTAAATCTTTTATTTCCATATTATATTCGGTTAATAGTTTTATTCTTGTGAGTTATTCCGTTTTGTGCGAAGTTTTCGGTATAACTAAAGATTTAGTATAAACTTATAACTAATATTTTAGTTTTCAAAATGTTTAATACTTTTTTTATTGAGTCCGCAGTTTTTGCTGGTATTAGAGAAACCCCAGACGTCAATTTTTTGAGTAAATAAATTTCTATTGAGTTGATATATTGTGGCTTTTTTAATACTATTGTGCTTATTTTAAGCCGTTGTCTATTCAAAACAGCTGGTCTTTGAGGCTAGATGTTTGTTTTTTATGAATTTACTTTGCATCATTTTACTTTCCTTATCCATAGTAAATAGCCTTACCTTAATTTTTAAGCAAGGTAATTATCGAATAAAAAACAAAATGCTTGGGATTTCCCTTCTTTGTTACCATATATCTTTATTGGTTTATTTTATTTGGTTTGAAACAGGGTATATCATTGATCAACCTCATCTATTAAGGACAATTAGTCCGTTGATGTATTTGAATGGCCCCTTTTTTTACTTCTATATTAGAAATTCCTTACTAAATACGGATGGTTTAAAAACGCGAGATTATTTGCATTTTATTCCTGCGATCATTCATTTGATTGATCTGATTCCTTTTTATTTATTACCGTTTAATGAAAAACAGGAAATCGCTAAAATGATATTTTCTGATAAGGTGTTGTTGAATTACCTCGGGTCTGGATTTATCCCAATTTCATTTCATTACCTCTTTAGGATGGTTTTGCAGTTGATTTATCTTGTATATTGTATTTATCTGGTACAAAAGTCAAAGCCCCAATTTATGACATTGATCAATAGAGAAAAATTGAAGAATTGGTTGTTTATATCATTGTTTTTAATGGGGGTTGTGATTTTTAGTAATTTTTGTCATACCCTAACAACCTATTTTGGCCAGAATCAAGATCAGTATACGGGGTTAAAGCTGTTTTTTTCCTGTATTGCATTTCTGGGAATACTTTCCCTTAACTTTTACATGAACTTTAATCCTGAGTTGGTTTATAATGGTTTTAAGGGGAGTTTAATTAAGGAAGAACTAGCGATTAATAACGCTATTAAAAAGCCTGATTTTCTTAAGGAGCTGGTGGAGGTAGAGATCAAAGACGCTGATCTTTTACTGGAAAAAATCAGATCTGCTTTGGAGGATAAAAAGTTTTTTTTGGGTAAAGGGTTGACCATTGTCGACCTTGCAAAGAATATTGATGTTTCGCCTAAAATTTTGTCAATTCTCATCAACAGAAAATTCAAAACTAATTTTAACGAGCTCATCAATATTTACCGGGTTAATTACGCAAAACAGCTACTAGAAGAGAATGTATTGGCGTTATATTCTATTGAGGGCTTAGCTAGTATGGTTGGATTTAATTCCAGAATAACCTTTTTCAATTCATTTAAGAAAAATGTAGGGATTAGCCCAAAAGAATACGCTAAATCTCTGTTAACTGCTAAAGAGTTAGCTAGTTAAAGTTTCCTTTTTTCTTTTGTTTCATTTTAATTCTGATTGGTGGAGTTGTTTCATGTTCCGTTTTTGAAACAATAAACGGTTGTGCCTTTTTTTTAATTTATGGTATTTCGCGCTTTCTCTGTACATGAGCCTGTACCTATTTAATTAAATCATTCAAGGCAATCATTATGAACAAACTTTTACTATGCACTTTCTTTTTGGTCCTGCTTGGATTAACACCAATGCACTTATTTGCTCAGCCAGCTAATCAGAACTTTGAATCACTAAATTACGGTAATTATCCTGGTACCACAGATAATGTTACAATTGGGATATTAAAATATTCAGTTGTATCTCCAACTTCCAGAACTTATCAAACTTTAAATGGCACTCCCCAGGCTTTTTTAAGTGTACAAACCCCTGGCGGAAATAACGGAGCGGGCCTTTTTAGTGGAGTTTCCAAAATGTTGGTATTGAATCAAAATTATTCAGGCTATGAGGGAGGAACATTTACGCTAAGCCCGGATGGGGAAAGCAACTATAGCACTGGTGCCGCCGACCTTCGTATTGCAACTATAGATGGGTCGAAGTTTAAAATTAACTCTATGTATATAGATCCCGGACGTACCAACGAACATCCTTATTCGGAATGGTATAGTGTTGATGTGAAAGGATATAAAAATGGGGTTGAAGTTGCAAAAATTACGATAAGTGATTTTACTAAAACTGGTAATCGTAATTATGGGAGTGGGGCTAATGTAGCAAGTTATACTGCCGTTGATAAGGGTTCGTTAACTACCTATGGTGGGTTATTAGTTTTTATAGGAAGTAATTGGGCGAATATTGATGAAATCAGGTTTACATCGACGGGGCCGGTTGCTATGGCTATTGATGACCTTGATTTTTCCGCCGCAGGTACTACCGCTGTGGTGCCAACGCTAACTACCATATCAGCTGCAACAAACGTATCCGCAGTAAAGGCAACTATGGGCGGGACTGTGATCAATAACGGTAACGCTACTGTTATAGAAAGAGGGATTATATGGAATGTGAATGCCGGTAGTTTAGTATTGGGACAAGGCAATAAGGTAATAATGGGATCTGGTACAGGAAGCTTTAGTGATGTGGTGGGTTCATTGCCAAGTGGGAGTATAATTCGTTTTCGGTCATATGCTATAAATTCGGCTGGAGTGGGATATGGTGAGACCAGAGGATTTACAACTACTGCGGCTATGTCTGCCACATTTGATCTTTATCATATTTCATGTCCTGGGACCAGTACCGGTGCGGCTAGTATTAATATTATAGGCGGAAAAGGGCCATATACTTACTCATGGTCTGGTTCTAGTGACACAGGGCCTACAGTTTTTGGACTTAAGGCTGGTAGCCAAACTTGTACAGTTACAGATGGAGAAGGCTCTACAATCACTGAAACATTTGTAATTAATGAGCCTGTTCCGTTTAATGCAATTTACAATCAGGGGAACGCCATCTGTAATGGTGGTAATGATGGTTGGGCTGAAATAGTTCCTGATAACAATGGTCCGTATACCTATTCCTGGATGCCTGGTGGAGCAACAACAGCTAAGATTAGTAATCTGATAGCTGGTACTTATGTTTGTACAATTACCAATTCAGGAGGGTGTTCGATTACAAGGACAGTTATTATTACGGAACCTAAGAGAGTCGCCTTAGTAGGGGGAGCATTTTTGGCAGGTAATATTGGGAGTTTGTATAGTAGAAGTGTCTTTGGAGCTAACGGAGGAAATGGGACCTATTCTTACGCCCAGGTTTCTGGCACCTTGCCTCCAGGATTAACACTATCGCCTACCGGGCAACTTACCGGAACGCCGACTTCACTTGGAACCTATAATTTTAGTGTGGAAGTTAAGACGAGTAACTGTCCAGAAACGGCTACAGCCGACTTTAGTTTAATCATTTATAAAGCATCCCAGACCATCGTTTTTAATACAATTCCAGCTAAATCCTATGGTGATGTAGACTTTGTTTTGGGTAATACATCGACTGCGCAATCATTACCTATAACTTATACGGCAGCTGATCCAAGCATAGTTTCTATTGTCGGTAATATAGCTCATATCTTAAAAGTTGGTACAACACAGATTACCGCGAGCCAGGCCGGTAACGATTATTACAATGCAGCGACGAGTGTATCACGGGCATTAACGGTTAGTACGAAAACAATATCAGCTTCTGGATATACTGTGAGTAAGGTATATGATGGTACGAATACAGCAACAATTACTTTGAATGCTACGGGAAAGGTTGGAACAGATGATGTAGGCATAAGCTATACTTCGGCAGTGTATGCAAATAAGAATGTTGGTACTGGTAAACAAATTACTTACACTGGTCTTGCTTTAACTGGGGCAGATAAATCTAATTATTTCTTGGGTACCCCCGTTATAACAGGGGTAATTATCGCAAAAGATATTACTGGAAATTTTACTGCTGATGATAAGGTTTACGATGGCTTAACATCGACGACTATCTTAACGCGTACAATAGTACCTCTACCGGTAGATGATGGCAATCTGACATTAATCGGTGGTGTAGCTACTTTTGCTGATGCAAATGCAGGTATTGGGAAAGCAGTAACTGCAACGGGAATGACTTTAAGCGGTACGGCGGCAGGAAATTACAGGTTAATTTCTATATCACCTGCTGTTGCAAATATTACAGCCAGAGACATAACCGGAAGTTTTGTATCATCGAATAAAGTTTATGACGGACTATTATCGGCTTCAATAACAAGCAGGACAGTAACGCCTTTGGCCGCAGATGCGGGTAAGTTGACATTAACAGGAGGTTTGGCTGACTTTGCTGATGCAAATGTGGGAGTGGGTAAAACAATAACTGCTACTGGAATGACTTTGGATGGCACAGCTGCAGGAAACTATAATCTGATTTCTGTATCACCTGCAACGGCGAATATCACGGCTTTGGACATCATAGGAAGCTTCAGCTCCGAAGATAAAGTTTATGACGGAGTAACAGCGGCTTCAATAACAAACAGAACAATAATTCCTTTAGCTACAGATGCAGGTAAGCTGACATTAACAGGAGGCTCAGCCAATTTTGCCAATGCAAATGCGGGCACAGGAAAAACAGTAACCGCAACAGGAATGGTCTTAGGTGGTTCTGCAGCAGGAAACTACAATTTGATTTCTGTTTCACCTTCAATTGCAAATATCACCGCCAAAGAAATCACAGGAAGTTTTGTATCAGAAGATAAGGTTTATGATGGATTATCATCGGCTTCCATAATAAGCAGAACAATAACTCCTTTGGCTGCAGACGCTGGTAACCTGACCTTAACGGGTGGTGTGGCTAGCTTTGCTGATGCAAATGCAGGTATTGGGAAAGCTGTTACTGCAAGCGGAATGACTTTAGGTGGTTCTGCAGCAGGAAACTATAATTTAATCGCTGTATCACCAGCGGTTGCTAATATTATGCCCAAAAATATTACAGGTAGTTTTACGGCATCAAGTAAGATTTATGATGGTTTAACTTTAGCGGTCATCATAGATCGGACCATAACATCTTTGGTTGCAGATGCTGGAAATTTGACCTTAACGGGTGGTGTGGCTAGCTTTGCTGATGCAAATGCTGGTATTGGTAAAACTGTCACTGCAACAGGAATGACTTTAGGGGGGGCAGCAGCAGGTAATTATAATTTAGTTTCTGTGTTGCCGACGACGGCTAACATTACCGCCCTGGATATTACCGGAAGTTTCACATCGGCAAATAAAGTTTATGATGGATTAACTTCAGCAGTAATCACAAATCGTACAATAACACCATTGGTTGTAGATGCAGGCAAATTAACCTTAACGGGTGGTGTGGCTAGCTTTGCCGATGCAAATGCTGGTATAGGTAAAGCAGTCACTGCAACAGGAATGACTTTAAGTGGTGCGGTTGCCGGAAACTATCATCTAATCTCGGTATTGCCTACTACAGCCAATATTACACCCAAAGATATAACAGGAAGTTTCGGCGCGAGCAATAAAGTTTATGATGGGCTAACATCAGCCATGATAGCAGATCGCAGTGTAACACCGCTAACAACAGATGCAGGTAAGCTTACATTAACCGGAGGTTTTGCTAACTTCTCTGATGCAAACGTAGGCACCGGTAAAACTGTAACTGCCACCGGCATGGTTTTGAGCGGTTCAGCTGCTGGAAACTATAACCTAGTCTCAATATCTACTGCGGTAGCCAATATTTCGACGAAACCGGTTATTGTAACTGTTAATGCAAATCAAAACAAAATTTACGGAGCGGTAAATCCAGACTTAAACTACACGATAACTCCTGGAGGATTGTTGGGGACAGATGTGCTTAGTGGAAACCTTGCAAGGGCATCAGGCGAGAACGTAGGGTTTTATGCCATAAACAAAGGTAGTCTGGTTGCAGGAGCAAATTATGCGCTTCAGTTTGTAGGTAACTCTTTTGAAATTAAACAGGCGAACCTAACGATTATTGGAGACTCTAAGGAGAAGTTTGTAGGTACAGAGAATCCGCCTTTAACCATAAGTTATAGAGGTTTTGTAAATAACGAAGGCGTAGCCGCACTAAATGCTTTACCTTATATAGGTACAACAGCAACCTTAAATAGCGGAATGGGTAGTTATCCGATTATGGTGGGTGGAGCATCGGCCATTAATTATAGCATTAGCTATCAAAATGGTGTTTTGCAGGTGAAACCCGGCGCACCAACCAGTGTCAGCTTAGCAGCCATTGTTGTATTTGAGAACAGGCCTGCGGGTACTAAAGTAGGTGATTTAAGCTCTACCTCTCAAGATCCAAATGCAACATTTACCTACTCGTTTGCCACAGGTGCGGGAGACATTGACAATAGTAAATTCCAAATTGTAGGTAAAGAGTTGAGAACCAGTCAAAGTTTAGATTATGAGGAAAAATCAAGTTATAGCATTCGGGTAAGAAGTACAACTCAATACGGTTTTACTTTAGATCAGATATTTATTGTTCAAATTGAGGATGTAAATGAACAGCCAACATTAAATCCGATTGCGGATCAACGAATCTATTTCCAGACTGGAAAAGAGGAACGTATTGGTTTAGAAAATGTGAGCCCTGGGCCGGAGCTTCATCAAACTGTTACTGCAAGCATCCAAACTGATCGTGCATCACTATTTGATCGTCTGGAGGTTATAAACAATCAGGTGATTTACAAGATAAAACCAGGACAATTAGGTGAAGCCAATATAACTGTAACCATTACCGATAACGGAGGTACTGCCAATGGTGGTGTAGACAAAATCAGCAGGAGCTTTAACCTTAAGGTAGATGCGACTCCTGTTATTACAGGTACTGGTACCCAGGTTGGCTTAAAAATACCAACGGATTATATCTCCAGTCCAGGCATTGGTAAGGGGTTAAGTTCCCAACTGCGTGTGCAGGCCGAGGATGTGGTTAGTTACCGTTGGACCGGAATAGGTTTAAGCAATGCAAATATCAGTAATCCCGTAGCCCAACCATTAACTACCATGACCTATCAGGTTACCATTACAAATAGCAAAGGATACAGCATTACTTTACCAATTACAGTAGAGGTTAGGGAAGACTATATCATTGAAGCGGAGAACAATTTTTCACCAAACGGTGATGGAATCAATGATACCTGGGTGATTAAGAATATCGAAAATTATCCGAATCATGTGGTCACTATTTTTGACCGTGCAGGCAGAGTTTTATATACTGTGAATGGTTACAAAAATACCTGGGATGGTACAGTAAACGGAGCACCATTGGCCGAGGGGACTTATTACTATATGATCAAATTTACCGATCAGAAGGTCAGGGTTATAAAAGGATTTATCACGATAGTAAGGTAAGCTGCTGTGATACAATTGATAACTTCTAAAACATTAATAACAAATTTATACTGATGAAAAAAATTTTTGGAATAATTCTCTTAATAAGTACAGGCATTAGTATCCAGGCACAAATTGTACCTCAAAAGAGTCAATATTATAATAATCCCTATTTGGTTAATCCTGCTATGGCTGGCAACGGGCATAAGACGAGTATATATCTTAATTATAGCAGCCAATGGAATAAAATAGACGGTGGTCCATCGCTAATGAGTATTTCTGCTGCCACACCTATAAGTGATAAGGCAGGAATAGGCGCAAATTTAATTACTGATAAGGCTGGTTTATTATCAAGAACTCAAGCCATGAGTAGCTTTTCTTATCGTTTACCATTATCAGAAAATGATAATTTAAGGTTTGGCGTATCTTTAACATGGAGTCAGGAGCGTTTAGATCAGGCCGGTGCCACTTCAAGCGGTATTCGTGATCCTGCATTAATGAGTTACAACGATAGGAGGGACAGTTATTTTGATGGTAACTTTGGAGTTGCTTATCAGGCTAATAATTTGGAGGCTCAGTTTAGCTATTTAAATTTAAATCAAAAACGTTCACATCAAATTAGTACAGTTGATTACACTACTTTTTATAGTTCTGTGAGTTACAGGTTGTCTTTCGACAAACAACTATCTGTAAAGCCAATGATTGTTTACAGGGGCTTAAAGGGATTTAGCAATCAATTAGATTTGGCTGCTGAATGGAGTGTAAATGCGAATTTAGACTTCTACACCATGTATCATAGTAATAATAGTTTTACCGGTGGACTTGGTTTCCGGAGTCATAAATTTCGGATATCGACTTTGTACAATAGTGAGCCTACAGCAGTACGGGGATTAAGCGGGGGAATATTTGATGTTGTGCTTGGTGTAGAGTTTTGATAAAAAAATGGCGGTATCCACCGCCATTTTTTATTATTAACTAAACTAAAATTTATATGCTAGATACCCATAGCGATAAATCGCTGTAGGTAGTATGTAGCCGAAAGCTAAAGGATCAGGTTACTTAGAATGGGCTTACTACAACCTTGGTTATCGTAGTCTTAACAGCAGGAGCTTTTGCAGCTAAATCCTCATTTTGACGATCAGAACCCGTGGTCATGAAGGTCAATAAGATCACTATAAAGACTGGAACCAGCAGTAGTAAAAATGGCGATGTATTTGCTAACTTTTTCATAAGTCCTTGATTTGTTGTTTTGATGAAACAAAGAGAATAAATAAAAACAGGCTGCTAAAATCTTTTAGACCAAGTGGATTTTATCCTAGATAAACAGTTAAATAGGAGTTGGTAGAAGAAAAATGCCCGTTCGTCGAACACCACCATTTTAAAATAATTAGATTTGTGTAATTTGATAGCTCAAATGTTTAATTATTACCCGTATAAATGAAAAACAAAGGCCCTTTAGCTGTACACCTATTTTTTTGGCTGCTTATATTATCTGTATTGTTATGGGATACTTTTAGTGGTGAGCAAAAACCATCCTTGTATGAAGCCCTGGTGAAGTTTGGATATTTTGCGATCATCAATCTTTCGATCTTTTATATCAACTACACCCTGTTAATACCCATTCTCGTAAAGCAGAAAAAGAAATATGGGCTCTATATGCTTTCGATCTTTATGCTTATCGCCATCATGGTGATCATAAAGACGGTGGTAGCCAGTTTAAACAGTGATTTCTTTTTAGCGTATCTTAGTAAGGAAACGGGTAAAATAGAGTACTTTGAGCTGACTAAGTACGTAGTATTTGCAATTTTTGTCTCCGGTTTTTTCGTTGTTGTAAGTGCGCTGTTAAAGTTTGCAATAGATTGGTTTGGGAGTGAACGCATACAGCGCAATCTGGTAAGTGAAAAAAGAGACATGGAGCTACAGTTCCTAAAATCACAGCTTAACCCGCATTTTCTTTTTAATTCTTTAAATAATATTTATTCCCTGGCATATCAAAAGTCTGATAAAACTGCCGACGCTATTTTAAAGCTATCCGAAATTATGCGCTATATGATTTACGAGAGTAACGATAGCTGGGTTTCATTAAGTAAGGAGATTACCTATGTTCAAAGTTATATTGAACTACAGAAATTGAGGTTTAAGGATGGGGCTGCGGTTGAACTTACCTTAAATGGAGAGATAGATGATCAGCAGGTGGTGCCATTGATATTGATATCTTTCGTAGAAAATGCGTTTAAACATGGGGTGGCTAATGATCCGACCGACCCGATCAGGATCAATATTATTGCCAACCAGAAAATATTGCACTTTAGTGTGACGAATAAGAAGAATAAATATAATAAAGATGTAATGGGTGGGGTGGGCTTAAATAATGTAGAGCGCAGACTGCAATTACTTTATCCCGATAGGTATAAATTAAATATTGTAAATTCGGCAACTCATTATACCACCGAACTAATGCTTGATATATGATAAAGTTAAAATGTATAGCTGTTGATGATGAACCGTTAGCGCTGGATATTATAGAGGATTACGTTTCTAAAGTGCCATTTCTGGAGCTGGTTAAGCGCTCAGAAAATGCCATTGAAGCATTGCAAATGGTGCAGGCTGGTGGGATAGATATTGTGTTTTTGGATATTCAGATGCCTGAATTGACCGGAATACAGTTTTTAAAGATTGCCAGTGGGAAGGCTAACTTTATTTTAACTACGGCTTATTCTCAGTACGCATTGGAAAGTTACGACCTGAATGTGTCTGATTATTTATTAAAGCCCATTGCATTCGATCGCTTTTATAAAGCTGTAGAAAAGGTGCATAATCAGGTGGTAAAGGTGGCCAGTCCTCCTGACTCCCCAATACAGCCATTAATGGCTATCGTTCCAGCCCCACAGCCGGTAAGTCCTATTCAGGACTTTATCTTTGTAAAAACAGAGCATAAAATTCAGAAAATTGAGTTAGATGATATTCTTTATATTGAAGGTTTGAAGGATTACATTTCCATCTTTACAAAGACTGAGCGGGTAATTACATTGCAGAATATGAAAAAGATGGAAGAGACCTTACCTAAAGGGAAATTCATCAGGGTTCATAAATCGTACATCATTGCGCTGGATAAAATTGAAAGTATTGAACGCAGCAGGATCACTATATGCAGCAAAACTATTCCGATAGGGGATACTTACAGGGACGAGTTTTTTAGGCATATAGACAATAAAAATATCTAAATCGTACCTGGGGCTTTTACCTGGTTTAACTTAACCCTGATTGCATTTTCGGCTTCAAGTACAATTTCTTCAGGGTTTTTATTGAGCGGCTCTACGGGAGCTAATACGGTCCACTTCAATTTTTCGCCAAAGCTTAAAGGATAGGCCCCATATTGCACCAGTTTCCATGAGTTTTCAATCGCTATGGGTACAATTAAAGCGTTAGGGACTATTTTTAAAAGTGTAGCAATACCTCCAACCTGAAAAGGCTTCATTTGTCCATCTTTGGCGCGGGTGCCTTCGGCGAAGATCATGGCCGACCAGTTATTTTCTTTCAGTCTTCGTCCCAGCTTTATCAGTTCAGAAACAGCCTGCTTGCTATCTTTACGATTGATGTTAGCACCGCCGCCATATTTCAGGTTAAAGGAAATAGAAGGAATACCTTTTGTAAGCTCAATTTTAGAAATGAATTTTACATGGTATTTTCTTAGGAACCAGATGAGGGCGGGAATATCGAACATGCTTTGGTGATTGGCCACAAAAATGATGGGTCTATCAGTAGGCAGGTCTTGATGATTTATAAAAGTAATGGAGCTGCCCATCAACAGATCAGCGTAGGTTAAGAAAAAGTTAAGCGCATCAACAGATGCTTTGTGTGTCTTATAGCCAAAGAACTTATAGCAAATCCATTGAATAGGATGGAAGATCACCAATGTTAAACCAAAGAAGATATAAAATAGGAGACTGAAGATATAGCCTAAAAACTTATTCATAGTTTATTTTAATGTAGATAAAAAATTAAAGATGACCTTCAAGGATCAATATTTTGGTCCTCAAAATAGCGGCAACACTCATGCTGTCGGTAATTTCGCCATTAATCACCATTTGATAAGCTTCATCAAATGGGAGTTTACGCAATTTCAGTTCTTCCGTTTCTTCGGGTGAGGATTCGCCCTGAGTTAAATCTCTGGCCATGTAAATGATCGCCAATTCATTACTTACGGAATTAGATAAATGCATTCGTTGTAGCTCGATCCATTCATTTGCCAGAAGGCCGGTTTCTTCCTGCAATTCGCGTTGTGCACTTTCCAAAGGATCGGATTCTAATGACCCGCCACCTTCCGGAATCTCCCAGCTATATGCCTTTAAAGGAAATCGGTACTGACCTACCAGCCAGGTGTTATGGTTTTCGTCTAATACCATAATGCCTATGGCATAATTCTTAAAATGAACTTCGCCATATATACCCTTACCCCCTGAAGGGTTGATCACATTGTGTTCTGTTAAGCCTATCCAGTTGTTTTCGTAGATTTTATGGCTGTCAATTGTTATCCAGGGATTACGCTCTTCCATGTCCGCAATATACGAATTTCTGATTTTAGCCCGGCTATTGGGTTTTAGGTGGAGTTGGAACTTTTTTAATTTTTGTAAAGCGATAATTCAAAGTCATAGTTACATTACTGGTATTGCTGGCGGAGTAACTTTGCAATCTGAAATTGACACCTTCACTAAATAGGGTATTGTTACGTTTGCCAAAAGGATCGTTAACACTTACTCTTGCACTCAGCCTGTTTTTCAGGAAAGTCTTTCTAGCGGCCATGCTGCTGGCAACGGAAGCCTTCGTCCGGCCTTGCGCATTTGCATTGTTGGCGTAATTGACATTGGCTTCAAAAGCTGTTTTAAGCGGAAGTTGCATAGACAATCCCAGAGCGCTTCTGATGCTTAAACCATCTCTGTTTAATGCACTATTTAAGGAAGATGAGTATTTGCTCTGTGTGAGCGTAAAATTGGCATTGGCGGTTAACTTCTTGCTAGGCCTGTAGTTTCCAATCAATATCAATCCGAAAATATCATTGGAGCCCACGTTGAAATAGGTGGTTTCGGATGTCGCTACCCCGTTTACTACATTTACAGAACGGTAACGCTCTATAACGCCGCCGCTGGTAGAGTAGGATAGCCGGGGGGTAAAAGACCACTTTTCACCAAATGCACCAAAGCTGACGTCCATTTGCTGTGTATAAGCAGGAACCAGTGCAGGGTTACCAAACGAAATGTTAAGTGTATCGTTGTTATTGATCTGTGGGTTTAGGGTGTTCTCCCTTGGTCTGTTTATACGTACGCTATAAGTAGCACCAATATTGTATCTTTTCTTGAAAAAGTGATTAATGGAGATATTTGGAAACAAACTTAAATAGGGTTTAATGTTATAGCTATCGCCGGTCGACAGGTCGAAGTTTACATCTGTCAGCTCAGCCCTAAGAGCTGCTTTAATACCAATGCTCTTGCCTTTATAGTTATAGGAAGTATATCCGGCAATTATCTTTTCATTGTAGAGGAACTGATTGCTGAGTTTTTGGGCAATGACATATTCCTGAGTAGCAAAATTAAAGTCTCTCACCAGCATGTCGTTGTCATTTTTTCGGTGTGTGTACATCACTCCGGCTTCAAACCGATCCCGCTTTTTAAAAACAGGTCTGTCATAATCCAGGTTAAAAGTAAGACCATTGTTGCCCACCCCATCGGTATTTTCACGTAATGAAGGTTTTAAGGTAACCGGTAAAGTGTAATGCTGGTCCAATAGTCTTAGGTTGTCGTTGGTGTTGTTATTGATGGTTAATCCAATGGTTAACTTGTCGCCGCTTTCTTTTCCTTTTAAACTATAATCGGCGTTAAATACCAGACTATGACTTCCTCCCTTGGCAGTACTCATTTGGTTACGGACACGTTTCAAGGCTAGTTCTTCACTTAAAAAGTTAAAATCAGTGCCCGACCTGCTGTTGTTGCTGTTGGTATTAAAGTTAGTGCTCACGCGTAGGTTCTGCTGTGTTGTAATGTCCCAGTCAAGTCCGGCTCTAAAGTTTCCACCATTAGTGTTACTTCTGCTATTGCCGTAATTGTCGTAATAGAAAGTGGTGTCTTTAACCAGGTCAAAGTTTTCGCGATAGGAGTGCGAGGTACTTTTGGCAACATTGGAGCGGTAGGCTGCACTTCCCGTTAGCGAGTAGTTCTTACTTCGATAGGAGGCATTGGTATTCATATTGGTGTTTCCCTGTACACCTGCCGTAATGCCCGCATTGCCATTAAAGCCAATCGCAAATCCCTTTTTCATCACAATGTTAATGATGCCCTCCCCATCGCCGGAATACCTGGCCGGGGGATTTGTCATCACCTCTATCTTCTCTATCGCATCAGAAGGCAGGACATTTAAAAGATCAGCGATATTAGAAGTCATGTAATCTGAAGGTTTCCCATCGATAAAAATCCTGGTCGACCGCTTTCCTGCAATGGTAGCCTTTCCATCGATATCAACCTGTACCATGGGTACATTTTTAAGAATATCGGTAGCTGTACTTCCTTCAGCCAAAATAGATTTATCTACATTGTAGGTAATCATGTCGGCGGTAAATTCTATAACTGGCTTTTCTGCGGTAATGGTTACCTCATTTAAGTTATTCTGCTCACTGCTTAATTTTAGGGTCCCCAAATTGCGCTCGGCATTTTTTTCGGTAAGGATAACTTCATTAACTGTTAAGGCTGTAAAGCCCACGTAGCTTATTTTTACCCGGTAGGTCGCATACTTTAAGGCGTTAAACTTAAAAAAGCCATTCTCATCTGTAGATGTGGTTGCAAATGGACGTTCGGCATCAGCCTCATAAACAGCTACTACGGCAGATGGAATAGGGAGCGCACCTACCTCTTCAATTACTTTACCGGTAATTATGCCTTTGTCGGTCGCCGCATATAGATTTGCAGCGCCAACAAAGGATAGTAGCAGGTAGAAAATGAGGGTTAATGGTTTTTTCAATGTTTGGTTATGGTTGTGGTGTATGCTTAGAAAGATTCTTCATCAGAGCGTGTTTCCCCCTGATCAGATTTCTTATTCTTTTTAAAAGTGAAATCGGTTTTACCAAAACGGTAAGCATAAGTTAAGCTGCCCATAGGCCCCACCATATTACGTCTAAAGTCTGTAATCACTCCGTTTGCTGTACTGGTCATGCTCCAGCGTCTGGTATTAAATACGTCTCTTACGTTTAGGCTCAACGATGACTTTTTGTTCTTGAAGTCGTACTTGGCACCTGCATCTACCGCATACATAGCATTTCTCCTGCCCTGTGCAGTTACCTCTTTTGAGCGGTAGTCGCCTTTTATTTGCATGGTAATGTTATAAGGAAGTACAAAGTTGTTGGTCAGGTTGGCATTCCAGCTAAAACCTGAACTTTCTAGCACCCCATAAGCAGGAGCTCCGTTAATTTTCTTTTGGTATAAGTTTACATTACTGGTAAAGTTCCATGCTTTAACCACATCAAAACGTCCGATAAGTTCTAATCCACTAGATAGGTCGCTTGGTAAGTTTTGTGGGGTAACTGTGATAATTCCACTATCATCTGTTGTTCTGATTCTTTGTACAACATCATTGGTTTTGCGCATGTAAGCAGTAGAAATAAAGGTGACCTTTTTCCAGAATTTGCTATAGCTCAATTCGTAGGCATTTACATCCTCAGGCTTCAGGTTTGGATTACCCTGACGATGAATTGTTGGATCAGATACATCTACAAAGGGGTTGGTATCCCAGGCTCTTGGTCGGTTTACCCGTCTGCTGTAACTCAGTTGTAGTTGTTGATCCTGTTTAAATTTCTGTGTTAAAAAGATACTTGGATACAAGCGTGAGTAATCTACTTTTCCGGGTGTATAACTCATTTCACCTGTCTTGCTATAGCTAACAAGGCGGGTGTCTAATATGGCATCTTCTCCTCTCAAGCCTACCTGGTAACCAAAATTCTTAAATTGGTTCTGGAAGTTTACATATAAGGCATGAACCTGGTCTTTGCTGTTAAAGTTGTTGGTGAGGTCATAATTTGGTACATATTCACCAGTGATACTATCATAGTTCGTCGAGAACAGGTCATTCTCTGCATAGCGGATTTGGCTTCGGTAGCCGGTTTCAAATTTACCCGCCTTACCTACTGGTATGGTATAGTCTGTTTGTATGTTATAGCTGCTGTTGTTGCCGGTTCCATTATTAACCTGGATTTTAGGTAAAGTGATTACTGGTGTACCATTTTGGTTATATACATCTGTATTGTAGTTCTGGTTATTATTGTTTGTTCCATTAGAATAGCTAAAATTGAAGGTTAGCTCTTCTTTAGGTTTTTTAAATTTATGTATAAAATCAAGACTAAGGTCATAAGTGTGACCCGATCCATCATTGATATTTTTTCTTTTACTCAGTTCAATTGGGTCTTTAGCTGAATTCAGTTTGTTAATATTTAAGAACTCATTCTGGTCATTATCTCTGCGGTTAAAACCTCCGGTAAAACTAAGGATGTCTTTTTGACTCAGGTAATAATCCAATCCTGCTTTTACGTTATGCCCCTTGTCTACGGATTTGGAATCGGTATTTTGGTCGATAAATGGGAATCGATAAGAATAGTTTTTTGTGTCATATTCGTTGTTGGTAAATCCATTACTTAATCGGTTACCATAGCGGTAGCTATAGTTTCCATAAATATTTACCTTGCTGTTTTGAAAGCTTAAGCTTGTGCTTGCATTATAATTATCTCTATTACCTGCTGTAAGTGCTACAGAGCCATTTAAGCCCAATTTTTTATTCTTCTTTAAAACAATATTGATAATACCTGACTGTCCTTCCGCATCATATTTTGCTGAAGGGTTGGTGATCAGTTCTACACTTTCAATGGAACTGGCAGGCAGAGATTGCAGAATTTGGGTCACATTACCTCCGGCGATCATAGACGGCTTACCGTCTATTAAAACCTTAACACCTGTAGAGCCTCTTAGCGTTATATTTCCATCAATATCAGATTGTACGGATGGAACATTTTGCAGCAGATCAGAGGCGGATCCCCCTTCACTAACTAAACTCTGATCCACAGAGAATACCTTTTTGTCTATGCCTAGCTGCATGGTGCTCTTTTGTCCAGTAATGGCTACTTCTTTTAATGCGGTTCCTTTGGCAGGTTTCATTTTTATGGTCCCAAGGTTAACCGCGTTTTGTACATCAGAGATGGATACAGAATCTCTTACCATAGTTTGATAACCTATATAGCTTACTTTAAAGGTAAATACACCTTTAGGTAAACCGTTTACTAACAAGTTTCCGTTTACATCGGCCTGGGTGCCTTTTACAACGGCTTTGGTTTTTCGGTTTATGATTATGGCAGAGGCAAAGGGAATGGTTTCATTACTTTGTGCATCGACAACCTTTGCAGTGATTTTTCCATCACCGGTGGTTTGTGCATTAATTTTTACAGTGATAGTACAAATAGCAAGCGTTAAAAGCAGAACTTTGTAGGCGTAGTTGGTCATTAAAATGTTTCTTTTTTGTGTGTTTGTCTAAGATGGACAAATAAACGACTCGGAGGTTTAAAAAACATGGCGTAACTATTTTATTACAGGCGTATGATCAATTATAACGATATTTTTAATGCAGAAGGGTTGAGCTATCTAGCTTACAGGAATTTAATAGATGAGCTTTTGGCTGCTAAAAAGACTACCGGATCAGATCATTCTGATGCAATGTTACACTATACTAAGATGAATGTGCAGAGAATGAATCGTGTAGATAAAACCGTTCAACTTAGTGAGGAATTGTTCAGTGGTTTAAATGCTATCGAGGGCAACTACCGTTTTCTTGTGATTTCTGAGGGATGGTGTGGTGATGCAGCTCAGATTGTTCCTGTGTTTGATAAAATGGCAACAGCCTTTCCGGATAAGTTTGATTTGAAGTTTGTGCTTAGGGATACCAATCTCCCCTTAATTGATGCACACCTTACCAATGGTGGAAGGGCAATTCCTGTTTTACTGGTGTTGGATAATGATGGAAAGGTTATCACCAAATGGGGTCCAAGACCTCAGATGCTACAAGATCTTTTGGCCGAATGGAAAAGTCAGGAAAGCGATATGATGGCACTTGCCGAGAAACTTCATGCATGGTATGCTAAAGATAAGACGAAAACAACACAGCAGGAGCTGGCAGCTTTGTTTTCTAGTCTACAGTAACCGTTAATCCTTCTTGTTGTAAAATTTTACGGTATACTTCCATTTCGGTAAAGGAGCCTTCCAATACGGCACATTTTCCTTTATTGTGTACTTCCCATGCAATTTTCTCTGCCTGGTTTTCGGAGTAGTCCAGATACTTCATCATGCAATAAATCACATGATCAAAAGTATTCACGTCATCATTCCAAAGTATTAAACGATGAACAGTTTTTAGCGAAGTAAGAATTTCTTCCAGTGTAAATGTTTCCTCTTTTGTTTCTGTCGACATCCTACAAATTTAAGCTAATTTCAAAATAATGTTGTAGTTAAAGTAATTTTTGCTTAAAATTATTCTAAAAGCTAAGTGATATGGATCGTTCAAAGATTGCCGGAATAGGTTACTATGTACCCAAAAATGTTTATACTAATACTGATTTATCGCGTTTCATGGAAACCAGCGATGAATGGATACAGGAACGCACCGGAATTAAAGAACGCCGCTTTGCAGATAGATTGGGAGAAACGACCACTACAATGGGGATCGAAGCTGCTAAAATTGCTATCGAACGGGCAGGTATTACTGCGCAAGATGTTGATTTTATCATTTTTGCAACCCTTAGTCCCGATTATTATTTCCCGGGATGTGGCGTTTTGCTACAGCGTGAAATGAAAATGAAGGAGGTGGGGGCACTGGATATTCGCAATCAGTGTTCCGGATTTGTATATGCCTTGTCTGTTGCGGATCAATTCATTAAAACCGGTATGTATAAGAATATATTGGTGGTGGGGAGTGAGAAACATTCATTTGCAATGGATTTTGAAACGCGTAGCCGCAATGTTTCTGTAATATTTGGCGATGGGGCTGGTGCTGTTGTATTGCAACCCACCCAAAAGGAGGGACAGGGAATTTTAAGTACACACCTGCACAGTGATGGCGCTGATGCGGAATTGCTTGCCATGTTTTATCCAGGAGCAAGTGCCAATAAATGGTTAAAAGATAAACCGGGATACCCTGATCAGGAGCTTGGTGGATTATTTATGACAACGGAACAACTGGAAAGTGGTGCAGCACTACCATTTATGGATGGGCCTGCTGTATTTAAAAAAGCAGTAGTAAAGTTTCCAGAGGTGATTAATGAGGCACTAAAAGCCAATCATTTAACTGCTGCTGATATTGATTTGCTGGTGCCACATCAGGCCAATTTAAGGATTAGTCAGTATGTACAGCAATTGCTGGGGCTGCCGGATGATAAGGTATTTAATAACATTCAGAAATATGGTAATACCACTGCGGCCTCTGTGCCGATAGCACTTTGTGAGGCTTGGGAGTCTGGTAAGATTAAGGATGGCGACCTGATCTGTCTGGCGGCCTTTGGGTCTGGTTTTACCTGGGGCAGTGCCTTAATCAGGTGGTAAAGATCAGCTTCCTTTAGCTGACCGTGTCATTTGCTCAAAAGCATCCCACATTTCGTTAGGGATAGCCTCCAGTCCGTTAAACTGACCTGCGCCCTGCAACCATTCACCACCGTCAATGGTAATCACTTCACCATTGATATAGCCGGAAAAATCGCTAATCAGGAATGCGGCCAGATTGGCAAGTTCCTGATGCTCGCCAACGCGTTTTAAAGGAACCCGGTTTTTAAAGTCGAATTTCTCGGCGAGATCACCCGGCAATAGTCGCTCCCAAGCTCCTTTTGTAGGAAATGGCCCCGGTGCAATGGCATTGGTGCGGATACCATATTTCCCCCATTCAACGGCTAAAGAGCGGGTCATAGCCAGTACACCGCCTTTGGCACAGGCCGAAGGAACTACATAGGCTGATCCGGTAAAAGCATAAGTGGTCACTATATTTAAAACGCTTGCCGATTGTTTTTCCTTAATCCAGTGTTTCCCAAAAGCCAGCGTACAGTTTACAGAACCTTTTAATACAATATCGATGATGCTGGAAAAGGCATTCGCTGATAAGCGTTCGGTAGGAGAGATAAAATTGCCGGCCGCATTGTTTAACAAACTGTCGACCCTACCAAAAGCTTTGATACTTTCTGCCAATACGTGTTCTACCTGTTCATATGCTCTTACATCGCAAGCCAGAGCAAGTACCTTTCCTCCTGTTTCCTTTTCCATCTCTTGAGCTGTTTTTTGCAGCACATCAAGCTTTCGGCTGGTAATAACCAGGTTGGCACCTAATTTAAGGAAATAAGTTCCCATAGCCTTTCCAAGACCTGTGCCACCACCTGTAATCACAATCGTTCTACCTTTTAAGGCATCGTCTCTTAACATAGGTTCGTTAAACATGGCTTATTTCTTTTGCAGGTTATCAATAATTGTTTTTAATATATTCCTGGTAGTAGGTGCCCACCATTGTTTCAACATTACAGCCAAGGCTTCGCTCTGATCTGCGCTGGTGCTGGCAATGAGGTCTTTTCTGATGCTGAGCTTGCTCTGCTCCCAGGTATTGCGCTCCATAGCCATATATTTTCTAATTTTTCGCTCTGCAGCGGTAAGTATACTTGCCGGGTTCACCAACTCATCTACCAGGCCAATTTGTAAAGCTTCTTCGGGGCTAAATAGCTTTCCTTCCAGGAGACTGCGTGATGCATTTGCTGAGCCTATCCAAAAAGCATATAAGTTAAATATGCTGTTGGGCACAATAATGCCTACCGGAACTTCATTTAAGCCAATGATGTATTTGCCTTCTGCCATTACTCTGTAATCGCAGGCCAATGCAATTATGCATCCTCCGGCAGGACTATGCCCATTTATGGCTGCTACCAAAGGCTTTTTAAAAGCAGTAATATTGGCTATAAAATTCAAAAACAGGTGCCAGAAAGACTCAGCTTCGGCTTCATCGTAATTGTATAGCTCGATGAGGTCTAGTCCGGCCGAAAAGAAAGGTTCTTTTCCGGTGATGATCACACCGCATATATTAGGGTCTGTAGCGATATTATTGAGCATATCATTTAGCTCAGTAATCATTTCTCTATTCAGGGCATTGGATTTGCCCCTGTCTAAAGTAATCAGGCTTAAATGATCTTTTATGGTAACTTTTATGGTATTCATTGCAGGTGTTTATTTTACTTCATAGGTGTATACGGCTCTAGCCAGATGGCCCATCATATCAATACCTTCAACAACCACCCTGTAGGTGCCGGTTTCATCGGTATTGAAAAAGCTAAATTTGGCTTTGCCATCGACATCGGTTACAATATGGGGCTGCCAGTATACCGTACTGCGTAAATCTAACCTGTTATCAGGTGTTGCAGGGTCGTATTTTGGTGAGTAGAACTCCCTGGTCACATTGTAGCCTTTAGGCGAATAGGTGATGATGCCAGGAGCGAAAACAGTGCCGTTGTAGCCACCACCTCTTTTGGTGGTGATGATTAACACACCGCCACCACCTTGCGAGCCGTATATGGCTGTATTTCCAATGGATTTTAAGACTTCAACGGTTTCTACATCAGATGGAACAATATTATCGAGAAAATCAGAGTCTACACTCATTCCATCAATGATGATTTGCATTGCTCTTCCAGTAGACATGTTTCTCATCAGGTAAGGTACACCACCTTGTATAATTAACCCTGCCACTCGCCCCTGTAAACATTGCGCAAGCGTAGTACAGTTTTGCAACATATCGGCGGTTAGTATATAATCGGCATGACCAGCACCATTTAGGTTTGATGAATTCTCTGCCGGATTCTTTTTCTCCGTAATATTTACCTCCTTTAGCATGATCGTTCGCTCCAGCAAACCACGCTTAGTCAGTTCATCGAAATAATTGTTGCTGCGCGTCAGATACCCTTGTAAGGCTTCATTTACGTTTACTTCCAGGTCTCCGGTATTTTTATTTTTGGTTACAATTTGTCCCGGTACAATGTCGAGTTTAATGTCTACACTCTTTTTGTTTTTTACGGTTCTACCTTGTACAATGAATTTTGTACTGTCAGTAAACACCAGGTTGTTGAAATTAAAATGACCCTGGGCATCAGTTAAGGTGTCAATCATAAAAAAACCACCCGAAGAAGAGAATAATGTTACTTTACTGTTTGGAAGTGGTTTGCCCCCATAGCTGGTGATAGTGCCACTGATACCAATAGATTTTTCCGGTTTAAAAGTGTCGATAGGAGGCGTATTATTGATGATGCTTTTCCATAATATTCTGCGCCAGCCTTGTGTAAGCATTAAGTTGTCAAGATCTTGCACGGTTTTCTCATCCTTGTCAAGAAAATAATAGTTTGGATTTTCAATGTAACCAGTTAGGTCGGAGGTAAGCAGTATGGAGGTGAAAATGTTGGTTTCATTCTCCGGATCGGGTTTTACTGATGCGGTATTGGTTACGGCAACCGAAAAACTACCGCGCACAGGTTTGTCGCCAAAGCGGGTAAGCAGGTCGATATCTACCTTTCCTCTTTTCGAATAGCTAGGTTTTAAATTTTCTATAGTTGTATTTATACGGTCTTCGACATTGTTTACAAAAGCCAATCTTTCGCAAACCGGGTTATTGGTTCCATTAAATAAGGTAAATTGTACAATCCCTGAAGGAAGTTCTTTTTTAGGAATAGAGGCAGTGATGATTTGTTTTTGTGAAGGCGATCTGGTTACAAAATATACGTTTCCGTTGTTCTGGGCTACTACTTTTAATTCGTTAGTGCCTACCAGATCTTCACTCATCATTATTTTAACACCAATCTTATCGGGGCTATTGTTGTTTATGGACAGAACATACCCACTGGTTTGAACTTTTGGTAAAGCAAAGGTTTGCTCTGAGCCATCTTTAAATTTAACTTTTGCAGTGTATGTTTTACCGGGTTGCGGGTTGACGATAAAGTTGCCCATGCCCAGGTGTTTGGTCTCAAATCGATTTATTTCAACACCTTCGTTATCTAAAATGGTTCCAGTCACATCTTCGCCATGGCCCGCTGCATTTACTGCTTTTACGGCAACTTTATTAGGTAGCGACTCAATCAGGTTTCCTCCTTCAGGAAAAAACTGTACATCGACATTGTTGGATGTTGCGGTGATAGGGATGTTTTTTACTGTTTTTTCTTTGTTTGGCAAGGTCAGCGTAGCGATGATTTTACCTGATTTATATAAAGCCGGTTGCGTATTGGAGAAGTTGATGCTTACTTCGCCTTGGTTGTTGGTCGTGGCTTTGCCTTTTGTGATACTTCGGGCATTTAGTTGTATTTCGTAGGCCACCTCATTATTGATATAAGGCTCACCCTTCTTGTCCGTGAACTTAATTTTCGCATTTACCTTTTCGGTATTGTTTTCTTTGGTAAAGCTATAGTTGGTGTTTGTAAAGACTCTGTTGGCCCAGGAGTTTCCTATTTTTATGGTTTTATCAAAAAAGTACTCGGGACCTGCATTCCGCATCCATTGTGTATAGGCTCTTATGCGATAATTGCCTTCGCTTAAGGTATCAGGAAGCTTAATATCTCCCCAGGATAAACCACCATTCATAGGTAGCTTTAACTGGGTTTTTATATTGTCTTTTTCATCGATCAGTTCAACATATAAAGCTTTACTGATGTCGGTTGGTTCGGAGGTTAGGGTGTTGATGACGTAAGCTTTTAGCCAGATGTCATCGCCAATGGCATAATAGGGTTTGTCGAGGTGTAGGTGCACTTTTTCCTGTGCGTACTTCTTATTATATTCCTGCAGGCGCTTAATCAGATCAGAAAAGGGATCGTCTGCCAATTTGTAGGCGAATGAAAAACAGATCCCAAGCATTAATAAGGCAGGAATAACGAGTTTAATTTTCATAAATTGATCATAAGTAACAAAGCCTCAATATACAAATATTGAGGCTTTGTTAGCATAATTTAAAAAGATATATAGGAGCTGTTTTATGTAACTTTATTGTATGTATTAGAGGTATTTATTTTACTTCGTAAGTATACACAGCTCTGGCCAGATGCCCCATTGCATTAACACCTTCTATAACTACTCGGTAGCTTCCTGTTTCGTCAACGTTCTGGAATCAATTTAATGGCTGGAATGGATGGTTTCAAATTCACCCTGAAACCAAATTTAATTCCAATGGTCATATAACAGCAGTGATATCCATGCTTGGTTAATTAATCGTGCAAAACAAATTTAATATTAATAGTAGAAATAGTAAAAAATCTTCAAACTACGTAATTTTCCATATATTAGTGATGTCCAAACATGAACAACAACAGCAAAAGCTGTCCCCCTAAAATTTTTAGTAAAAAATGGAGTGTTATCGGTCCTAAAGGAGACCGATATCAGCGTTATATACTAGCTCGGACCTACTTCGTGTCAGGTTCGTCTCTGGTTCGTCTTTGTTCGGTAAAAATTCAAATGAAACTTATCTATTAACCGGGCAATATATGAGTAGTAAACAACTGTCCAATCCGGCTTACTTTCGATCCGAAAAAAAATTAGGTGAAGTCCTCTTAATACCGAACGTCTTCCGGGAATGAGGTTGTATCACAATTCAAAAGCAGCCTCTGAGAATTCTATATTCGAAAATGCTCCTTTAGGAGGACACGAATAAAAATGACAAAGATATCTCTTTGATTTTAAAACTTATTTTTAAACATCATGCTTTCAACCGGTTTGGTTGTTTTATTGTTGTATTTGGCATTAACTTTTGTATTGTACATGGTTTCAATACTACCCTCAATAACAAAGTAAATCAGTTGGCCAATTGGCATACCTGCGTATACGCGAACAGGCTGTGCACAGGAGATTTCGAGGGTCCAGGTATTACAAAAGCCGACATCGCCTTTTCCGGCAGTAGCATGAATGTCTATGCCCAGTCGCCCGGTACTCGATTTGCCCTCTAAAAAGGGAACATGGGCATGAGTTTCAGTATATTCTAAGGTTACGCCAAGGTATAAAGTGCCGGGTTGCAGGATGTAACCATCTTTAGGGATTTCAAAATGTTCAATTTTATTGTGTGTTTTTGCATCAAGTATCCGGTCTTTATAAGTAGCAAGATATTTACCTAGATGTACATCGTAAGAGTTTGTTCCAAGGCTTTCGGGTTTAAAAGGCTCAATGATAATTGTGCCCTTCTCTATTTCTTCGAGAATTCGTTTGTCAGACAGGATCATTATTATATAGTATTTGGACGAAATTATGATTAATTTAAGATACTTTTGCAAAGTTGTCTAAAAAGAGATGCCTGTAGTTTTTAATAAAAATATTGACAAGGACACCATACTGGCGGTCTGGAAAATCGAGGAAACCGAAGAGCAGCTGCTCTCGGGTTTACAGTTGAAACAACATGAACTCGATTTTATTTCATCCTTAAATAATGGCAAGCGCCTGCTCCACTGGTTAAGTACCAGGATGTTGTTGAGAACGATGCTAAATACCAATGAATATATTGATTGCAGAATGGATGATCATGGTAAACCCTATCTTCCTGATCTGGATTATCATATTTCATTAAGTCATTCTTATGATTATGCTTCGGTAATTATTGGCAAAACAAGGAAAGTTGGTGTTGATATTGAGCTGATCAAGCATAAAATAAAAAGCATCAAGCATAAATTTCTTTCGGATGTTGAACTGGCACAGCGACAGGTGGGCGATAATATTGACGGGCTGTATGTTTGCTGGTGTGCCAAAGAAGCCATTTATAAATGGAATGGCAGAAGAGGACTGGAGTTTAAACAGGATATGCATATTAAACCTTTTAAGTTGAAAAATGAAGGTAAGCTGAATGCACTGGTTGATCTACCCGAAGGTACGAAGGAGCTTACGGTTCATTATTTTAAAACAACGGATGGTTATATGCTGGGCTACGTGGTAGCTTAATTTTTGCAAAATGAATAAGAAAGTTGAATTTATAGATTGGGGCCTTACAGATTATCAGGAGGCTTGGCGTAAGCAGGAAGCTATCTTTGACCAGACGGTTGTTTTAAAAACGCAGAACCGGACGAATAATACACAGCTTGAGACACCTAACTATCTTATTTTTTGCGAGCATCCGCATGTGTATACACTTGGGAAAAGTGGCAAGCCTGAAAATCTATTGCTGGATGATGCTGCACTATTGGCTAAACAAGCTACTTATTATAAAATAAACAGGGGGGGCGACATCACTTATCATGGCCCCGGACAAATTGTGGGCTACCCGATATTAGACCTGGATAATTTCTTTACGGATATACATTTATATTTAAGGATGTTGGAGGAGGCTGTTATTTTAACACTGGCCGATTATGGCATTGTGGCAGGCCGCTATCCGGGATTTACCGGAGTATGGTTGGATGCTGACAATGAGCAGGCCCGTAAGATTTGTGCAATGGGCGTTCGTTGCAGTCGCTGGGTAACCATGCATGGCTTTGCGTTTAATGTAAATACGGATCTTGACTACTTTAAAAATATTGTTCCCTGTGGGATTGATGATAAGGATGTGACTTCGATGCAACGGGAATTAGGATATGCATTAGATATGGAAGAGGTTAAGGGTAAGTTGATGTGTCATATTGCAAGTCTTTTCGGTATGACATTAACTGGTAAAGTATTACAATAACAATCGATCTTTCGTGCAAAACTTTTTGTACGTATTTTGTTTTCTTTATTAACTTCGGGCTGTACAAAAAATAACGCCATGCCTTTGCAAGCCTCAAGTAACGATATCACTATCAAAACCGAAAAAGTTTTAACTTACCTAGCCTTGGGAGATTCGTATACCATAGGTGAATCTGTTCCGCAGTCAGGGTCTTTTCCTTATCAGTTGCAAAGTCTTTTAAAGGATAAAAAAGTGACAGTTGCTGAGCCTAAAATTATTGCAACTACAGGATGGACAACGGATGAATTAATGCAGGCCATCCAGCACGCCCGATTGACGTCTAAATTTGATTTTGTGACTTTGTTGATCGGTGTAAATAATCAATATCGTGGTTATCCAATTGCTACCTATAAAAAGGAATTTTTAGCGTTGTTACAAACTGCTATAAGTTTTGCAAAAGGAAATAAAAAGCATGTCTTTGTAATTTCTATACCGGATTGGGGTAAAACAGCTTTCGGTGTAAGTGGGGGCAGGAATTTGGATGATGTGGCTCGGGAGATTGACCATTTTAACATAATATGTAAGGAAATAACACTTGCCGAAGGAGTAAATTACACAGATATTACTCCAATATCGAGACGTGGATTGGTAGAGCCTGATTTGGTTGCCAGCGATGGTTTGCACCCCAGCGTGAAAATGTATGGGGAATGGGTGAAACTGCTTGTACCTAAGGTTATTGGGTCTGTTTAATAAATTAATATATAGATTGTGCTTTCCCTTTTAAATTAAAAAATATACATTAGAAGAAGTATTTCAAAAACTAAAAACTTACGATGGAAGAACAACAATCACAAAATCAGCCATTTGGACAGCCTCCTTTTGGTAACGGTTCTACCCCTCAGCCTAAAAACTGGTTGGTTGAATCTATTTTAGTTACTTTATTCTGCTGTTTGCCGTTTGGTATAGCTGGTATTGTTAATGCGGCAAATGTAAACAGTCGATATGCGGCAGGCGATTACATGGGTGCACAAGCTGCATCTGCTGCTGCAGGAAAATATACAAAAATTGGCTTCTTCGTAGGTATAGCGGTAATTATTCTATATGTTATCTTTTTTGTTGCATTAGGCTTGGGTGGAGCCATGTTTAATTCGCGATGATATTAAAGTACATCTCGGGCTTATTTATAGTTATTATCATTTCTGTTTTATATTATAGATATGATCCTGAGATGTATAGTTTTTTTCCTGAATGTCCATTCCATAAGTACGTTGGCCTTGATTGTCCTGGTTGTGGTTCACAACGGGCTGTTCATGCCTTACTTCATGGCAATATCCTATTGGCATTAAATTATAATGTGCTGCTGGTGTTAAGTCTTCCTTTTTTAGTGATCCACTTTTTATTGAAAGTTCTGAGTTATTTTATGCACAAGGATTTAACCTGGAGCATATGGTATAAACCATTAACACCTAAAATGATCTTTGTAGTAGTATTACTTTTTTGGATCGGTAGAAATATCCCCGTAGTGCCCTTTACTTACCTGGCCTCTTAAACTCATTACAAGGAAATAGCCGTTTGATAGTTATAGTCTTTAATCACAGTTTTTAGAAACTCCATTTCATTCATGCCTTCAGGAATGCTTATAGAAAGTAAAGTAGCCACCTTTGCCGACATGGTATAGATCAGCTCGGTATTGTGGGTTTTATAATAAGTGTCAATTACTTCATGTATCAGCTCAACATCTCTATCGGTAAGCAAGTTCACATTGCTAAAAACAGGGACATAATCTTCCTCAACAGGATGGAAAGCAATGTGGTTAAAGTTTGTATGAGGAACAGTTTTGATGACCGTAGTTCCGGCAACGATATCCCCAATCCGCTGTTTGTTTTTTGATACCGCAACGCAAATTAATCCGCCCACTTGAGCGGTAAAAACAAAATCAACCAGGCGAAACAGCCATCGGATAAAATATTGGCCTAAGCTGGGCTGGCTGCCATCCAGACTAATGACTTTTATTTTCATTAAACGTTTTCCCACGCACTGACCGTTCATAAAAATCTCACAAATCAGGTTATAGAAAACATAGCTTGCACCATAAATGATCATCAATCCTATAATAAAATACGGTGTGCCTTTCAATGATCCGGAAATGCCTGTAAGCACAACCAGCACTATAAATATTAAATACAAGCCTAAGAATATCCCCAGATCAATTAGCCTTGCCGCTATGCGCTCGCCCAGGCCGGCTACAGGATAATCTATATCTACGTGCTGACTGGTATTTACTTTTATTGTTTCCATACTTAATTCAAATATAATATTGAAGTTGAATTTTTTGTTGTAAAATGTTTTTTTGTTGCTATTTTAACAGCAAATTACATTCTTAATTAAATCTATGAGAGAGGCATTGTTTGTTAAACAGAATTCTGGGAAATGGAAATCCTATGAGCAGTTGAAGACAAACAACCCTGATGAAGTTGCCGAGCGCTTTATAGATATTACTAATGATCTGGCTTATGCCAAGACCTTTTACCCCAAGTCTAAAACCACAGCTTATTTAAATGGATTGGCTTCGGTGTTGCATCAATCTATTTATAAGAATAAGAAAGAAGATACCAATCGTTTTTTAACCTTCTGGAAATATGAGTTGCCGGTACTGTTTTATACTTATCGCCGGCAGTTGCTGTATTCATTTATTTTCTTTGTGATATCAGGTGCCATTGGTGTGTTATCTGCTAAGTATGACCATGCTTTTGTAAGATTGATCATGGGGGATGGTTATGTGAATATGACCAATGAAAATATTGCAAAAGGTGATCCCTTTGGAGTTTATAAACATCAGGGGCCGGTTTCTATGTTTCTTTCTATTGCCGCCAACAATACTTATGTTTCTTTGATCCTGTTTATAAGTGGTATATTTCTGGGTATTGGCCCTGTTTTTATGTTATTGAAAAACGGAGTTATGTTAGGTGCATTTGAGTATTACTTTTTTAGCAAAGGCTTGGGAGCAGCATCGGTGCTGGTTATCTGGATACATGGAACTTTAGAAATCTCGGCAATTATTATAGCAGGTGCCGCGGGCTTGGTTCTCGGTCATGGCTTGCTTTTTCCCAGAACGTATACCCGTTTACAAGCATTTAGAAACAGTGCAAAGGATGGAACAAAGATAGCTCTTGGCATTGTGCCAATTATTCTTATAGCGGCATTCTTCGAAGGTTTTATTACACGTTATACCCACATGCCTTTGTGGCTAAGCATAAGTATTTTAGGAGGATCACTGCTATTTATCATTTGGTATGTGATTATCTATCCATCACAATTAATTAAACGCAATCAAATCAGCTAAGATGTCAGAAAAATTGGAATTAAAAAAACTAAGAGCATTCGGAGAGATCATTAATGATACCTTTTTATTTATCAAAGAAAACTTCAGGCCCCTATTAAAGGTATTTGTTTACTTGTGTGGGTTCTTTATTTTGGCAGGAATGATCGCTGCCATCATGCAACAGTTGGAGACGAAAGCGTTTGTAAATGGTATAAGTAAGATGGGAGCGTCGGCCTGGAGGACTAATTTAAGCCAGATTTTTACATTTAACTATTTACTGGTTGTGATATTTTCCATATGCAGTTCTGCTGCAATACTGGTTTCGACACTTAGTTTCATTGCTTTGTATATTCAAAAGGGAAATGTGGCACCTACTCCCGATGAAGTTTGGTCATATTTTAAGTATTACTACTTCAGGGTGTTTTTTAGTAACATTTTTACTTTACTTATTGTAATAGTAGGATTTATGTTTTGCCTTGTGCCGGGGATTTACTTGTTTCCAGCCATGTCTTTGCTTTTTCCGATAATGGTATTGGAAAATGCCAATTTCCAATATTCTTTTGAGCGCTCATTTAAATTACTGAAAAATCAATGGTGGGTAACTGCCGGTTCCATATTTATCCTTTGGGTAATTGCCTATGCCTGTATGACTTTTGCAAGTGTCCCGGCGGCAGTTTTGACCATGGCTGGTACTTTTTTGCCAGGATTAGAGGGATGGAGTCAGGCAATGATTGTGGTTGGTACTATCATTCAGTATTTAAGTTATGTATTTCTGATGATTCCGGTAATTGGCGTTTCCCTTTGCTTTTTTAACCTGGTCGAAATACAGGAAAGCACGGGTCTTATGGATCGTATCAATCATTTTGGAGAAGAGAAGGACAATTCCCAAGGCTTAGAGGAATACTAAACATGCACAAGGCTCTTATTGTATTTTTATTGTTTTTTATCACTGCTAGTGGCTTTTCGGCAACAATACCGGGGCCTAAGCCTGTAAAGAATATTCCCTTAAAAGATGATACAACGGCCATTTCGGTCAGGAGTTTTGACCTTGAAAAAATTAAGGAGTACAGCACTCAAAAAGATTTCAGGTATGATGAGGCTACTCCGATAAACACCAGTTGGTGGGATCGCTTCTGGACATGGTTTTGGGATTTGATGAACGGAATTTTAAAAAACAAATATTCGGGCGGCTTTTTAAAGTATGTGATCATTTTTGCCATAGCAGCTCTGGTGATTTTTGTTGTCATTAAACTGATCGGACTCGATTTGAAAATCTTTGCCGGAAAATCGAAATCTGTTGATGTCCCATATAATGAATCAATGGAGAATATTCATGAGATAGATTTTAACGAGGAGATAGAAAAGGCAGTCGCAAATGGCAATTACCGACTGGCAGTGCGCTTGTTTTACCTACGCTCGTTAAAGTTGTTGAACGATAAAGAATTGATCGACTGGCAGCCGGAAAAAACAAATCAGACTTATATCAATGAAATTATTGATCCGGATAGGAAGCAGCAATTTGCTATGTTAACCCGACAGTTTGAATACATCTGGTATGGAGAGTTTTTTATCGATCAGGAAGGCTTTAAGGCTGTTAAGGGTAGTTTTGAACGATTTAATGTGAAGGCGCTATGAAGGGACTGAAACTATATTTAGTTGGGAGTGCAGTGGTCATGCTGCTGTATTTAATCGCACAATATTACAAGCCAAAGCCTACCGATTGGAGACCAACCTACTTAAAGGAAGATAAAATCCCTTTCGGCACCTACATCTTGTATCATGAGTTGGAAAGTCTATTCCCGAAAGCCTTAATCAGCTCATCAAATTTGCCTGTTTACAACACCTTAAAGGATAAGAATTTTGAGCATACCAATTACCTTATGATTGCAGGTGAGGTAAAAATGGATGAATATGATTATGCGGAATTGGTTAAATTCATGGAAAAGGGTAATCATGTATTTATTGCGGCTTATAAATTAAGCGATCTTTTAAGTGATACCCTTAACCTGAGAATGAACTCCGTACCTAATTATGGTGACATAAAGGGGACCCCGATTAACTTTGTAAGCCCGGTTTTAAAGGAAAAGCACTATTATATTTTTAATAAGGGCCTGGGCGATCAGTACTTTAGCCGGGTAGACACCCTCCGGGCCGCTGCATTAGGACGAAATGATGCCGGTGAGGTCAATTTTGTGAAATATAATTTTGGTAAAGGAGCGCTGTATATGCTGCCAAGTCCGCAATTGCTAAGTAATTACAATTTGCTAAATCCTGCCGGTGCTACTTATATTGCTAAAGTACTTTCTCATCTGCCTACTGCCGAAAGGGTAATCTGGGACGAAAATAATACAAAGGGGAATGTAAATGAAGATTCTGTGCTGCGGGTGTTGTTTAAACATGAGCAGCTGCGCTGGGCTTATTACCTGGCCTTGACCGGATTGTTGATATTTATCCTTTTTGAAATGAAACGCAGGCAGCGGATCATTCCAGTAATTGAGCCTTTAAAGAACACATCTGTAGATTTTGTGAAGGTTGTGGGCAAGGTTTATTATCAGCAGCGCGATAATCGTGATATTGTACAGAAGAAGATCAGCTACTTTTTAGAGTATGTGCGAACCAGCTACCGTTTGAAAACCTCAAAGCTGGATAAGGAATTTATGGCCGATCTTGTACTTAAATCGGGCGTAAACGAAACTGTCGTAGAGCAATTGATTGACATGATAAACAAGGTGAATAACGCCGTTATGATTAACGATAATCAACTTATCGACCTGAATAAATTAATAGAAAAATTTTATAAACAAGCCCAATAAATTATGGAAGTGGAAATGTTTACCCAAAGAACCGATCTTACACAGCTAAATACTGCCGTAGAGCAGATCAGGCAAACGCTGGGAAGTATTATTGTTGGCCAGAAAGATACCATTGATTTTCTTATTGCCGGATTACTTGCCGATGGACATATACTTTTGGAAGGTGTACCTGGTGTAGCTAAAACTTTAAGTGCAAAGTTGATTGCCAAAAGCATTGATGCTTCTTTTGCCCGTATTCAGTTTACTCCGGATCTGATGCCATCTGATGTAATCGGAACCTCTGTTTTTGATCCCAGATCGGCTTCTTTTGAATACCGTAAAGGTCCAATATTCGGACACATTGTGCTGGTGGATGAAATTAACCGTGCCCCGGCAAAAACACAATCCGCTTTATTTGAGGTGATGGAGGAACGGCAAATCACTGTGGATGGACATACATATTTAATGGATGAGCCTTTTATGGTACTGGCTACCCAAAATCCGATTGAGCAGGAAGGTACATACAGGTTACCTGAAGCGCAGTTAGATCGTTTTTTATTTAAGGTTGAGGTGAAATATCCAACACTGGAAGAGGAAACAGCCATTTTGTTAAACCAACATCAGCATAAGCTGGATGATGAACTGAAAGCCGTTAAAGCGATTTTAAGTATCGAGCAGATCAAAGCCTGTCGGACCATCATCAGGGGGCTACATGTAGAGCCTAAGTTAATCGAGTATGTGGCAAAGGTTACGTATGAAACGAGGACTAATAAATCGCTTTATTTGGGTGCTTCGCCACGTGCTTCATTAGCGATGATCAATGGGGCCAAGGCATTTGCTGCTATGCAGGGCCGTGATTTTGTAACGCCGGAAGACATCATAAAAGTGGCACCGCCGGTATTATCGCATAGAATTATGCTTAGCCCTGATAAGGAAATGGAAGGTCTGACACCGAATGATATTGTAGCTCAGATTCTTCAAAAAATAGAAGTACCTAGATAAAAACCCAGGGATATTGAAACACTTTTTTAGAAAATATTACAGCGACCTTTTTCTGGGCAAAAGATTTTTTGTCGGGATAGGGCTATGCGTAAGTTTATTTCTTTTTTCCTTCTTCCTTCCCTGGCTTGGAGATTTGCCTTACATCTTTGTAGGGGTGTTGGCCTTGTTGGTGTTGATTGATCTGGTGCTGTTGTACCTTGCAAAACGCGATGTCTTTTTGCGCAGGGATGTACCAGAGCGGTTAAGTAATGGGGATGACAATGAACTTCAGATCTATGTAGAGAATTTTTATTCCTTTGGTATTCATATCGGTATTATTGATGAAATCCCTTTTCAGTTTCAAAAAAGAGACCTCTGGTTTAAAAGTCACCTGAAATCGGGTGAACGGAAAACGATTGCCTATTTGTTAAGGCCAACTAAAAGAGGAGAGTATATTTTCGGACAGCTGCGGTTATATGTGCAATCGCCATTAAGACTAGTCACACGGAGGTTTAATTTTGGTGAAGAAGTAACCGTTCCTGTTTACCCTTCTTTTCTGCAATTGCGCAAATATGAACTGATGGCCATATCAAACAGGCTAAGCGAATTTGGGATTAAGAAGATCAGACGGGTTGGGCATAGCATGGAGTTTGACCAGGTAAAGAATTATGTGCAGGGCGATGACTATCGCTCCGTAAACTGGAAAGCCACTGCCCGGAAGGGGGAGTTAATGGTAAACTCCTATACGGATGAAAAAGCTCAGCATTTATATTGCATTATTGATAAATCGAGAGCAATGAAAATGCCTTTCGAGGGGCTAAGCTTATTGGATTATGCAATTAATGCCAGTTTGGTGCTTTCAAATGTAGCCTTGTTAAAACAGGATAAGGCGGGATTAATCACGATAGCAGATAAAACCGGAAGTGTGGTGCCTGCAGATCGCAGACCTGCGCAGCTAGGTAAAATAATGGAGGTCTTGTATAAGGAAAAGAGTCGCTACCTGGAGCTGAACATGGAGGCTTTATATACCAGTATCCGCAGTACCTTAAGGCAACGAAGTCTGATTGTATTTTTTACAAATTTTGAAAGCATGTCTGCCTTAAACAGGCAGTTGCCTTATTTAAAGCGTATAGCCAAATACCATTTGCTGCTGGTTGTATTTTTTGAGAATACGGAGCTTAAAATGATTACCGAAAAGCCGGCGAACGATGTAGAAGGCATTTATATACAGACCATCGCCACTAAGTTTGCTTACGAGAAAAAGTTAATGGTAAAGGAACTGGCCAAACATGGTATCCTGAGCATCCTTACACCACCAGAGAAATTAACTGTAAATGTGGTGAATAGGTATCTGGCCATTAAGGCGCAGCAAAAAATCTAAGTGATATGCTTGCTGCGCGTATTTTAGCATTCCGGTAAACTGATCGGGATGTTTGTTGCCAAACCTCCGTCAGATGTTTCCTTGTATTTTGAATTCATATCTAATGCAGTTTCCCACATGGTGTTTACCACTGCATCCAGACTAACTTTTGCTTTATCAGGGTTGCTTTGTAAGGCAAGCTGACTCGCAGTTATGGCTTTTATCGCACCCATGGTATTCCTTTCAATGCACGGTATTTGAACCAAGCCACCTATAGGGTCGCAGGTTAAACCCAAATGATGTTCCATGGCTATCTCTGCTGCCATGAGTACTTGACGCTGTGAGCCGCCTAAACACTCTGTTAAAGCTGCAGCCGCCATTGCTGATGATACACCGATCTCGGCCTGACAGCCACCCATTGCGGCCGATATCGTTGCCCCTTTTTTAAAGATGCTACCTATTTCTGATGCACAGGCAATGAACTGGGTAATCTTTTCATCTGTGTATCCATCGCAGAAGGCGATATAATACTGTAATACTGCAGGGATAACTCCAGCTGCACCGTTGGTAGGTGCTGTAACTACCCGGCCAAAAGAGGCGTTCTCCTCATTTACAGCCAGGGCAAAGCAGCTTACCCAGTCCAGAATATAGTTAAAGCTGTTTCCACCATTTCTGATGGCCATTATCCAGCTGGTATAATCGTTATAAACGCTGCTACCGATTAATCTTTTATTTAAGGCTGCAGCTCTTCTGCCAACATTTAGTCCTCCCGGTAAAAATCCTGAGGTGTGACATCCACGGTAGGTGCAGTCTTTCATGACATTGAAATGCTGCATAATGCCTTTTCTTGTTTCAGCTTCTGTACGCCAGGACAACTCGTTCTCCATCACGATTTCTGATACTTTAAGGCCGGTAGATAAGCACCAATGTAATAGTTCACTGGCTTTTTCGACAGGGAAAGGCAAGTCGACCTGCTCTTTCTCATTTCCGTTTTCGCCTTCTTTTACCACAAAACCGCCACCTATAGAATAATAAGTTTCGGAAAATGCCTTCCCCGTATTTAAGAAAGCCTGGAAAGTAACTGCATTAGGATGAAATGGCAGGCTTTCGAAAAACAGGAAAACCATATCATCATTGTAATTGAATGTGATCAGTTGCTCATTTCCGAGAGACAGCAATTGATCGCCTTTAATTGTTGCAATGGTACTGTCGATGGCATTTACATCAAAAGTAACCGGATCGGCACCTGTAAGACCTAGTAATATGGCTACATCTGTTCCGTGTCCTTTGCCCGTTTTGGCCAAAGAACCATATAGCAGGATCTTTACCTGCTCCACTTGTGCCAATAATCCTTTCTCTTTTAGCGAAGCTGTAAATTGCTGCGCTGCTCTCCATGGACCTAAAGTGTGTGAGCTTGATGGGCCAATACCTATCTTAAAAATGTCGAATACCGAGATCTGTTCCCTTTGCATAATGCAAAGCTACTATAGTTTGTTGAGATTATTTGTACATTACAAGAATGATACGGCCTAAAAATCGAATGCAATGATGTTTTTGTCTTGCAGCATCCGGTCCACGAATGTTTTATGGTTCTCCGGACTGCCAATTGCAATCCATGTTCCGCTAATGATGCCGTTGGCAAGTTCCTGCTTACCGCGGGTAAGTTTTAGCTTAGAGGTTTTGATGTCCTGCTCGTATTTTTCAAGACTTTCGCCCTCATATCGTTTTACAATCCGATATATTCTTCTGGTAAAGCGACGTTCGGCCACCTCTTCCAAAAAGGGGAAGGTGAATAGAGCCAATAGCACCACTACGGTTACTCCGATGGCTTGTTCGATGTAGCCGGAGCCAATGGCCATACCTATGGCAGCAACAATCCAGATCACACATGCAGTGGTAAGCCCTTTTACCTGGTTATCTTCCTTAAAAATAACTCCGGCACCGAGGAAACCAATCCCGGTAACAATGTTGGATGCAATACGATCGTGACTGCTTAAGCCGATCTTGACGGAAAGAATGGTAAATAGGGTAGAGCCCAGTCCAATCATAATCATGGTTTTTAGACCAGCTTGTTTGCTTCTAAATTCTCTTTCGGCACCAATAAGGCCACAAAGCAAAGTCGCCATTAAAAACTTGTTTACCTCCGTTTGGGTAAGAAAATGATTGTTCTCAAGAATATTCTGCATGGCGGTTTAAATGACCTAATATACCAAAGTTTTTGTGTGATTGTGATTCGATTTTAGTAGAAATCGTAACATCTTAGTCCGTTAAATTTATTGTAACCGGAGCCGTTAGGAAAATACATCTGGTAACCAACGCTGGCTTCCGTTGTACCACTGGTATTGGTATAGTTAATTTTTGAGGTCGTGGCATCATGACTCAAACCTAATCTTAGTTTTTCGCCATTCCTGTTTCCTTTAAACAGGTCGAATATTAAGGAAACCACAATTGCATCAGGGCCACCTTCTCCGCCGGTCCGGTACCATAATCCGGCGTTTAATCCTTTAAATTTAAATTGCGCTCCGGCACTCACAGAGGTTGAGCTGGCTTGCTTATAATAAATTATTGAAGGGATCAGGTAAGAACCGTCATCCTGGTTGTAATACATACCCGGACTTAAGGGGATTCTGTAGCTGGCATTTGCTGTTATGCGCATAGGAAGTTTGGCAACAGTTCCGCTGAAGGATTCGTCAGGCTGGTTGATGTGGTGAACTGCAACACCTGCCATTAGATTCTGAAATACGATGTTTGTACCTGCGGCTCCGTCAAAATAAAACTTGTTAGACATGTCAGGCGGCTGAGCTGAAGATACACTGCCGGGAATGTAACCAAGGCGCATGTCTATCTGATCAGAAAAAACCAGTTTACTCCAATCTATTTGTCGGTTGGTAAAACCTGCCTGTATACCAAAAGAGGCTATAAAGTCGTCCCCGCCAACACTATAAGAATAGGTTGCTGCAGCATTGTTTTTAACCAGATAAGCTGTTCCTTCGCTGCTGCGGTTAAATATCAAACCAACTCCACCGGAAAATTTGGAGATGTTGAGGTCCGCAGAAGCTGTGATATAGGATAGGTCGCCACTAAGTCCCGACCATTGGTTTCGGTAAATCAGGTTCGTCCTGAAGTCGCCCTCAAACTGCCCGGTCAATGATGGGTTGAGATAAATAGGGGCATTAAAAAATTGAGAATATATATGGTCCTGTGCCATAGAAGACAGGTTAACCATAATCATTACTAATGCTAGTGTATATCTTAATCTCCCGCTCATCCTTATCTGATTAAATGTATTGCTCCTGTACGTTTAGGTGCAGATTTGTCGTAAGTCATGCCCTTCCATTCTGTTCCGTTTACCATCTGCACATCGATTTTCCAGTAATAAACCCCTTGTGGCATAGGTTGCCCTTTAAAGGTGCCATCCCAAGCTTCTGCAGGTCTTCCTTCGTCCAGTTTAGTGGTTTCCCATAGTATTTGTCCCCATTTATTGAATACGCTGAAGCGCCATGATGCAATGCCTGATCCTTTGGCACGGAACTCGCGCAATTCAGGCAGTGTGTTTCCTGGTATGAAGGAATTCGGCACAAACAGATAGCCTGGTACGCCTTTAATGGTTACATTTTTAAATGTAGTTGTAAAGCAGCCATTCTGGTTTATCACTTTTAAAGTTACTTTATAAGTTCCTGTATCCAGATAAGTATGGTTAGGGCTTTTCAGAGTGGAAGTTATCCCATCACCAAAATTCCATTCCCACATTGTAGGATTATTGGTACTTTCATCTTCAAATTTGAAGGTATAATTAGGGATACTGATCAGGGTAGAAGGATTCACATTGAAGGCTGCAACAGGTGGTTGTACGATATGAATGTACTGATTTTTGATTACCTCCATCGAACAATTAAGGATGTTGGTTGCCGTTAGTGTTACCGTATAATATTCCTGATTTCCCATGTAAACATGACTTGGTTCAAATTCGTTGGATTTCGGAGAGCCATCTCCAAAGTCCCACACATAGCTAAAGCCATCCTGAGTTTTGTTTTTGAATTTCACTTCAAGCCCCGGACAACCAAGTATTTGATCTGCTTCGAAATCGGCAATAGGCTGCGGAAGTACTGTTACCGATTTTGTTATTGGAATTTCAGAACAACTATTATAGGCGGTCATGGTAACAGTAAAGGTTCCGGCTGTTTTATAAATATGTTGAACTGTATTTGTATTTAATGCAGGAAGGATTGGACTGCCATCACCAAAGTCATAAGTAAATCTTGAAGCACCAATAGTATTGTTTTCAAAATTAACGCTATGAGGGGCACAACCCTCTATTTCTTCCAGTTTTATACCTAACGCCGGAGTGATGTTCTGAGGGAAAACTCTGATGGTCCATTGCTTTTCGTCTCTTCCACAGGAATTTTCAGCAATCATTTTGACGGTAAAGTCCGTAGTTACTGTGACATTGTAAATATGGTCAACAGGTGATTTATTAGTTTTTATGTCTATTGCTGATCCATCACCGTAATCGTAGTAATAAGTATTTGTACCTCCAGGTGAAGTATTGGTAAAGACCGCCTTAAATGGAGCGCATCCCTGTACTTTCTCTGGGGTAAATATGGCAATTGGTTTTGCCTTTACAAATACATTTTTACTCACCGAATTAGATCCGCAAGCAGTAATAGATTTTAAAGTAACTATATAGGTGGTATCTTTTCCTGTAGGATCCTGATCAAAGATTATGGTAGGAGGATTGGTGGCTGTTGATGACCGTCCATTTCCGAAATTCCATTCAAACGTAGCTCCGGCTGTTAGTAAAGAGGTATTTGTAAAATTAACAGATAACGGTCCACAGCCTTCAGTATCACTTAGGTCAAATGAAGCCGGAACGGCCTGGTTGGTGCTGAATGTATGGCTGAACTCGTCTGTTGAACAAGCAAGACTGCTCGTAACTACGAGTTTGATGGTTACAGATTGACCGCTGTTTTGGATGGTATATCCCGGGAAAGTAGAACCTGTTGCTAAGACAACATTGTCCGCATACCAGGTATAAATTGCATTTCGATCTGCATAGGTAACCACCTGTACAGGCAATGTATATGGAACACATCCCCGATCAGTAGGACCCCATGTAAATTCTGCTTTAGCATTAGGAGTAATCGTTTTTTTTACAGCCGTACTTATACTTTGTAAATTCCCACTACATTCAATAGTGCTCACAATACGTCTGTAATAAGTGGTTGCGGTTAGGATAGGAGGTTGATAATTTTGGCCCACAGCGCCTGTAATGTTTGCCCATGTCGTTCCGTCCAGACTAGATTGCCACTGGTATAGAAATTGTCCATCGCCACCTGTTGGTAAGACTCCGTTTATTAAATCCGGAGTTAATCCACTACAAATCGTTTGGTCTGCAGATATTCTGTTATTCCCTATCGGTGGCTGAACCGTAATAGGGAATGGATTACTAGTTGATGTACATGTCCCACTATTCACAATTCTCCTGACACTCACAGTCCCAGTCGTGGTTAGGGTTATGGTTAAATTTTTACCTGTTTCACCTGCAACTACAGTCCAGGTTCCCCCATTTAATTGGCTTTCCCACGTATAATTGTAAATGCCTTCTTCACCCCCTCTTGGGTCGCTACCAGTAATAACTATTTGTTGACCATTACAAACTACTGCGTTTGTAGTAATGCTATTCAGATCAATTGGGGCGTTGTTACGGATGGTGACATCCTTAAATGTTGGGCCACAAGGAGAGTTACCAGTGATGGTCCACCTGAAAACATAGGTCTTATCCGGAAGTAGATTGGTAACTGTAGTCTCGTGATTGGTTGGTGTTGTAATTGCTGCATTTGCGTCACCCGTTACCATGGTCCAGATTCCAGCTTCTCCTGATGCTATTAGATTTCCTTTTAGAAGGACTGAAGTTTCAGCACATAAGGTTTGATCGGAGGCATCTGCTATTGTGGTAGCAGGAGCTACAGTTATAGTAGTTGGAGTTGAATAACCTATAGTACAGCCTGCATTTTGTACAACAGCTCTGTATTGAGTGGTCATAGTCAGTTTATCGAATGTGTAGGTTAAATCGGCATTAGTGCCGGGAACATCTTCCCATATTGTTTGTCCATCAGGTAAACGTTGCCATCTTAACACAGAACCAGTATTTCCACTTAATGTAATTATTCCTGTGTTGTTATTTTGACAGACTAATGGCTGCAATGTTGCAGTAGTTCCAGGTATCGTCGGCATATTTACTGTAATGGTTACCTGAGCTTCCGATTTTTGGCATTCCCCCGTTCCCGTTATTGTCCATTTAAATGTATAAACTCCACCAGCGACAAGGTCGGTAACTTTTGTTTTAAAATTTGTGGGTGTAGTAATTGTTGGTGTTCCGATACTTGCAGAAACAAGTTCCCACTTCCCGGTACCTACATGAGGTTCGCTACCTTCTAAATCATAGGTAGTGGTATTGCAAATGCTCGCATCAGCCCCTGCCGTAGCAGTGGTAACAGCTGGATCAACTTTAACAACAATCGTAATTGTATTTCCTTCACACCCTGTTTCGGATAATGATTTGATTGTATAGGTAACAGTTTCCTGATTAATTCCTGAATTCAATAATACATCAGGAATTGTTATGGTTTTTGATAGGGCACTTCCTGTTGAATTTGTATTTCCTGTTATCGCTGTTGAAGACCTATCACTTGTCCATATGAACTTGGTAGGAATGTCTGAGGTTACAGTTATGGCTACGGGATTACCTTGGCAAATGCTTTTGTTTGGAGTAGTTGTTGATATTATCGGTATTGGTGTAACAGTAATTTTCACTTGATCACTTGTTCCTGCACATGCACCCTCACCAGAAATTGCCCATTCAAATACATAAGGTTCACCTACTACCAAACCTTTAACCTCAGTTTCATGGTTGTGACGATCAATAATGGAAGGCGCTGGTATTTGCGTAGAAATGAGTTTCCATTCTCCTGTCCCCACATCAGGTTTGTTCCCCTTTAACATATAGGTGTTGGAAGTGCCGGTTGCACAAATACTGGCATCAGAGCCTGCTTTTGCTTTAGTAACTGCAGGATCAACCGTAACAGTCACTTTAATTGTATTTCCTTCACATCCTCCTGGAGAGTAAGATTTAATGGTATAGGTAACAGTTTTTTGTTCAAAGGTTGAATTCACCAATTCATCATTAATCGTGATGCTAGCTAACGAGCTACTTAAAGCAGAACTTGTATTTCCTGTAATACCATTCTCTGCATCACTTGTCCATATGAACTGGGTTGGAATATTGTTGGACCTTGCTGTTATACCTGCAGAATTATTAGAGCAAATCGTTTTATCGAGAGCAGGGGTTGATATATTAGGTTTTGGAGTAACCGTAACTGTAAAGGTAAAAGTATTGCCTATACACCCATTAGCCGTCGGTGTGATGGTGTAAACTACAACAGCGTTCTGAGTTGTGTTAGTATTCGTAATAGCTTGGTTAATATCTCCACTGCCGCTAAGACTGAAACCGGTCGCATATCCGTCTGCGTTTGCCGCAGTCCAGGTAAAGGTACTTCCTGGAACGCTCGAACCTAGTATAAGCTTAGCTGCGTCACCCGTACAAATTATTTGAGGCGTATTCGTTCCTATATTATTAGGATGAATATCTATATCTGTACTAACGGGAACAAATTGACACACACCATTTATTCCTGTGTTTAACGTAAGGGTGACTCTTGCTTTAAGAAGGCTTCGATCTGTTGGGCCTGGGGTGTATGTTGTAGTTAAGGTATTAGTACTTGTAAATGTTCCATCCCCCGTAGTAGTCCACACCGAGCTTGTGTATGTTCCTCCTGTAACTGTTGCGACTAAATTTGCGGAAGCATCATAACAAATTTTAGGCACGAGATCTATTTTGGGTACCGGTGCTGATGCGAATGTAATAATTTGGAAAGCCTCTACGGAAGTACAGGTGTTTTTATGAATAACAGAAACTTTATAAGGGATAAACCTTTTAAATTGAATGGACGGTTCTCTGGAGTTATTATTTGTGCTATTCGCAAAACTGTAATCATTAACTGGATCTAATGCACTTCCATCAAGGGCTGTAACTTTCCAGGTATACGTATCTGCAATGTCTACTTGTGTTCCTGTAAATAAGGTTTTTGTTGGGCCGGTTTGTGTATTGAAATCTAAGGTGTTTAAAGCGCATAGGGTAACATTTGGTGACATTGTTATTGTCGGAGCCCCATCAGCAAGAATGATTTTCTGAGGTATTTGTGTACTTACTGCACCACATGATGCCGTTATAATTTGAAGTATGATGGAATAAGTACCGGGGTTTGTAAATTTAAAAATTGGATCTTTGTCAGTTGGATTAAATATTACTCCCGGCGGACCTGTTACAATCCAATTGTAAGTGTTGTCCGTATTACAACGGTCATCAATTATCGATCTGTCAAATGCCTGAATAGTGAAAGGGGCACAACCCGTTTGAGATTGATTATTAAAATCAAATGCAGGACGAGGTGGGTCCTGAATACATATCTCATATTCAATAGGTGCACCTGCACATAAACTGCTGCTAACAGATTCAAGCCTGATTTTGTGTACTCCATGTACTGGGAATGCATAAACGAAATCTGTTGATTTAGGTAAGCTGGGCCCAATCTTAGTATTATCCACAAACCAGTTATACATCACAGTGTTATCTTGACAATCTGGAGTATTGGGGTCCGGATCTTGACCTGGGGTGGAAATATTTCTAAATCTTACTGATGTATTAGTACAGGCGGTGGTTGGAGAAATAAAATCATTTTTTGGTTTAGTGACGACCTTTACCGAAGTAGATAGTGCATTTCCTATTGTTCCACTACAATTTGAAAATGAAGCTAAAATAGATATATTTATTCCGAATACATTATACTTAGTTTCTCCTCCGGTACTGTATGGAGGGTTGCCGCAAGATGATGTTAAATATTCATGCTTGATTGGTATGTTTGCAAGATCACATAGTGTATAGGTATCTTCTTTTTGATCTCCCCAGACTATTTTATATATATTTCCAGGGTAATTATTCCCCATTCCTGTTGCTGATAAATCTACTCCATACTCTAGAAACCCTCCAGGTAAACACACTATATTGTCCCCTGGGGTATTAAATGAAGTTTTTGCAGGATTATTAACTAGTAAATATGCTTTAGTAGCAGCTCGTCCGTCCGGCATTTTTGCTTTAATGATAACTGTGTAATGTGCTAATCGTGCTGTAAAGGTTTCGGTTTGTGTAGGGAAGGTAAGATTGCCAGCTATTATATGCGTCAGCTCATTTGTTATAGTGCCTGTTGTGGTGCTACCTGCGGTTGATTCATTAAATAAATCGAAGGCTACATTATCTCGTCCTGTACAGTAACCAAATACTTCTGGTGCCTGTAGTACGGGGAAAGAACTGATTTTAGCTTCCACAACACCTCCTGTCGTTATCGCAAATGTTCCGGCTGGTGTTTCTGTAGAAATTAATATAGGGCTTGTAGATTTTACCCTTAGTTTATAACCTGATCCTGCAGCTAATCCTGGCGGGATAATTCCATTAACAAAGGTTGTATAGAAACGGTTGGCTTCACCTATTTTTGTTTCATTTGTGAAATCACCGGATGCATTTGATAAGAACAACTCAAATTTACTGTTCGGGCGGATGCAATTTGTATTACCAAGATTGATTGGGACTGCAATACTCGACCCCGGCGTATACGGCCCGGGATCAACCGTGCCTATCGTAATCTGAGAAAAACCTACAGTTATTTGAAAAAAAGAAAGAAGAATGGTTAAAAGAAGTAGACGTTTCACCATATATACATATTAATTGTATAAATGTAGAGTTTTTTTTACTTCAATTCAGAATATTAGAGGGAAATGAGATTAAATAAGAAAACCACAGGAGTTAACCTGTGGTTTTCTTATTTATATTCAATGAAGAGGGGGATGATTACATCATTCCACCCATACCGCCACCGCCCATTGGAGGCATACCGCCACCAGCAGGAGCTTCTTCTGGATCATCAGCCAATACAACTTCTGTTGTTAACAACATAGCTGCAATTGAAGCTGCATTTTCCAAAGCTACACGACCAACTTTAGTTGGATCAATAACACCAGCTGAAATTAAGTTTTCATAAACATCAGTACGTGCATTGTAACCAAAGTCTGCTTTACCTTCTTTAACTTTTTGAACTACGATAGAACCTTCGATACCTGCGTTTTGGCAGATTTGGCGTAAAGGCTCTTCAATAGCACGACGAATGATCTGGATACCTGTCGACTCATCATCGTTAGTACCTTTCATGCCATCCAATGCCTCGATAGCGCGGATGAAAGCAACACCACCACCAGCAACGATACCTTCTTCAACCGCTGCACGAGTTGCATGTAATGCATCATCAACACGGTCTTTTTTCTCTTTCATCTCTACTTCAGAAGCAGCACCAACATAAAGAACAGCAACACCGCCAGCTAATTTAGCTAAACGCTCTTGTAATTTTTCTTTATCGTAATCAGATGTAGTCGTCTCGATTTGAGCTTTAATCTGGTTAACACGAGCTTTGATATCTTCTGACTGACCAGCACCATTGATGATTGTAGTATTGTCTTTATCAACAACAACTTTCTCAGCAGTACCTAAATAGCTAAGGTCAGCATTCTCTAATTTATAACCTCTCTCTTCAGAAATAACAGTACCACCAGTTAAGATAGCGATGTCTTCCAACATTGCTTTTCTTCTGTCACCAAAGCCTGGAGCTTTAACAGCAACAACTTTCAGAGATCCACGGATTTTGTTAACTACCAAAGTAGCCAATGCTTCACCGTCTAAATCTTCAGCAATGATCAATAAAGGTTTACCAGTTTGAACTTGTTTCTCCAATACAGGCAATAATTCTTTCATATTGCTGATCTTTTTATCATAGATCAAAATGTAAGGGTTTTCTAATTCCGCTTCCATTTTATCAGCATTAGTTACAAAGTATGGAGATAAGTAACCACGGTCAAATTGCATACCTTCAACTGTTTTTACTTCAGTTTCAGTACCTTTTGCCTCTTCAACAGTAATTACACCATCTTTACCAACTTTACCCATTGCTTCTGCAATTAAAGCACCAATAACCTCATCATTGTTAGCCGAAATAGAAGCTACCTGTTTGATTTTGTTATTGTCTTCACCTACAGTTTGTGACTGAGCTTTTAAGTTCTCAACGATTGCAGTAACCGCTTTATCGATACCACGTTTCAAATCCATTGGATTTGCACCGGCAGCAACGTTTTTGATACCAGCAGTAACAATTGCCTGAGCCAATACAGTAGCAGTTGTAGTTCCGTCACCTGCGATATCTGCAGTTTTAGAAGCTACTTCTTTAACCATTTGAGCACCCATGTTTTCAATTGGGTCTTTCAACTCAATTTCTTTTGCAACAGTTACACCATCTTTAGTGATTGCAGGTGAACCAAATTTTTTGTCAATAATTACGTTACGTCCTTTAGGACCTAAAGTTACTTTCACTGCATTAGCCAAAGTATCAACACCTCTTTTCAGGGCGTCACGGGCTTCTACATTATATTTTACTTGTTTTGCCATTGTTGTTTTAATAGTAGGTATCTTGAAAAGATACTGTGTTTACTGATTAATTAATTTGTTTTTCAAGAGCAAAGCCAGAACAGCTCTGCCATTAATCTCATATCCCGGTACTAAGAAAGTACAGCGTAGATATCGCTTTCACGCATGATTAAATAGTCTTTACCATCAATAGGAAGCTCTGTGCCACCGTATTTGCCATAAAGAACAACATCACCTACTTTAACAGTTGGTTTTTTACCTTCTGAATCTTCATCAGAAACTGATACTACAGTACCTTTAGATGGTTTTTCTTTTGCAGTGTCAGGAATATAGATTCCAGATGCTGTCTTTTCTTCTGCCGCAGCAGGTTCAACAATAACTCTGTTTGCTGTACCTGAAATGGGTTTAAGGTTTAAAGCCATAACTTGATATTAATTTATTTTTTAAGTTAAATTTTAAAATCGTATAAACTACGTTGTAAAACTACATCAGTTTTTATGCCAATGCAAATTGGGTTGACAAATTTGCAAGCATTGTCAGCTAACCTATTTTCATAAAGTATTTTTGTGTCAGAGTGGCAGGACACAAAAAAGCCCGGTATTGTTTATACCAGGCTATCTATTGTAAACTTATAAAGTCCTATTTCTTTGTTGTATCAGCTGTCGCAGGAGCTGCAGCTGGTGCTGTTCTGCTGCCAAGAGGAGATGGGGTAGGCGTTTTGTCTAAATGCTCTTGGATTTTTGAAGCCTCACCTGTAGAAGAACCTCCTGATTTAGCGATTGTGGTAATCGATAAAGTAAGTACTACAATTAAAGTCAATAAAACCCAGGTACCTTTTTCCAAAACATCACCTGTACGTTGAACGCCAAACATGTTGCTACCTGCTCCACCAGTAGCTAAGCCACCACCCTTAGGATTTTGTACCAAAACAAACAGCCCTAAAGCAACGCAAACAATGATTAATAAAATAATTAAAAATAGCATAATGTTATATTGTTAAATTTTCTTTTCTATAGATTGGATAAGGTCGGCAAAGTAACGTCTTTTTTCTGGAAACTTCAAACTTAATTTTTCGTAAGTCTCGATTGCCTTATCATAAAGCATTTGTTCAATGTATATTTTAGCTAAAGTTTCAGAGACCAGATCATTATGATCCTCCGCACTCTTCTTCGCTTTATTCTCGTTGTCGATCTGTTCCGGCTTCAGCGGGCCAATCTGAGGGTCGTTTTTAATAAAGCTCTCGATAATCTCATCACCCTTGCTTGGGGTTCTAAAACCTTCCGTAGTATATTCTTCTTCCGCCTCACCATTAAAAGGACTTTGGAGATGAAATATATGCTCTACATACTGATGCTGTAATTCACTTGGCCTTTGGGGCGAAGCAGGTTTATGCGCTTCATTCGAATTCGCTTTTCTTGGTGAAGCATAAGGCTGGAATATCTGCTGATGCGCTGCCCTGGTTTTAGCCAGCCACCATAAAAATGTATAAGGCAACTGATCGTCGTCATACTTACTGATCACAATTGGCTCTTCAGGTTTCGCTGGCTCCAGCAAAGGCGAGGGCCTGAAATTTGGATCTTCCTGATCAGGAATGACTGTTTCTGCAATAAAGCTTTCCTGAAAAGCAAAGAAATCTGAGGCTACGATGTTCTCCATAACAAGGTCATCCTCAGGTTTAACATCAACCTCGCCAATTTCTTCGAACACTTCCTGCTCATCCATGTCCGCACCTGACTTTTCAGTCGGCTCAGTAGTTTCAGCAGGTACTTCGTTTATTGTAGATACTTCAATTGGTTCAGGCTGACTGCTATTCTGGTCAGATGCAGGATTAATGACCTCAAAATTGGCCGTATGAAGTTCCTCAGGAGCATGAAGCAAGCTGTGAAGTAATTGTCCATTAGTATACAAAGCTGCAGTGGCCAGGTTGTTATTTTGCTCCGGTCCCTGTAGTGTTGCTTTGGCCAATAAAAGATGCAATGGCTGAAAATAAGGATAAAGCAATGCTAAATCTTTTAACACAGGAGCATCTTCCCTGCTTATCTTTTCAGGTGCCGAAAGCCACACCCCCAGTTGTTGTTTTATATCTAATTCCTGCTCCACGTTGCTAAGTTAATAATTGATCTCTACTTTAGCCTACCATTGTGCAAAAGCTGCGTTAAAAATATCTTCCGTCAATTGCGCGGTAACATCCGTAATTAATCCCGGTTCCATAGCCGCGATTGTTCCCGTTAGCTTAAAAACTTTATAGCGTTCAAATGTTCGCTCAAAACTCAGCTTAGGATTCAGGTTGTTGGTGTACTTTACATTGATGGCGATGGTCAGTCTGTTGGCGCCGGCAACAGGATTATTCCCGTTTTCGATAGCCTCTGGGGTTATGCTATATCCGGTAATATTTCCCGAAAAAACACCTTGTGCGTCATTAGCCGTAATACTTAAGCTAGTTTGATTACGAATTCTTGTTTTTAAACTCTCCGTAAATTGCGAACTTAAATAAGGAACTACCAATGGTGCATTATTTTCAAAAACCGTTACGTTCACAGTTTTCATCTCTCCGATAGATGCGCCATTTAGGGCTATTCTACATCCGCTCAACGAAAAAAACAAAACGACAAGTATACACAGCTTCTTCATCTTAGTTTAAATTCAATTCTTTAATTTTTCTATATAGCGTGCGTTCTGAGATACCCAGTTCCTGAGCTGCAAATTTACGCTTACCCTTATGCTTTTTTAACGCCTTTTTAATTAGGTCAGACTCTTTATCGATTAGTGATAGGGATTCTTCCACTTCTTCAGCATCCTGGGTATAGTTGTAGTCTACCGGAGAACTCTGTGAGGGGTTTTTAATGGTCAACGTTTGCTCATTGCTCATCGTTTGATCTACATCCTGATACAGCTGATTGATATAGTGCGGATTGTCGGCCATAATATGAGCCGTATTCCCACCGCTTTGAATGATCTCTGCAACTAATTTCTTCAATTCCATCATGTCCTTTTTCATGTCAAAAAGAACTTTGTAAAGAATATCACGCTCCGTAAAATCCTCTTTGCTGGCTCCATTAATCGCCATAGGCAAATTGGAGGCACTCTCATTGGGGATGTAATTTAGCAATGCTGCAGCAGTTACATTTCTATCCTTTTCCAGTACACAGATTTGTTCCGCTATATTTTTCAGCTGTCTCACATTTCCCGGCCAGCTGTAATTGCTCAGGATTTGTATGGCATCAGGCTCGAGTTGTATACCCGGACTTCTGTATTTATCACTAAAATCTGCAGAGAACTTTCTGAAAAGAAGATAAATATCTTCCTTACGTTCATGCAAAGCAGGAATACGCAAAGGCACTGTGTTTAATCTGTAATAAAGATCTTCACGGAATTTGCCCGATTTCACCCTGTTGTATACATCAACATTGGTAGCTGCAATAATGCGTACATCGGTTTTTTGTACTTTTGAAGAGCCTACCCGTAAATATTCTCCACTTTCCAGAATTCTAAGCAAACGCGCTTGCGTACCCAAAGGTAACTCTGCAACTTCATCTAGAAATATAGTACCGCCATTGGCGACCTCAAAATAGCCTTTACGGGCTTCATGAGCACCCGTAAATGATCCTTTCTCATGACCAAACAATTCGGAGTCAATTGTACCCTCAGGAATAGCTCCGCAGTTTACAGCAATAAAAGCACCATGTTTACGGGTGCTCAGCTGATGGATGATGTGCGAGAACACCTCCTTACCACTGCCGCTCTCTCCGGTAATCAATACAGACATATCGGTCGGCGATACCTGCCTCGCTATATCTATCGCACGGTTTAATAGGGGAGAGCCTCCTATAATTCCAAAACGGTTTTTAATGTCTTGTATATCCATTTATCTGTATTTAGGAGCAAGGATTGGGAACCAGGATGAAGGAGCAAGGATTAAAGACTGGATGCTTAATCTTTGCGCTTTAATCTTTGCTCCTTGTTCTTTACTCTTTAATCTTCTTTATGTTCTTTAATCTTTGCTCCTTGTTCCTTAATCCTGATTCTTTGCTCTTTAGTCCTGACTCTTTGCTCTTTAATCCTTAATCTAATTAACTACAGTTCCTAATAATGTTGCAGATGTACAACGATCAATGTGTACATTTACGTATTGGCCTGCTTTTATTCCTTCAGTTGCAGGGAAAACAACCATTGCATTCTGGTCATTTCTTCCACAAAAATCTTTATCTGATTTTTTAGACGTACCCTCCACCAAAATTCTAACAGTTTTTCCAACAAATTGTTGTAGGCGGAACAATGAAGTTTGTTGCTGCTTCAACAAAATTTCTGCAAGCCTGCGCTTTTTTACCTCCTCAGGGATGTCATCAGCAAGTTTACGTGCTGCCAATGTTCCCGGTCTTTCCGAATAACTGAAAGTAAAGGCAAAATCATAACCTACGTAATCCATGATACTTAATGTTTCCTGATGCTCCTCCTCGGTTTCAGTACAGAAGCCGGCAATAATATCAGATGAAATTGCACAATCAGGTATAATCCTTCTAATGGCATCAACTCTATTGATGTACCATTCGCGGGTATAGGTTCTGTTCATCAGTTCCAGAACCCTGGTGCTGCCCGATTGAACAGGCAAGTGGATATAATTACAAATATTGTCGTATTTCGCTATAGCATATAAAACCTCGTCGGTAATGTCTTTAGGGTGTGAGGTCGAAAACCTGATCCTTAAATCCGGACTGATCAATGCAACTTTTTCAAGCAATTGGGCAAAGTTAACTTCAGTCTCCGCATTTTCATTGGCATCATTACCTTTCCATTTATAGGAATCCACGTTTTGTCCAAGTAGCGTTACCTCTTTATAACCTTTATCAAATAGATCCTGAGCTTCTGCTAATATAGAATATGGATCGCGACTTCTCTCGCGGCCACGCGTAAAAGGAACCACACAAAATGAACACATATTGTCGCAACCCCGCATAATAGAAATAAATGCAGTAATGCCATTCCCATTTAAACGAACCGGGCTAATATCCGCGTAAGTTTCTTCACGGGATAGCAGTACATTAATGGCTTTGTGGCCACTTTCTACTTCGTTTAATAATTGTGGAAGCTCACGGTAAGCATCCGGGCCCACCACTACGTCTACCAGTTTTTCCTCTTCCAGAAACTTTGATTTTAAACGTTCGGCCATGCAGCCCAATACCCCCACAATCAATTTAGGATTCCTGCGTTTTACCGCGCCAAATTGTGATAGCCTGTTGCGTACCCTTTGCTCTGCATTCTCACGGATCGAGCAGGTATTGATAAATACCACATCAGCTTCCTGATAATCGCCCGTAGTTTCAAAACCCTGATCCAACAAAATAGAAGCAACAATTTCGCTATCAGCGAAATTCATCTGGCAACCATAGCTCTCAATATACAGCTTTCGTCCATTACGCACTAAAGGTGCATCAATAACCAAAGCCTCTCCCTGGCGCTCTTCATCGTGTGTTTTATCTGTCAGCTGTAAATCAATCATAAATGGTTAACATTATTATGGGCTCCAAAAATACAGAATTTAATTTACAAATGACAGATTGGCAGGGGCTGAAAAATAATTTAGAAATCATATAGGACTTTTTTAATGATCTATTGTCCTGTTAGCATAAAGTGGATAATACTTGCCTCCTGGCAGCTAACAAAAAATGGTTTTACTTAATTAATTTGAACATGCTTCAATTCTGTACCTTATTCAATTCGGTTTATTTATCTCGGGGTTTAGCCATGTATAACTCATTGGAACAGCATTGTAAGCGGTTCCATCTGTATGTGGTCGCATTTGATGACCATTGTTTTGAAGCGCTGTCAAAACTTAATCTTGCACATGCAACGATTATAAAACTAGAGGATTTTGAAAATGAAAACCTGCTTGCTGTAAAAGGAGGACGGACGGCAGGAGAATACTGCTGGACTTGTGCATCATCTTCTATAAAATATTGTATAGAAACCTATAACCTCGATCACTGTACTTATGTTGATGCTGATTTGTTGTTCTTTGCAGATCCACAACCCTTGTATGATGAAATGGGAGATAAATCTGTGTTGATTACCAAACACAGATATACACCTTGCTATGACCAAAGCGAAACCAGTGGTGTTTATTGCGTACAATACATGACCTTTAAAAATAATGCAGAAGGTATGGAAGTTTTAAACTGGTGGGTTAATGCCTGTTTGGAATGGTGTTTCGCAAGAATGGAAGACAATAAGTTTGGTGATCAGAAATATCTGGACGACTGGACAAGTCGTTTTTCATGTGTTCATGTTCTAAAACATTTGGGCGGTGGAGTCGCCCCATGGAATGTACAACAGTATGCTTTTAAGAAGAGAAGAAACAAAGTGTTGGGGAGGGAATTCTTTAGCAATAATAAATTCGAGCTTATTTTTTATCACTACCATGCATTCATTTATAGCTGGAATGATAGTTTCAAATTAACAGATGAATTGTATGCTTTAAATCGCAATCAGGTAAAACAAATTTATCAACCCTATGTGCATGCTTTATCACGAGCCGAAGACATGGTTGAATCTCTGAATGAAAATATTGTAGCTTATAAAAGAAGTGAGCAAGGTGTGCAGATTAAAAAAGTAATTGGACGATCAGTAATGTTCTTTTTACGCGGGTTTTATAAACATTTTTATTCCAGAAGGTTTTTTCAGCATGGAGTTCTTAATCAGTTTATTGGAATGATTTAGGTGGTGAATAACTAGTGACTGACTTGCATAGATAAATGAAGGATTATGTATATTGTGGCACCGAAATTATTAGTGCTGCTTATATGCAAAAGTTAGTTGTGAAAAGTAAATCAGGAAGATATAAAAAGGGAATATGGATAACTTCCCTTTTAGCTATATTCATTGTTGTTATAACCGGAATGGTGTTGTTAGAAGTAAGGTGGAAGCCTCGGCTTTCTCAAAAAATTAAAGATGGTGTATATCATCGTTCCTTCGAACTTTATAAACTTGATTTTAAAGAGATCAGTTTTAATTTTTTTACAGCAAGTGCAACACTGCATCAAGTATCGTTAACTCCAGATACTACTGTTTACAATAAATTTAAGGCGATGAGTGTGGCGCCGGCTAATACTTATCAGATAAGGCTGGAAAAACTACACTTGAATGGGATCTCGTTTTTAACAGCATATTTTAAAAGAGTGATTGACATAAAAACCATTATACTGGAGCATCCTTTAATCGATATCAGGCATTACGCAATAATGCCATTGCCGGAGGTATTGAAAAATGAACCAACACTATACCAAATGATCTCCAATAGGATCAGGTCTGTCGATGTTAAAGCCATTAAGTTAGTTGACGCAGAATTTGATTATATCGATGGCGAAACCTCAAAATCAATTCATTCTGCAAAACATCTGAATATTAGCCTGAATGATTTTCTGGTGGATTCCTTGTCACAGTATGATACGACAAGACATTTTTATGCTAAAGAGATAGATTTTGCACGATCAGGAAACAAATTACTAAGTAGAGAGAAGTTGGATACCATAAAATCTATAGTGTTGCCTACCTTCTCAAAATAATTGTATATTAGGCTAAACTACAGGGTTGCTTATGGCTGTGAACGTTGGAAAGAAATACATGATCCTTAAATGGTTCGCTGCAGCCTTGCTGTTTGTTGCATTAATCCTGACTGCAATAACCTGGTACTATAGTGTTAAACTGAAACCTATAATTACAGCCGAATTAAAGGAGCTGGTTTTAAAAACTACAAATAACCTTTATCAGATAGAATTCTCTTCTGTCGATGCAAATGTCTTAACCGGGATCTCGTCCTTGTCTAATGTAACCATTACCCCGGATACTGCGGTTTATCGTCAGCTTATTGCGCTTAAACGAGCCCCAAATAACCTATATAAGATAAAACTTAAAAAACTTGCAGTAAGAAATTTTCACCCTTTTAGGTTGTGGCGACAAAAAAAGCTAAACATTGATCTGCTATTGTTCGATAACCCCTGGATTGAAATGACCAACAGGCAGTTTGATTTTAATGATGAAAAGCTTCCTCAGCCCAAAAAATCGCCCTATGATTACATTTCAAAATACATTAAGGAGCTGCGTATAAATACGGTAGATTTTAAAAATGCCAGTTTTAAATACATCAATAATAACAATCCTGGCAAGCAGGAAGTTGATGCTGTGGATAGTTTAAACATCACATTGAAAGATTGGTTGATCGATCCACATTCGGCGACCGACAAAAGCAGGCTTTACCTGTTGAAGGATGTGATCATCAACCTGAATGATTATTCTTATGCAACTTCCGATAGTCTGTACTTTGTTAAGTTCAACCGACTTGATTTTATCGCTTCTTCGGGCAAGCTGGATGTTAAGAGTTTTAGTCTTGAGCCCCGGTACAGCGAACAACAGTTTGGCAGTACTTTAGGTTATGCCAAAGATCGATATAACATACAGGTCGCTAACATTGGTTTTACAGGGATTAACCTTCCGCTATACATCTTAAAACAAGAGCTGTTTGCCAAAGATATGACCATTGCCAATGGGACATTGGCCGTTGTAAACAACAATACACTTCCTAAAAAAATAGTCAATAAAACAGGCACCTACCCACATCAACTCCTGCAAAAGGCAGATGCGAAGTTGAATATCGCGAAGCTGAATTTAAACAATGTAGATATTAGCTATGGCGAGTTTAGCCCGGAAGGAAAGGGAAAAGGAGTGATTACTTTTGAGCAAACCTGGGGTGCCATTTCCAATGTGACTAACGTAGAAAAGGCCATTGCCAGGGATTCTATAGCTGAAGCCGCTTTAACTTCTTATGTGATGGGCTCAGGGAAGCTTAATGTTAATTTTAAGTTTAACCTTGCAGCCAGAGATGGTGCTTTTTCTTATTCCGGATCACTGGTAGATATGGAAGGAAAAGCATTTAACCGGATCACAAAACCACTTGGATTGGTAAAAGTAAATAGCGGGTATATTAATAAGCTGGCATTCGATGTTAAGGCGAATGATGAGCTGGCAAAGGGTACCGTAAGTTTTGCCTATAAAGACCTTTCTTTGGCAGTGCTTAAAAGGGTAAAAGGAGAGGATCGCCTGGTAAAACAGGGCTTAATTTCGTTTCTGGCTAATGCGCTGGTCTTCAACAAGGCTAACCCCGGTGCAGATGGGAAGTTTGTTACAGCTGCTGTTGATTATAAACGCACACCAACAGGCTCCTTCTTTAACTTTATATGGAAAACTCTTTTTCAGGGGGTCAAATATAGTGTTGGGCTTACTCCGGCAAAAGAGAAAAAAATTAAAGATCAGATCGCTAAATTTGAACAGATCAAGGCCGATCGGCAAGCACGCCACAAACGCCGGGAGGCACGTATACGCATGAGAAAATAAGAGGGAGCAAGGATGAAGGAGCAAGGATTAAAGACATTGAGCGCTTAATCTTTCTTTGCTCCTTTATCCTTGTTCCTGCTTCCTGCCCGCTCTTATTTGTTGACCTTCAACTTCGTGCCGGCCAGATCTTCCCAACGATAAAGCTGAAAAGTTTTGTCATCACTCATTGCAACGAAGAGTCCGTGTTTAAAGTCGTTGTTAAGGGCTTTCGAATAGATGTCAGAACCATCACTATTGTTGGTTGCTGTTGGAATGCTGGTGATCAGTACATGCTTGTTCGGGTCTTGTTTTGTGCCTTCACGATTAAATACCTGGAATTGATTGGCTGACTGATCCGAGACCAATATATAACCTGTACTGTCGGAGGTTTTATAAATACTGATACCCTCATGATCCTCTTTAAAGCCTGTTGTTGCAAACAAGGCAAGTTCCTGATTGCCCTTTGATGGATCTGCATAATACTTTCTGACACCAAATTGTTCGTCAGAATAATAGATGTATCCGAGCTCGTTGTCTACAGCTATAGCTTCGATCTCTTTTTTACCGCTATACTTACCAAACTTCCTTTTTAAGGTAGCTTTCACCAGGCCTTTGCCATCATCTTCTAATAGGTACTGCCATAAATAACTACCTTCTTTAGGGCCCGATTTACGGCCAACGATAGCATAGATTTGTCCTTGCGGATCGGTGTACATAGCAATACCCATCAGATCTCTATAATTTTCGCCTGTCTCACCCTCAAAAACCGGGATACCGCCATTATCAATAGGCTGCATGTCGGGTAAGGAGAATATTCTCAGTTTGTGTGTCATTCGCTCTGTAGTGACAGCAATGTCTACCTTTTTATCGCCAAGTTTTAAACCATAGGCCACATCAACGTTGTTCGGGCGCTTTAGTCCCTTCACAGTTTTTTCTTTAATGATCTTTCCCTGAAGGTCGAAAACATAGAGCCCGCCAGCTTTATCTTTGTCGGTTCCAATAATTAGTGATTTGGAATTGTCGGCAGGATTTACCCAAATTGCAGGATCATCAGAGTCGAATTGTACAGGCTCAGATACGTAAAGTGGCTTAACGGCATTAATATCAGCAGGTTGTTTTTGACTGCAGGCAGTAGTAAATAATAGTATGGAGGCCGTAAGGCAGAGGATTGAATTGGTTTTATTCATGATAAGTTAATTAGTTAGGTGATCCGTAGGCGCCGATATAGTTTGCCGGTGCTGGTGATTTATAGGTAATTCCGTTTAGCACAAGTCCAGCAATATGGTGAGGTGTGAAGTCTGTTTTTCCTTTGCCGAGTGCCGGAGATCCCGCTTGTAAATGGAAGCTCCATGCGGTGTTAAATGTAGCATTGTTGACATCCGTATTTACCGGATAGTTTACGAATTTCGGGTCATTCGCCCCTGCAGTTTTGCCAATGATATCATTGGTGCCGGCTATGATTTCGGCCGTTGGCTGAAACTGGTTTACTGTAGTCTGGTCGTATCCATAATACAAATTGTTGCCAAACAGGGACCGGCTGTCTTCAGGAGCTTTTGTATCCCGTTTTATACCAAAACGAGTATTCGCAAAAATGTTGTTAAATATGCTCACACGAACCGTTGCTTCAACCCAGATAGAGCCTCCTTTGGCTGTTGGCCTGCGCCATCCGGTATTGATAAGTGTGTTGTTGTATGCTATAATGTAAGCCTGAGGACTCCTGTCGCCACTGTTTGACAGTTTTAAAGCATTGGTATTGGTACTGTAAACAAGGTTGTAAGCCACATCTGCCAGACAGCCTGATTTAAAATTGATGGCCTCACCACCGGTTAAACCCGTGGTGTAAAACTGGTTGTTCGCAAAAATGATCTTTCCACCTTCTATATAAGTACAGTCTTCCTGAAGGTTCCTGAAAATGCTGTTGGTCACTACCAGCTTGCCATTTACATTGGCAAACCATAATGAGGGTAGGTTTTCACCTGCTTTTCCCTTATAGAGCTTTTGTTTTACGGATGTGGATGCATCAGAAGTAGTGGCGCCTGCGTATTCAATAATTGTATAGTTGAGTAGCAGCTCAGTACAACTTGGAGCAGCTAAAATTCCGCCCCATAAACGGCCAAATTTATTCTCCTCAGTTCTAAGAGCTTCATCAACAGTAAATTTTATAGGGAATGCCTGGGTGCCCTCTGCATAAAGATTTCCTTTTACAATGATTTCTGGTTTTGCTACAGCATCCATAATTACGGTTACGCCTTCTTCTATAGTCAGCGATTGACCTTCAGGGATGATAATATCGCCGGTGATGTGCTGCGTACTTCCTCTTTTCCATATTCCGGAAACTTCGCCGATGGCTGATCCGTTGCCGGTATCTGGATCTACATTGATGTTGGCCTTTTCACAGCCTGTAAAAATTGCCATAAACAGGGCAAGGCAGGTAAACATTTGTTTTGCTTTCATTTTTTGTCTTTTATGATGAATGATCAAATGGTTTATAATTTGTAGCGTATACCCAATAAATAGGTCTGTTTGTAATAGTCGTTACGAATCAGTGTTTTACCATCAAATTCTGTCGCTATATTGGCATTGTTTGGGTTGGTGCCTTTAATAAATAGTTTTAAAGGTGTATTTAATAGGTTTCCTCCTTTAACAAAAATGCTGAGATTGTTTTTGAATTTCTTTTCGGCAGACAGATCCATCTGGATGAACCCTTGTTGCCATAGATCATTATCTAGGAATTGGGAAACGGTATTGATGCGAGGGCCTGTGTAAGCTGCGGCCAATTGTGCATCGAAGCCATTTTTTCCACCTTTATAAAGTAGGGAAATGTTTCCGATGTGCTCAGATTGCCCATACAACGGTCGGCTCTGATCTACAAAAACCGGCTTAAGATCTCCGTTCTCGTCTCTTACCCTTGAGCTTTTTGGCGTTGTAATTTTGGAGTGTGTATAAGTATAGTTGGCCTTAATACCGAACTTATGGATGAACTTGATGTAGTCAATTTCCAGTCCATAGTTACGTGCATTTCCAAAATTGCCGGGTAAGTAATAAGTGTCTTGCGGACGGATCGGATCAGGCTGAAAGCTATATTCTATTGGGTTTTTTATGCTTTTGTAAAAGGCACCAACCAACAGCTGATCATTCCCGTTAGGAAATAATTCATAACGCAGGTCGTAGTTGTCGGCCGTTGCACGTTTTAAATCTGGATTCCCCTTTTCCTTATAATCATCCTGAATCAGTCCACCTCCTGGGATAAGTTCGTAAAATCCCGGGCGGTTTAGTGAGCGGAAGTAAGAAGCGCGTAATTGTTGTTTATCCGCCAGTTTGTATTTCAGATTTAAACTAGGTAAATAATCGGTATAGATCTGCGATCCTACAGGTCGTAGTTCTGCAGCAGGGAAAAGCATTCTGTAGCCCTGGTTGGTATGCTCTATACGCAGACCACCTATCAGCTGCAGGTTTTTGGTATTTAAAGTCACCATACCATACCCAGCAGTCATTTTTTCTGATGCATCATAGGTTAGCGCATTGTCCACTGATCCCGAAGGGTTCTTGATTGTCCACTGGATTTCCGTATAGCTGTTGAAATCTCTACCATACAAGGCATTAGGATTGGTAGATGTAAAAATATATTGGTTATAGAAACTGCTGCGTTGCTTATCACGATACAAGGCGCCCGCGCTAAATTCTACCTTTGCTCCCGAAATGGCGGTGTTGTAACTAAGGTCAAGGTAGCCGGCCTTATCTTCTTCAGTGTTGCGTTCCCAACGGCGGGTATAGGCATCGCCAATTGCAGGGGCATAGGTACGGCGGTCTGCAAAGTTCTCCCGAACACCCAGAATATTGATGTTGTTTTGATCCGGCGACTCGTTTTTAGCAGATGAATAAACGGCCGACCAATGAACCTTTAGCTTTTCAGTGATCAACTGGTGATCTCCCTGTAAGGTGCTGTTGTAGATTTGCTGCTCAGTCAATCGTGTACGGGTGGCATAATTGAGTTTTGCATTTCCTTTTTCCGGTTCGTATGCACTAGTGAAATCTATTGTTTTTGAATCTCGGAGTTGCTCGCTGTTGAGGTCAACATATGCATTATACAAGCTGAGTTTATGATTTTTATTGAATACATAATCTAATTTAGCATGTGCACCATAACGTTTTTGCTGTTCGGAGTATGCTCTTTCACTCTTGTTTACGATGGCTCCAAATTTATCGGTTGCCACTACCTGTGTGTTGTAAAAAGTGCTGTTACTTCCTCTGTAGTTGTTTTGATAACTTCCGGCAAGTAAAATCCCGAATTTGTTGTCAAAATAGCGGTTCCCAATAGAGAGGCCCCCCACTACATTTGGTGCCGGGTGTTTAGACGTATAATCTAGTGTTCCTTTTGGGAAATCAGCAGCAGTTGCCTTGTAGCTCTTTCCATTAATTTCATAAGGCGATTTGCGATTAATGTCATTGGCATTGAAACTCATGAAGTCCCGGTCAATAAATAACTGGCTATATCCGGTGGCCAGATTAGCATTGATCTTCAGTTTTTCCGGTGCATCTTTCATCACCATATTCACTACACCACCAATTGCATCACCTTCCATGTTTGGAGTTAATGTTTTGTATACTTCGAGTCTTTCCAATAGTTCGGAAGGGAAAATATCCAGGGGCACATATCGGTATTTGTTATCAGGACTAGGAATTTTTACACCATTAACAAGCGTATAGTTGTATCTTTTGTCCATCCCCCTTACAATGGCGTATTGACCATCACCACTGCTGCTTCTTTCAATAGATATTCCTGAAACACGCTGAATAACGTTCGCTACAGTTAGATCGGGAGAGATCTCTATGGCACGACCAGAGACCACGTTGACCAATTGTAAAGATTTCTGTTCAATGCGTCTGGCTGTTTTCTCTGAGGCACCATCGCCTTTACCCGAAATCATAACCTCACTTAAATCCTTGTCCTTGCTTTCCGACAAATAAATTTTTAAGGTAGGATTGTCTTCTTTGAGGATGGTAATCTGTTTTAGCAGGGCTTTATACATCAAATAGGATACTTTTAAAGTGTAAGTTCCTGCCGGTGGGTGCTTAATCTCAAAAGAACCGTCCAAACCTGTTAACACTGTTTTGTCGGTGTGTTCCAGATGTACGGATGCCCCCGGTATGGCTTCTCCGGTTTTCTGATCATAAACATAGCCTTTCAAGCTCGTGGCTTTTGCGGTGGCTATACTTAGTATTAAGCATAAAAGAACTTGTAAAGTTGACTTCATTTTGCGAATAATTTTGTTTGTGTTTTTAATTATGCTGCAAATGTGTAAACCGCTATAGATACTTGTCAATTTAGTCCGTGTACAAAATGTATACAGCGTTACAAAGGCTATATACAGAACGTATACATCGTATACCGTTTTTGTTTAATTGTTTGATTTTTAGAGGTTTGTTTGTAGTTAAAAACGCCATTATCATTAGGTTAGCGTAATATTAACAATGTGTTAAGCTCGGGTGGTTTGTGTTTTTTGCTTACAAAGTCTGGATAAAAGTGCTCAGATTTTCGCCCTGTGGGATGCTTAGTTTTTTTCTTAAACGGTAACGGGCAACACGTAAACTATCCTGTGATATGCCGAAAAGGGTAGCCATGTCTTTAGAGTTTAAATTCATTTTAATAAGGGCAACCAAACGGAGATCGCTGGCCGTTAATTCTTCACTATATTTCTTCAGGTTGTCGAAAAATGTATGGTGAATTTGCTCAAATAGGTTGCTGAATTCTTTCCAGTGTTTATCACGACTGGTGCTTTGGTTGATCTTTGTTACAATTTGTTGCAGCCTTTTTTTCTGATCTCTTTTGTCATCCTTTATCATTTCCTCCAGTTCGGTGCGCAGCTCTTCCAGGAACTGATTGCTCTGTATGACATGAAGGGTATTGCTGGTTAGTTCTTTGCCTTTCAGTTCGAGTTCAGCCTCTATCGCATCCTTTTGAGCCCGGTAAAGCGCATGGTTCTGCTCATTTAACTGTTGTTCATTCCTGATTTTAAGGCGTTGTCTGCTAATGACGCTAGCGGCCAGTAAGCCTAGTAAGATTACAATAAGTATAGTGGCGATAGTGATAAACTGATTTGCTTTTTTTTCTTTTTCAAAACCTGTAATCGCATTATCTTTTTGCTGTATTTCAAATAACGTTTGCAGTAAAGCCATTTGCTTATTGGTATCCTCAGTAAAGATTCTTAGAAAGATATTCCTGCCCAGTTCGCTGTAATGATATGCACTATCATACCTTTTCATCAGTGCAAAATTTTTCGAAAGGTCACGATAAGCACTACTCAATTGATACTGGTCGTTCATTGCCAGGGCCATTTGCGCTGCTTTACGTGTGTATCCCAATGCTTCTTCATATCTACCTGTTTTTCTGTAAACATCACCGATATTATTGATGATCTCTATCTGAGCCGGCTCATTGGCATTTGCCTTATTCAGATTTAGTGCAAGACTATAATATTTTAAGGCAGAGTCCAATTGTGGCTCATCTTCATAAATACTACCCAGGTTTTCATAGATCTTGGCAATACCGGTCTTGTCCTTCATTTTGTGGAATGCTGAGAGGGCCAACTGCTGGTATTTCATCGCCTGTACGTAATCCCCACTTTTTTCATAAGTCTGTCCAATCAGACCATACGACTCTGCAATGCCCTTTGTGTAGTTCAATTTTTTGTAAAGTGTCAAAGCCTCCTGGAATTTAGTCCTTGAAACCCCATACTGTTTGCTATAATAATAGGCTTCGCCGGTTTTGTTTAGTGTTTTTGCCAGGTTGCCAAGGTCATTGCTTCTCCTGAAGATCCCGTCTGCTTTGTAATAATATCCAACTGCTTGCGGGTAGGCTGCCTGATGATAAAAAAGTTCGGCAAGATACAAGTAGCATTTGGCTGCGGAAATAGAGTCATTTTCAGTAAGCGCCTTATTTAAAGCGTTTTTGATTTTTATAAATGTCTCATTAGGTTGCTTCTTAATTAAAGAGTCTATCAGACCTTTTTCAATACCTTGTGCATGCGTAAATGGACAGCAAGTGATGATGTAAAGCAAGCATAGGAGCATGCATTTTGGAATGCTTTTTAGATTTGACTGTTTCACGCTTTAAAAGTAAAGCATGTAGTGTTAACAGGATGTTAAATCAATGTTGGGGAGAGGGGAGGGATGAAGGAGCAAGGATGAAGGAACTAAGAACAAGGAGGTAAAAGGTAAGGATGAAAGACTTTATGCGTTTAGTCTTTCATCCTGGTTCCTTTATCCTGACTCCTTTTCGCTTACTTCAGTAATTCTTCCGGTACAGGTTTATTCAGTAGATTTTGGTAATAAAAGCGAATCCGTTCAGAGCGATCGTGTGGTGTTTTAACACCAGCCCAGCCATGTCTGCCGCCCGGATAAATCATCAGTTCAAAATGCTTGTTGGCGTTTTCAAGTTTATCGATCAGTTGAATGGTATTCTGCATGTGTACATTGTCATCCATATCACCATGCATAATGCGCAGTAAGCCTTTGTAATTGTTTACATAAGTTAGTACTGATGCATTTTTATATCCTTCAGGGTTTTCCTGCGGTGTATCCATAAAACGTTCTGCATAATTTGTATCATACAACTCCCAACTGGTAACAGGTGCACCTGCATAACCAAAGTCGAAATCATCAGCCCCCATAGTGAGTGCCAGACAGGTCATGTATCCACCATAACTGTGTCCGGTAATTAATAATTTCTTATTGTCAACCCATGGTTTTGCTTTTAACCATCTTGCGGCTGTAGTGTAATCTTTCATCTCCCATTTACCTAGGTTGCGGTGCATTAAAGCTACGCCGGCCTTACCAAACTGCCCCGAAGCTCGGTGATCCACTGCAATTTGTATAATTCCTTCATTTGCCCACCACTGGTTGGCTGTTCCTTTCCAGGTATTGGTTACTGTACCGGCATTAGGGCCTCCATAAATGCTCATCACTACCGGGTATTTTCTGCTTTGATCAAAGTTGGTAGGGTAGGTAATCACAGCCGGAAGATTATAGCCATCATCTGTAGGGATGGTGATCATTTCTGTTTTACCAAAAGCGTACTGGTCATAATCAGCAGCTTTACTATCCGCCAGTTCCTTCACGATTTTTCCGGTGTTGCTTACTAAAGCGCGTTTCGGTGGTGTAGAAACATTTGAATAGGTAGTAATGAAGTAAGTGCCGCCAGGTGACAGTTGTACCTGATGGGTATAATCGCCGAAAGTTAAACGCTTTAAATTCTTTCCATTATAATCGACGCGATAAAGGTCGGTACGGGTCGAGGCCTCTTTGCGGGCCATAAAGTAAAGAACTTTATTTTTCTCATCTACGCGCATCAGGTTTGTCACCTGCCAGTTGCCGCTGGTTATCGGATTGATGAGTTTGCCATCTAAAGTATACAAGTAGAAATGCGCCCAACCTGTTTTGTCACTTTTAAGGATATAATGCTTTTTGTCCTGCAGGTATTCAATTCTGCCATCATAATCCAAATCAACCCATGAAGGCTGCTTCTCATCATAAATTTCTTTTTTCGCACCCGAAGTAGGGTTTACAGCATAAAATTTCAGGTTGTCCTGGCCTCGGTTCATCCACTGAACCATCAGATTGCTGCCATCATAACTCCAATAAGGTGTGCCAAAATACTGGTCATCTTTCTCATTGAAATCAGCCCATACTACAGGACCACCGGTAGTCTTTACGAAGCCTACTTTTACCTCAGGATTTGGGTCTCCTGCTTTAGGGTAACGTGTTTTTTCTACGTAGCCATGCTGACCTGTTGAGCCATTGATAGGGAACATGGGTACCTTGGTATCATCAAAACGCATGAAAGCAATATGCTTACTATCCGGTGCCCACCAAAAAGCGCGGTAGTTGGTCGGTCTGCCTAAAATTTCCTCATAATATACCCAGGATGACCAACCGTTGTAAATGACATCGGTGGCATCAGTAGTATACCTGATCTCTTTTGCAGTTTCCGTGTTAACTGCAAACAAGTCATTGTTACGGGTAAAGGCTACATATTTCCCATCCGGCGACAAGACCGGATTCTTCTCCTCGTCTTTATCGTTTGTTAAGCGTTTTGGGGCATCTTTTCCATATCGGATATAGATGTCGTTCTTATCTACAAATACATTTACATTGCTTAGAGGAGGGGGAGTATAAGCTGTTTTTGCCCCTGATTTGATATCAACAGCATACAGTTTACGATCTTGCGGATCCATTTCAATGTAATGGTTGTCGTCACTCCAACCTGTTATTGTGCTCATTGGCTTGGTTAGCGAAGGTTGGCCGGCAAATATTTGCTGTTGGTTTAGCTTTTTAAGTTGAGCAGATGTCGGAATGCTGAAAAGTAAAGCACCTGCTAAACCCAGGATTAAGGTTGGCTTCATTTGAATAAGTATAGTTAGTTTTTATGATTTGACAATAAAAAGGCGCCCTTGATAAAGGCGCCTGTATTTTATGTTTTTTGAAGCGATTGCTTACAATACCCAGTTCCAGCCAAACTCGTCAGGAGCTAACCCGTAACGGATATCGTTTAGTGTTTTGGCAATGCCTGCAGAAATGGTACGTGTTGCAGGATCTGTTAAAGTATAAGTTTTACCTTGGTAACCAATTGCACCGATTGGTGTAACTGTTGCCGCAGTACCTGCTGCAAAAGCGTCGGTAAGACTTCCGTTTTCGATGCCTTCAATGACTTCTTTTACGCTTACACGTCTTTCTTCAACTTCAATACCTGCTTTTTTAGCAAGGGTAATTATGGTATCGCGGGTTACTCCGTCTAAAACGGTGCTTCTTACTGAAGGTGTTACCAGCTTACCATTGATCACAAAGATCAGGTTTGCAGTTCCAGCTTCCTCAATAAATTCATGAGTAGCAGCATCAGTCCAGATTAACTGGTCGAAACCTTCTTTTTGCGCTTCCGCAAAAGGGAATAAAGAGCGGGCATAGTTTCCTGCAGTTTTGGCATAACCAACACCACCGTCATCAGCACGGGTATATTCTGTCTCAATTTTAACTTTTAAGGCTTTGCTATAGTAAGGGCCGGTAGGCGTAGTTAATAAAGCAAAAGTATATTTATCTGATGGTCTAACCCCTAAATATGGATCGGTAGCAAACATTACCGGACGGATGTATAAAGAATAATCCTCCTGTGCAGGTACCCATTTTTCATCAATATCAATTAATGCAGCGATACCCTGCATAAAGATTTCTTTAGGGATAGCTGGCATAGACATACGTGCCGCTGATTTGTTGAAACGCTCAAAGTTTTTCTCTGGTCTGAAAACACTGATCTTACCATTAGCCTGGCGATACGCTTTCATCCCTTCAAAAATTGCCTGTCCATAGTGTAAAGCAGAAATTGCAGGACTCATTGGAATCGGTCCGTAAGGTAAGACCTGTAGGTTAGACCATTGGCCATTGTCGTATTCTGCAATAAACATATGGTCAGAAAATACCTTTCCAAAAGGCAACTGAGAAAAATCAGTTACTGTAAGTCTGCTGTTCTCAGCTTTCGTGATTGTTATATCAAGTGTATCATTCATTGTAGTAGTCGTTACTTAAGGCAAATTTACGATAAATTCTTCAGCACACCAAGCACCCATCCTTTGCCCCATTCTTCCATCTGTTCTTCAGTCCATAGAAACGGATAGAAGATTCTTTTCTGAAAGCGAGGGGGCAGGTATTTCTGCCAGTTGGTTCCACCGGTAGCAGCAATGTCGACCGGATCACGCTCCAGGTACCTTACGGCCGATTTATAATGTGACAGTGGCCATTCCACGTTCACATACAGGTCCAGTTTTCTCAACTGATCAGCCAGTGCTGTAACATCGTTTCCTTCATTAGCCAGTTTATGGTATAGCGCCGAAAAGTTAGTTTCCTTCCTGTCTTTTACCAATTGTAAAAACTGAGCCGCGTATTTATTGATAAACTGCTTTAAGGTCAGCGTTTGCTTACCTGTTGCCAGTTCTGTAGCCCCAAATTTCCAGTAGATATGCTCAAATTGTGTTTCTACGTCTGCATTTGCAAGCTCTTCTCTTTTACTTTTGTCGACAAGCTGAGTAAAGTTTGTCGCGCAGATCTCAATCATGCGGTACTGACCGGATTGAAAACCACTGGCAGGTAACAGCGACATGCGGAACTTTAAGAACTGGTCTTTTTCCATTCCATTTACCATCACCTCAAAGGAGGTTGTTAATGCATTAAAATAAGCATTGATACGTTTAATCCGTTCCGTGAAAAACTCGACTGTTAACGAAGGATGTTCAGCAATTTGCTTACACTCGTGTAACGAAAGCTTAAAATAAAGCTCCGTAATCTGATGGTACATGATAAAGATTTCCTCGTCAGGGAAAGGAGTTTTTGGACTTTGCAGACTTAGCAAGGTATCCAGATGGATATAATCCCAGTAAGTTAAAAAGTCCGCATACAACAGACCGTCCAGATAAGCGGCCATATCCTGCCCCATAGCAGCATACTTCTCCTGCAGCTTATCCAGCTTCTCTTTTATTTGTGGTGTAAGTTCCATTTAATAAGTTAGTTTACCACAAATGTAATTAAAGGAAGGCTTACACTGTTAATACAATACCCTAAATTTTATGGTATGCTCAATCTTCTTTAAAAATTTAAACAGCTGCTTGTCGTACTGTGCATTGATATCCGTAATTACATAACCGATACTTGGATTGGTCATCAAAAACTGACCCACAATATTGATATCATGGTAAGCAAAGGCTGTATTGATCTTTGCCATAATTCCGGGAACGTTTTTATGGATATGAATCAGGCGGTGCGACTTGTCTATCCTCGGCAACTGAAGATTAGGGAAGTTGCTGCTCAGGTGTGTCGTACCTGTATTCATAAAATCGATCATTCTTTTAGGAATGAAAACATTATTGCGTGGGTTTCCTTTTATATCATCAAAAACTACAATTCCCTGCTCGGTACATTTTTGCAGGTCTATCTTGTGTTTTGCATTTCCAAGGTAACCAATTGTTTTTAGCGTAACCGCTTTTTCAAGTTGATCGTTGGTTATTTTCTCGCCATCGGCAAGCAACAGCATGTGTACATCTGCAACGTACTTTTCTTCAAAGCTGGTTTTATGACGAATAGAAAAGCCATCTTTCTTTAACATCTCTATGCTTTTCGGCTCTACATCACCTATGACCAGGCATAGGATCCTGTTTTTTGGATAGGATATTGCCCTTGGCAAGTTGTTTACATACAGGAACTCGTCGAAGCTTGGTGTAACGTGATCTGCTTTCTTAACGATACTTTCTCTGGATATGTTTTCTGTAAAGGCATAGAATTTCTTGATCAGGCCACTTTCGCGAAGCTGAAAGTCTGAATAGCCATCGCCAATTCCATAAAGATCGCCTTCAAGGTTCATTTGCTGCATTAGCTTTACCTTTCCACCTTCTTCACTTAAGGGATTGGAATGGTCGTAATCTATAATTTTGCCATCTCCGGTAGTGACGAAGGTATTGGCGTAGATGTTTTCTTTTTTAATGTGATACTGGCTTACTACAGGAGTAATAAACTCTTTAAAACCGCCTGAAACGATCAGGACTTCATCTGCATGTTTTTTAAAGAATGCCGCGTTACGGGAAAAAGAGGCAGATACTTTCTTCTTAAGGACTTTGATCAGCTGCTTCAGGTGGTCTTCGGTTGCTTCCAGCAGTTTTACCCTTTGTGCTAAACTTTCACCAAACGAAAGCTTACCTTCCATAGCCAGGTTGGTATAGTCTTCAATTTTCTGGAATATGGCTTCCTTTTCAGGGTGCTTTTTAAGGGAAATACGTGCCAGCTCGTCCAAAGCTTCAACTTGCGTAAAAGTGCTGTCAAAATCAATGATATAGAAGTTTTTTTGCTTCATCCGTTTAGTGGTAATGATATTTAGGTGGTTCTACGGTGGTTAATAATTGAGTCAAAGATATGAAATTCAATCCTGCTGCCTGCAGATTTCTTCAATAGTTTGCTTTATTTCTTTAAATTCTATCGAAATAGTATTTTTTATCTTTTCATTGCTGTATAAACTCTCGTTTAGGCTGCTTCTGGCGGTATCCCGGGTTAGTGCTGCGGGCTTTCCTGTAAACAAGGATCCCAGCTTTGCAGCCCTCCATGCAATCCCCAACATCCAGGGCTTGGCCTCTTTTGCAGGGGCTTTAACACCATAGCCTGCTGCGATCTCTCCAAAGAACTGTTGGTAATGATAGTTTTTCGCGGATAGGATATACCTTTCGGCTGTTTCCCGGCTATTCATCAATGCGATCATGCTTTTGGCAACATCAGCAACATCTACAATTCCTGTGGCTCCTTTGGTGTAATAGGCCAGACCATCCTTTACCAATTTAAAAATGGCGCCGCTTCCTTCAAAGCCTGCACCGGCACCAATAATGACCGAGGGGTTTACAATTACAGCATCAAGGCCTTCGGCTATGCCGCGCCATATTTCCATCTCACCTTCATATTTAGAAATGGCATAAGCATGAGCTTTGCCATCATATTCCCAAAAGTCTTTCTCTGTAATAAGTGCCCCCTTTTTGGCATCACCTAATGCTGCTACTGAACTTACATGGAGCAGACGGGCACCAAAAGCCAGACAAAGGTTTACCACATTGCCGGTTCCTTCAATATTTACATGTAAAAGTTTGGTTTTATCTTTAGGGTTAAAAGAAACAAGGGCTGCACAATGGTATACCTGCTCGATGCCTTCAAAAGCATCTTCAAGTGCCGAAATGTCGTTTATGTCGGCAATTGCCCAGTCAATCAGGTTATTATCCTTAATTAAATCCGGAACAATGGAGTGTTCGCGTTTCAACGCCCTCAGCTTTATGCCCTGGCTGGTTAACTGATGGATGAGTTCAGCGCCTAAAAAACCAGTAGCACCGGTAACCAATATCATTTCATTTTTTTTAGGATGTTCATTAATATATGCGCTCAAAAATAGATATTTGATGCCATACATTATATCACAATATGTCTTTATCAGATTTTTTTTCTCCGGTAAACCCCGATAAATTTGCACCTAAACAGGGATTCTATACCAGTCAGCTAGGTTTAAAGGCCGGGTTTTATACTGACAAATTCCCTCAGCTGGACGAAAAGCAGTATGATATTGCCATTTTTGGTGTGCAGGATGATCGTGCTGCGGTAAATAATGAAGGCTGTGGACTGGCACCGGATTATTTCAGGGCTCAGTTTTACAGTTTAAATGAAGGTGCTTTTACCACAAAAATCATTGATTTGGGTAATATCAAAGCAGGGGCATCGATTTCAGATACTTATGTGGCACTGAAAACAGTCGTTTCAGAGTTGATCAAGCTGGATATTGTGCCTGTTATTATCGGCGGTGGACAAGATCTGACTTATGCGCAATACCTCGCTTACGAGAGCTTGGAGCAAAAGGTAGACCTTGTGGTGGTTGACAGTAAGTTTGATCTGGATGAAGAGGATCAAGAGGGACTTGCAGCAAAGTCGGACACCTACCTGAACAAAATTCTTTTGCATCAGCCGAATTACCTTTTCAACTTTAGCAATGTGGGGTACCAAACCTATTTTGTAAATCAGGATAGCTTAAAGGTGATGAACAAGCTGTATTTTGATGCACACCGATTAGGCGAATTTGCGGATGACATCACCTTAACGGAGCCCATCATCCGTAATGCGAGTATGATCAGTTTTGACATAGGAGCTATTCGTTCGTCGGATGCTGGTGCAAATGCCAATGCCGGGCCCAATGGTTTTTACGGAGAGCAGGCTTGCGCCATTACCCGTTATGCCGGAATGAGCGATAAGCTAACTTCGATAGGCTTTTACGAGTTTAACCCTGCGTTTGACCAAAACGGACAAACAGCGATGTTGCTGGCTCAGATGGTATGGTATTTTGTTGATGGTTATTACAACCGTAAGAAAGATTTTCCTTTAACACCGAAGTCTCAATACCTCATTTACAGGGCCAGCTTAAACGATGGGTCATCAGAATTGCTTTTTGTAAAGAGCAAAAAATCCGATCGCTGGTGGATGCAGGTGCCTTATCCTACAGGGATTTCTAAAAATGAGCGCTATCATCTGGTACCTTGCCGGTACGAGGATTATACCACAGCTGTTAATGGTGATATGCCTGATTTATGGTGGCGCACCTTCCAAAAGCTACTATAATATTACAATAGACCATGCGTTATGTTTTTGATCTATTAATTACATTTGGGTCAGAATAACCAAACTTATTATTTCAATCAAAGAAAAATTATGAAAAAGATCACATTGATCGCAGCTTGTTTATTGCCTGCTGCTGCTGTAATGGCACAAGGCAAATTTACCATTAGCGGTAAGGTAGGCAACTTAGGCTCACCTGCAAAAGCTTATTTAATGTATGGCCCAAGGGCTAAGCCGGTTACAGACTCAGTAAATATTGTTGGCGGCAAGTTTGCATTTACCGGTTCGGTAGAAGGACCAGCTCAGGCTTCTATCAGAATTAAGCATACAGCCGGAGCTGCTCAACCTGGTGCTGCTGTTGATGCTATGGGTTTTTACATTGAGCCTGCTGTAATGCAAATCGTATCGACAACAGATTCAGTAAAACATGCAGTTGTTAAAGGTTCGAAATTAAATGATGATAATGCGAAATACAAAGCATTAACTAAATCAGCTGACGACAAAGGTGCTGCTTTAATGGCTGAATACCGTAGCAAATCTCCTGAAGAGCGTAAAGACGAGGCTTATATGAAAACGGTTTATAGCCGTGATGAAGCAATCAGAAAAGAATTAGAGGAATTAAGCAAAAAGTTTTATGCAGCTAATCTTAACTCTTATGTAGGTCTTGTAGCCTTTAAAGGAACTATGGATATCGATGCTGATCTTAAAGGTACTGAAACTGCATTTAACAAATTTTCTGCAGCAGTAAAAGGAACTGATCTTGGTAAAAACATTAGCCAGGAGATCGAGTCTGCTAAAAAAACAGGTGTTGGTCAGATGGCCATGGATTTCACTCAGAATGATGTGAATGATAAACCGGTTAAATTGTCGGACTTCCGCGGAAAATATGTGTTGCTTGATTTCTGGGCTTCATGGTGCGGTCCTTGTCGCGGTGAAAACCCTAACGTAGTAAAAGCATATAATGCTTTTAAAGACAAAAACTTCACTGTTCTTGGTGTTTCATTGGATAACCCTGGTAAAAAAGATGCGTGGTTAGCTGCTATCGAAAAAGATGGTTTAACCTGGACGCAGTTGTCAGATTTGAAAGGTTGGGACAATGCAGCTTCAAAAATGTATGGCGTACGTGGTATCCCTGCAAACTTTTTAATTGATCCTTCTGGTAAGATCATTGCTAAGAATGTGAGAGGTGAGGAGCTGCACAAGAAGCTTGCTGAGGTTCTTAACAAAGCAAAATAGAAAACAACCGTTCTCTTCAAGAGCTGCATTACTTCACTGAAGAAGCGAAGAAGGCTAGGCTCTTTCTGAGAAGGTAATTTTCTTCCTCACAAAAACGAAGGAGGGGGCTCACGAAAAGAGGTGGTTTCTAATAATGAAAAGGGCGAATAGATCGGACAACCGGTTTATTCGCCCTTTTTGCGGTTTAACTGATAGGAAGGTTTTGGTATTTGCAGGTTTTTGTGAGGGGCAAAATTGGGTTTTCCGAGGAGACCTAGGAAATTTTGCCTCCTTCAGGCAAAAGATTCCAGACTCCGAGGAGAATCCCTATTTTGCTTTTTGCATTTTGGTTTTGAATTGTATAATTTCTAAATTGCGCAGATAGAACATGATCATGAAGAAATATATTTTAGTTGTAATGCTGTTGTTGGGTTTTAATGTCTTCACTAAAGCACAACAAAAGATGCCTACGGCTCAGGAAATGACTGTTAAAAGTGTTGATGAGCTGGAAAAAAGATTGAAGCTGACTCCAACACAGAAAAGTGTGATTTACAATTATGTGTTCGATATGTCGAAACAGCAGCTGGATTTGATTAAAAGACAGCAGGCGGGAACATCTAAGGAAGATGATGTAACTAAGTTTTATAAGCTTCAGAATGAAACGAATGATAACATCAGGACGATCTTAAAGGGTGATCAGTTGCCGGAATTTGAAAAAGTACTGGAAGATCGTTTAAATGGTGGTGCTAAGAAGAAGAAAAACAAAAAGGGTAAGCAAGAGGAAGAAGAAGTGGTTACAGGGATTTCCGGATTGAAATTACAGGCTCAACCTTAATAAGGTTCCTTATAAATACAAAAAGGGCGTATCATTTATTGTGATACGCCCTTTTTGCATGATTAATGTTTTAATGCGTTATACCAGATCGAATCCAATATCTTCTCTGAAGTATTTACCATCAAAGTAAATGCGTGCTGCATCGGCAGTTGCTGATTGAAGGGCTTCAAATTGACTGTCTTGCAAGCTTGAAACTGCTAGAACACGCCCGCCATTGGTTTTTACGACTCCACCTTCAAGGGCTGTTCCAGCATGGAACACGAGCGATCGGCGTACGTTCTCAATTCCGGCGATTGCTTTACCTTTTTCATATTCGCCCGGATAACCACCGGCAACAACCATTACGGTTGCGGCATTTTTAGGACTGATATTTAGTTTGTAATCTTTTAGTTTTTTCTGAGCGGTGGCCATGAATAGTTCTACCAGGTCATTTTCTATTCTTAGCATTACGCTTTCTGTTTCCGGATCACCCATACGGCAATTGTATTCGATAATCATTGGCTTGTCGCCAACTTTAAATAAACCAAAGAAAATAAAGCCTGTATAATCGATTTTATCCTTCTTTAGGCCATTTATCGTTGGTTTTATAATGTTTTCTTCTACGGTATCCATGAACTTTTTGTCGGCGAAAGGTACCGGTGAAACAGAACCCATGCCGCCGGTATTTAAGCCGGTATCGCCCTGACCAATTTTTTTGTAATCTTTTGCTTCGGGTAATATTACATAGTTATCACCATCAGTAAGCACAAATACAGAAAGCTCAATGCCCATCAGGTATTCTTCTATTACAACCAGTGATCCGGCAGTTCCAAATTTTCCACCTAGCATCAGTTGTAATTCTTCTTTAGCTTCAGCGATTGTCTGGCAAATTACCACGCCCTTACCTGCAGCAAGACCATCAGCTTTCAACACGACTGGTAAGCTATGATTTTCGAGGTAGGCTAAGCCCTGTTGTAAGGTCTCATTGGTAAACGATTCAGATCCTGGTGTAGGGATGCCATGGCGTGCCATAAATTGCTTAGAGAAATCTTTGCTTCCTTCAAGGATGGCGCCTTCTTTTTTCGGTCCGATTACCGGAATTTTGGCAAGGTCAGCATCGTTTTTGAAAAAATCATGAATACCATTTACCAGCGGTTCTTCGGGACCAACCACAACCAATGTTATCGCTTCTTTAAGTACCAACGCTTTTACCGCATCGAAGTTGTTGGGATTGATGTTTACGTTTTTACCGTAAGCATTTGTACCACCATTACCAGGTGCAATAAATAGTTGTGCGCATTTCGAAGACTGGCTGATTTTCCATGCAAGAGCACTTTCTCTGCCGCCGGAACCTAATAGTAAGATATTCATCTATGTCTGATTTGTTTTTTAACTGTATGAGGGAGCGTGTATTGTTTAGCAAATATACCGCTTTAGCTAAATTATCACAGTTTAAGTTTAAATAATGAAAGAAGGGGAGGATGGACTGGTTTTGTTATGCTTTAAACGGAATAATGGGTTGAGAATTTAGATGGTTGTAGGTAAGCGTTGAATAAAGGTTGAATAAGGGTTGGTTAAGCTTGGGGGTATACCAAGGCTTAACCAACCCTTACCCAATGCATACCCAAAGGTTAAGGAACGTTGAATGGACATGGACACCTTGCAGAAATGTACGGAGTGGAAACCCGTGTGCTGAACCAGGCTATAAAACGAAATGAAAAACGTTTTCCGGGCGACTTTATGTTCCAGATGACCAGTGGGGAACTATCGGATTGGAAATCACAGAATGTGATATCCAATAAAGAGAAGATGGGCTTAAGAAAGCCACCAAATGTTTTTATCGAACGGGGCGTGGCCATGTTGTCAAGTGTGCTCGAAACAGCCATTGAGGTAAATATACAGATCATCAGGACCTTTACCCGTATCCGGCAGATGTTGAGTGAGCATACCGAACTTCGTCTGGAAGTGGAGAAAATCAAAAAGAAACTGGATAACCAGGACAAGAATATGGAAGTGGTGTTCCAATATCTAGATGAACTGCTGGAGAAAAGGGACCAGCCCGAGCCCGAACGTAAAAGTATTGGTTATAAAATCAATCCAGAACGCGAACTAAATCGGGGATAGATCAACTTTTGGCCAACATCATAATCGCACAAAGGCTAGCCATTGATATCAATATCCATAAAGCTGTTCCCTGAAGAAGGGGGCTAAGCCCAACGCTTTTAAAAGTCTTAAATGATAAGCCGGAGCCTATAAGAAACAAGGTTAAACTTAAGCCTGCTTTAGCAAAGCCAACTAAATATGGACCTGCTTTGGTGACAAACGGAAGGTACGTATTTGCCAGGATGGCCAGAATAAATAAGCCGATAAAATAAGGGATTTGCATTTTAGTTTTATCTGTTTTAAACAAATAGGTAGCGGCAAGGGATACGGGAATAATCCATAATGCTCTAGCTAGCTTCACTGTTGTAGCTATTTGTAGCGCTTGTTGGCCATATTTACTGGCTGCGCCCACAACTGAACTTGTATCGTGGATGGCAATGGCGCACCATAAGCCAAATTGGGATTGTGAAAGGTGTAGTAAATGACCAATAACCGGAAACAAGAACAGCGCAATTGAATTGAGAATAAATACCGTTCCCAGCGCAACAGAAATCTGTTTTTGATTGGCTTTGATGACCGGAGAGAGGGCTGCGATGGCACTTCCACCACATATAGCTGTGCCGGCAGAGATCAGAGAAGATGTTTTAAAGTCTATTTTTAATAATCTTCCGATAAGGTAGCCAATGGTTAGTGCACCAAATATAGAGGCAACGGTAAATAATATACCTTCTTTACCTGCCTTGATGGTGCTAAAGATGTTCATTCCAAAACCCAGGCCTATAACTGAGATTTTTAATAAAATGTGTGTTGCTTTTTGGCTTGCGGCTGCGTAAGGATGTTCTATTATTTGTGCCAGTGCCAGCCCCATTAATAAAGCGATTCCCGGTGAGATAAAGGGGAATAAAGAAAGTGCCGCGGTAGTTATAAAGATAATTTTTTGATTGAGGTGTTTTACAGGATGTTCCATTCGTATTGCAGATTTGTACTGCAAAAATACCTTGGTATGCTGGGGTATTGTTATTCCGAATGTTTATCCGGCATTACTTCAAGTTATAATGTAATCTTATAAAAGATATCGTTTAAAGACCTTTATTATTTGTTTAACCTAGTAAATCCAAACTTAAAGTTTGGATTTACTAGGTTGCTATGCCCTAAAGCTACTTGTACAGCTGTTAGCGTAATCTAGGCTTGATTTCAATTTGTAATGCAGCTTGGCGTAACGCATCATTTTCTCTGCAGTCTGGTCTGATTTGCCCTTAAGATGAATGAAGTAGAAGATTTTTGTTGATCTTATATTAGGTAAGCCATTGGTTGATAATAGTATGTGGATACATTGGTATTGGCAAAATAGCTAAAAGATAGTTATGTGATTACATTAAATTGTAACTTGGTTTTAGTATTTTTGTAACAGAGCAGTTATTCAATTCTGTAAAAAATTGATAGCAATAAATATGATGCGAAATAGGAAAATGGCAATGGTGGTTCATCAAGTTAGGATGGAGGACGAGGATAATCTTGATGTTTTGTTTTGGTTAAGCAAAACTGCAGCAGAAAGGTTGTCAGAAGTGAGTCGCCTTAGGAAAAACTATTTTACTTGGACGGATGGTGTTTTTCCAGAAAAGATTGAAAAAATAGTCCATCAAAGGAAGCTATGATTTTTGAACAGGATTTTATTGATTTTATAGAACTTCTGAATGTTCATGGGGTTGATTATATGATTGTCGGGGCTCACGCATTAGCGTATCATGGTCGTCCCAGGCATACCGGTGATTTAGATATTTGGATTAAACCAAGTTCGGATAATGCTTCGAAAATGGTCGCTGTACTAAATGATTTTGGGTTTGGATCCTTAGGTCTTACAGAGCAGGATTTTTTAAAAGAAAACTATGTTACTCAATTAGGATATCCACCCTTGAGGATTGATATTTTAAATGCAGTATCGGGTGTCGAATTTGACGAAGCTTATATCAATAAAGTTGATGGGTTGGTAGATGAGCTTAAAGTTAACTTTATAAATATTAATGAGTTTATTAAAAACAAAGAGGCTTCCGGAAGAAAGAAGGATCTTGGTGATATCGCATCATTAAAGAAAACAAAACCATAGACTTACTTCAAGTTATAATGCAGTCTGGCAAAACGCATCATTTTCTCTGCAATGGGGTCTGGTTTACCCTTAAGATAAATGAAATAGAAGTTTCGGGTTATACTGATGTCTTTAATCTCTATGATACGCAACTCGCCGCTTAGTAGCTCCCTGCTGATTGCATGTATAGATAAAAAGGCTACTGCGGTGGAGTGTAGTAAGTATGCTTTGATACTTTCTGTATTGCCGAGTTGAATTTCGACTGGTAAATCTGATAAGTTTAGTCCCTGGGTTTTTAATGCATGATCAATTACCTGGCGTGTACCGGATCCTTGTTCGCGCACAATGAAATTATAGGAAGGAAGGGCAGCAGGTTCAATTTCAGTAGTTTTTGCAAGGGGGTGGTCTTTATGGCAAACCAATACAATCTCATCCTTGATAAAATCAGAATAGCTGATCTCCTGGTTTTTCGATTGTCCTTCTACAATCCCAAGTTCAATCTCTTTTTCGATTAAGGTCTTCTCTATTTGCTCGGTATTGCCGGTAATCAACTTTAATTCTATCTCTGCAAATTTCTTTTTAAAGCCAGCTAGGATTGGGGCAATGATGTATTGCGATATGGTTGTACTTGCGCCAAGATGCAATAGACCCTTATCTTTCTGTTGCAGTGCATTCATGTCAAAATCTATAGCCCTATAGGCGGCAAAGATTGTTTCGGCATGTTTTAACAATAGGTTGCCTGCTTGGGTAAGTTTGATGGTATTTCCGTTGCGGTCAAACAGCTTGCTGTTATATTCTTGTTCTAGCTCCCGAATATGCTTTGTAACAGCAGGCTGACTAATGAATAATTCTTCAGCGGCTTTGGTAAAGCTTAGCCTTTTGGCAACGGTATAAAAAACAGCTAAACGGAAATCTGCCATATGATTTTTCTAACAAATATGCATAATAACATTGAAAAAATCCACCCTGATATTGCCATCATGGCACTGGTTTTTGATGTTGGAATAGAATTTGCGCGCCACATATTTCTTTATGTAAAAGAATAAAATTAGATTTGGCCGCTGAAGTGCCTTATATAAATTAAAACGCTTGCCCAAAAGATGAGACATATTGTTACTTTATCGCTGGTATTTTTTAGTCTGACCCACCTTGCTAAGGCGGAGCGGATTGAAGGATTGCGCCTTGTAACGAAGTATTGTAATAGTCAACAGGTAAACAAAGAAGCATCAACAGTAAGGTTAAAACAGGTTGATGAGGAGCGACATCCTTTCTTTTTGTCTTACAGCGCACTTTCCTCGATAGGATTATTGCCAGAGCAGCAGATTGAAAAACATAGGATCAATAATTATATCATAGTCGACCTGACAATAAAGGAACAGACTAAAAACAATAGTCCCTAATTCCCTTCCCGCTTAAATAAAATATAGGGCTAACCCCTTTGCGCAATAGTATTTTATTGCCCTACGACTGACATTGTGGCTTATTTAGCTACATGGCTTGGTTGTTGTAATTTGATCATTTTAAAAGAAATATAAACACAAAACATAATATGTTAGGATTTTTAACCAAGGTATTTGGAAGCAAATCAGAAAGAGATATAAAGGCATTACAGCCTATTGTCGTAAAAATAAACCAGGAATACGCAAAGCTATCCTCATTAAGCAACGATGAGTTACGTAATAAAACAGTATACTTTAAAGATGTTATTGCGAAAGCATTAGCGGAAATTGACGGTAAAATCAGTGGTTTAAAAACCGATGGCGAAAGTCAGGAATTGTCATTAGCTGAAAAAACAGCTATATACGATCAGATTGATGCGTTGATTAAAGACCGTGATAAAGAACTTGAGGTGGTTTTGCAGCAGATCCTGCCTGAAGCTTTTGCTGTAGTTAAAGAAACTTCGAGACGTTTTTCTGAAAATGAAACATTAGAGGTTACCGCTACACAATTTGACCGCGATTATGCTGCCCGTAAGAAAAATGTAGTGATCCAGGGTGATAAAGCACTTTGGGCTAATCATTGGGAAGCTGCAGGTGTAGAAGTTCTTTGGAACATGGTACATTATGATGTGCAGTTGATTGGTGGTATGGTGTTACATAGTGGTAAAATTGCTGAGATGGCTACTGGTGAGGGTAAAACCTTAGTAAGTACATTGCCAGCATATCTGAATGCACTAGCTGGGCAAGGTGTACACATTGTAACGGTGAATGATTACCTCGCCCGTCGTGACTCGGAGTGGAATGGTCCTTTGTTTGAATTCCACGGTATCTCGGTAGATTGTATTGATAAACATGAGCCGAACTCGCAAGAGCGTAGAAATGCATATTTAGCTGACATTACTTACGGTACCAACAACGAGTTTGGTTTTGATTATCTGCGTGACAACATGTCGCAGACTCCAGACCAGCTGGTACAACGTAAATTGCATTTTGCGATGGTGGATGAGGTCGATTCAGTATTGATTGATGATGCCCGTACACCTTTGATCATTTCCGGACCTGTTCCTTTTGGTGATCAGCACGAGTTTCATGAGTTGAAACCAAGGATTGAACGCCTGGTAAATGCGCAGAAAGAATATGTGACCAGAGCTTTAAATGAAGCTAAGAAATTAATTAACGACGGTAAAGCCGGAACCGAAGAAGGTGAAGGTGGTTTAGCACTTTTACGTGCGCACCGTGGTTTACCTAAAAATAAAGCCTTGATTAAGTTTTTGAGCGAGGGTAGTGTGAAACAAACCTTATTGAAAACGGAGAATCATTATATGGCTGATCAGTCTAAGAATATGCCTAAGGTAGATTCGGAACTGTTCTTCTATATCGATGAGAAAAACAATCAGGTTGAGTTGACTGAAAAAGGTATTGAGCTGATCACCAAATCTGGTGAAGATGCACATTTCTTTGTATTGCCTGATGTAGGTACTGAGATTGCTGAGATTGAGAAATCATCATTAAGCAGCGAAGAGAAAATTGCAAAGAAAGATGCTTTGATGCGCGATTATTCAATCAAAGCAGAACGCATTCACTCTGTGAACCAGTTGTTGAAAGCTTATACTTTGTTTGAGATTGATGTAGAGTACATCATTGATGAAGGAAAGATCAAGATCGTTGATGAGCAGACTGGTCGTATTATGGATGGTCGTCGTTATTCTGATGGTTTACACCAGGCAATTGAGGCTAAAGAGAATGTGAAAGTAGAGGATGCTTCACAAACTTATGCTACTGTTACTTTGCAAAACTTCTTTAGAATGTACCACAAGCTTTGTGGTATGACGGGTACTGCAACTACGGAAGCAGGTGAGTTCTGGTCTATCTATAAATTGGATGTGGTGGAGATTCCTACCAACAGAGTAATTTCAAGAAAAGATCATCAGGATTATGTTTACCGTACAGTACGCGAAAAATACAATGCAGTAGCAGAAGAAATTGTAAAACTAACGCAAGCAGGTAGGCCGGTATTGGTGGGTACTACTTCGGTAGAGATTTCGGAACTATTGAGCAGGATGCTGAAACTTCGTGGAATTAAGCACAATGTGTTGAACGCGAAGATGCACCAGAAAGAGGCGGATATTGTTGCCGAAGCAGGTCAGACAGGTCAGGTAACCATTGCGACCAACATGGCGGGTCGTGGTACGGATATTAAATTAGGCCCAGGCGTTAAAGAAGCAGGAGGTTTGGCCATCGTAGGTACTGAGCGTCATGAGTCTCGTCGTGTAGACAGACAGTTGCGCGGTCGTGCCGGTCGCCAGGGTGATCCGGGTTCATCTCAGTTCTTCGTATCTCTTGAAGATAACTTAATGAGGTTATTCGGATCTGAAAGGATTTCCAACATCATGGTGAAAATGGGTATTGAGGATGGTGAGGTGATTCAGCATTCGATGATTACCAAATCTATTGAGCGTGCACAGAAGAAAGTTGAAGAAAACAATTTTGGTATTCGTAAGCGTTTGCTGGAGTATGATGACGTAATGAACTCACAGCGTTCTGTAATCTATTCGAAACGTAGAAATGCCTTGTTTGGCGATCGTTTGGATGTAGACATGAGCAATATGGTATTTGATGTTGCGGAAGATATTGTAACTGAATATAAAGAAGAAGGTAATTACGAAGGGTTTAAACTGGAAGTAATTAAAAATTTCTCTGCAGATACAACTATCGATGAGGCAGAATTTAACTCAAAAGGCATTCATACTTTAACTGATAAATTGTTTGAGGAGGTTACAGCTTTCTATGCAAGGAAATCAGATGCCATCATTAGTCAGGCGATGCCGGTATTGAACCAGGTGTTTGCAGAGCGAGGTGAGCAGATCGAGCAGATCGTGGTTCCATTTACTGATGGACTACGTAGCGTACAAGTGCCTGTTGGTCTTAAAAAAGCAATAGACAATGGTGGGCGCGAAATTACCAAATCATTTGAGAAAACAATTGTACTGGCCTTGATCGATGAGTCATGGAAAGAACATTTGCGTGAAATGGATGAATTGAAGCAGTCGGTTCAAAATGCAGTTTACGAGCAGAAAGATCCATTGATCATCTATAAAATGGAAGCCTTTAATTTGTTCAAAAACATGTTGAATGCAGTGAACAAAGAGGTGGTAAGTTTCTTATATAAAGGTGGAATCCCTGTACAAACAGACCCTAATGATGTAAGAGAAGCACAGGCGCCAAGGCCAGCACCAAGCAGATTGAAAATGTCTAAACCAGAGTTCGGACAGTCTACCAGCAGTGCCGATGTAATGGATGATACCCGTGAGCTGGCACCTCAGCAACCGATACGCAAAGAAGTTACTGTGGGCAGAAATGACCTTTGTCCTTGCGGTAGTGGTAAGAAATACAAAAACTGCCATGGTGCAGGATTGTAATTTGTAATAAACATATAGAATGCCGAGTTTTGTAAAGAATTCGGCATTCTTTTTTTATATTCTTTCATGAAAAAATTGTTAACTGGCTTATTGTGTTGTTTTTCTGCTGTCGCATTTGCTCAAACAAAGGGGGTAGTTTCGGTAGTAAAGGACCCTATGATAGACAGTTTAATTGCCAAACGCATAGAATTAAATTTAAAATCTGCAGCTACCAGTACTCCGGGAACGGCAGGGAGTGGCAGACCGGGAACAACGCTTGTTTCACAAATGGGTTACCGCGTACAGATCTTTTACGGATCGGACAGGCGTGAGGTTTTTAACGAGCAGAGTAAATTCAACTCCAGCTATCCTGAGTTAAATACCTACATTACTTATAAGCAACCAAATTATTATTTACGGGTAGGTGATTTCAGAACACGGCTGGAAGCACAGCACTTAATGAATGAGCTTAGACAGATATTCCCTACGTTGTTTATTTTCAGGGAAAAGATTAATGCACCTAATTTAAATTACAGCAATGATAATTAAAGATAAGATTAAGGCACTTTCCGGCGATATATTTGAGCAGGTTGTGGGCTATCGTCACCACTTGCATGCTAATCCGGAGCTTTCTTTTAAGGAATTTCAAACTTCAGCATTTATTAAGGGTATTTTAACAGATTGGGGTATTCCTTTTACTGAAATGGCCAATACAGGCGTTGTTGGATTGATTACCGGTGAGCTTCCTTCGGACAAGATCATCGCTTTGCGTGCTGATATGGACGCATTGCCGATATTGGAGGCTAATGATAAACCTTATGCTTCTAAAAATTCGGGTGTAATGCATGCCTGTGGTCATGATGTACATAGCTCTTCTTTGCTGGGGACAGCCTATATTTTGAATAGTTTGAAGGGAGAGTTTGGTGGGACTGTGAAATTGATATTTCAGCCTGCAGAAGAAATGTTGCCTGGTGGGGCAAGCATCATGATCAAAGAAGGTGTATTGGAAAATCCTAAACCTCAGCAGATCATCGGGCAGCATGTAATGCCTTTGATTGAGTCGGGTAAGGTAGGTTTCCGCTCAGGTATTTATATGGCCTCTACAGATGAGCTATATGTAACTGTGCGCGGTAAAGGCGGGCATGGAGCTCAGCCACATCAGAATATAGATCCGGTTTTGATTGCCTCACATATTGTAGTGGCCTTACAACAGATTGTGAGCAGAAATGCCGATCCGCGTTTACCATCGGTGCTTTCTTTTGGTAAGGTAATTGCCAATGGTGCAACGAATATCATTCCTAATGAGGTAAAACTGGAAGGTACTTTCAGGACACTGAATGAGGAATGGCGTAAGGAAGCTAAACGTTTGATGAAAAAAATGGCCGAAGGCATTGCAGAAAGCATGGGCGGAAGCTGTGAATTTAACATTATGGATGGTTACCCTTATTTAATCAATGAGCCGCAAGTAACCGCAAATGTGCGTGCAAGTGCCGAAGATTATTTAGGTAAGGAAAATGTAGTTGATTTGGATATCTGGATGGCTGCTGAAGACTTTGCTTATTACTCGCAGATTACCGATGCCTGTTTCTACAGATTAGGCACCGGGAATAAAGAGAAGGACACCTGTTATTCTGTGCATACGCCAAATTTTGACATAGACGAAGATGCTTTGAAGCTATCTACAGGCTTAATGGCTTATATGGCAGTAAAGCAGTTGGGTAATTAATGAAGAGATTACTCTTGTTTACAGCTCTGGTGGTGTTGTCTTTTAAAGGGTTTGGGCAGGTGGTTCCCCGCTTTAATCCGGATACGATTAAAACCGTTCAGCTGGATTCTGCTGTAAATATTACTGCTGAGCGTTTAAGTGCCGAGACTTTTATCAGAGCTGTGATTTCTGATACGAGCTTTTACCAGGCTTTTCGAAATATGAAGAAATATGCGTTTATAGCCGAGAATAACATTTACACGTACGATAAAAAGAACAAGGTAACCGGGCGTTTATACAGTAAGGTGAAGCGGAATGCTTCGGCTCCATGGCTGGAATATCTGGTAAAACAGGATACCGGTAAGCTTTTTAAGAAAAATGGGAAATATGACCTTTATACGGTTGAGATGTTTGACTATATTTTTATGAACGCTTATCAGTCTTCCTATTCTTCCGAATCAGTTGCTGGGAAGGCAGATGGAGCTCTTGCAGGGTATAAAGACAAATTAAAAACATTGATCTTTTCTCCAGGCCGACCGGTTAAGGGATTGCCCTTTATAGGTAGTAAAACAGAGATTTTTACTGCCAATATGCGGCAGTATTATGATTATAGCTTTTATAGCGGAACGTATCTGGACTCCATTCCTGTTTACCGTTTTAAGGTTACGGTAAAGCCCGACCTGAGCAATTGGACTAAGGATGGCCTAATGATTAAAGAACTAACGACTATTTTTGATAAGCGTAACTTTGAAATTCTGGGTAGATATGTGGATATGAAATACAGCAATATGCTTTTTGATTTCAATGTCCAAATGAACATTGAAATGCGTTATTTTGGGGAGGAGAAGTTGCCTGCCAAGATCAGCTATCAGGGAAATTGGAATGTTCCGATGAAGAAGCAGGAAAGGGCTAGTGTGTTGGTTTTGCAAAGAGATTACCACATGGGTAAATAACGAAGAAGAAGGTTTTTTTATAACTTTATAAAACAAGTATTTTCTCTATGAATAGAAACAAAATCATGGGCTTACTGGCTTTATTGCTGTTTAACTTTGCTGTAAAAGCGCAATTGAGCTCAGCGCAGGTAGATAGCCTGGTTCAAAAGGCGCTTGTTACTTTTGATGTTCCGGGAATTGCGGTTGCTATTGTAAAAGATGGTAGAGTGATTCACAGCAAAGGTTATGGTGTACGGTCACTGCAGACAAAAGCATCTGTAACGGATCATACGCTTTTTGGAATTGCGTCCAATAGTAAAGCCTTTACTGCCGCGGGCCTGGCTATTCTGGTTGATGAAGGGAAGTTGCGCTGGGATGATAAGGTGGTAGACCTGATCGCTGACTTTAAAATGTATAATCCTTATGTAACTCAGGAGTTCACCGTTAGGGATTTGTTGACACATCGAAGCGGACTGGGGCTTGGTGCCGGCGATTTGATGATCTGGCCAGATTCTACTACTGTAACTAAAGCGGAACTGATTCATAATTTAAGGTTTTTGAAACCTGTATCAGGATTTAGAACCAAGTTTGATTATGATAACCTGTTGTATGTGGTGGCTGGAGAGGTTTTGGCAAAGGTATCTGGCATGACCTGGGAAGACTTTATCGAGCAGCGGATCATGAGGCCATTAGGCATGACCGAAAGTGCAGCAGATTATTCGCGTTTAAAAGACAATAGAAATTCAATCGATGCGCACGCTCCTGTTAATGGTAAAATCACTGTGATTGGGAAGGAATTTACCTCTATTGCGAATGCAGCGGGCGGGATTTGGTCTAATGTAGCTGAAATGAGTAAATGGGCAGTTATGCAATTGAATGATGGTAAATACGGAGAAAATCTGAGTAAAAAGATATTTACAGCTGCATCGCATCAGGAAATGTGGAGTCCGCAAACCATTATGGGTGGTGGATCGCCCTACAACACGCATTTTAACAGCTACGGCTTAGGTTGGTTTTTGAGTGATGTGAATGGTTATTTGCAAGCATCACATACAGGTGGCCTTGGAGGCATTGTAACTCAGGTAACGCTAATTCCGGAACTTAAGTTGGGTATTATTGTCCTGACCAATCAAGAGTCCGGAGCAGCTTTTACAGCAATTACGAATTCTATTAAAGATGGATATTTTGGTATTAAGGGAAAGGACCGTATCAAGCAATATAGAACCAATGAATTAAAAAGTCATGAAGAGGGCGAGGCCATAACTAAAAAAGTTTGGGCTGATATTGCGGCGGCACAAAATAAGAACATCGCCAAACCCGATCTGGATATATATACTGGAAAATTTAGAGATGACTGGTTTGGGGAAATTAATGTGGTTAAAAATGGAGCCGATTTATGGTTTCAAGCGATTAAATCTCCTAAATTAAAAGGGAAGATGTCCTTTTATAAAGGAAATACGTTTATTGTAAAATGGAATGACAGTAGCATGAATGCGGATGCTTATGTTATTTTTGCTTTAGGAAAAGATGGGCAGGCAAGCGGAATAAAAATGGAAGCTATTTCACCATTGACAGACTTTAGCTATGATTTCCAGGATTTGGATTTCAGCAGAATTAATAAAAAATAATTTACAATTGACAGGAGGAAGAGGAAGGAATGATTAATCAGGATACGATCAACAAAATAATGGACACTGCCCGCATTGAAGAGGTGGTGGGTGATTTTGTTGCGCTAAAGAAGCGGGGTACCAGTTTAATTGGGAACTGCCCTTTTCATAATGAGAAAACACCTTCTTTTAACGTTTCAGTTACTAAAGGGATTTATAAGTGCTTTGGTTGTGGTAAAGGGGGAGATTCGGTCCATTTTATTATGGACCACGAGAAGTATTCTTACCCGGAGGCACTGAAATACCTTGCGCAGAAATACAATATTGAGGTAGAGGAGACGGTACAGTCGCCCCAAAATATTGAAGCCCAGAATGCGCGTGAAAGTTTATACATTGTTTCCGAATACGCCGCCAACTATTTCTCCAATGAGTTGTGGACGGGTAGTGATGGCCGTGCAATAGGATTAAGCTATTTTAAAGAGCGTGGCTTTAGGGAGGATATTTTAAAGAAATTCCAGGTAGGTTATTCACCCGATTCATGGGATGCGCTGATTCAAAGTTCAGTTGCTGCCGGACATAAGGAAGAATACCTTGAAAAAACAGGACTGGCCATCAGAAATGATAAAGGCAAGTTATATGACCGCTTTAGAGGTCGGGTATTGTTTCCTATTCACAACTTTACAGGTCGGGTAATTGGCTTTGGTGGGCGGACTTTAAAAACGGATAAGAATGTTCCTAAGTACGTAAACTCTCCGGAGAGTGATATTTACCACAAATCTAATGTGTTGTATGGTTTGTATCATGCAAAGAAGGCCATTAGGGAATTCGACAATTGCTATCTGGTCGAGGGTTATGCAGATGTACTGGCTGTGCACCAGGCTGGGATAGAGAATGTGGTGGCTTCATCAGGTACTTCTTTAACCACTGAGCAGATCCGGTTGATTGGTAGATTTACAGAGAATGTGACTATTCTTTATGACGGGGATGCTGCGGGGATAAAGGCCTCTTTGCGTGGATTGGATATGATCCTGGAAGAGGGGCTCAATGTTAAAGTTGTGCTTTTTCCGGATGGCCATGATCCGGATTCTTATATGCACCATGTAGGATCTGGAGAGTTTAAAAAATACATAGAGAGTAACCGCAGGGACTTTATTTTATATAAAGCCAATATCTTACTTAAAGAGGCTGGTACCGACCCAATAAAAAGGGCTGGCATCATCAGAGATATCATAGAAAGTATTGCCAAGATCCCAGATGAGATTAAGGCAGCAGTTTTTATAAGAGAATGTAGCAGTTTATTGCAGGTTGAGGAAAAGACATTACTGTCTGAACTCAGCAAAATGCGGATTGCAAAGTTTAAGAAAGCTTCCGGGAATACTCCAAGTCCGCAGACACAGTCTTTTCAGCAACATCAAAACAACGCCTATCAGCCTTACGAAGATGGACCGCCAGATAACCTGTTTGAAAGCTCTGGCCCTTATGAGGCGCCTGCTCCAACAGCTCAAGCCAGCAATGATCAGATTCAGGAACGGGAAATTGTACGGTTATTGTTGGCATTTGGCCACGAGTTGGTTACCTGGGATGGTATCGATAATATGTATATTGGATCGTTTATTATCCAGAATTTAACGGATGTGGTCTTCGAAGATAGGCTCTGTAACCGTATTATTGAAAACTATAGGGAGGAAATTGAAAATGGGCACTTGCCTGTTGCCAGTCAATTTATAAAAAGTCAGGATCGTGAAATTGCGGACCTTGCGATTACGCTTTCCACATCGCCCTACATCTTAAGTGAGAATTGGGAGGCTAAACATAATATTTATGTTAAGGATGAAAGTGAAAACTTGAAAGCGACTATTTTGGGTGGTTTATTTCACTTGAAAAAAGCCAAAATAGCAGGAATTCTTTCCGATATTGCTCACGAAATTAAAACGGAAGTAGACCCTGTGAATATAGAGATTTTAATGCAAAGATTTGTGGCGATGAAAGGGGTGGAGAAGGAGATTTCTAAACATTTAGGCATTACAATCTTAAAATAGAGATGGCAACGCACAATGATCTGGGTAAACGGGGCGAAGAAATTGCTGTAGCTTATCTGGAGAATTCCGGTTATAGGATTTTAAATACGAACTGGAAATGTGCAAGAGCGGAAGTAGATATAATTGCAGATCTGCAGGGGACCATTGTTTTTGTCGAAGTGAAAACACGTACTTCAGTAGATTATGGGCAACCTGAGGAATTTGTGAATTATAAAAAGGAGAAGCAGCTTGAGTTTGCCTCTTCAGCCTATATAGAAATGAAGCAGCATGAAGGAGAGATTCGTTTTGACATTATTGCAATTGTTTTTGAAAATAAACACCTTTATAAAATTAATCATATTGAAGATGCATTCTGGCCAAGTTAAAAGTACATTTAGTAAAGCAATGCCTGTCGTTTGCTTGTTATTTAGTTTATTGTTTGTGATTTCCTGCAAGGAAAAATCATCTGCTCCGGCTTTTTCATTTAGGTTGCCTGAGCAGGGCCAGTCTTTTGGACTTGGTGATGAAGTAAAAATTGCACTGGATGTTCCGGAAGGAGCACATGTGACTTCTGCGACCTATTTATTGGATGGCAAGGAAGTAGGTATAAAGAATAACGCTGATGCGATTTCTGTAAGTACTGCAGGTCTGTCGTTGGGGTATAAGCTAATTACTGCTGTTGTAGACAATGGAACAGTTAAAGATACCCTAACGATCAATATAGAGCTTAAATCGGCGGTTAAACCGGAGCTGTATGGATATAAGGTAATCAATACCATGCCGCACGATACTTCGGCTTATACACAAGGTCTGGAATACCATAATGGTCGGTTTTTGGAAAGTACTGGACAGGAAAAACATTCAACCCTACGTTGGGTAGATGTAAAATCTGGGAAAGTATTGCAACAGATTAAATTGGATGATCAGTATTTTGGCGAAGGATCAAGTCTGGTAGGTGATAAAATCGTGATGCTGACGTGGCAAAATCGTTTAGGATTGATATTTGATGCAAAATCATTTAAGCAATTATCCACATTTCCATATCAGGCAAGCATGGAAGGCTGGGGCCTTTGTTTTGATGGGACTCAACTGATTAAATCAGATGGAACTAATAAGCTCTGGTTTCTGAATAAAGATACTTATAAAGAAGAAAGGTCTATAGATGTGTATGACAATAATGGCCCTGTAGATTCACTGAATGAATTGGAGTACATTGATGGTAAGATTTATGCCAATGTATATACTAAAAATATTATTATAGTGATTGACCCTAAATCAGGCGTTGTAGAGAAAGAAATTGATTTTTCGGGGTTGTTGCCAGCTGATTACTTTAAAGATGGCGAGGAGCGCGCAAATAACGTACTGAATGGCATCGCCTGGGATGTTGTAGGTAAGCGCTTGTTTGTTACCGGAAAGAAATGGCCTAAGCTATTTGAAGTAAAATTAGTGCCTAAAAAATAAGGATTTGGGAATAAGGATGAAGGAGCAAGGAACAAGGATGAAAGACTAAGCGCCCAATGTCTTTGCTCCTTCATCCTTGCTCTTTATTCCTGGTTCTTTAATCCTTGCTCTTTATTCCTTTTTCTCTTTAGGTTCGCTAATAAAACCGTTAAAGGATATCGACTGTCTGGTGTTGCTGTTTACGCTAAGCGTACCGTATCCATTATCAGAAACATTTAAAATCATAGACTGGGTATCTTTGGCGTCCTTAAAGTTCATGGTAATTATCCACGAACCTTTTTTCTTTTTTTCGGCTTTATATGTAAAATTCTTAGACTTGAATTTAATACCTGCATCGTCAGGGTTTAAGGTTGCACTATAAGCCCTTCCATAATAAGGCAGGTAAGCCTCAATGCTGTCTTTAGTCACAATAAGTTGGTATTGCGCTCCGGAAAGCTGGATTGTTCCACCTCCACCATTACCTGGCATTCTGCTTAAAATCCTATTTACGTCGTTATTCGCCATTGGCATTGCAGAAGTAGCATTGAAAATATAATGCTGGTTGTCAATTACCTTTATGGTAGTTGCTTTATCAGTTTGCGCGTTTACTTGTATTGCAATCAGCAATGTAGCCAATACTAAAATGTTTCTAACTGTTTTCATTTTGCGTTTTTTAATGATTTGTTTTCATATTTAAGGACGAATTAATGTACCCTTTTAATTATGATGCCTGCACGAGTTATTTTCCATAAATCATGCAGGTTTATATAATCCAAAATACTGAATTAGAACAAAATGTCATTAAAAAAGTTTGATCCCCTTATCTCCAGCTCTTATACTGATTAATTAGTCCGTTGGTAGATCCGTCATGAGAAGTGATAGCCGCATTGCCATCCAGTTCCGGTAAGATGCTCTTCGCAAGCTGTTTGCCCAATTCTACACCCCATTGATCAAAACTGAATATATTCCAGATGATGCCCTGTACAAATATCTTGTGCTCATATATGGCAATCAGGTTTCCAAGGCTATATGGCGTAACTTTCTTCAGCAGGATTGAATTGGTTGGTCTGTTTCCTTCAAATACTTTGAATGGGGCTAGTTTTTCGATTTCTGCATCAGATTTACCCTCTTTCTTTAGTTCGGTAACGACTTCTTCTTTGGTTTTACCATTCATAAGGGCCTCCGTTTGTGCAAAGAAGTTTGAAAGTAAGATAGGATGGTGGTTTCCTATTGGGTTTAAACTTTGTGCAGGGGCTATAAAATCACAAGGGATAATGCGCGTACCCTGATGAATCAGTTGATAGAAAGCATGTTGTCCATTCGTTCCAGGCTCGCCCCAGATAATTGGACCTGTTTCATACGTCACATCATTTCCATTACGGTCTACATGTTTTCCATTACTTTCCATATCTCCTTGTTGGAAATAAGCCGCAAAACGATGCATATATTGATCGTAAGGTAAGATGGCCTGTGTTTCTGCATCAAAGAAATTAATATACCATACGCCGATCAAGGCCAGTATTACCGGTACATTGATCTCAAACTCGGCGCTTTCAAAATGCTGATCAGCAGCATGAGCTCCGGCAAGTAGTTGTTTAAAGTTATCGAAGCCAATGCTTAAGGCAATAGGAAGGCCGATCGCACTCCATAATGAATACCTGCCGCCTACCCAGTCCCAGAATTCGAACATGTTATCGGTATCAATACCAAATGCTGCTACATCTTTTTCGTTGGTAGACAATGCAGCGAAGTGTTTGGCTATATCTTCATTTTTTGCTCCATTTTCGAGGAACCAATCCCGCGCAGTATTGGCGTTTGTCATGGTTTCCTGTGTAGTGAAAGTTTTGGAGGCAATCAGGAACAATGTGGTTTCAGGATCAACAGCTTTCAGAGTTTCTACAATATGTGTACCGTCAATATTGGATACGAAATGCATGTTTAGGTGATTCTTGTATGCTTTTAAAGCTTCAGTAACCATTACCGGGCCCAAATCAGAACCTCCGATGCCAATATTTACCACATCGGTAATGGCTTTCCCGGTATACCCTTTCCAGCTTCCAGAGATAATCTGCTGACTGAACTTCTCCATCTTATCGAGCACCTTGTTTACTTCAGGTACTACATTTTTACCATCCACCAGGATTTCTTCATTGCTTAGGTTTCGCAATGCGATATGCAATACCGGTCTGCCTTCTGTTTGGTTGATCTTTTCTCCGCTAAACATTGCCTTAATGGCTTCGTCCAATTTGCACTCTCTGGCCAATTGTATGAGTAATGCAATGGTGGTGTCGTCTATTCTATTTTTAGAATAATCTACCAGAATGTCCTCAAACAAAAGGGAAAATTTCTCAAATCGGGCTTCATCTTCCGTGAAAAGTTCTTTAAGACTCTTCTTGTTTAGGTCGATGAAATGATCGGCAAGGTACTTATACGCAGCTGTTTCTGTGAAGTTTACTGTTGGTAGCATAATGGTTAATGTTTTTGTAAATGTAATGGTTTATTTTATTTCATATAATTCTATATCTATTTAATAACAATAAAGTATGCGAGATGTTATAGGACTGGGTAGGGCTTGAAGTTTCATGTTGGGTAAGCTGCAGGACAATGCTCTGAAACACAATCGCCTAATGCGCTGTTTGTTAGCAAGGACAGATTATTAGCGGTAGATTAGATTATAAAACCTTTTAAAAAAACACCTATGTTAGACAATTTAAATCAATTGGTAAAGGAAAATGTTCAGGACGCTATTGTAAACAATAGTGAAGTTCCGAACGAGCAAAATGAAGCGGCTATTTCAGCTGCTTCGGGGTCGATTGTTGATGCAATTAAACAACACCTATCATCTGGAAACTTAAGTAGTCTTGTGGATTCCTTTAAGGGAGGGAATCCAGAAGGTAGTTCGGTTGCACAGGCTGCCACGGCTGGTTTTACGGATAAACTGGCGGGGATGGGTATCAATTTGGAATCGGCCAAAAATATAGCTTCTTCTGTGATTCCTAATATTGTTGGAAAATTTGTGAATAAGACAAATGACCCTAATGATAGTTCATTTAATATTCAGGATATAATTAGTAAGATATCGGGACCAGATGGCAAGTTTCAGTTATCTGACATCACCAATCTGTTCAGCGGGGGTAAAGAGGGAGAATCAGGCGGTGGAATCATTGATAAATTGAAAGGACTTTTTTAGCTGAGTTTAATAGCATAATACGGTAAAAGGGTTGGACCGAAAGTACTTTTGATCCAACCCTTTTTGTGTGATAAATATTATATATTTGTGGTTATGACAAAAGAACAAATTCAGGATTTAAGGGACAGAGTAGCGTCGCTGAGGAGGTATCTTTGACGTTGAAAATCGACTAGAAGACATTCGTATTGAACAGGAGTTGACCTTACAGCCGAATTTTTGGGATGATCCCAAGAAGGCGGAAAAGCATATAGCGGAGATCAACTCAAAAAAAATATGGACTGATGCCTGGCAAAATGCAAATGCTTTGCTGGAAGATACCTTGGTGCTGTTTGATTTTCTTCAGAGTGGAGATGCTACGGAGGAAGAGATGGAAGAACAATATCAGCTCTGCTTAAAAGCAATAGAAGATCTGGAGCTAAAAAACATGCTTAAAAATAAGGAAGATCAGTTGCCTGCTGTACTCCAAATCACTGCAGGTGCAGGAGGAACAGAAAGCTGTGATTGGGCCTATATGCTGATGCGTATGTACATGATGTGGGGCGAAAAGAACGGGTATAAAATTACTGAACAGGATTACCAGGAGGGTGAAATTGCAGGTGTTAAATCGGTAACACTACAGTTTTCGGGCGAATTTGCTTATGGTTACCTAAAGGGGGAAAATGGAGTTCATCGCTTGGTCAGAATTTCTCCTTTTGATTCGAATGCCCGCCGGCATACTTCTTTTGCTTCTGTATATGTTTATCCTTTGGTTGATGATACCATTGAGATAGAAGTAAAGGATTCTGAAATTGAGTTTGAAACGTTCCGTTCCGGTGGGGCGGGTGGACAAAATGTAAATAAAGTGGAGACTGCTGTAAGGTTGCATCATAAACCTTCCGGGATTATCATTAAAAATCAGGAGTCGCGGTCTCAGCTACAAAATAAAGAGAATGCAATTCGTTTATTGAAATCTCAGTTGTATGAAGCTGAAATGCGCAAGCGGATGGAGGCAACTGCATTAATTGAAGGCAATAAAAAGAAAATAGAGTGGGGCTCACAAATCAGGAGTTATGTGCTGGACGATAGGAGGGTGAAGGATCACCGTACAAATTTCCAGTCTTCAAATCCTCAGGCGGTGCTGGATGGGGAGTTGAATGACTTTTTGAAAGCATACTTAATGGAGTTTTAAAATGAAGTATTTAGGAGGCCGACTATTCATGACATTAATGTTAGCTGCAAGTGGCCTGATGGCTCAGGAAGTGTTGCCGCTTTATCCCGGAAAGATTCCAGGAGCGAAACCTACGCCTGCAGATTATCAGGAGGTAACCACCATGCGTGAGGAAAGAGGGGCCGGCATAACGAAAGTGTCGGTGCCAACACTTACAGTCTACCAACCAGACAAAGGTAAGGGGGATGGAACTGCGGTGATCATTTGTCCGGGTGGTGGTTATTCAGGATTGGCTATGGGGCATGAGGGGTATCAGGTTGCGGAAAGGTTCGCGTCGATAGGGGTAACCGCATTTGTATTGAAATACCGTTTGCCTAGCGATGCGATTATGGAGGATAAATCTATAGGGCCGCTTCAAGATGCTGAGCAGGCTATATACCGCGTAAGAAGGGATGCTGTAAAATGGGGTGTTGATCCATCAAAAATAGGTATAATGGGTTTTTCGGCAGGTGGGCATCTGGCGTCGAGCTTAACGGTACATTATAAAGATGTAAAAATTGAAAATAAGGAGGGGATTAGTCTTCGCCCTGATTTTTCAATTTTAATCTATCCGGTAATTTCATTTACTGAATCTGCTCATACAGGGTCTGCAAAGAATTTGGCGGGGACTAATGAGAATTTAAAAGCGTATTTTTCTAATGAAAAGCATGTAAACGCAGAAACACCACCAACATTTATGGTTCATGCCAATGATGACCAGACGGTACCGGTTCAAAATAGTATTCTGTTTGATCAGGCATTGGTAAACGCAAAGGTTAAGGGTGAATTGCATATATACCAGGCAGGAGGTCATGGCTTTGGGATGAAAAATAAAACCACTACAGAAGACTGGTTTAAAAGTCTGGAGGGTTGGATGAAAGGCAATAAGTTTTTATAAGTTGTCGCTGTTCAGGATTTCCTGTAGTTGTTTCAATTCCTCTACCTTTTCTGTTGATCCCAGGTTTTCATAAGCTGAAATCAAATTGCGAATGATTCTTCTAATGATCTCGACATTACTGCATGGTGCGTAAAATCCGGGAAGCGGATCGAGGTTTAACTGGCGAAGAAACTGATCTACATCGTGTTTGCCAAAAATAGCACCTTTGTTAAAGGCATTGATGTAAAATAACACCCCAAATTCCTGTTCGTCGCGCTTGCTCTCATCAATATATCCGAGGATGAAATGCTGAGGCAGATTTACGCCATATACAGGAATGTCTAATTTCTGGGCAAGTGTGGAGTAAATTATGGCCAGTGATATCTGGTTTCCTTTTTTGCTTTCCAGCACCTGACTGATATAGGAGTTTTGAGGATCATGATGGTTTTTGGTATTTCCACTAAAACCGTATACGTTGTAAAATATATGATTAATGAGCTTTATTTTCTCAATAGAGCTCATTTCGTACTGTAGTCCCAGCCAGATCTCTCTTTTGATGTCTTCTATTTGGATGATGATCTTTTGCTCGTCAAGATCAGGGTATTGATAGCGGTTAATGACCAAAGCACCCTGCAAAAGATCGAATGCTCCACTATGATACCATAAATTAAGGTCTTCTTTTACACTATTGAACTGGATTTTGTGTACTATATTTTCAATGCGTTCCTGGAGTAAGGTATCCAGTGAATGCTCCCATTGGTTTTCTAAATAATCAACTACTTGAGTTCCATATTCGAGCAGGCGTTTCTCAACGTGCTCATAGACCTCCTGATCGGGGTCGTCAAGCAGTTTTACCAATGCATTTATTTCTTTACTATTTTCCATTACACATGCAAATTTGAATGCCTATTTTTGCGACTATGGTTTTTAATTTTATCGGCGATTTTCTTAAGCACCGTTTCACTGCTAAAAGCAGACACGGTACACATTCCCCATTTGTATATAAACTTACTGATGAGGTAATTTACGATTTTAAGTCCAAAACAGACTACAAAACTATTGAGGCGCAGCGAAAAAAACTTTTCAATGACGATTCATTAATCACGGTTACAGACCTTGGAGCGGGTTCTCACCTAAATAAAGACAGGACTAAGAAAGTAAAAGAGATTGCAAAAAATGCATTGAAAAGTCCGGCACTGGCTCAACTGATTTACCGCCTGGCGAAAGATTGTAATCCTTCATGTATCATAGAGTTGGGTACTTGTCTGGGTATTACTACTGCTTATTTGGCTAAGGCTTGCCCGGATGCTGAGGTGGTGACTATTGAGGGCTGTCCCGAAACCGCAAAGGTTGCTTATCGCAATTTCCGCAAGTTGGAATTGGAGAATGTTGAGTTGCAGGTAGGTAATTTTGATGTGTTGCTACCTGAAGTTATAGCAGAACATGAAAAACTGGACTTTGTTTATATTGATGGGAATCATAGAAAAGAGGCTACGCTTAATTATTTCAAATTGTGCCTGCCTAAGGTACATGAAGGGTCGCTACTGATATTTGATGATATTTATTGGAGTAAAGGTATGAAAGAAGCCTGGACGGAAATAAAGAACCATCCGGATGTAACTGTAACTATTGATTTATTCTGGATCGGGTTGGTTTACTTTAGAAAGGGACAGGCTAAAGAGCATTTTAAGATTAAATTTTAATTTATTATTGAAATAGCCTAAAATGCTTCGGCCAGACTAATGTAAAAACCGGTCTGGCGTTTTTCATTTGGACGTTTCTCTCCAATGCCATAATCTAAACGCATACTTAAGCCTTTTTCCGGATCGAAGAAATATCTGCCGCCTGCACCAACGGAAGGTTTAAAGCTCTTAACTGCAAAACCACCATTATCAAAAACTTGTCCGGCACCACCAAATATCACAGCTCCAAAGCGGTTGTTGTAGCGGTATCTGAGTTCTGCTTGAGCAGCCAGGAGATTTTTATCACGGTAACGACCGGTGTAATAGCCCCGCATCATTTCATCATTACCCATTTGTGGTAATAAATAGAATGGGGTGTTTCTACCTTGTATGGTATGGTACAGGGCGTTCAAGCCCAGGACAAACTTAGGCGATAGTGACCAGAAATTGCTGGCGTTTACCTTAATTAGGCTCCCCGTGAAATTCTCTCCACTCCAGAAGTCAGGTGCATATTGATAACTAATCTTTCCTATAAAACCTTTTGTAGGGTAATTATTGGAGTTTCTGGTATCATAACTTTGAGAAATACCGGCATAGATTACATCACCGCCTGTTTTACCAATTATAAAGGGGTCAGAGCTAAAGATTCCTCCGTGTACTTTATCTTTAAAACTAAAATGCTCAAAGCCGAGTGAAAAACCCGTATATAGATTTGGAGCGAGCTTTTTGTCGGCTTCTATAAGCAGCTTGATCTGATCCTGAACCAAACGTATCTCATTAGCCTGCAAAGTTTCGTTGCCAATGCCATAAAAATTAAAGGGCATCCGTCTAAGCTTAACTTCACTAATGTAATGGTATTTGTTTTGTTTGGTCCAGATGTCGCTTTTTAGCGAAACATTATATTGGCCTTTAGTAGAAACGGAGAGTATTCCCGTAAAGTTAGAGCTTCGGTTAGCCGGATCTTTCTTGTCGAGATAAAGGGAGTAAAGCGTTCCTAATCCAAGTTCTAAGCCTATTTCCTGACTATACCTGAATACCGGTAGGGGCATAAAACTAGCTTTTCGTGTGGTATCAGCTTTGTTGGATAAGTATTTTTCTATCAGTTTCTTTTGCCCTATTACGTTTGAAGTGATTAAAACAAATATGGTGCAAATCGAAAGTTTTTTCATCGGCCTAAAATAGTGGAAAGGTTTTAAATATCGGTGTCCGCAGAGCAAGTTTAAAGCCAAATAGTTTTAAGTAATAATATTTATCTATTTTTGCCGCAACAAAAAAATAGATTAAGATGAGTACAACAAGAGGACCGATATCTCAATTTATGGAGCGTAATTATCTCCATTTTAATGCAGCAGCTATGATGGATGCGGCTAAAGGATATGAAACACATTTAGATGAAGGTGGAAAAATGATGATTACCCTTGCAGGTGCAATGAGTACTGCTGAGTTGGGTATTTCACTGGCAGAGATGATCCGTCAGGATAAAGTTTCTATCATTTCATGTACAGGTGCTAACCTGGAAGAGGATATCATGAACCTTGTTGCGCACTCACATTATAAACGCGTTCCTAACTATCGTGATTTAAGTCCACAGGATGAATGGGATTTATTAGAAAACCATTACAACCGTGTTACGGATACTTGTATTCCGGAAGAAGAAGCATTTAGAAGACTGCAAAAACACATCAATAAAATATGGAAAGATGCAGAAGCGGCTGGTGAGCGGTACTTCCCGCACGAGTTTATGTATAAGATGTTGTTGAGTGGTGATTTGGAGCAATACTATGAGATTGATCCTAAAAACTCATGGATGCTTGCTGCGGCTGAAAAGAATTTGCCGATCGTTGTACCAGGATGGGAGGACTCGACAATGGGAAATATCTTTGCTTCTTATGTGATGAAAGGTGAAGTTAATGCTACTACTGTAAAGGGTGGTATTGAATATATGGGTTATTTAGCTGATTGGTATATCAAGAATAGTGAAGGCAAGGGAATTGGCTTCTTCCAAATTGGTGGTGGTATTGCTGGCGATTTCCCAATCTGCGTTGTACCTATGCTTTATCAGGATATGGAAATGCCTAATATTCCATTCTGGAGCTACTTCTGTCAGATTTCTGATTCGACAACTTCTTATGGTTCTTATTCGGGTGCTGTACCTAATGAGAAGATTACGTGGGGTAAGTTGGATATCCACACACCTAAATTTATTGTAGAATCTGATGCAACAATAGTGGCTCCATTGATGTTTGCATGGATACTAAAAATGTAATTCAAAATAACAAATGAGGTAATAATCCAATACCTTTTGAGGATCACCAATTTTTATAAGAAATTGGTGATTTTCTTTGTTTAAAGCATTAAAATGACATTATTTAGATTGATTATAAATTGTATTTACTGTCATTTCTTTGTCATTGGTACGTTAATAAATTTTACTTTTGTGGACGTTTTGGTGAAGACCCCGTGTTTAAACATCAATTACGTTTATAAAGTTTTTTAAAAAATAGTATAAAATACTCATTATGAGGGATATCTCATTGATCATTAGAAGAGTTTGGAAGTCGGCGTTCATGTTTACGGCTCTATCTGTTTTAATCGTTTCTGCAACACAAGCGCAAGATGTAGTGGAGGGAAGAAAAATATTTAAAGATAAATGTGCTTCTTGTCACCAATTAGACCGTAACAGTACTGGTCCGGCATTAACACCTAAGCTGAAAGAGCTGGATGAAGCTTTCGCCATTAAATGGATTAGAAACTGGAAGGCTTTAGTTGACGCGGGTGACAAACAGGCTATCGAGGCTACGAAGTTCTCTCCTGTAGAGATGACTACGTTCCCAACGATGACTGACGAGCAGATTAAAAGTGTAATCGCTTATGCAAAAGCAGGCGAGCCGAAAAAAGAAGCGGTGGCTGGTGCAGCTGTAGCAACAGGTTCTGACGAGGTTTCGTCTTTCTCTATTGCAGGGGTTGCCTTGATTATACTTATCTCTATTGCTGTATTGGTTGTTTTAGGCCGTGCAGTAAAAATGTTAGAGCGTTTGATTCTTAAGAAACAAGGAATTGAAGTTCCTGAAGAAGAAAATGTTTCTTTTGCTGATGGTACACGTAAGATGTTTAAAAATAAGAAGTTTGTATTCTTCTTCATTTTATGTTTGATTATAACCTTAGGTTCATTTGGATGGATGGGTATGTGGGATACAGGTGTACATACAGGTTATCAGCCGGTACAACCTATCAAGTTCTCTCACGAGTTGCACGCTGGGGTTAATCAGATTGATTGTCAATATTGTCACTCAGGTGCATTTAAATCTAAAAATGCTTCTATACCGTCAGTTAATGTTTGTATGAACTGTCACAAAGCTGTACAGGCAACTGAAAAATACAACGGAGAGATTTCTCCTGAGATCCAAAAGATCTACACTGCTATAGGTTATGATCCAAATACACTTACTTACGATAAATCGAAAGAAAAGCCGGTTGAGTGGGTACGTGTACACAACTTGCCTGATTTTGCTTACTTCAATCACTCACAACACGTTGTAGTTGGTGAGGAAGCTATCAGAAAAGAAAAAGGTTTACAGCCTAATGAACCAGTATGTTTTGCATGTCATGGTCCGGTAAATACAATGGAAGAAATCTATCAGTATTCTCCACTAACCATGAAATGGTGTATCAACTGCCATAAAAATGCAGAGATTTCAGGTAAAGACAACGCATTCTATACTAAAGTGATTGAAGCCCATGAGAAAATCAAAAAAGGCGAGAAAATCACTCCTGCATTGCTAGGTGGTTTAGAGTGTGGTAAGTGTCACTATTAATAGAGTTTAATAACAAAGAACGTTCGATAACAGTAATATAGCTTAAATGGAAAGCAATAAAAAATACTGGAAAGGCTTAGAAGAGTATAACAACACTCCGGATTTTGTTGAAAACAACAAGAACGAATTTGCTGAGCCACTTCCAATAGAAGATGTTTTAAATGAAGCAGGGTTAAGTACCGTAACTCCACGCCGTGACTTTTTAAAAGCTTTAGGCTTTGGTTTAGGTGCGGTAACATTGGCGGCTTGTCACACAGCCCCTGTTCGTAAGGCAATACCTTATGTAATTAAACCTGAAGAGGTTGTTCCGGGTATTCCTAACTATTATGTTTCAAGCTTTAAAGGTCACCCTGTATTGGTTAAAACCAGAGAAGGTAGACCAATTAAGATAGAGGCAAATACAAATGCAGGTGTATATAACTGTGGTACTGATGCGCAAGCTCAGGCTTCCGTGTTAGATCTGTATGATGTATCCAAATTAAAAGCACCTTTATTAAAAGAAAACGAAGCTACCTGGGTTAAGGTAGATGAGTTTGTAAAAGGAGAGTTAAACAAAGTTCAGGCTTCGGGAAAGAAAATCCGTTTGGTTTCTTCTTCTGTAAACAGTCCTTCTACAAAAGCAGTTATTGCTGATTTCACTGCTGCTTATCCTAATACTAAACACGTACAATACGATGCGGTTTCTTATACAGGTATCATTAAAGCGAATGAGAATAGCTTCGGTAAAGCTGTTGTTCCTAAATATAATTTTGATAAAGCAGACCTGATTGTAAGTTTCGGAGCTGACTTTTTAGGTACATGGATTAATGGTGAAGAGTTTACTGCTCAATATGTTTCTAACAGAAACCATAAGTCGTTAAAAGAAGGCAAAATGTCTCGTCACTTCCAATTTGAGGCGGGTATGAGCTTAACAGGTACAAATGCAGATACACGTATTCCGGTAAAATTATCGGAAGAGGGCCCTGCTTTGATCGCCTTATATAATGCAATTACAGGTGCCGGCTTAGCTGGTGGTACTTTACCTAATAATGTTACTGCTGATAAAGCATTGAAATTAGTAGGTAAAGAGCTTTTACAAAATAAAGGTAAAGCGCTTGTAGTTTCAGGATCAAATGATGTTTCTACTCAAATTTTAGTAAATGCTATAAACTCTGCTATCGGCAGTTATGGTACTACTATTAATTTAGATAATCCTTGCAAACTTTATGCAGGTAATGACGCTGAATTTGCTGAATTGATCAATGAAATGAACAGAGGCGAAGTTGCTGCTGTTTTCTTCCTGGATAGCAATCCGGCTTACGATGTAGCAAACACTAAAGCGTTTACTGATGCTTTAGCGAAAGTCGCCTTAAAAGTGTCGTTCTCTGACCGTAAAGATGAGACTTCTACTTTGTGCGATGTTACTGCAATTAACCATAACTATTTAGAGTCATGGGGTGATGCAAGCTCGTACGAAGGAGTTTATTCTATTGTACAGCCAACAATTAATCCTGTATTTAATTCACGTCAGGCAGAGGAGAGTTTATTGATCTGGTCTGACAATGCTGTTAAGGAATACTATCAGTATGTTCGTAACAACTGGGAGAAAAACATCTTACCTGCTGTAGGTGCTAACTGGATGGAAGCTTTACAAAAAGGTGTATTTGCCCTTGCTGAAAAACCAGCAGGTGCATATACTTTCAGCCTTTCTTTAGCGGCAGTAGTTCCTTCTATTTTAAACGATAGCAAAATCTTAGCTAAAGATATCGAGCTTCAGGTATACGAAAGTGTTCCGATGCGTGATGGTAAACATGCCAACAATGCATTCTTGCAAGAGCTTCCTGATCCAGTTTCGAAAGTAACCTGGGATAACTATGTTGCTATTGCACCAAAGTATGCAGAGAAATTAGGATTTAAAGAATTTGATATCGTTTCAGTGAAAGCTGATAACGGTTATACGATTGACCTTCCTTTATTGATCCAACCAGGGCAAGCGATAGGTACTGTATCCATTGCATTAGGTTATGGCCGTACCAAAGCTGGTAAAGCCGGTGATAATGTAGGTAAAAATGCTTATCCTTTTGTAAGCTTTAGCAATGGTACTCTAAAGTATGCTACGACTGTTAAATTAGCAGCTACTGGCAGAAGAGAAGAACTTGCTCAAACACAAACACATTATTCTTTTGAAGGTAGAAATGTAATCCGTGAGGCTACATTTGCTGAATACCAAAAGAATCCTGCTGCTGGTTCGGGTAATGATCATGCTAAGCATAAAACTTACGATTTATGGAGTAAATATGAAACACCAGGTAACAACTGGGTAATGGCAATCGATTTGAATGCTTGTACCGGTTGTGGTTCTTGTATTGTTGCTTGTAACGTAGAGAATAACATTCCTATTGTAGGTAAAGATGAAGTGCGCAGACGCAGAGAAATGCACTGGATCCGTATCGACCGTTACTACAGCTTTAACCAGGAAGGTGAAGCCCATGCAGAAGGTGCACATGGTCATAGTGCTATTAACGCTGTAACGAAAGAGAAAGAGATTGCTCATCTGAATGAAGATCAAATGAACAATGTATCGGTTGTACACCAGCCAATGCTTTGTCAACATTGTGATCATGCTCCATGTGAGACTGTTTGTCCGGTATTGGCTACAGTACACTCTTCAGACGGTTTAAATCACATGGCTTACAACCGTTGCGTAGGTACTCGTTACTGTGCAAACAACTGTCCATATAAAGTACGTCGTTTCAACTGGTTCAACTACTGGAATGATTCACGTTTTGACAACTACCTGAACAATGAATTTACTCAGTTGTTACTTAACCCTGATGTAACTACACGTTCAAGAGGTGTGATGGAAAAATGCTCGATGTGTATTCAGCGTATTCAGGCAGGTAAATTGAAAGCTAAAATTGAAAAACGTCCGTTGAAAGATGGCGATATCAAAATGGCATGTCAGCAAGCTTGTTCTGCAAATGCAATCATCTTTGGTGATTCCAACGACCCTGAATCGGAAGTTTCTAAAGCATTACGTAGTGAACGTATTTACTATGTGTTGGAAGAGATTAACGTACAACCGGGTATAGGTTATATGACGAAAATTAGAAATACAGATACAACAGTACAAGCGTAAGCTGATATTAAAGGAAAATAAATTATGTCAGGACATAACGAATCAATATTAAGAGAACCACTAATCACCGGTACAGATATCACGTATGCAAAGATTACGGATGATATTTTATCACCGGTAGAGAATAAGCCAAACAGGGCTTGGTGGATAGGATTTACCGTGGCACTGTGCGGAGCTTTACTATGGGTAGTAGCAGTAAGCTATACCTTCTGGTTTGGTATCGGTGCCTGGGGATTAAATAAAACAGTTGGATGGGCATGGGATATCACCGGTTTCGTATGGTGGGTAGGTATTGGTCACGCAGGAACACTTATTTCTGCAGTACTATTGCTCTTCCGTCAGAACTGGCGTAACTCGATTAACCGTTCGGCAGAGGCGATGACAATCTTCGCCGTTATTTGTGCGGCAACGTATGTAGTATCTCACATGGGTAGACCATGGTTAGCTTACTGGGTACTTCCGTTACCAAATCAATTCGGATCATTATGGGTTAACTTTAACTCACCATTAGTATGGGATATGTTTGCGATCTCAACTTACTTCTCGGTATCACTATTGTTCTGGTATACAGGTTTATTACCTGATATCGCAACTATTCGTGACCGCGCTACAGGTGTTAGACGCAGAGTTTATTCAATATTATCATTTGGATGGTCGGGAAATGTGAAGACATGGCAGCGTTTTGAGGCTGTATGTTTAGTCTTAGCTGGTATTTCTACACCTTTGGTACTTTCGGTACACACGATTGTATCTATGGACTTTGCTACTTCGGTAATTCCGGGATGGCACACTACAATTTTCCCTCCTTATTTCGTAGCGGGTGCGATCTTCTCAGGATTTGCAATGGTACTAACACTTATGTTGGTTACCCGTAAAGTATTGGGTCTTGAAAACTACATCACCATGTTCCACATTGAATCTATGAACAAGATTATCATCTTGACAGGATCGATTGTGGGTGTGGCTTATTTAACCGAGTTCTTTATTGCCTGGTATTCAGGTTCTGAGTATGAGCAATATGCTTTCATCAACCGTTCTACTGGTCCATACTGGTGGGCATACTGGATGATGATGACTTGTAACGTAATCTCTCCTCAGTTGTTATGGTTCAAAAAGATCCGTACCAGCATCCCTGCTACCTGGATTTTATCTATCGTAGTAAACATAGGTATGTGGTTTGAGCGTTTTGTAATTATTGTAACTTCATTACACCGTGATTATATTCCTTCAAGTTGGGCAATGTTCTATCCAACCTGGGTAGATGTGAGTGTATTTGTGGGGTCAATTGGTCTGTTCTTTACTTTGTTCCTGTTGTTCTTAAGGGTATTGCCTTCAATTGCAATTGCAGAGGTTAAGATGATATTGAAAAGTGCTAGTGAGCAGGTTAAACTTAAGCAAATTAAAGAAGGTCATTTGGATCCGACACATGTATCAGAATACATTGAGTCTTTAGAGAAATTTGATAGTGTTAAACAAGAAGAATACGCAAAAATATAACAATGAATAATACCAAATATATTTTAGGCAGCTTTGGTGATCCTGATGAAATGATGCATGGCATCGATAAATTGCAGGAAAACAACATTAAGATACATGATGTTTATACGCCAATGCCTATTCACGGCATAGAAGCAAAATTAGGAGTTAAACGTTCGAGGTTAGATATTGCTGCTTTCTTTTTCGGAATCACGGGTACTTGTACCATGCTTTCATTTGTATATTATGCAGCTGCTATCGACTGGCCAATCAATATTGGTGGTAAGCCGCACTTTGCTTTACCGGATTTTATTCCAATTACATTTGAGTTGACTATTTTATTTTGTGCTTTTGGTTTAGTAGCTTCTTACTATGCATCGACCCACTTATTTCCGGGAAGAGCACCAAGAGTAATGGATTTAAGAGCAACAGATGATAGGTTTATTATTGCAGTTGATGCAAAAGAAAACACTGATCACAGTAAGATTGACGATTTATTAAAGGAAGCTGGTGCTTTGGAAGTAAAGCATAATGAAAGGAAGTATATTAGCTATGAATAAGAGTAAAGTAGTTTTAGCCTCATTTTGTATTCTTGCAGGTGCTGTTGTATTTTCAGCATGCAAGGATAAAAGAAGTCCGGGTTTAGAATACGCACCAAATATGTATGAACCGATTGCTTACAATCCGGATCAACCTAATCCTAATCCAAGTTTTAAAGGACAAACGGCACAAACTCCGCCTGCACATACCAATCCGGTAGGATTCAATAAGTATGATGATTATCCTAACACTAAGGAAGGATATGAGTTGGCTGGTGCGAATCTGGTTAATCCACTTCCTTTAACGGAAGCAAACGTGGAATCAGGTAAGCATTATTTCACTGTATTTTGTTCTCCATGTCACGGAGAAAAAGGTGATGGTAAAGGTCACTTGGTTCAAATTGAAAAGATCAGCGGAATTCCTGCTTATCATGGTGATGCAACTTCTTCGCGTGGTGGTCTGATGAAAGATTTAACAGCAGGAAAAATTTATCATACCATTGAGTATGGTTTAAATAATATGGGATCACATGCCTCTCAGCTATCTCCAGAAGAAAGATGGAAAGTAGTGATGTATGTTCAACAATTACAAAAAATACAATAGAAAAGCACAATATAAATGGGAACTCACAATTATAATTTTACTGAGCAGTTTGAGTTTACAGGTAAAGCTAAAACTTTAAGCATAATCGCTATTGTAATAGGTCTGGCGGCTATAGGTTATGGTTTTTCTGCTGAGGCGCTTCATGAGCGTACCTTTGCAAACCTGTTGCTAATGGCTTATTACTTCGCATGTGTATGCATGTCTGGAGCTTTCTTCCTTGCTGTTCAATTTGTAGCACAAGCTGGCTGGTCTGCTTCTATATTACGTGTACCGCAGGCAATGGCCAAAACTCTACCAATAGCAGTAATCATATTACTTGCGGTAATTGGTGCAGGTTTATATACACACAACTTATATCATCACTGGCACGCTGTAGGATTAACAGATCCCGGCAGTGCAAACTATGATAAAATAATCGATGGTAAATCATCTTTCCTGAATGTACCTTTCTTCATGGCTCGTCAGGTAATTTTTCTAGGTGTTTATACCATCTTCGCTTTATTATTATCAAAGCTATCTAACAATGAGGATCTTGAAGGTGGTTTAAATTCATACAGAAAGAGCTTTAAATACTCTTGTATATTTTTGGTTATTTATGGATTTACCACACCAATTTTTGCTTTCGATACTGTAATGTCACTTGAGGCACACTGGTTCTCAACTATGTTTGGTTGGTATAACTTTGCTGCCATGTGGGTAAGTGCTTTAGCTACTATTGCGATCATCTTGATTTTATTGAGAAAAGCAGGTTACATGAACTGGGTAAACAATAGCCATTTACATAACCTTGGACAATTGGTTTTCGGTTGGTCTATTTTCTGGACTTATGTATGGTTTGCTCAATTTTTGTTAATCTATTATGCTAACATGCCAGAGGAGACTGTATATTTCTATAACAGGTTTGAAAATTATCAATTCTGGTTTTACCTGAATTTGGTATTGAACTTTTTAGCTCCTGTGTTTTTGTTAATGGACAGAGACAATAAAAGACACGAGAATATATTATTGACCGTATGTATTGTTGTTGTATGTGGCCACTGGGTTGATTATTATCAAATGATCATGCCAGGAACAGTTGCTGAAGAACATACATTTGGTATAATAGAGATTGGTACCGCGATTGGTTTTGTTGGTTTGTTTACTTTTACAGTTTTGAGTGCTTTAAGTAAGAAACCTTTAATCGCTAAAAACCATCCGTTTTTACAAGAAAGTTTACACCACCATTTGTAGTTGGTGATCTTTATAGATAATAAAAAATAATAGTATAATAGAAGTACAGCGTTACTACTTTTAAGGAAATGAGTTTAAGAAAATTTATAAGTAACAAAACGATAGCGGCACTAGCAGTAATTTTAACTGTGTTTGCAAATACCAGCGCTTTTGCACAAGCTGCAGCCGCTGAGACCGCTAAAAAGCCCGTTGATATGGGGCCGATTTATAAATCGGTGATATTTTATGCCATGGCCTTTTTACTGGTTTGCTTATTCGTAGCAATCATTGGAAAAGCATTAAAGGTATATGAATTGACCCGTGAGGCTCAGGATAAACCAAAAGGAATTAACTGGAATACAGTTAATGGAGTGCTTTTTGCATTGTTCCTTATTGTAGGTTTATATGGTGTATATTGGGAATATACAGTTCATGGAAACATGATCCTACCTGAAGCAGCATCAGAACATGGTAAAAAGATTGACCAGATGTTTAACATTACGTTGATCCTTACAACTATAGTTTTCATTGTTACACACATTCTTTTATTTGCTTTCGCTTATTTCTATAAATACACAAACAAAAGAAAAGCATATTATTACCCTCACAACAATACCATTGAGCGTATCTGGACAATTGTTCCGGCTTTCGTTTTAACAATTTTGGTATTAATGGGATTCCTTACCTGGAGATCAATTTTTTACAAAATCGAAGACCCTAATAACAAACCTATCAGTATTGAGATTACTTCATCTCAATTTGCCTGGGCAATTCGCTATGCAGGTGCTGATGGTGTAGTTGGTACAAAGAATTACAAATTGATCACCGCAAATAATGCATTAGGTATTGATTATAAAGATAAAAACTCACTTGATGATCAGTCGGCAGATGAGATGGTAATTCCGGTTAACAAGCCAGTGCGTTTAATTTTGACCAGTAAGGATGTAATTCATAGTTTTTATATGCCACATTTCAGGGTTCAATTGAATACAGTACCAGGCATGACTTCTTACTTCGAATTTACACCGACCATCACTACTGAAGAGATGAAGGCTAAAACGAACGACCCTACTTTTAAATATTTGTTTTTATGTAACAAGATCTGTGGAGACGGTCACTATAAAATGCAAAAAGAAGTTAAGGTTGTTTCAATGGCTGAATATGAGGCTTGGGTAAAACAACAACCAGCTTATTTAACTGACGATTTGAAAAAGGAATTTAACTTACCTGTAACACCTGCTGCTGCTCCAGTAGCTGCTGATACAACAGCAAAGGAAGCCTCGGCAGTTAAAACAAAACAATTAGCTTTAAAAAATTAATAATACTGGAATAGCACATTATGTCAACTATATCATTACACGATACACATAACCACGATAACCATGATGATCATGGGCATCACAAAGAGACCTTCTTAACGAAGTACGTCTTTAGTCAGGATCACAAGATGATTGCGAAGCAGTTCCTGATAACAGGTATTATTATGGCTGTTATTGCAATGGGATTGTCGATATTGTTTCGTTTACAACTTGCATGGCCAGATAAAGACTTCCCTATTTTAGAGACTTTCTTAGGAAAGTGGGCTGAAGGTGGTCGTATCCGACCTGATTTTTACCTTGCTTTAGTGACTATACATGGTACCATCATGGTATTCTTTGTATTGACGGCAGGATTGAGCGGTACTTTTAGTAACTTATTGATACCGCTTCAGATTGGTGCCAGGGATATGGCTTCTCCATTCCTGAACATGCTTTCTTATTGGTTCTTCTTTACTGCTTGTGTAATCATGATGGGTTCATTCTTTATACAAACAGGACCTGCGAGTGCGGGATGGACGGTTTATCCACCATTGTCTGCTTTGCCTACAGCGATTAGCGGTTCTGGTTTGGGTATGACTTTATGGTTAATCAGTATGATACTTTTTGTTGCTTCATCTTTAATGGGTGGTATCAACTATGTAAGTACTATCTTAAACATGCGTACTAAAGGTATGGATCTTTGGAAAATGCCTTTAACTATATGGGCGTTTTTCCTGACTGCAGTTTTGGGTATTTTATCTTTCCCTGTGTTAGTTGCAGGTGTTGTGTTGTTGATCTTCGATAGAAGCTTTGGTACAAGTTTCTACCTTTCTGATATTGTTATGGGGACTCAGATCCTTCCAAATGAAGGTGGATCTCCAATTTTATGGCAGCATTTATTCTGGTTCCTTGGACACCCGGAGGTATATATTGTAATTATGCCGGCAATGGGTTTGTCTTCAGAGATCATGTCTGTAAATTCAAGAAAGCCTATTTTCGGTTACCATGCGATGATTTATTCATTGATCGGTATTACAATCCTTTCATTTATCGTTTGGGGTCACCATATGTTTGTAACCGGTATGAACCCATTATTGGGAGGTGTATTTATGATCACTACGTTGATCATCGCTGTGCCTTCAGCTGTTAAAACATTTAACTGGCTGGCTACATTATGGAGAGGTAACATCAGGTTTACTCCTGCTATGTTATTTGCCATTGGTATGGTTTCATTCTTTATCTCTGGTGGTTTAACTGGTATCTTCTTAGGTAATGCATCTTTAGATATCAACTTACACGATACTTACTTTGTAATTGCCCACTTCCACTTAGTAATGGGATCTGCAGCGATATTTGGTATGCTTGCTGGTGTTTATCACTACTTCCCTAAAATGTTCGGAAGAATGATGAGCAGCAAATTAGGTTATCTACATTTCTGGATTACTTTTGCTTGTGCTTATTTAGTATTCTTCCCATTACACTTCTTAGGATTAGATGGGGTTCCACGTCGTTATTATGCATTCACTGAGTTTGAGTTTATGCAAAAATGGGTTACAGTGAATATCTTGGTTACCTGGTCTGCAATTATCGCAGCACTTGCTCAGGTTGCTTTCTTATTCAACTTCTTCTACTCGATCTTTAAGGGTAAAGTAGCAACTCAAAATCCTTGGGGCGCAAATACATTGGAATGGACTACTCCTGTTGAGCGTTTACATGGTAACTGGCCTGGAGAAATCCCTACGGTATACCGTTGGCCATATGATTACAGTAAGCCTGGAGCTGAAGAAGATTTTATTCCTCAAACAGTTCCTTTTTCACAAACAATGAGCTCAAATATGCCTCATGATTTTGAAGGGAATAGTGAGTCTGAGCGTATACAAAGAGAATGGGAAGAAGAAAACCCTTCTGTAGATGCGTCAAAATAGACTAATACGTAGTATCTAATACGATGAGGTATCTGCAGTAAGTAAATACTTACAACAGGTACCTCATTTTTTTTAATCTAACACATACCATGGTTTCTAAATCTGAAACGAGATTTATCAGGCTAAACCTTACTACAATCGTTGTAACCTTGTTGCTAATTCTGGCAGGAGGGGTAGTACGTAGTACAGGATCTGGTATGGGCTGTCCGGATTGGCCTAAGTGTTTTGATCAATATGTGCCACCTACTCATGTTTCGCAGCTCCCTATCGATTACAAAGAAAAATATGTAGCAGAACGTGTAGCTAAGAATGAGCGGTTTGCTAAAACATTGGAAAAAATGGGCAAAGGTCATTTGGCCGATAGCATCAGGCATGATCAATCTATTCTTCAGCCTGAAACTTTTAATGCTGGAAAAACCTGGACCGAATACATCAACAGATTAATGGGCGCAATCACAGGTTTTCTGTTATTGGGCTTATTACTATTTTCATTTGCCTATAAAGGAAAAGCCAATAGAATCATTGTTCTTAGTTTTTCAAATCTTATTGTTGTTGGTTTTCAAGCCTGGTTGGGCTCAATTGTAGTGTCTACTAATTTAATGCCCTGGATAGTTACCGTACATATGTTACTGGCATTGGTTATATTGGGTATTTTGGTTTATACTTATAATTATACCAATCAGATGCATAAGGAAGACACTGTGATTATGGGTAAGCTAGGTTGGCTTAAGCTTTTAATTTTAGGATCTGTTGTGCTGAGTGTGATACAAATTGTGATTGGTACAGAGGTTAGGGAGGCAATAGATGCAATAGCTAAAGCCTTGTTATACAATGGGCGACATAGCTGGGTTTCGAAGGTTGGAAGCTTATTTTCTTATCACCGCGATTTGGCTATGTTAGTATTGGTTGCCAATATCATCATTTATAAACTGGTTAAAGATAAGTTTAACGGTAAGGCCCTTGCCTTAAGGGTAGGAGGCTCAATTGGGATTGTTTTGATTATTCAGATTGTAACAGGCTTATTATTGTCTAACTTTGCACTTCCACCATATGCACAGGCATTGCATATTTTGTTCTCTACGCTTTTATTTAGCTTACAATATTACTTGTATTTATTAGTTTACAGGACTAGTAGTTACAATCAACAGAATTAATTATATATAAATTGAAAAGGTTTTTCTCAGATTTCTCTAAACTCATAAAATTCAGGTTAACGTTCCTGGTGGTGTTCTCTGCGTCAATTACTTTTTTAATTGGCTCTCAAGTACCAATAGATGGAGTAGTCCCAGGGATCAATTGGACAAATTGGGTCATTTTAATTATTGGGGGCTTTTTGGTTACTTCTGCAGCAAATTGTTTTAATGAAGTAATCGAAGTAGACCTTGATAAATTAATGACCAGGACTAAGGATCGTCCAATGCCTGCAGGTCATATGACTACTGGTCAGGGATTGGTTTCTGGATTGGTTATGGGATTATTGGGGACCTATTTATTGGGTAAATTAAACATTGAGACGGGCTTGCTTTCAGTGTTTTCTATTTTTCTTTATGCCTTTGCATATACACCTTTGAAACGCAAATCTCCAATTGCAGTATTTGTTGGGGCAATTCCAGGCGCTTTACCTCCATTAATTGGATATGTGGCTGCACATGGTAAAATTGATAAAATAGCGGTTATCTTGTTTTTAATCCAGTTTATTTGGCAGTTTCCGCATTTCTGGGCCATTGCCTGGGTATTGGATGATGATTATAAAAAAGCAGGGTTTAGACTTTTGCCAACAACAAAAAGAGATAAAGTAAGTGCTTTTATTACATTTTTAAGCACATTGATATTGATCCCGGTTAGCTTATTGCCTACCATAGATGGTTTCGGGGGATATTATATTGGCGGGGTTTCGTTATTGGCGGGCCTTGTCTTTGCCTGGCTTGGATTTAAGTTGTGGGTAAAGATGGATTTGGACAGTGCCAGAAAGGTGATGTTCTGTTCATTTTTTTACTTACCTCTGGTTCAGCTGGTTTTATTGTTTGATTTTATAATTAAATAAATTTTAAATGGTACACACATTAAAAGAAGAGGATTTAAAGATGGAGGCGGCCTTTAATGCTAAGCCCAGGAAATTTGTCGTATGGTTATTTGTGGTGTCATCAACAATTATGTTTGGTGGCTTTACAAGTTACTATATTGTTTTTGCTGCATCAAAAGGTAAAGGTCATGGTTTGGTATTACCTGATCTTTTCATGTACAGTACAGCGATATTGATTTTGAGTAGTGTTTGCTTATTTATGGCCTCAAAGGCTTTAAAGAATGGCAATATTGCCGGACAGAAATTATTCCTTTGGGGAACATTGGCATTAGGTTGTCTTTTTGGTTATTTGCAAGTTGATGCATGGGGAACTTTGTTTCATACAGGTGCTGCATTTGTCAATAACAATGCAGCTATTTCAATGATTTATGTGGTGTCAGGACTTCACCTGCTACACATTTTTGCTGGATTGTGTTTTGTATCAAGTAGCCTTTTTGGTGCTTATATGGACCTTTCTGCAGAAAGGAGTAAATTCCGGATGGATATTGCTTCTATATTTTGGCATTTTATAGATATATTATGGATATATCTGTATGTTTTTTTACTTTTGAACAGTTAGACTTTTTAACAAACTATTACAATTTATAAAATGAGTTCATTATCACAATTAGATCAGGTAAAAACCACTCCATGGAGCGGAGGCCGCTCGCCGTGGTCAGTAGAATACGGCAAAATAATGATGTGGTTTTTTCTGGTTTCTGATGCATTTACTTTTTCATCATTATTGATTTATTACGGAGCGCAACGCTTTAGTAAGTTTACCTGGCCAGATCCGGATTTGGTTTTTCAGTCTATTCCAGGTATAACCGATAAGGGTGCACCACTGGTATTTGTTGGTCTTATGACCTTTATCCTGATCATGAGCTCTGTAACTATGGTATTGGCTGTTGAGGCTGGGCATAGACGCTCTAAGAAGGAAGTAATCTGGTGGATGGTTGGTACCATTATCGGCGGTTTTATGTTCTTAGGCTGTCAAGCTGCAGAATGGACTCACTTGTTCCACGAAGGTTTTGGATGGGGTAAAATTCCTCCAATGGAAACGTTACATCATTTATTTGACGGTGAAGTATCTACGGTATCTGCTTTACAGTTTTCGAACTTGTTTTTCACTATCACAGGTTTCCACGGATTCCACGTGTTTAGTGGTGTAATCATTAATATCATTATTTTATGCATGACCATTAATGGTACTTTTGAAAAACGCGGACATTACCTAATGGTTGAGAAGGTTGGTTTGTACTGGCACTTTGTAGATCTTGTTTGGGTATTCGTATTTACCTTCTTCTATTTAGTTTAATTTTTCTCAATTAAGATATTATGTCACAACATACAGAACATACGCATGATGAACATGCACACGGTGAGCACGCAGGCTTAGACAAAAAGAAAATTTGGCAGGTATTTGCTATCTTACTTGGCATTACTATAATTGAGTTTATTATTGCTTTATGGGCAATTCCTGGTAAACACATGTCTCAGCACGTTGGAAATTATGTTTATATTGTATTGACTTTATTTAAAGCCTTTTACATTATTGCTTATTTCATGCACCTTAAATATGAGAAACTGGGGCTTAAACTTGCAGTTTCCGTCGTTTTTATTTTCATATGTTACTTTATAGTTTTAATGTTAATTGAAGGCGGATATTTACACTTACACATGCCTTTGGTTTAATGAAGGGTACTTCAATAAAAAAAGTTTTAATCCTGGTCACCATATTAGCGGTACCAGGATTTTTGTATTATTTGCTACAGGATCAAGGCAAGAACAGGTATAAACCATTGCCTATTTTTGGTCCAAAGAAAGTCGCCACTACTTTTCATTCAGTTCGTGGAAAACAAATCCCTGATACGATATATTATCGGGTTGGTAATTTTAAGCTGATCAACCAAGCCGGTGATACTGTAACTGCCAAACATTATGACGGAAAAATTCTGGTTATAAACTTGATTTATACTAAGGGAAACACTTCTTCCGTTGATATTGCAAATAAAGCAATGGAATCTTTTGAATTTACTTACAGACCAAATAAGGTGGTAAATCTTATCAGCTTAAGTATAGATCCATTGTATGACACTCCAGAGCGTTTAAAACCGTTTGCAGAACGACTTTCTGCTAAACCAGGTAAATGGGATCTTTTAACCGGAGACAGCACCCAAATCTTCGACTTAATTAACAAAGGATTATCTGTCGATGCCCATCAGGAGATTGTGAAAGGTGAAAAGAGATTCGTTTATAGCAACATGTTTGTTCTACTGGATTTCCAACACCGCATCAGGGGGTATTATGAAGCCACTAGTCAGGCGGATATGAATAAATTAGATGATGAGATCAAGGTATTGATCACAGAAGAATTAAGAAACACTAACGACGGAAGATAATTCGTCACTTGATATATGAGTAACAACAGCCCAATTGAACAGAAGTATAATAGATGGATCATTTTGCTCTCAATTGTTATTCCATTGGCCGTAGCCGTATTGTTTTATGTTAAAATCCCTAATGCTACACCACTACCATTTTTGCCACCAATATATGCAACCATTAATGGTATAACAGCAGTTTTATTGGTTATTGCCGTAATGGCTGTTAAAAATGGAAAACGGAAATTGCACGAAAACTTAATGAAATGTGCAATTGCATGTTCATTGCTATTTCTAGGGATGTATATTGCCTATCACATGACTACTCCGTCTACTAAATTTGGAGGCGAAGGGAGCATTAAGTATGTTTATTTTTTTATCCTGCTTACGCATATACTCTTGTCTATTGCCATTATACCTTTGGTATTGATTACGTATGTAAGGGCTTTGGCAGAGCGCTTTGATAAGCATCGTAAAATAGCAAAGGTCACGTTTCCACTGTGGTTATATGTTGCCGTTACCGGCGTAGTTGTATACCTGATGATCTCGCCTTATTATAGCTACTAGTTTTTAACAGGTTTTTTCCAGTTTACTGACTTCCATTTTAATAAATACCACAGAATTTTGAGGCCTTTTCAAAATTCTGTGGTGATTTGTGACATGATTTTGCATCATAAGTTGTAAATTCGATTTTTAAACTAATTAACCTTTCAATCACCCCTAATGTTAAAGGACCTGAAGATCCACGGAAGAGCAACTGATGCTATTGCCACGGGGCAGGATTTGCTGTCACTGATTGCTGGTGGGGATAAAGACGCATTTACCAATTTTTACCTTGATAATTTTAGAAAGCTAATTTTAGTTTCTGATAAGTATGTTCAAAGCATTCCTGTGGCGGAAGAGCTGGTACAGGATATTTTTTTGAGAATATGGGAGGACCAGGAGGCCCTTCTGGAAATTAAATCCGTTAAAGCCTATCTGTACCGCAGTGTGGTGAACTCCTCTATCAACTACATCAATCGGCAAAGAAGTATTGAGAAACATCACTTACAAATTTCGGGGAATATTTCTTCTGAGGATATTGATTTACAAGACACTCACAATGAGTTAATTGTGCTTTTATACGACGAAATTGCTCGGTTGCCAGAAAAATGCCAACGAGTTTTTAAAATGAGTAGGTTAGAAGGTATGAAATATAGAGATATAGCGAACCAGCTTGGGATTTCGGAGAAGACGGTAGAGAATCATATGGGAAATGCCCTCAAAACACTTAGATACCGTATTCTTGAGCAGGCAATCGATGCAAATACAGGGGGGAACCGATTTAAATATTTCAGTTTAATGACCATGTACTTGTACTAAGGGAAGCTTAATCTAAGCTTATTTCAAAAAAAATGTTTTTTTATGTAAAATGACTAGGGGTTTTTATTGATCCATTTGTCTTATATAAAAAACAGAAATCACTTGCAAGAAAAACTACCTATTCAGGATATCATCCTGAGCTATCTTAACCAACCTGAGGACCCCGCTTTAATTAAACAAATTGATCAGTTGAGGGCTGCTTCTGAAGAAAATGAAGCTTATTTTCAATCCACTAAAATGCTTTGGGAAGCTGCTGCAGAAACCAAAAAATTGGAAGAGGTTAATGTAGGGAATTCAGCTATTAATTTTAAAACTCAGTTGAATGAGCTTAGCCCTGTTGCTGTTCGTAAGCGCTCCATATGGCCGAAAATTGCGGTTGCTGTTGTCATTTTTGCTGCTGGTTTCTGGATGTACAAAGAAAAGCTAGAGGTTCATTACTTCGTTAAACAAACGGGATCACAAATTGATTCCGTATTACTCAGTGATGGAACTAAGGTCATTTTGGCAGAAAACAGTACTGTTCAATATCCTGATAAGTTTACAGGAGATAATAGGCCAATTACTCTGTTGAAAGGACGTGGGTTCTTCTTAGTGTCAAAAGATGCTGCTCATCCTTTTGAGATTTCGATAGGACCATCTACCGTTAAGGTTTTGGGTACTTCATTTAACATTGACTATTCTGACCGTAAAATTGATGTTTCTGTGAAAACAGGACGGGTCATGTTTACGCCGAATAAAAAAAGTGCGCCATCTATATTGGTTGCTGGTGATGCGGTAAGCTATAACCTTATTAAAAACCAACTTACACAGGAAAATGGAATTAATTCCAATGGATGGTTAACCAAAGAGCTTCATTTTGTTGACATGCCTTTGGATGCGGTTTGTAAAGAGTTAAGCAGCTACTATAACGTAAAAGTTATATTGTTGGATCACATGAAAATCGCGAAAAAGTTAAACGCCAAATTTAGTAACAGCAGTATAGACGAAGTACTTAAGGTTCTTAAGGAAACCTACCCAATTCAGGTACAACAGAAAGACAACAATATTTATATCAAGAATTTATAATCAACTAAACACCTATTAACTATTATTTTATGGAGAAAAACTACAAAAAGACCATACGAAGACTGAGTCACTCCCTAATGGGCGGGTTACTCTGCGCTCTCCTTTGTGTGTCACTAGTTCGTGCAGAAAGTGTACAAAAGGGGCTGCTCATGGCTGAGCGGCTAGACAATTACCTTAAAAAGATAGAACTTGCCTATCAGGTGAGTTTTGTCTACGACGCAAGTCAGATCAACAAATCGATGAGTATTGATGTGCCATCAAAGCTAACCTCTATTAATTCCGATTTAGAACCACTAAAAGCAAACGGAATCAATTACAGTATTGTAGGTAAACAAGTTATACTTAAAAAAGTTATTGAATCTGCGGCTAAGCAGGATTTGATTGTTAAAGGACATGTAACCTCAAGTAAAGACAAGGAGTCCATACCAGGTGTGAGTGTCAAAGAAAAAGGAGCTGGAAATGGCGTTTCAACCAATGGAGAGGGGTTTTATCAAATTAGAGTGAGAGACGCTGCTACACTTGTTTTCTCTGCAATTGGATATAAAACAAAAGAGGTTGTTATTTCTGGAAGAACATCTATTGATGTTGCTTTAGAGGATGATGTGAGCCAGCTGAAAGAAGTTATGATTTCAACGGGTTATCAAAATATCAGTAAGAAGCTATTTACAGGTTCTGCTGTTACGTTGACTGGTGCAGAAGCGAAACGTGATGGTATTGCCGATGTAAGTAGAATGCTTGAAGGTCGTGTAGCTGGGGTTTCAGTACAAAACGTGTCAGGAACTTTTGGTGCTGCCCCGAAGATTCGAGTTCGTGGAGCTACATCTATCACCGGTGATAATAAGCCATTATGGGTTGTAGATGGAGTGGTATTAGAAGATATTGTTAACGTTTCTAATGAACAACTTTCTACCGGAGATCCAAGTACCTTATTGGGATCTGCAGTAGCTGGATTAAACTCTGACGATATTGAAAGCTTCCAGATTTTAAAGGATGCTTCGGCTACTTCACTTTATGGCGCAAGGGCGATGAATGGTGTGATTTTAATTACCACTAAGAAAGGTAAAGTTGGTGATGGCTCTCCGGCAATCTCTTATACTGCCAATTTATCAAGTTACCTGAAGCCTACTTACAGAACATTTGACATTATGAACTCTTATGATCAAATGTCTGTATATTCTGAAATGTACCGTAAGGGTTTACTTAATTACAGTACAACTGTAAATGAAGCAAATGGCGGCGTTTATAAAAAACTATTTCAGAGTTTAGACTTCCTACCAGGGTCGACAGTCCCAACTGTTATCAATACATTAGATGGGCGCTCTGCATTTTTAACACGCTATGCGAATGCAAATACGGATTGGTTTGATGAATTGTTTAAAAATTCATTTATGCAAGAACATTCCCTGAGTATTTCAACAGGTACTGATAAATCCCAAATGTATTATTCAACAAGTTATTTGAAAGATAATGGTTGGACCATAGGAGATAAAGTACAAAGGTTTACAGGTAATATTAGGGGGAACTGGAAAATCAATGATAAAATTAGTTTTGGCTTAATCACAACCGGATCTATTCGTGATCAAAAAGCGCCAGGGACGTTGGGACGCACAACAAATCCTGTTACAGGAGAGTATTCAAGAGATTTCGATTTGAACCCATTTAGTTATGCATTGAATACGAGTCGTACCTTGACTCCATACGATGAAAATGGAAATCTGGAATATTTTACCAGAAATTATGCGCCATTTAACATTATTGATGAGTTACGGAAAAATACATTAGACTTAACACAGATAGATTTTAAGGTACAAGGAGAAGGTCAATATAAAATTTTAAAGAATTTGACTTATAATTTCCTTGGTTCTTACCGATATACAAAAAGCGGACAGGAACATAAAGTGTTTGATGATTCAAATACAGCGAATGCTTACCGTGCAGGAGTCTATCCTGAAAATGCGTTTATCAGAGATCATAATAGATTTCTGTACAGGAATCCTACTGATCTTGATGCTTATGCTATTTCAGTACTTCCGAATGGTGGTATTTATTATACCAACGATGACTTTTTGAAGAGTTTCTTTGTTAGAAATAGTTTTGATTGGAATCAAACTTTCAATGAAAAACACATTGTCAGGGTTTTTGCTTCTCAAGAATTACGTTATGCTGATAGACAGAATACCCAGTTTACAGGTTATGGATACCAATATGACAAAGGTGGAACTCCTTTTATCGATCCTAATGCTATTAAACAAGCTGTTGAAGGTAACTTCAACTATTATTCAATGACACGTAATTTTGACCGTTATGTAGCGTTTGCAGGTACTGCTTCTTATTCATATAATAATAAATACCAACTTAATGGAACCATTAGATATGATGGATCGAATCAGGTTGGTGAATCTGCTCAAGCGCGTTGGCTTCCGACCTGGAATGTGAGTGGATCCTGGAATGCTGACGAAGAAGAGTTTATGAAACGTCAGGAAACCATTAGCAAATTAACACTTAGGGCAACATACGGATTAACTGCAAGTTTAGGAAGTGCGACGAATTCAAGCTTAATTGTTAGAAGCTCAAGTACACTACGTCCGCGTTTGTCTGAAATTGAAAACAGACTAACAATCGCATCTCTTGCGAACTCTGAATTAACCTGGGAGAAGCAATACGAGGCTAACATCGGTTTGGATGTTGGATTGTTTAAAAACAGACTGAACGTGGTAGTTGATGCTTATAGAAGAAGTGGTTTTGACTTAATCGGACGAATTAGAAATTCTGGTATTGGCGGTGAAGTGCTTAAATATGCTAACTATGCTGATATGATTTCAAAAGGTATAGAGGGCTCTGTAGGTGGTGATATCGTGAGGAAAAAAGATTGGGGCTGGAAATCACAAATTACTTTTGGATATAACAAAGGTAAGATTACCAATTTGAAAGGCGAACCATCAATTTTTGATTTGGTTGGACCTGATGGCGGACCCCAGATTGGTCATCCATACAGAGGTTTGTACTCAATTGATTTTCAAAAATTGTCAGCTGATAGTGGAGTTCCTTTCTTTATCAACGAAGCCGGACAATTAAGTAATGAAGTATATTTACAAAGTACGATTACTGATTATTTGAAATATGAAGGACCGATTGACCCATTGTTTAATGGGGGCTTTTATAACTCCTTCAATTATAAAAATTTCACTGCATCGATTTTGCTTACCTTTAGTGCTGGCAATAAAGTACGTCTAAATCCAGCTTATAAAAATGTTTATTCTGATCTGGATGCAACTCCAAATGATTTCCTGAATCGTTTCTTGTTTTATGGAGATTCAGGGACACCATCTATTTTAGATCCTAGAAATCGTACAGCCTTAAATGGTGCTTATCCATATAATGCTTATAATTATTCAACTGAACGTGTTGCTGATGGTGGGTTTGTTCGACTTAAATCAATTTCTTTTGGTTACATTTTGCCTAAACAAACCATTAACAGAATCGGATTTAAAACTGCTTCATTGAATATTGTAGGTAATAACTTATTCCTAATTTACTCAGATAAGAAATTGAATGGACAGGATCCTGAATTCTTTAGTTCGGGTGGAGTTGCCTTGCCTATTCCTCAACAATTTACTTTATCGTTAAAGGTTGGACTATAATTAAACTAGACTAGAAATGAAACATACTATAAAATATTTAACATTAATTGCGATACTTACTTCTGCAAGTAGTTGTAAGAAATATTTAGAGCAGGCTCCAGATTTAAGAGCTACTATTAATACTCCAGCGAAAGTTTCGGAGTTACTAGTTACTGCATATCCGCGGGGCAGCTATATCACTTTTTGTGAAGCTGCTAGTGATAATGCAGAGGATAAGGGTATAGCAGCAACAGATGAGGATTTACCAGCAAAACCGGTTAATCGTGATGCGTGGTACTTTAGAGATATCAAAAGTAATGATACTGATTCACCTGATAATTATTGGAATGAATGCTATGCAGCTATTGCGGTTGCAAACCAGGCTTTAGCTTCTATTAAGGCTAATGGTAATCCTCAGGCTTATACCGCACAAACAGGCGAAGCCCTTGTGGCCAGAGCTTATGCACATTTTATGCTGGTTACACTGTTTTCACATGTGTACGATGTATCTACGGCAGAAACTGATCCTGGTGTTCCATATGTTACCGAGCCAGAAGTTGTTGTGTTTAAAAAGTATTCACGCAAAACAGTTGCTTATGTGTATCAGCAAATTGAAAAGGACTTAACTGAAGGATTGCCATTAATCAATGACAATTCTTATAAAATACCTAAATACCATTTCACAACTTCTGCTGCGCACGCTTTTGCTGCAAGGTTCTATCTGTTTAAAAAAGATTATGCAAAGGTTGTTGAGCATGCTAACCTGGTATTCCCGGGTGGTAACATTGCCGCTAATCTTAGAAATTTTGTCATTCCGGCATTTACTACTTTAGAGTATGGTGCCAGACAGGCACTTTATACTGCAGCTGACAATCCTGCTAATATTTTGTTACAAGAGACGGAAACCGGATGGGCTAGATCATATCCTTCTTACCGTTACGCATTAACCAATAATCTGCTGTATAAAACAATGTTTGGTCCAAATGTGACCGGTGCAAACTGGGATTATAAGGTTTCAGGAAGAGAATTTACTTTGAATACAAGTAAATTTTCGGAACATTTTGTAAAGACCAATCCGAATTCTGATGTGGGCGATAGTTACGCAATGATTCCTATTTTCTCAGCGGAAGAAGTTTTATTTAACAGGGCAGAAGCAAATGCTTATTTAGGCAATTCAGATGCAGCTTTAAAAGATCTAACGGATTTTGTAAATAAGAGGATTATTGCGGGTAGTACAGTTACTGCCGCAAAAATTACCAGTTATTATAAGCCGGTAAGCCTTAGCGCTGGTATTGTTCAAACCGTATTGGATTTTAAAAAGACGGAATATTTATTTGAAGGGTTAAGATGGTTTGATATTTTAAGGTATAACCTTCCGGTTGTCCATAAAACCGCTGATTTGTTAACCACGCTAACCTTAGGGCCAAATGATCCGAGAAGGGTGTTCCAGATTCCTGAACAAGCTACCTTGGCGGGAATCGAAAGAAATCCACGTTAATCAATTAATATAGAAATTATCAGATATGAAAAAGATATCAGTAATCATGATTTGTTTGATGTGCATCATATTAAACTCATGTAAAAAAGAAACACTACCGGATACACCAATTGTTGGTTTGGGTGGAGACTATTGGGTGCCGGGTGCACTTGATGCCTATATAAAAACAAACTTTACAGATCCATTAAATATAGAAGTTAAATACAAATGGGATCCATGGGAAACTAAATACAATAAAAACATGGCCCCTGTTGATGAATCGGTAGTTATTCCTGTACTTGAGGCTACTCAGAAAATCTGGATCCAGCCTTACCAAAAACTGGCTGGAATGGAATTCATGAGACAGTTGGCTCCGAAACAACTTGTATTGATTGGTAGTGCAGAATACAATTCTGACGGGACCATTACTTTAGGGGAAGCGGAGGGAGGTAAGCGGATTTCATTACTTGTCGCAAACTCTTACAACCGAAAAAATGCTGCAATTGTTAAACAGATGTTGCATACAATCAACCATGAGTTTGGACATATTTTGCACCAGAATATTAACTATCCAAGAGATTTTAAGAGAATAAGCGAGTTTTACTACACTTCAAGTTGGTTCAATACCACCAATGTACAGGCAAATGCTCAGGGTTTAGTTACTGCCTATGCAAAGGTGGGAGCAGATGACGATTGGGTAGAAACTATTGCTTATTTATTAGTTGAAGGACAAACTGCGTTTGATGCAATGGTTGCAGCGAATCCAGGTTATGCTGCAACTACATTAAGAACTAAAGAAGCGATGGTAGTTGATTATTACCGTACTGCTTACAAAATAGATTTCAGAGCATTACAGGCCGAAATCAAAGCCGCAATTATAGCCATCAGTCAATAATTTAACCTAATTAAAAATGAAAAAGATAATATTATATGGGTTGCTTTTGATGAGTTTAGGCGCCTGTAAAAAAATTAACAATGAGCCAGACAAAAGACCAGATGTGCGTTTAACAGAAGCATTAACAGCATATCAGGATCAATTAGTAGGTTCTCCGAATGGTTGGATTGGTTATTTATATCCAAAAGGTGGAGGTGGATACACTTTCAAATTTAAATTTGATAAGAATAATCGGGTTGTTACATACTCTGATCTGAAGAGCGCTTACTCTACTACTTCTAAAGAAAGTTCATACCGTTTACGTGCAGCTCAGGTGCCTTCACTTTATTTTGATACTTATACGTATTTAAATATCATTGCCGATCCGGATCCATCAATAAGTGGCGGTTCTGCAACTGGAAATGGAAAAGAATCAGATTTTGAGTTTTCGTTCATTTCTGTGAGTCCTGATACGATAAAGTTACGGGGGAATTTTAACAAGAGTGATTTGGTATTAGTTAGAGCGCAGGCTGATCAAGGAGATGATTATATCGCAAAAGCTTTCAACACCAATTTGTTAATTGGTAAATTGAATACTTTTTCTTATTACTACAATCAATTGACAATAGGTGGTAAGAAATATAATATGACCATCAATACGAGCATGCATACCATTAGTTTTTATTATCTGAACAATGGTGTCTTTACTCGTTTTACTACCGAATATGCGACTGCGGCAACGGGTATTGTATTAAGAAAGCCATTTATTGATGGGGATATTGTAGTTGCAGAATTTCACGATTTCATTGTAAATGATGCTGCCAAAACCATGACTATGGTTGCTGGTAAAACCTCAGCTTCGACAACGAACGAACCTGTTCCCTTAGTTATTGATACAGACGCCCCAAGGCGAATGGTTTCTGCTGGCTATGCTTTTACCAGTGATTTTGGCTTTACTATGAATGGAGTAGAAAATGCCCAAAAAGTAACTAATATTCCAGGATATCTGGGTATAGAGTATAATTTTAATTATGCACAAGGATATGATGCATTGACGTTCTATTATAGAAATACTCAGGGTAAGGTAGCATCTTATGCGCCAGCATTCTTAAATCAAATGACAGCCGATGGAAAATTGCTGTTGTACGGTTATGCAGGTGCTTTTGGGACTAGTCCCGGAACTGCTGGTGCAACCATCATAACTGCAGTTCGAACTCAATTGCTAGATAATCAAGGTTATTATGTATATGAAACTGGTTTGAATAGTTTTGACTTGGTAAGTGTTAAGGATAGTAAAAATTGGATTAGATTCTATTAACGGTTTAGATAAATGAAAATGAAAAATATAATATACTTAATGATTCTGTTTACGGGCCTCTCTGCCTGTAAGAAGGATCGGATTGTGAGCTATGAAATTGAAAAATCTTTTCAAGATCCAACGTTGAAATTTGAAGATTTCAAAAAGGCGATTGCTGCTGGTACTGATGGCTTTCAGATGATTATTGAATCGAAATCTGGGAGTATCTGTGGTGGATATATCAAATTTGATGGAGCTGGGAATGCTAAGTTTGTATCTGATAATAATGCTTCAAATGCGTTAACACCTAAAGACACTAAATACAGTCTGAATGTAATTCAGACGAATTCTGTACTTGGGTTTGGTAAGAGCAGTAGCTTTGGCCTTTTTGCTGCAGGCTTAGCCGCAGATACTTCATATAGTTATAAAATGAGTGCTGGTGATACTTTGAAGCTTGTTGGGAATACGTCAGGTACAAATCTGAAGTTAATTAAGGTTGCTAAAAAGTCTGGTGATGATTACCTGGCCGGTGGAATGTCTACTGCTATGTCCAAGTGGCCAACTTTAAATACCTTTAAGTATTATTTTAAGCGATTTACAGTCTCAGGCAAAACCTATGATATTGTAATTAACTCCAAATTAAAATATGTTACAATCAACTCCTTAGTTGGAACAAGTTTTAAGCGTTTTACAACAAGTTATGTATATTCAAGTAATGGTATTACATTACTTCAACAATTTGTAGATGGAACATTGACTGTCAGTAATTTGAGCGATTTAGTTGTTTCTGCAAATGCTGGTACAGGAAATGCAGGTACAAATCCGTTTACCATCGCAAATGCTTCCACACCGTTGGTTTATGATACAGGTGCAGCCGCGGCTTTTTATGCTGGTGGATCAACTGCAATATTTTCAGGTATCGTAAGTTGGGTAAGTTATACCGGATATACTATTGAAGGAGTTCAGGATGCTTACGGCGTTACGACTATTCCTGGATTTAACTATTTGTCGTTTACGGCAAGATATCAACCTACATATGACAGATTGGGCTTTACTGCTAACTTAGCACTGCAAGCATATGGTCCGGCAATTCCTACCACAATTAAACCAAATGGCACGATTGCATTTTCTAATTTTGGATCATTTGGAACTGCGGCTGTCGCGATAAGAACCATTGTTACAAACGTTACAAATCAGACTGTAGATGCGCTTGGATATTATGTAATCCAGTCAGGTCCAAATCAATTTGATTTGGTTAACGTGAAAGATGGTACTATCTGGATCAGTTTTGAATAATTTATTAATATCAAATTAATTGCTCACCATAAAGCCCTCGAAATTTTCGGGGGCTTTTTTAATTACTGTTTTCCATGCTTCAATTTTTTCTCTGGCATCTTTCTCCGATAGAAAACAGCTGGTATTCAAACACTCATCACGGAAGCTTCTATTGAAGGGTGCTACAATGTTTCGAAATTCCTTATCCACCATTAACCTTCTTTCCCTATATTTGTAAATATGAAAAGGATTGCATTCGTCTTCGTTTTTATCATATTATCTGCCATTGCTGTAAGCAATACAGCCAATGCGCAATGTGCCATGTGTACGGTTAATGCTGAGCAAAGTGTTAAAAATGGCAATACCCAAGGTAATGGCTTAAATATAGGTATTTTATATCTGCTAGCTATCCCTTATGTTTTGCTTACCGGTGTTGGCGTTTTATGGTATGTGAAATTCCGTAAAAGAACAACGCAAGGGACTTCATAGCTACTATAAATATTTAATTCATCTTCCCGCATCAAATATGCGGTATTCTGATATCCTATGCAGAAAACATCCAAGCTTTACGCAATCATACATAGCAAATGCCCACAATGTCGCAGAGGCGATATCTTTACAGGAAGCTTGTATGGCTTCAATGTACAAAGAACAAATACAGTTTGTCCTCATTGTGGACAGCGATTTGAAATAGAACCAGGGTATTTTTATGCAGCGATGTATGTCAGTTATGCGATGAATTGCGCCGAAATGATTAGCCTGGGAGTTGCTACTTATGTTTTATCCAGCGGCCGTTTGGATTTTGAGTCCTTCTGGCTTTATCTAGGTGTAATTTTTACAGGATGTTTACTTTTAGCTCCTTTCAATTATCGCTATTCCCGAGTGATTTTATTACATTGGCTATCTCCAAAAATAAAGTATAACGCCTATTACGATAAGCCATGATTAAGCCCGAAACACTTGCCTTTATAGCAGACGTAGCAGAAAATAATAACCGCGAATGGTTTGCTGAAAATAAAGAAAGGTATGAAATTGCCAAAACCGATGTGTTGACCTTTATTGATCAGCTGATCCCACTGCTTGCTGCTGCCGATCCTGAATTTTCTATAGAAACCCAGGCAAAAAAATGCTTGCTGCGAATTTATAGGGATGTACGGTTTAGTAAGAATAAAGATCCTTATAAAAACAATTACGGGATTTCTTTTGGCGTAAAGGGAAAAGGCGTAAATGAACCCGGTTATTATCTCCATATACAACCCGGGAGCTGCTTTTTTGGAGCAGGATTTTGGATGCCTGAAGCATCAGATTTGAAAAAGATTAGAGAAGAGATAGATTACAATACAGCCGATTTTCTGGAAATCATCAATAAGGAAAGCTTTAAAAATACGTTTAAGCTGAGTGAGGAAGATAAGTTGAAAAAAGCCCCAAAAGGTTATGAGACCGATCATCCTCAGATAGAACTGTTGAAGCTGAAAAGCTTTATTGCTACTTTTCCCATTAAGGATGAAGAGTTTTTAAAACCCGGAATCGTTAATAAGTTGAAAAATGCTTTTGAAAGTGTATATCCTTTTATTCTATTTTTGAGAAAAGCAGTTGAGCAATAGTTTTTGCGAAAGCTAAATTAAAACGCAAAACACAAATGAACCATAATAGTCTACTACCTGAAAGTTAAATCGGGCTTAGGCAGACTTGTAATCCTTAACAACCAATATACACTAATGAAGAAAATCAGTTTGTTTTTATTTGTCGGATTGTTTGCGAGTGCATTCACGTCCTGCGTAGTTCTGTCGCCTCAAAAGTATAAATCATTACTGGCCAAACAAGATTCCTTAAGCAAGGGCTGGAATGAGTCACAGTTGATGAACGAAAATCTGGAAAGCTTAATTGCTAAACTGCGAAAAGATACAACCGGATTAAGTAGCGCATTAAGCGATTTAAAGGGTAGATATTCCGAAATGGATAACAACTATACAAAATTGCGTAGTAATAGCTCCAATGAGATTAATAAGCTGTCTGCCGACTTAAAAAAACGGGAGCAAAGACTTAAAGAGGTAGAGGAGATTTTGCGTAAGCGTGATGAAGCTACCAATCAGCTGAAAGAAAAATTGCAACAAGCTTTATTGGGCTTTACTAAAAATGGTTTAACTGTGGAGATCCGTAATGGTAAAGTATACGTTTCATTAATGGATAAACTACTGTTCCCTTCAGGCAGTATCATCATTGATGAAAAAGGAAAACAAGCTTTAAGCCAGCTTGCCGATGTATTGAAACAACAACCTGAAATTAATATAGCTGTTGAAGGACATACTGATTCTCAAAAGATTACCAATCTTGGTCAGATTAAAGACAACTGGGATTTAAGTGTATTGCGCTCTACCTCAGTGGTACGTTATTTAACCGAAGTGAGCAAAGTAGAAGGGGTACGTATGACGGCGACAGGTAAAGGCGAGTTCCAGCCACTTGCTCCAAATACTTCGGCTGAAAGCAGAAGTAAAAACCGTAGAATTGAGATTGTGCTCTCGCCGAAATTAGATGAGTTGTACAACTTGATTAAACAATAGAGTGGCTGTGAATGTAAATTTGCAGTAGCTCTGTATAAACACTAGGGAAACTCAGTTTATACAACCTTAGTTAAATAAGAGAATTTTTTTTATTTAACTAAGGTTGTTTTAGGAATTGAATCTATGACTGTTGGCATCATTGGATGATCATAGGGTCTATAGATACAACTGTTTAAAGTATTTTAGAGAAATTGATTGCCATGGCATTAAGTATTTAATGCATTGTGCTTTCGGTAAGATGTTAATTTGAACTAGTCGTAGAATGTCTGTGAACTTCCTATAAACAAAAACATAGGCGAATAAACTTATACAAAAAAGAGCAGGAGATAGGTTCTTATTTTTGGATAAAATGTAAAGGACAATCAAAGGAGTAAATATCAATAGGTAATAAACTATTTTATTTTTCAACATAGCTTGAGAAGTTATTTTACACTAATAAATATAAGAAAATAAATACTGAGAACCTATTTTTTAAAAGGGGAATTAAGTGAGTTTTTTATAGAACATCATAGCTAATAACTAATAAGCATAGAATGACCCTAAAAAGGACTTTCAAAAACCCTGAAATTGGAAAGCACCTGATCTTTGTCAGAAAGTAAAAATTCAGATTCCGGAATATCCTTGCTCCATTGAATGTTCAAATCCGGATCATTCCACATTACACCTATTTCCGATTCTTTATGATAATAGTTACTCACTTTGTAAGTGAAAATGGTTTGATCTTCAAGTGTCAGGAAGCCATGTAAAAAGCCTGGGGGTACCCAAAGCTGCTTGTGATTCTCACCACTTAGCTCAATCTCAAAATATTGGCCGTAAGTTGGGGATACCTTTCTAATGTCTACTGCAATATCCATAACAGCTCCTTGGAGTACCCGAACCAATTTGCCTTGTTCATAGGGCTTGTTTTGCGCATGAAGTCCACGTAAAGCACCTTTTTGCGAAAAAGATTGATTATCCTGTACAAAGTTTACATCAATACCTGCATCAGCAAGTAATTTGGTGTTATAGCTTTCATAAAAGTAGCCACGGTTGTCCTTCCATACCTTAGGCTCAATAATTAAAAGACCTTCTATTGGTGTTTGAGTAATTTGCATAGGTACTTAAGCGATATATTCCATTAAAGTTTGAAAAGAAACAAATTTATTTTCGAAAAGTCCGTTAGCCTCGGCTTGCAATTTTGGGGCAAAGGTTTCCTGGTAATCAAGGTAATCAGCCATATGATCAACGACATATTGGGCGCAATAGGTTACGCCCTCATTAGGTGAATCCAGCACCCGTAGCAGACGATAAGAAACAAACTTTCCTGATGCCATAACATTAGGAATATGTGTATCCTCCATCCATTTCAGCCAACTATCTGCCGCTGCGTCTTCAATTATTGTAGTTACATTATATAATAGCATCTTGCAAAGATAATACTAAGTGCCAACATTATCACCGCGAAGTTTTCGGAAACGCTTGCGTGCTTCATTGGTATACATGCTTCCCGGGTGATTGTTAATTAATGTTTCATACAGTTTTTTAGCTTGTTCGGTGTCATTTAAGTTATTTTCGTAAAGGTCCGCAAGTATAAATAAAGCATCGTCGGTCCAAATACTGGCTGTTTGTTGCGCTATAAGTCTTTTCAATGTAATTACCGCATTGCTGAAGTCGTTGTTTTTAATATATATCCTTGATTTCGCCATCAAAATAGCATCAACAAGACTATTGCCAGGAAATGCAATGGCGATACTATCCAATTTTGCCAATGCATTTGAAGGGAGATTTCTAAACTGTAGCATTTCAGCATCTGCATACATTTTAAGCGCATTGCTATCTATAGTTGATTGTAGATTATCTGAGATCAGTAAGCTAAGGTTTAAGGCATCGTTGGCAATGAGCTGTGAGGTAGAAGCTTTCAAAACATCGGCTTGTGACTTGGCATAAGTAAAATTCCCCTGGTAAAAAGAAAGTTTGGCCGACCGATATCGGGCCTCATTGCCAATTTCCTGATTTTCGAATTGTTTGGCTACTTGCTCATAGATTAAAAAAGCTTCCCACGGCTGCTGTGTTAAAATATATACATCACCTAGTTCCAGTTTTATTTGTCCGATTTCTGAGGAAGGAATTCCGGGTATGCCCAATATATTTTCGAGCGCAGTTTCGGCCTGTTTAAGATCATTAAGATAGCAGGCCTGAAGGTTAGCAAGTTTTTTTAGCGCAAAAAGTGTTTGCCGGTTTTTCCCATATTCATCAATTATAGTCTGGTATTCTCCGGCTAACGTTGCTATCGTCTTTTTGTCAAATTGACCGGTAATTACTTGTTGATACTTTGCATTGATCATTTCGACTTTTGCAGGTAAGTAATAAGGGTTTTCTTTTCCCTTGGTCAACAAATACTCGTAGGCTTTAATGGCTACCGGATAAGCTTTATTGTCCAGAAAAGTATTTATGGTATTAAACAAGATGGATCCATCATCCTTTATGCGTTTGTCTTGCGCAATAAGTTGCCTTAAAGCCATGTCATATTCCTGCTGTTGCAAGTATTGCCAAATCAGTAGCTTGGTGTAAATTTCTATCTGCGGCTCTTTTTGTATTTTTTTTAGCAGGGCTGATTGTAAAATCTGATAGTCAGTATTGTCTTCGAATACACTTGATAGAACGCTTTCTGCTTGTGGCAGCAATTGAGGCATTTCAGGAAGGGCATTCAGGTATTCTTGAATCAGCATGTTTTTGTCTTTCTTGTAACGGTAAATACTCAACAACTCATAAGTAAAAGGCTTGTTGTCGTCCAATATTTTTCGTCCCTGTAAAAAGGCAGTTACAGCAAGGTCATATGCCTGGAAACTATAAAAATGATTTGCAATTTCTCTGATTTTAAATTCGTCCGGAGGCAGGTTATTGATCACCTGTAGGTATAGTTTATTAGCGGCTTCTGTTTGCCCTTTATCCTGGTAAATTCTTGCCAGAGCAATGCCATAGCCTAAATTCTTTGAATCTTGTTTGATTAGCTTTTTAACCAGTTTTTCAGCCTCATCATACTTTTTTAGTTTAAGCAGAGACGTAAAATAGAGTTCAAAATAAGTATCGCTTTTGACCCTATTAAATAGTTTTTCAAGCAAAACCACAGCTTGCTGATATTGGCCTTGTTGATAATATTGGTAGGCCAAAGCATCATCCACATTGTCTTGTCCAAGGCAAACGAGGTTTGCAAAACAAAATACAATGATGATGGACAATTTTTTCATTTCCTGGATTAAAGTTCCGAAGTCTAAAATTAGCTATTTTTCACTAACTTCCCTCTGGGAATAATGTATAATCAATACCTTCTATAAAGCCAAGTCCTCACATGACTCACACATTCTACACACTTCCTTCACAAAAAAGTACCTGATTGTGGGTTTGGTGTGAAGGAAGTGTGTAGAAGGTGTGAAGAAACGTGCTGCTTGTGAAGGAAGGTGATGAAGCGTAACATTAAGGTTTTAAAGTAACAATATTGGTGTATTGCCTATTTACAAAGCGGGCGTTGCGTAGCTTTGTAGGCTAGTGAATGATATGATTGGATTTAAAAAGTATTTTTTCTTTATTCTGGTAGTCTTTGCTTTCGCTTGCCAGCGTCAGAAAGAGACAAGAACTATACCTGTTGATGATTTTTTTAAATCACAAAATAAAGTGGCTTACAGGTTGTCGCCTGATGGAAAAAATCTCTCTTACCTTAAGTTACAGGGGGCAGACAGGAATATTTACATTGAAGATATTGAAACGGGTGAGGGCAGGACTATTACCCAGTTTAAAGGTATGAATATTGTTTTTTATTGCTGGGTGAGCAATAATGAACTGATCTATTATAAAGAGATTGATGCAGCCAGCAAGCAATCTGATATGTATATTATTGATAAAGAAGGGAAAAACGAACGTCAGTTGGTCAAAAATGAAAAAAGCAGGTTAAGAATTATTGACGATCAGCTGATTGATGATAAATACCTGCTGGTATCCTCTAACAAACGAGACTCTACTGTATTTGATGTTTATCGTTTAAATGTACGCAACGGAGATATGGAAATGGCGGCTAAAAATCCTGGGAATATTCTCGACTGGAGAACTGATGCAGAAGGGAAATTAAGACTAGCCATTAGTAGTGATGGAGTTAATTCAACCATTCTTTATAGGGCGAAAGAAAACCAGCCTTTTAAAGCTGTATTGACCAGTAATTTTAAAGATACTTTCAGACCCATTACTTTTAGCCACGATAAACCCAATATCATCTATGCCATATCTGACATAAACAGAGATAAAACGGCTTTGGTTGAGGTAGACTGCAACACAGGGAAGGAGCTAAAAACCCTTTTTTGTAATGATACTTTAAACATTACAGAAGCGCAATATTCTAGGAAAAAGCAGAAGATGTCTTTCGTGGTCTACGAAACCTGGAAAAAGGAAAAGTACTTTCTGGATGATTCTGTGAGACAGTTGTATGCTAATCTGGATAAACTTTTGCCTAAAACCGAAACCAGAATTTTTGATAGGGATAAAGGAGAAAATGTATTCTTATTAAGAACATTTACCGATAAAAATCCAGGCTCATATTATCTTTATTTTGCTAGTACAGGTAATGTAAGAAAGCTAAGTGATTTTAATTCGTCAATCCGGGAGGATGAAATGTGCGAGATGAAACATATCAGTTATCACTCAAGAGATGGCTTGTTGATCCATGGATACCTGACGCTTCCCCTCAACCAGAAAGCAGAAAAGCTACCGGTAGTGGTATTGCCTCATGATGGCCCGGTTGACAGAAATTTATGGGGATATAATCCTGAAGTTCAGTTTTTGGCCAATAGAGGTTATGCTGTGTTGCAGGTAAATTACAGAGGCTCTTCGGGGTATGGGAAAACGTTTGTGGCGGCAGGATTTAAGCAATGGGGTGGCAAAATACAAGATGATATTGATGATGGCGTAAAATGGCTTGTTGACAAGAAGATTGCTGATCCTAAGAGAATTGGTATTTATGGCACCGGCTTTGGGGGATATATTGCTTTAAACAGCTTGTATTTACACCCACATACTTATGCATGTGCAGCATCCAATGCCGGTGTAATTAACCTGTTCACATATTTAAAATCGATTCCCCCTTATCAAAAACCTATTTTGCAGATGTATTACGAAATTATTGGTAATCCACTTACAGATATAGACAGAATGAAGCAGGTGTCGCCGTTGTTCCAGACGGATAAGATTAATGCGCCAGTATTCCTGGCTCAGAATATTAAAGATCCAAATAATAACTCGACCGAAACAATGCAGTTTGTTAAGAACCTTAAAAAGCGCAATATAAGTGTTACTTATATCGAAAATAAAGGGGATATGTTTCTAGGTAAAAATGAGGCACTAAGGCATAATTTTTACAATACACTTGATGAGTTTTTAGAATTTAACCTGAAAAGGAAGTAAATTCACCTCCTATGGCTTCAGAGAAGAAAGACGGATACCGTAAGAATTTTTCATTGATACTTACTTTCATTGTATTGATGTCAGTTCTGTTTCTACTCTCTTTGGGATTAGCTTATAGGTTCAGTACTAAATACATAGAAAACGAGTTTGTCTCCGAAAAAGTAAATGTACTTGAACAAAGTATTAAGCCTTATAATGATTTTTTTCAAAAAAAGCTTCCTGAAGTTTCTTTCTATAATGGGTACCTGGACTCAGCAACTGCTTCAAGATTTGTAGATACGCTTTTGCTGGAATATCCCTTTGTATCAAAAGTTGTTTTTTACGATTCAGAGGTGAGTAATACCGCGGTTAGTGATGGATTAAACATAGGTAAGTTCTCTTTTGGTCCTAAAAATATTTATCAGTTTGGAAGTCTGGTTCCGATCGACTCCATTCGGCTCTTTTCAAAAAATAATACTCGAAATTTTATTGTTGGTGATGATTTTAATGCACTGGCCTTAAAGCTGGTATCTTATATTGAAAGCCTGGATACTACGCGTATCCCAACTCAGGATGAGCTGTTTAGTAATTTTAGTAATGTTCGATCCAATAAAATCACTTATCTGAACATTCCACGGTTTGAAGATTTGAAGGTTTATAAGGAAATGTTGAGGAAGACCTTGCATCCTAGTCCTGTTTATCAACAGGATATGCTGTCTTTTCAGCTGGATCCTTATAAAATAAAAATTATCAACACCCGGCCGCTCTTGTATCAATATGTTAAGATAGCACCACTAACTTACGACCCTGTAGATACCACTGCTGTGTATTTGAGTACGGAAATTACTTTACCAGGCCCATTTTCTGATTATAAACTTTTCTTTATCTCTTCAAAATCATTTATAGATAAGGAAGTATTTAGTTATTTTTTCCCTATTGCATTAGCTATCCTCTTTTTTTACGGTATATTGGTATTAGTGGCCTTTTTAATTTACCGAAATCTAAACATTAACCAGAAAATGTTTAAGCTGCAGTATGATTTTGTGAATAACCTGACGCATGAGTTTAAAACGCCCGTCAGTGTGATAAAAATAGCAGGGAATAACATTAAAAGTTCTCCGGCACTTACGGAAAGGGAACTTAAACTATATGGTAAAATACTGGATGAAGAAGCCGATAAGTTAAATGGATTGATGAATAAACTACTTGCTTTTACGCAGATAGAAAATAAATCGATACAGTTGAACCAGGACCAGGTCCGTATGGTCGATTTTATGGAAAGTACAGTAGAATCGCACCGCTTAAAACATCCAGATTTCGACTTCACTTATGAAGTAAGCGGTTTTACAACTTTTGTGACCGACCCGGTGCTATTGGGGAGCTTGTTTGATAACCTTGCTGAGAATGCCTATAAGTACTCGCCGCCGGAACGTAAAAAATTGCACATCAGTGCCCGATTAATTAAAGGGAAAGTTGTGTTTAGGTTTACTGATCAGGGTATAGGTATACCGGCATCGGAAATTAATAATATATTTAAGAAGTTTTTCCGGATACAAAACCAGTACAACCAAAATGGGAGTGTGGGACTGGGGTTGGCTTTTTGTAAGGAACTGGTTAACTTTATGGAAGGTGAGATTACAGTGCGTAGCAAAGTAAATAAAGGATCAGAATTTAAAATTGTATTACCATATAATGATTAAAGATATGTCGAAAGGAGTTAAAATACTGATAGTTGAAGACGATGAGAACTTACGTTTTTTAGTAGTACATCGTTTGAAATCTGAAGGATATGAAGTTTCGGAAGTTGGAGATGGAGAAGCCGCAGAACGGATTATATTGGAGGAAAAACCGGATATTGTTTTGCTAGACTGGATGTTACCTGGCAAGCAGGGCGCCGAGGTATGTGAAGATGTACGCAGGCAAGGTTTCGATAATTTGATTATTATGATGACTGCCAAAGCGCAGGATGTAGATAAGATCGATGCTTATAATTTTGGGGCTTCAGACTATGTAACCAAGCCGTTTAACATGGATGTATTGGTAGCGATGCTGGAGAGTAAAGTGAAGTTTATTTTAAACAATGAGCGCGCTGAAGTACATCGTTTTGGTAATATGGAACATCACCCTAACATTCATACTTTATTTAGAGAGGGTAAAAAGATTGAGTTGACAATTCTGGAGAACAGGATACTACTTTATTTTTTGCGTAATCCGAATAAAGTTATCAATAGAGATGAGTTGATGCTGGTGGTTTGGGGATACAATTCCGATGTAAATACACGTACGCTTGATATGCATATTGTACGTCTGCGTAAAAAGATTGAACTAAATCCGGATAACCCACAATTGTTGCAAACAGTTAGGGGAGTAGGATATCGTTTTAATCCGGCTTAAATCAAAGCTGTAAGACAAGCCGCTAGTATCAGAACAATATATTGCAATAGCATAGTGCCATCCAGATAAAAGAAATAGTAATATTCATTCTTTTTGATATTGGATTTGAAAATTAACCAGCCTGTAAGTATCAGGGTTAAGGTTAATGCAATGATATCCGAAGTAGAGGCTTGTCTAAATAACAACAGCAACAATAGGTAGCCTGCCAGTAAAAACTGACAAAAGATGTATGCTTTTTTTTCGCCTAGCACAACAGGGATGGTTTTTAAGGCATAAAGTTTATCCTGAAATAAATCCCTGATGTCGAAAGGAATGGTAATCGCTGCTATAAACAGGAAACGTTTGGCAACCAGCAGGAGGCTCTCTGCTGTTGAAATGTTGATCTGATAATTGTGCTCCAGTTCTACGACCGGGAGTAGAACGCAACTTATGGACCATATCAGCGCAATTAAAAATAGCTTGACACCTGGAATATTCCGCAACCCTATTTTTTGATTGTTTAGCGTTAAAAAAGGGATATTATATCCTAAGGCAAGTACTGCAGTGAATATCATAAGTAGTTTGGCCTCAATACTGAGGTAAAGCAAACCTAAGGGGATCAGACAAAGTACCGAAATGAGGGTAATGGATATGATTAGTTTATGATGGGAGAATATCCATCGGACCCTTATATAGGGAGAGTTCTCCGGTTTTTTTGGTTTAGATAGCAGCATGCTAAAATTATAGACGCCGATCGTACCGAAGAATATAATTGCCAGGATATACTTGTCGGGTGCCACATTTAATAGATGGTAAGTCACCAGCCCTTGGGCAACGGCACAAATTGCAATAAACAAGTTGCTGAAAAGCAAAAAGTCTAGAATCGACAAGAGCACTTTTTTAATCATGTTTGGCAATCAATTTGAATTAAGCTCGCTTCAATTCAAATATCGTTATTTCCGGTAGAATTCCAACTCTTCCGGGATAGCCTAAAAAGCCATAGCCTACATTTACATAAAGCTGTTGTCTTTGTTCCTGATACAAGCCTGCCCATTCCTTATAAATATATTGTACAGGACTCCATTGAAAACGTTCAGTTCTAACTCCAAATTGCATTCCATGGGTATGACCACTAAACATGGCGTCTATTTGTGGATATTTTTCAAGCACCTGACCGCGCCAATGAGAAGGATCATGAGAAAGGAGTAGTTTAACCGGCAAATCGTCAGTGTGCTTAACCGCCAGGTCCATCCGTCCATATTTCGGAAAACGGCCCATTCCCCAGTTTTCTATACCCAAAATACCTATCTCTTCGCCATCAATCTTTAACCTTCTGTTCTCATTCATCAGCAGATCCCAGCCTATCAGTTTGTGCGTTTTTATTACGTCCTGTAAGTTTCTTGCCTTTGCAGGAGACGGAGCTTTGCCAAAGTGGTAATCCCCATAGTCGTGATTACCCAACGTCGAATATACACCTAGAGGGGCCTTTACCTTCGAAAAAATATCCTGATAATCGCGCATTTCTGAGGCCATATCATTTACCAGATCACCCGTAAAGAAAATAAAGTCAGGTTTTTCACCTAGTAACATTTCAACACCACCAAGTACCGCTTTACGGTTATAGAAGCTGCCGGAATGGATGTCGGAAATCTGCCCCATTTTTATGCCATCAAAAGCTTTGGGCAAATTTGGCAGGATAAGAGTTTTACGTTTTATCTTGTAATCATAAGCACCAGATACAATTCCCCAGCTTAATGAGGCCAGTGGAACTGCAGCCGTAAGGATGCCTGCTTTAACAATAAAAGCCGAGCGACTGATAGGTTCTGCTCTACTTATTGGAGTAGTGGGTAGTGCAACGCCTGCAGGTTTTTGCTTGCTGCATAGTCTTAAAAGCTTAATAATGCCCCTTCTTAAGTCATCTATCAGCAAGAAGGGTAGCATGACTAATTTACAACCAACCGTTAAAAAGAAGGCCACCAGAATAACTGCCCTTATCGTAAGGTATAGGTTCAAGTAAATCCCTGCAAAAACACCTAGCACCAGACCAATGGTATAAGTCCACCAAAGTATAGTAAATAGCTTTTTTGTACTCGGCTTCCATTTTTTAAAAACGGATAATATAGCACGGTAGCAGTAATAGTCAAATATTAAAAGAAAAACGGATAAGAATATAATTAGGGGTAATCGGCCCATAGCTATGTATGTTATTTAATTAAAATTGTTGTAGTGTTAGTCCTCGTCCTGCATATTAATGTTAAACAGACTGTCGAACATATCGGAGAAACCAAAGCCCCCTGCAAGATATTTTTTGTTTAGTTGTGAGTATTCGGCTAATCCATGCAGGATCAATTCCATCAGTAAAAGCGTTTGATTTTCAGATGCTTTTGGATGATAAAACTGAGCTACTTCATATAGTCCATCAACGTCCATCAGCTCCTTTTGGTATTGAGCAGTACTCAGGTTATCAGCTAAATTCAATGTATTTCCTTCAGTAAACCAATTTATAACCTTTTCATAAGGATTGCCTGACTTGCCCTTTTTAACTTTCTCGGGGTCTGGAAAATAAAGTGGGAATAGCGTTTTAATGGCTTTTCCAATAAGTGTGTGGGCTACTTTTGTAGGACCTTCCAGTTCACCTTCATAAACCAGTTCTATTTTTCCTGTTATGGCAGGAATGATGCCGGTAAGATCTGACAAGCGGACAATAGCGGTCTTTTCTCTATTAAGGAGCATTCTCCGCTCTGCAGTACTGATCAGGTTCTCAAATGCAGCAATAGTAAGTCTTGCCGAAACACCGGATTTCTGATCAATAAACTCACTCTTTCTAGCTTCAATGGCTACCTGTTCAATAACATCTCTGATCAGTCCGTCGGCATGAACTTGTTTTAGTTGCTCCTGACTTATCCTGGTTTCCTGACGGGTAATCTCTCTTGCAACTTCTATTGTTTTAGGGTAATGAGTAAGGATTTGACTCTCGATACGGTCCTTTAATGGGGTTACAATAGAGCCACGATTAGTATAGTCTTCAGGATTTGCGGTAAATACAAACTGAATATCAAGAGGCAGGCGTAGTTTGAATCCTCTAATTTGAATGTCTTTCTCCTGCAACATATTAAACAATGCTACTTGAATTCGAGCCTGAAGATCAGGTAATTCATTAATTACAAATATGCTACGATGTGCTCTTGGTATCAATCCAAAATGGATCACCCGCTCATCATTATAAGTAAGTTTTAAGGTAGCAGCCTTAATAGGGTCTATGTCGCCAATCAGGTCGGCTACTGTAACGTCTGGTGTTGCCAGTTTTTCTGTATAGCGTTCAGAACGGTGTTGCCAGCTAATTGGTGTATTGTCGCCATGTATCAATATTTCGTGCCTGGCATACCATGAAATGGGATTAAGAGGGTCATCAAAAATCTCGCTACCACTTACATAAGGGATATATTCGTCCAATAAATCAACCATTAAGCGCGCAATACGGGTTTTTGCCTGTCCACGTAACCCAAGTAACAGGATATTATGGCGGGATAAAATGGCGGTATGTAGTTCGGGTATCACAGTGTCATTATATCCTAAAATACCCTGAAATCCTTCTGATCTGTTTTTAAGCTGTTTGATCAGGTTTTTACGGAGCTCATCTTTTACAGATAATGATTTGTATTTGGAAGCTTTTAGCTCGCCAAGGGTTTTTATCGTGTTGTGATCCATCTATGTCTTTGTTTTAGGATTAAAGATTAAGGAGCAAGGATTAAAGACAGGGAGGCTAATTCTATGTCGTTGTTGCAGTCTTTGCTCTTTCATCTTTACGTTACCTTACTGTTTTTCTTCTGTTTTTAATATAATCCTCAAAAATATACTCTCCTAATCCGGTTAAAGAGCTATAAAATGCCCTTCCACCATTTATTTGTGTAAATTCCCGTACAAACTGTTGTAAGTATGGATCCTGAGCGATCATAAAGGTTGTAATGGGTATGCCGTGACGTTTACATTGCGCAGCCATATTTAGGGTTTTATTGATTACCTTTCTGTCCAGTCCCATGCTGTTTTTATAGTAGCGCCCGTTTTCTTTTAAACAGGTAGGCTTACCATCAGTGATCATAAAAATCTGTTTATTATGTGTTTTACGCCTGCGAAGTAAGTCGGTAGCCAGTTCCAGGCCTGCATAAGTATTCGTGTGATAAGGCCCAACCTGTAGATAAGTCAGATCCTTAACCGTAATAGGCCAGGCATCATTACCAAAAACTACAATATCTAAGGTATCTTTAGGGTAACGCGTGCTAATCAATTCCGCAAGCGCCATGGCTACCTTTTTGGCTGGCGTTATTCTATCTTCACCATACAAGATCATAGAATGAGAAATGTCGATCATCAGTACGGTCGAAGTAAGGGTTTTGTAATCCTTTTCTTCTACTTCCAGATCCCGTTCCGTTAATGTAAAGTTGCCGATGCCATGATTGATCTGCGCATTGTGGATCGAAGCTGTCATATCTATTTGATCCAGACTATCACCGAAAGTATATTCCCTTCTGTCGGCATTCTTTTCTTCACCAATACCAGATATATTGCTGTTGTGATTTCCCCTTCCTGCCTTTTTTAGTTGGCCGAAAATTTCTTCAAGGGCCGACTTACGGATGGTTTGTTCCGTTTTTCCAGTGATGCTGATATTTCCATTTGCCGGGGTTTCTGTGATGTAACCTTTGGCTTTGAGGTCATCCATAAAATCCCCCATACCATACTCATTACCGGTAAGTTTATATTGCTTGTCCAGTTCATTCATCCATGTTAATGCGTCACCCGCATCGCCTGCCGTATAATTGAGCAGTTGGGTAAATAGCTTTAGTAACTCATCAAATCCCCCCTTGGGGAGGTCATCTGGCTTATGGTCAGAAAAATGGTACCCTCTCATATTCACAAGATAAACGAATTATCGAAGGTAAAAGTTTCTGGTATCAGTAATGTTATGCCGCTGTAAAAATACCGGGGTTAATTATTTTGGATCGCCCACAGCTAATGCCCTTTCTGCTTTTTTAACCGCTAAACGTTCTCTCCATTTTGCGTAAGGAGCTTTGAAGGTCATTTTTAGCATACTGTCTAGTCCTCCTTTAATGGCAAGGTTAAAAACGCTTTGTGCTTTTCTGGTTAAGGAGGCATCCCAGGCTCTAAGTGTCAGGGAGAAAGATCCATCCAGGTATTTCATCCAATGCCACATGCCCGTTGGCATAAATAAAGTGTCACCGTGTTCAAGGAATACCTCATATCCTTCCACACCGTTTAAGGCAGGAAATTTCTCAAAATCAGGATTGGCCACGTCATAATCTTCTAACGCATAGGTTGCATTAGGGATACAGTACAGGCGTTTTTTCCATTTGTTGTCGAACAATATGATGTGTTTTCTACCGCCAAAGTGAGTGTGAAAAAGGTGGGGCAGATCAATATCGTAATGTAAAAAAGTAACAGAGTTTGAACCTCCAAAGAACATGGCCGGCATGCTTTCAATAAAACCTCCCATTAGATCTTTAGGAATAACAATGTCATCAACCAAGCCAGGCACATGCTTAAACAGGTTAAAGAAAAAGATACGCAGTTCTGTTGGTTTGGACTTAATCAGGTCCAGGTAATCGCCAAAGCGCATTTCTGCAACAGAAGCGTTGATGGGTTTAGATGGATCAGCTTTAGAATTGTCCATTAGACTAACATTCACATCCCCCGCTATTTGCTTCAGATAGTCAGTTGTCCATTTTTCTCTGGCTGGCCAGGTTTTGGTTAAGCCTTTGATGATTAAAGGACGACCAGCATCCAGGTAATTTTTTTTAAAATCAGCAGGGCTGATACTTTCAACGGTATCTACCGGCTTTAAAATAAAGCTCATACATTTAATAATAAGATACCTGTGAGCGGCTTAATGCCAATTACGGATCTTATTTAGAGCAAACTTAGAGATTTTTTTTGACCTATTAATCCGGTTTGTTTCGTTCCAGTGCACGATTGGCTCTTTTAATGGCCAATTCTTCTTTCCAGTTCATGTATTTTTCTCTGAAATTGGCCTTCATAAAATCATCGAACTTACGTTGAAGGGTTAAGTTGTATAAGCTTTTAGCCTTTACGACCCAGGATTTGTCCCATGCCCGTAGACTAATAGAAAATGAACCGTCCAGGTATTTCATCCAATGCCAATATCCGGTAGGCATAAACAATGTGTCGCCATGTTCAAGAAATGCTTCTACCCCTTTAACACCTTTTAAAGCAGGATATTTATTGAAGTCGGGTTTCTCTACATCATAATCTTCCAATGCATAGGTAGCATAAGGTATCTGATATAAGCGGTCTTTCCATTTGTTTTCGAACAGTATAACATGTTTACGACCATTAAAATGAGTATGGAAAATATGAGCCATATCTATATCGTAATGCAAAAAAGTAACAGAGCCCTTGCCGCCAAAAAACATATTTGGATAGCTGTCTAAAAAGCCACCCATTAAATCTTTTGGTGCCCTGTAATCTTCCAATAATTTTGGTGCTTGCTTAATTGGGTCGAAAAGGAATATACGGAGGTCTGTCGGTGTATGTTTAATCAGCTCAATATAATCTCCAAACTTCATTTCTGCAGCAGAAGCATTAATTGGTTTAGAGGGATCAGCTTTGGAGCTGTCATAAAGTGGTACAGTTTGATCACCGACCACTGTTTTCATATAATCCAGATTCCATTTATCATAAGCGGGCCATGATTTAGACCTGTTTTTGATGATGAGAGGTTTACGGGGATTCAGATAGTATTTTTCAAAATCTGTTTTGTTGATGTCATTAACGATATCAATAGGAGTCAAGTCAAACTTCATATAAATAAAATGTTAAGATGAAGCAAAATTATATAAACAACAATTGGAAAGAAATTGTTAGTTCAAAAATTAAAAAAACCTGACAAATGAAATCATTTAGTCAGTTTCTCTTTTGAAAATAGATTCGGTACCCCTGAGGACCGACCCCAAAGTTGTCTGCCTCTAACAGTAGTTAGCTCTGTTTTGCCTTTACCTTTTTTGATGGCTTTTTCAATATCTTTAAACCTTATTTGATTTCTATTGTCATAGTATTATAATCAAATTATAACATCGCATGAAAACACCGGCAAAAGTTATCTATTCATTTGTAATTGTGTTTTTTATCACTGTATTATGCTCGGCCTTCCAAAAGGAAAAGTTGGCTACGGTAAAATTCGCATTCCCCTATAAACAAGCAGGACTGGATGAACGACAGGCAGCCGCACATCTTTTGAGTAGGTTTACTTATGGAGCAAAAGCAGAAGATATTGATGAGGTGGTTAAGATGGGGCTGGAAAAATGGTTTTTGCAACAGTTGGATGGAAAGATCGACGATGAGCAGCTAAATAGATCTTTGAGTCAATATGATGATATTAATTTGAGTAATACAGAAGTCGAAAATAAATACCCCCGTCCGGGATTAGCTATAAGGATGGCTGTTAAAGAGGGTATAATCAATAAAGATTCTGTAAACAAGGCCGATGGAAAAGAATACAAAGAAAAGGTAAAAACCTTTATGGAGTCGAAAGGCTACAAGCCTCAACAGGAGCTTTTCCGCCAGTTTTTTAATCAAAAAATACTTAGAGCAGCCTATACCAATAACCAATTGCATGAATTGCTTACCGATTTCTGGTTTAATCATTTCAATGTTTCTTTAACAAAAAATCAAAGTGCGTCATTTATTCCGGCTTATGAGCGGGATGTGATCAGGCCTAACGTTACTGGCAAGTTTCAAACCTTGTTACTAGCTACAGCAAAATCCCCAGCCATGTTGATGTATCTGGATAATTTTTCGAGTAGTGGAACTCCGACCGCAAACAATAATGGGAACATGGCAATGGAAGGTATTAGACAAGTGAATCAACGCCAGGGTGTCCGACCTTTTGCAAACGCTGCATTCCTGAAAAAACAACAAGAGAAAAAGAAACAGGGTGGACTAAATGAAAATTATGCCCGCGAGGTGATGGAGTTGCATACTTTAGGCGTAGATGGAGGGTATACTCAAAACGATGTAACTCAAGCTGCGAGAGTATTAACCGGATGGACTATTGCGCCTATGGGCGATAATGGCTATGGTTCTGTGGCAAAAAATCTATTCGATAAAGTGGATGAAAATACGTTGGAAAGGCGAGGCTTTGTACATGATGGCGACTTCTTGTTTACGCCAACACGTCACGACAATGGAGAAAAAATAGTATTGGGTAAACGTTTCCCTGCAAACCATGGATATGATGAAGGGGTAGAGCTGCTTACTATGTTAGCGCATCATCCTTCTACTGCAAAATTTATTTCTAAAAAATTGGCCACCAGGTTTGTAAATGACAATCCCGCACAGTCATTGGTCGATAAGATGGCTAAAACCTTCCTTAAAACAGATGGAGATATTAAACAGGTCATGATTACCATGGTTTCTGCACCAGAATTTTGGAGTAAGGAATCCTTAAGGGAGAAAACTAAATCTCCTTTCGAGCTTACCATTAGCGCAGTACGTAGTTTAAATGCTGAGATCACACAGCCGTTCCAGTTGTATACCTGGATCAATAAAATGGGTCAAAGAATGTATTATTATCAGGCGCCTACCGGTTTCCCAGATAAAGGACAATACTGGATCAATACAGGATCTTTATTAAATAGAATGAACTTTGGACTGGCTCTGGCCACCCAACGGATTCCCGGAGTTAAGATAAACCTTGCTTCACTAAACAACAATCATGAACCGGAAAGTGCTGATGCCGCATTGCTGATTTACTGTAAGCTGATCATGCCTGAACGTGATGTTGAGGAAACCGTTAAGCGACTAAAACCTATGTTAAATAATCCGGATTTGGTAAACAAGGTCGAAACTGCAGCTGCAAAAACAACACCACCTCAAACTATGGATACGATGGCTGGTACTGATATGCAAAGCATGAATAAAAGCGATAAGCAAGAAGCTAAAGTGGCCAACAGAGGTTTCGGTAAAAAAGCAAATAAAATTACTTATGCGGCCGGTAACAATACTATGCTGGCACAGGTAGTAGGTGTAATTATTGGTTCTCCAGAATTTCAACGTAAATAAACCTTAAAAATATAATCATGACTTCAAGAAGAGGATTTATAAAAGCAGGTGGATTAGCCCTATTTGGCATAGGGTTAGGGGGGATTCCCGGTTTTTTAGCTGAAGCTGTAGCAGGAACAAAAGCTCCCGGGTTGTTTAAAAGGAAAAAGATAATGGTTTGTATTTTTCAGCGTGGGGCAATGGATGGCTTAATGGCTGTAACACCCTTTACTGATAATTACTTAAAGGCCGCCCGCCCGACCTTGTTTATGAGCGCTGCTAAAGGAGGTAAAACAACTCCATTGATAGATCTGGATGGTCGTTTTGGTTTACATCCTTCAATGGCGGCTTTTGAACGCATCTTTAGGGAAAAGAGAATGGCAATTGTCCATGGTATAGGTTCCCCAAATAATACCCGATCACATTTTGATGCACAGGATTATATGGAGTCTGGTACGCCTTTCAGAAAGGGTACGGATAGTGGCTGGTTAAACCGTGCGGTCGGCTTGTTGGGACATGATGCCGCAACTACCCCTTTTCAGGGCGTTAGCTTAACTTCATCTTTACCAAGATCATTTTATGGTGAAAATCCGGCAGTGGCAATTAGCAACCTGCAGGATTTTAATATACAATTAAGAGGCAATGTTAAAGGAGCAAATATGGCGGCAAAAAGCTTCGAAGATTTGTATGATACCACTTCGTCGGGTTTATTGAAAGAAACCGGAAAAGAAAGTTTTGATGCCATGAAAATGCTTCAAAAAGTTGATACAAAAAACTATAAACCATCAAACAACGCTGTATATCCTAATTCTGCATTGGGTAATTCGCTAAAACAAATTGCTCAGTTAATTAAAATGGATGTAGGAATGGAAGTTGCTTTTGCTGAATCCGGAGGTTGGGATACGCATTTTAATCAGGGTGCAGAAACCGGGATCTTTGCCAGAAATGTAAATGATTTGAGTGAAAGCATTATGGCTTTTTGGACGGATATGGGGACTTATCAGGATGATTTAACGGTGATGACAATGACTGAATTTGGGCGCACAGTAAAACAAAATGGTACTGGTGGAACCGACCATGGAAGGGCATCTTGCAATTTTATTTTGGGCAATGGTGTTAATGGCGGACTAGTGCACGGTCTTGTTAATCCACTGGCCGTAGAAAACCTTGAAGATGGCAGGGATCTCGCTGTAACCACCGATTTTAGAAGTGTGTTTAGTGAGGTCGCGGATAAGCATCTGAACATCAATAACGATAAGGTACTGTTTCCTGATTGGGAAGGTAACAAAATCGGTGTAATGAGGTAGCTGGTTTTTGTACTATCCTTTTTATCATTAATTTAGCCCTGTGAAAAGAGCTATTTTATCCCTGTTTGCAGTCCTTATTATCATTTCCTGTAAGCAAAAGAACAATACAAATGAGCAGACTGCTACAGCTGTAAAAAAAGACTTAAGTTGCTGTGATGCGAAGCTACCTAAACGGTTTGGTGCCATTAAGGGGATAGATTCCCTGGGTTCAGAGCAGGAAAAGGGAAAGGTTTCGCATGAGGGAATGAAATTTATTCCGACCGGAGATTTTGCAATGGGAGCTGCGGATAATGAAGGTCGTCCTGATGAATATCCGGTACATGAAGTGGCAGTTGATGGTTTTTGGATTGATGAAACAGAGGTAACTAATGCCCAGTTTTCACGTTTTGTAAAAGCTACAGGCTATGTAACTCAGGCCGAGCGTAAACCGGACTGGGAAGAACTGAAAAAGCAATTGCCGCCGGGAACGCCTAAACCAGCCGATGAACTATTGCAGCCAGCTGCATTAACTTTTAAAAAACCTGCTAAACGTATAAATATTAATGACGTATCGCAATGGTGGAGTTGGACTGAAGGTGCTAATTGGAAACATCCACAAGGACCTAAAAGCAACATTATAGGTAAAGATAATTATCCGGTTACTCAGGTGTCCTGGATTGATGCTGCGGCTTATGCAAAATGGGCTGGGAAACGCTTGCCTACCGAGGCTGAATGGGAGTATGCAGCACGTGGCGGACTTAAAGGTAAAAAATACCCTTGGGGTGATGAAGATTTAACTCAGGGTAAGATCAAAGCAAATACCTGGCAAGGTGAATTCCCTTATACCGATTTAAAGACCGATGGGTTTGCAAGTGTAGCTCCGGTAAAATCATTCGCCGCAAATGGATACGGATTGTATGATATGTCGGGCAATGTATGGGAATGGACTGCGGATTGGTATACCCCGGATTATTATAAAACACAGAAGGGTAAACAAAGTAACCCCAAAGGACCTGCAGAAAGCTTTGACCCGGAAGAGCCTACTATTCCTAAAAAGATTATCAGAGGCGGATCCTTTATGTGTCATTCCTCTTATTGTAAAGGTTACAGAGTAAGCTCTAAAATGAAGTCTTCAGTAGATACAGCACTGGAAAACACCGGTTTTAGGTGCGTTGCCAATTGATATTGAAAATTACACAAACGTTTGCGTTAAGTTACTTTAGCTGTTCTCAAATATTTGGAAAAACGTAAAGGGAAGAGACGTTTAAATAAAACAGCCTTAACCTCTTTGCCACCAATGTATACTTCTTCTTTATTGGCATTAATGGCACTTACAATTTGTTTGGCGCATTCTTCAGGACTAATCCCTGTTTCGGGGCCGTGATCATTTATGCCATAAGGAGCCCCATTAGCGGTTAATGCATTCAAGGTTACATTGGTTTTAACAAAACCAGGGCAAATGAGCGTGATTTGAATGTTTTTATCAAATACTTCAGCTCGTAAAGAATCAAAATAGCCATGTAAAGCATGTTTTGAAGCCGCGTACGAAGAACGAAGGCGTGTGCCAAATTTACCCACAAGGCTACTGATGCAAACAATTTTTCCGCCACCTTTGGCAATCATATTTGGTAATACTGCTTTGCTAAGCATAACTGTTCCCCAGAAGTTTACACTCATCAGTCGCTGTTCCGTTTGCAATGTTGTTTCCAGGGCAAGGCTGCGTTGACTAATCCCACCGCTATTGATAAGTAGGTCCACATGACCATAAATGCGGAGGGCCTCTTCAGCCTTGTCTGCAAGTGAAACTGTATTTTCAAGATCTAAAGGCAGGACATGAATGTTAACAGGGCTTTTACAGGCTCTTTTAACTCTGTATAGCTCATCTCGATTGCGAGATGACAGGATAAGTTTAGCGCCAGCTTTGTCGTAAGCATATACCAATGCTTCACCAATACCGGATGATGCGCCGGTAATCCAAACAACCTTATTCTTCATGGCTTAATATTTTATTTTAAAGATGGTCATTTTGTATAAGGAATAATTCAGATGCGATGTAATCCGCAAATAATTTACCTTCCTGTGTCAAAATTAAATGGTTATTCTCCTGGATTAGCCATGCCCGTTCTATAAAAGGCTTTATCGCTTTTAGCGTATCTGTCAAAAATAACTGGCCAAAATCAGCAGCAATTTTATTTAAATCAGTTCCCCACATGGTACGTAAAGAAGTCATGATGTATTCATTAAACCTGTCGTACTGGTCAAGTTCTTCAATAGTTTCTGCCAGTTCTCCTTTTTGCAAATGTTGCAGGTAATGTGCATTGTTGGCAATGTTTAGGTAACGGGTTTGGCCATCAAAACCATGTGCTGATGGACCTATACCTAAATACGGAATGCCACGCCAGTAATTGGTATTGTGAATGGCATACTTCCCGGGCTTACTAAAATTAGAAATCTCGTATTGTTCAAAGCCGGCTTCTTTTAGTTTTTTAATTAAAGTGATAAACTGGGCAGCACTTTGCTCGTCATTAACTGGCGGTTGTTGTCCTCTCTTGATTGCACTGGCAAGTGCAGTTCTCGGTTCAACAGTTAGGGAATAAGCAGAGATATGAGGTGTTTGAAATTCAATAGCTTTATTGATATTGCTAAGCCATTTACTATCTGTTAATAATGGATAACCATAAATCAGGTCTATGCTCAGGTTTTCAAATCCGGCATCCTGACTGCGCTTAATACAATCTTCGGCTCCTGCTGCGGTATGAGCTCTGTTCATCCAGATCAAGTCTTCCTCAAAAAAAGATTGTATGCCTATACTGAATCTGTTTACCGGAAGTTGCCGGAGTTCAGCTATTTTCTTCGCTACCAGATCATCCGGATTTGCTTCAATGGTAATTTCGGCGTCCGAGGAGATAGAGAAATGTTGGGTTAGCGTATTGAATATTTTCTCAAATCCTTTTGTCGGCAGTACTGAGGGGGTTCCGCCACCAAAGTAAATACTGCCTACCTGGTCGGTTATCCTATCCTTTTTTTTAATAATCTCCGCACAAATGGCATCTGTCATTTCATCAACATATTTTAAGGAAGTACTGAAATGAAAGTCGCAATAGGTACAAGCCTTTTTACAGAAAGGGATATGGATATAAATTCCGGCCATTTGACAAAGATAATGAAGTTAACTTTTCTATTGTATTTTACCTTATCCTTTGCTTTTTACTGACCAACAGGTAACAAATATATAGCAGTAAAATCCATGCCGGAATCAACTCAACCGATATTTTCAATCCCGTTATCCACATAATCCCTAAAATACCTACGAGAAATACCAGGCATATATAGTTCGATAGCGGATAGATAAAAGAAGGAAATTTGGTCTTTATCTGATCTGCCTCTTTATTCCTTCTGAATTTCAAATGGGTAATACTGATCATTAGCCAATTGATAATTAGCGAGGAAACGACCAGCGACATTAAAATCTCCAATGCCTTCTCCGGCATTAGCTTGTTGATGATAATACATACCGCGGCAAATAAGCTTGATATTAGAATTGCATTTATGGGGACTGAATTTTTATTCAGCTTCGATAAAAAAGAAGGTGCATTTCCTTGTTCAGCCAATCCAAACAACATCCTGCTATTACTGTAAACACAACTATTATAAACAGACAATGCAGCTGTCAATACAATAACATTAAGCGCATTAGCAATCACACTTGTAAAGTAAATTGTTTTACCCATAAGCGTAAATTGAAAGCCTTTTAAACTTTCAAAAACCATTACAAAAGGACTACTATCCGTGGTAATGTTTTTCCATGGAGATAATGAAAATAGGATCACAAGTGCACCTACATAAAAAATGAGAATCCGGTAAATCACCTGATTCGTAGCCTTAGGAATCGTCTTTTCAGGCTGCTCTGCCTCTGCCGCTGTTATCCCAATTAATTCCAACCCACCAAATGAAAACATGATTAATGCAATTGCAGCAAACAATCCCTGAAAGCCCCCTTTTCCATCTGCACTAAACAAGCCCTTTGGGAAAAAACCACCATTATTCCATAAGTTTTGAATGCTGGCCTGCTGGCCTCCGTTACCACTAAAAAGCAAATAAACACCAAAAACGATCATGGCAATAATGGCTACGACCTTTATGATTGAAAACCAAAATTCCACCTCGCCATACACCTTAACAGAAGTGAGGTTTAGGGCATTAATAGCTATAAAAAAGAAAAGACTCGATGACCAAAGCGGGATTTCAGGCCACCAGAAATGTACGTAAATGCCAATGGCAGTCAACTCCGACATACTCACCAGGATATATAATACCCAATAGTTCCAGCCAGAAGCAAAGCCGGCAAAAGATCCCCAGTACTTATTGGCAAAGTGGCTAAAACTACCCGAAACGGGCTCTTCAACCACCATTTCGCCTAACTGACGCATGATAAAAAAGGCAATAATACCGGCTAGTGCATAGCCTAAGATTACGGAGGGACCAGCCAATACGGCTGCCGGACCAATGCCGAGAAATAATCCTGTGCCTATGGCTCCCCCAAGGGCAATTAACTGAATATGTCTGTTTTGTAAACCTCTTTTGAGTTTTTGATCTTCAGGCTTTTGGTCAGCTTGTTTCAATATTTATGGTATTTATTTAATTACGATCTGAATATCATTCAGAATTTTAGCAAAAATGGGAACTTATATTGAATATTTTTCGGTGATTTGATATTTATCTATTTAATCCTACTTTTGGTTTTATGAAATTTTATCAGGTAAGGCGGTAAAATTTGAGTTTAACTTCGTAGGCATTATGTTGATTTATGGCTCGCTTTCAGATCTGGAATTAACGGATCTCCTTAAAGAGGGGGATGTAAATGCCTATACTGTAATTTATAACCGTTATTTTGATGAATTATTTCTTCATGCTTTTCGTAGGTTGAATGACAAAGAAGAAGCACAGGATGTTATTCACGAGCTTTTTGCGGGATTGTGGAATAAAAGAGCGGAACTAACAATCAGATCCAGTCTTGCAGCCTATTTGTATACCTCGGTTCGTAATCGGATTATGGATGTGATCTCACATCTGCAGGTGGAAACAAAATATGTGAACTCATTGCAGAATTTTATAGATCAGGGCTACTGTATTACCGATCATCGGGTGCGCGAACGACAGCTAAGTGCCCTGATAGAAAAAGGTATTGCAGAATTACCCCCAAAAATGCGGGAAGTCTTTGAATTGAGTCGCAAACAGGTAATGAGTCATAAGGAAATCGCCGCACAACTCAACATATCTGAACAAACCGTTCGGAAACAAGTCAATAATGCCTTGAAAATTCTACGTTCAAAGCTCGGAATGACTCTTTTCTTATGTGTGTAAAATTTATTTTAAATTTTTATTATTTCTTTATACCCCATGCCTGTACCCTTTGCCGTCTATCATTTAAAGGGGCAATTCTTTAAAGCTATGAATCTAATTTATGCTTTTGGGTTCATTATATAAAGAGGGAATACATTGATGCGAGATATTAAAGCAAAGGAATTATTATTAAAATTCAAAACGGGTAATTGTACTGAAGAGGAACTTGCTGTGTTGGAAAGTTGGTATTTGGAAGATAAAGATATGACGCCAGCCGATCTAAATTCTGAAGTATTGGCGGAAGTAAAGGCTCGGGTTTGGAAGACTTTACCTGTTCATGAACTTCCTATGGGAACAGTTAAGCTTTGGCGTAAAATAGCGGCTGTGGCTGCAGTATTCATTTGTACGCTTACTGCTTTATTTTTTTATCAAAAGAAGTACACTCAGCCCGTTAATAGCGATCGGGCAGCCAATATTGTTCCAGGTGGGAATAAGGCGATCTTAACATTGGCCGATGGTTCAACTATAGCGCTTGATGATGCGGTTAATGGTACCTTGGCAAGCCAACCAGGTATCTTGATCACAAAGAATAAAGATGGCCAGATCATTTATTCGGTTAGTAAAGAAAATGAAACAGGAAATGCACCAGTTTACAATACTGTTGAAACGCCACGTGGAGGGCAATATCAAATCAATTTGCCTGATGGTACAAAGGTATGGCTCAATGCAGCATCTTCAATAAAATTCCCTACTTCTTTTGAAGGAGATGAACGTAAAGTTGAGTTGAATGGTGAAGGGTATTTTGAAGTGGCTAAAAATAAATATAAGCCTTTTAGGGTTGTTTCAGGTCGTCAGGTTGTAGAAGTTCTAGGGACTCATTTTAACATCAATTCCTATAATGATGAGGAGCAGATTAAAACAACATTGGTTGAGGGAAGGGTAAGCGTTGCCATTGGCACAGAAACAGTAATTCTTAAACCTGGACAACAAGCTGTTGCGAACCAAAAATCTATCCATGTTGAAGCAGTAAATACTGATGATGTAATAGCCTGGAAAGAAAATTCATTTGTTTTTAATAATGAAGACCTTGGCAGCATTATGCGGAAGATTTCCAGGTGGTACGATGTGGATGTGATATGTCCTCCTGAACTAGGAAAAATGACTTTCGGCATTACGGTGTCCAGGAATAAAAGCATAAAACAAGTGCTTTATAACATTGAAGAAACAGGAACTGTTCACTTTAAGATTGAGGGAAGGAGGATTACTGTGATGCCATAACTTCTACTATTTCACAAACAGTAATTCCAGAAACAAAAAATCCAGGAGCGGTTGCAACGCCCCTGGATTAAACTCTTTCAGAGTATTGTTCGGGACAGGCTGTTAAATAAATCGACTTTACTAAACATTGGACCTTAAACCCAAACAAAACAAATGTATGAATTTTTACATGACATTTAAGTACAGCTTATTAGGCCGTATTTATGCCAATATATTATTAAAATTGAAACTGACTTTTATAATATTGATTTCAGTGATACTGAACGCTAGCGCAACCGGCTATGCCCAGATAACACTGAAAGAAAATGGCGCTCCTCTCGAACAGGTAATTCAGAAAATAAGAAAGCAGGCGGGCTATGAGCTTTTCTATAATGCAGGAATGCTGGCTAAGGCCAGGCCTGTTACCTTGAACGTTAATAATGCATCCGTTGAGCAAGTGCTAGACCTTTGTTTTAAAGATCAGCCTCTCACCTATAGCATTAAAGATAAAACCATAATTGTTAAAAACAGGCTGGTTGAAGTTGTTGTAATCAAGGATTTACCTATACGAGGACGCGTGTTGGATGAAAACGGGAAACCGATTCCAGGAGCATCAATCAGGGTAAAGGGTACTCCTGGGTTGGTCACGGCAAGTACTGTGGATGGTAGCTTTAAAATCAATGTCAATACTGAGAATGACATTCTGCTGGTTTCTTATGTAGGATATAAAACCCAGGAAATAAAACTTAAAGCCAACCAGGGGCCACTTACAATCAAGATGGAGGTGTCTGAAAACAATATGAAAGATGTGGTCATTACGGGAATGATGACCGTTAAGAAAGAATCTTTTTCTGGCGCAACAGCTTCCTTTAGCGGTGAAGATCTTAAAGCCATAGGAAACGTCAATGTGATCCAAAGCTTGAGAACCCTTGATCCTTCATTTTTATTGATGGAAAATAATATAACAGGATCAAATCCCAATGTCTTGCCAACCATAGAACTTCGCGGTCAAACAAGTATTACGACCCAGGGATTAAGAGACGAGTTTTCAAACGATCCTAACCAACCTCTATTTATTTTAGATGGATTTGAAACCTCATTAAAGTCTATTGTGGATCTTGACATGAACCGGGTGGCCTCTATCAGTATCTTAAAGGATGCGGCTTCAACAGCTGTATATGGATCCAGAGCATCCAATGGCGTAATTGTAATCGAAACGATCAGGCCAAAAGCCGGAGAGCTTAATCTTACCTACACGACTGATGGAAATATAGATTTTGCTGATTTGTCCAGTTATAACTTAATGAATGCGAGGGAAAAACTTGAGTTTGAACGTTTGTCTGGTCGATACATCATACATCCACGTTTTGGTACCCCAATTCAGCAAATGGCTCTAGATGATTTATATGCAAGTCGGCTTAAGGACGTCGAAAAAGGCATAGACTCCTACTGGCTAAACGAACCTATACAAACAGGATATGCGCAAAGGCACTCCATCTCTGTTAGTGGCGGCGAAAAAGATATTACTTATAGTGTAGGTGGAGATATTAGAAATGTGGAGGGAAGCATGATTGGTTCAGGAAGAAAAACCTGGGGTACAAGGCTAAATCTTACCTACCGGAATAGCAAAATTAACATTAGCAATATGCTTTATGTTAACGGATACAACTCTAAGGAATCGAATTATGGCGATTTCTCCAAATGGGCAAATATGAATCCATATTTTGATAAAACTACTGCGAGTGGGCGTTATCTGTTGGAGTTGCAAAATCCTTTCCAGCCAAGCCTTTTTGAACGTGTTGAAAACCCATATTACGCTACAACACTAGGTAGTTTCGACAGAGAGAAAAACTTTAGTTTGACAAATAATACGCAGGCAAGATATAACATCAATAAATCTTTGTTGATTACTGCATCTTTTCAGATTGTAAAAGGAACTACAGAGGCTAATAAATTTATTTCGCCCCTGGATAATAAGTATGTTTCTGCCAGTGCACTGGAAAAAGGCTCTTTGACCAATTCAACTACAAACAACCTTGGATTGACGGGTAACATTGCATTGAATTATTCCAAAGTGATCAATAAGCATTCGATAACTGGTATGTTGCGTACTGAAGTGTCTAATGTCGAATATAACCGAAATGGTTACATTGCGGTTGGCTTTCCCAATTCCAGTAATGGGAATGCGCGCTTTGCCTATGGTTTTGCTGAAAATGGCAGACCAGCAGTATCACAAACCACTTCCAGAAGAAATTCTATTATCAGCTCTGCAAATTATTCTTACGACAATAGGCTTAACTTTGATGCATCATTTACTTATGACGGAACTACCTCTTTTGGTAATGCCAATAAGTATTCGCCCTTCTTTTCCATTGGATCAAGCTGGAATTTGCACAATGAAGGCTTTCTAAAGAAAGAAGAGTGGATTGATTTATTACGCGTAAGAGCTAATTTTGGTATTACTGGAAATCAGAACTTCTCTAGTTATACATCCGTAAGTACCTACAATTTCGACACCAATTACAATTACTTTGGACAGGGATTATACCTCAGTTCATTGGGTAATGAAAATCTGAAATGGCAAAATACTTACAATACTAGTTTAGGTATTGATGCTGCATTCTGGAAAAACCGCTTAAATGTTCAATTGAATGGTTATCGAAAATATACAGACCCGCTAGTTGTTGCGGTATCGTTGCCACCCTCAACAGCATTGACAGCATATCCAATCAATGCAGGAACACTTGATGTTAAAGGACTGGAGGCTATTATAAGGGTTTCTCCAATATATAACCCAACTAAGGGTACTGTATGGACTCTGGGGCTAACAGCTTCTCATTATACGCAGAGATATGATAATTTCAACAATATTTTAGAAGGATTAAATGAGGGATTAAGAAAGAGCAAGTCTTTAACCCGATACCGTGATGGAGGAGATCCTGCCGACATCTGGACCGTGCCTTCATTGGGGATTGATCCCGCAAACGGAAATGAGATATTCTTGAAGAAAGATGGTTCTTATAGCTATGAATATGATTACAAGGATCAGGTTGTTGTAGGAAATACCAGACCGAAGCTTGAAGGTGTTTTTAGTAGTACTTTGAGCTTTAAAAACTTCAATTTCGGACTTAATTTCAGGTATATTCTGGGCCAGGACATTTTTAACTCTGCATTATTTAATAAAGTGGAAAACATCTCCATGTCTCAATTGCTGACCAATAACCAAGATAAACGGGCATTGTATGACAGATGGAAAACGCCGGGAGATGTAAGTGAATTTAGAAATATTTCGATCATTGATCGGACTGCATATCAAGGTCTCATTTATAACACAGAAATGTCTTCCAGATTTGTTCAGAGAGAAAATTCTTTGACACTAGAAGCCGCAAACCTGGGCTATAATTTTAGGGATCGCTCATGGATGAAGCAAGCCAGGCTTACAAATTTACGTTTGAATGCATTTACAGGTGAGATCTTCAGAATATCCACAGTAAAAAGGGAAAGGGGAATTAGCTATCCTTATGCCCGTACGGTTTCTTTCAGTTTAACTGCAAATTTTCAATAAATAAAAAACGATGAAAAGATTAATAATAAAAATTGGTTTTCTTTTTTTAGTTACGATGACATGTAGTTCTTGTAATAAGTGGTTGGAAATTCAGCCAGAAGATCGATTTACCGAAGAACAGGTTTTTTCAAACCAGCAAGGTTTTGAAGACACAATGAATGGTATATACTTGCGTATAAGTGGCAATAGCTTATATGGGGATAATTTAACACTTTCACTTCTGGATGTTCTGGCACAGAGTTATATGGTTAGTTCATCCATAGGGCCTTTTAAAGAAGTTATCAGTTATAATTATGCTGATAAGGGAGTCAGAGCGAGGTTCGATGGCATCTGGAACGAGGCTTATACTAGCATTGCAAATATTAACCAGCTGCTGGTTAATTTAGATCGTTATAGTCAGAATATTCCTGTGCATCGCGCCAAAATAATGAAGGGTGAATTGCTAGGCTTGCGAGCTTTATTGCATTTTGATTTGCTAAAGCTCTATGGACCGGTTTATAATTCCGCAGATTCGACAGATTTATCAATCCCCTATTACCATAAACTTGGTCCCGAGATTGGTCGCTTTCAACCCGCCAATAAAGTGATGGACTTTATTCTGTCTGATATAAAGGCAGCTGAAGAGAACCTGGCCGCAGATGCAATAAAAACAGAGGGGAACTCAAATTATTTAAATAAGTACCGTTTCAATTATTATGCAAATAAAGCATTGGCTGCCAGGGTTTATCTTTGGAGAAACGATAAGCCAAACGCGCTAAAGTCTGCGAAAGAGGTTATTGCTGCCAGTAATCTTTTTCCCTGGGTTAGCGCTGCTAATATAACCGCTGATTTTCAAAGTCCAGATCGCATATTCTCTACGGAATTGTTGTTCAGTGTTTTTACAAAAGATTTGTATACAAATTACAACCGGCTTTTTTACTATGAGTTAGTTACTTCAGATATCCTGGCTACTGGATCCAGTGCTTATTTAAATGATATTTATGATAATAACAGCAATGACTATAGAAAAGATTATATATGGAAAGTGCCTCCTTTAGGTGTACCATTTCCTGCATTCTTTAAATATGCTGATGTAGTTGATAAGAAGAAGAATTTCAGGAATACCATTCCAGTTATCCGCTTAAGTGAGATGTACTATATAGCCGCAGAAGCGGAGCCAAATGCTGCAACCGCGCTTGACTATATCAATACGGTAAGAAATCATCGTGGGATTCCATCACTAACTACTATAACTTCAATAGATCAGGAGATCAGGAAAGAATACATAAAGGAGTTTTATGGTGAAGGACAGCTGTGGTATTATTATAAGAGAAAGCAAATAACAAGTGTCGTTTCTCCAAATAGTAACACTACCGTAAGCATACCTGTCAACGCATTTATGTTTATCATGCCAGATTCAGAGATATCCAATCGATAACAGCATAAACTTATATTGATATGAAAAAATTATTAAATATAATGCTGGTAATGTCAGCCATTATAATTGCAAGCTGCAAAAAAGAAACATTGATCACATTTGATGAAAGTATTTCAGGGAACAGCATTTACTTCGAAAGCCCGTCTTTAACTACATCTACCGGAAAGAGCTTTACCTTCGGTTATTCGGGCCCTGGTATTCAGGATACCACATTGACCTTTACTGTTGCCGTTACCGGAAAGCCTTCAGATAAGGATAGAACGTTTAGTCTTGCTGCTCAAGAAGGTTCTACCATGACGGCGGGTTTAAACTATGATTTTGTTACCGAGAGCTTAAGTATCCCCGCGAAAAAAGTTAAAACGAGTGTTAAAATTAGACTTTATCGTACCCCCGATATCCTTACGCAACGGAAGTACCTGTTCTTAAAATTAGTCCCAAATGATAACTTTAACACAAACCTAAAGAACAGAGTTACCACAAATAAAGATACATTGAGTTTATTGGATTACTATGTTGGCGTAGATGACTTGGTGACTCCTCCATACGCTTGGTCAGTAACACCTTATAAAACAAATTTAGATAATTATTTGGGTGCCTATTCAAAAGTAAAGCTACAGTTGCTCATATCACTTTTCGAAATAGACCCGATTGTGTTTACTGATCAAAAATATGCAAAGGATAATTATTTTTCTATACCACTTTTAAGTTATTGGGGGGGCTTTATGAAGCTTTGGTTAGCCAGAGAGGCTGTTGCGGGAAGAGTACATAAAGATGAGAATGGCGTGGAAATAACAATGGGTATCAGAGCCCAATAAATTTAAAACTCAAAATATTACGATGAAATTAATTAAATATATTTTTGTGCTGTGTCTCGTTAGTACAGCACTGATTTCCTGCAGAAAGGATTTGGGTAATTATGAATATCATGAGATCAACGACCTAAAGGTGTCTGGAATAGAGGAGGAGTATATCATTACTGCTGGTCAGAATTTAAACCTTAAACCTGTTCTTGATTTTTCGAAGGATCCGAGTTTCTCAGCAAATAACTATACTTTTGAATGGATCTCTTTTAATCTTGCGGCGATTCTGACTGAACAACGCAAATCCTTATACAAAAATCAAAATTTTGATATTCCATTTCCATTGGGGATAGGGAGTTATACCTTGTTTTATGTGGTAACGGAAAAATCGACTGGTATATCCTGGAATAAATCATTTAAAGTAAAAGTAAATGGTATATATAAAGGCGGTTGGGGTGTTTTAAGTGAGGTAAATAGTCAATCCAGGCTAGATTACTTTGAGTATGATCATGCTACGGGAACCTATCCCAAAGAATATAGAGACTTTACCTCATTATTTTCTGATGCATCTACCGGAAAAGGTTTGACCTTGCCAGGCAAACCAAAATACCTTGCGGGGTGGTCCAACAGAACGGCTGCTACTGGTACTGCTTTTAAGTATTTTTTATATGTGGGGACGGATAAGATTACCGAAAAATTAAACTTAACAGATGGTTTTATTTGGAAGGAAGACTATGCATTTAGATTTGAAAGCGCAGGATCCTCAGCGTTAAATACCGTGGATTACATTAAGCCTGTGGGAAGTGGATCAGCGTATTCTTATTTAAATGGAGATGTTTTTTATAGATATGATTCTTTTCAGTATTTATTTGGTACACCCATTAATAAATTAACTAACTCCAGTTATTTTCAGGTTTCTTCACACACAGCCGTATCCAGATATAGCACTGTAAATACAGTTATTTTAATGTATGATATTACTAATAAACGTTTTGTTAGAAATGTTAATAGTGCTTTGACAAGTGTAACTCCTTTAGCTTATACCGCTGGAACGTCGGCATTCGATCCAAATAATGTGGGTATGGACCTGGTGTGGATGGATCAGACTTTAGCTTATGGCGGTAGGGCATATGCTGTTTTAAAAGATGCAAACAGCAAGTATTATTTGGCAAGGATGAATAATGCCGCAGCATTTCTGGCATACGCCTGGGATGATATATCTAGTCTTCCGGAAATTAATAAAGCAACATGTTTTGCTGTAGACCAACAATATGGATATTTATTTTATAGCGTGGATGGTAAGCTTTACCAATATGATGTGGATTCTAAGCAAACCAAGTTGATGAAGGATCTAGGCACTGAAAGAATAACAGTATTGAAATATAACCTGGGTAATGCAGTATCATTGACTATTGCAACTAATCCTACCTATGCTACAACTTACGGTAAGCGGTTTATTTCGGTAATAACAGATTTAATAGTTGGAACTTATGATCCATCAAATCCAAATTCTTCGGGAAAAGTAAAAATCTACCAAGTCCCCCAATTCAATGCAGATTTGATTACAGAGTTTGAATTCGGTGGTTTTGGTAAAGTTGCTGATGTAGCTGCGGCCGAAACACCATTGGGTTGGTAAAATAGAAAAATAGAATATGATGAATATGAAAAGTTTATTTGGAGTTATACTCTCCGTTTTGATCACCTTTACCACGTTGGCACAAAGCCCTGTCGAAGTAATGGGTGTATTGTCCAAAAAGAAGGTTTTACCAGTAAAGCTGTTTAAGGTTGCTGAAGGAAAGGCGGTAGAAATTGCGACCACTACCCCAGCTGAAAAGGGAAGGTTTGGTTTTCTTTTTTATCCCGATTATGAAGGTTTGTATGTGATCGGCACTGGTACCGCTATTTCGGCAACAGATAATTACAAATTTTATTTTAAACCAGGTGATCGACTTTCCTTTATGATAAATGATTCCACCTACGTACTTATCGGAAAGTTAAATTCTAAAGAGAATATGGTGCTAACCGATTGGCATAATTTGACCAATCCACTTCTGCAAAAATCGATAAATTTTATGCAAAGCAGGAGTACTTTTGTTGATTACTTCCCTCAGCAGGAAGAAATTGTGGCTAAGTCGAAAACCTTTTTAACTGGAAAGACGACAGGGAATGTTAAGTTCGATAAACAAATCAAAGATATTATGAGTGTAGATCTGGCAAATTATGCAACTGCATTTTTAAATACACCACGCTCAGCACATCCTTCTGTAGAAGAATACAGTAATTATTATAGCACATTAAAGGCTCAGGATTTTGCACAGACAACAGCTAAAGTGTACAGTCATCCATGGGGTTTTCGTACGCTCACCTCATTAGTTAACATAAATATGAGGCAGCAGGGAAAAGCTTATAAAAATGGTATTGAAGGGGTGGAGCTGGTTAGCTCATATGTACCGAATGATACGCTTAAAGGAGATGTTGTATTGGAAAATGCTGCTCGTTATAAGAGTTATTCAGATTATCAGGGGCTAATGGCAGCTATGGGAAGATATATCATTACTCCATCACAGAAGAAACAAAGTGAAGATATCATGTTGCCTTTGTTGACATATAAACCAGGTACAGATGCGTTCCAGTTTTCTTATCCAGATAAAGAGGGTAAAGCGGTAAGTATGGCGTCGTTAAAAGGTAAGGTTGTTCTTGTCGATGTTTGGGCAACCTGGTGCGGCCCTTGTAAGGCAGAAATTCCTCATCTTAAAAAGCTGGAAGAGGAAATGAAAGGAAAAGACGTGGAAATTATCAGCTTGTCTACTGATGCGCCTAAAGACAAGGAAAAATGGTTGAAGATGATTAAAGACGAAAGTTTAGGTGATACACAATTATTTGCCGGTGGCCCCGGAAATGAGTTTTCGAAATACTATAAGGTGAACACCATTCCTCGTTTCCTGGTTTTTGATCGCAAAGGAAAAATCGTGTCTGTGGATTCACCCAGACCATCAAATCCTGCACTTAAGGCCTTAATCGAAGAAACGCTAGCCACAAAATAAATAGAAAAAGAAAGCCTGGTTTTGATAATTTCTAGCCAGGCTTTTTAACAAGATAAGTAGATGAATTTAATGAACAAGCAAGTCGTGACCTTATTGGCCATCCTGTGTTTTTCGATATTTGCGAATGCAAAGGAAGTCGCCCGTATTCCATTTGAAAGCCATAATGGAACCATCATCCTCACCATCAAACTAAACGATTTTCCACGTCCACTCCGTTTGTTGTTTGATACAGGAGCTGATGGCATGGCGGTAGGTCAGGAACTGGCAGATTCCATAGGTTTAAAAATAGCCCGTACCCAGAAAGCATCAGTAGTAGGTGGTTCTATGGATATTTCAGTTTCTACTGGAAATACGGTACATATGGGGAATTTTGATTTTAACAACCAGAGCATCGCCATATTCAAAGAGATGCACAAAGAAGGTACAGATGGGATTATTGGCAATACCCTGACCAGGCATTATATTGTAAGGGTGGATTACGACAGCAAGGAAATGTTGCTTTACAATTTTGGAGACTATGAAGAGAAAGGTGGGACTGCCATTTCTTTTACTATTCCTTCAGGTTTATTTATCATACCGGGAACCTTAAGCATCACGGCAGACGAGCCCCATACCGGCAATTTTGTTTTTGATACAGGGGCGGCCTACAACCTGATTTGTTTCAGGCCGTTTGTAAAACAGCATAAGCTACTGGTAAACGGTTTTAAGGCCGAAAGCCAAGGCAGTACTACAAGTATGGGGGTAACTACGCCTACTTTTGCCGGAAAAGCTGCGGCATTTTCTTTTTCAAATGTACCTCCACTTACCAACATGTCTGTCACGTTAATGGCTGGAGGTGGGCAGAGTGAAAGCTGGAATCCCGGTTTTGACGGTTCTATCGGAGTAGGTTTAATCAGCAAGTACAACTTTACGATCGATATGCAGAAGGAAAAAATCTATATTATTCCTAACAAAAACTATAAAAAATGAAAGTACTTTAAATCTTATTACAGCATAAGGCTGTAATAAGATTCATAGACATATAATGTATCTGTATTCGCCTGGAACCTTGCGTTTATTTTATCAGGTAATATCTATTTTTCATCTACCGCTACATTTGATTTTGATGCAGCCAAGAATTACATTAATGGCATTGATGCAAACATGACTAAAAACCCATTGGTGATCAATGCAGGCCTTTCCAAACGTGTGTTCAATCGTAAGAATGGTGTGTTGGCATTAAAAGCCTATGATATTCTGAAACAGAATAATTTCCTTTCAAGGAAAATCATAGATAATGGTATCTCCGATGCCAGAACCAATGACCTCAGCCGCTACCTGATGATCAGTTTTTCCTGGGCACCACAAAAATGAACTGGTCCTAAAAATTCTTCAGGTATTAGGAATGGCGATGGGAGTTTTGGACCCTAAACCTTTTAAATAATCACTTAGCTTATATATACGGTTAATCATATAAATTCCTATTATTGCAGTGGGAATGTGCGCGCATCTCGATCTCCCGAGAACAAATGCAGGAAATAAATTTAAAAATTGTTTCAGATGAAGAGTTGCTGTTGCTTTTTAAAGCAGGGGACAGGAGAGCTTATGAGCAAATATATAACCGGTACTGGGCAATTATGTACATTTATGCCCGCAAGATTATGGCCGATGCAGATGATGCCCAGGATATTGTTCAGGAGGTTTTTACCTACATCTGGCATAAAGGAGAAGCCTTAAATATCAATACCTCACTTTCCCTTTATTTATACACATCCGTGCGCTATAGGATTTTCGATCTTTTAGACCATAAGAAGGTAAGAGCCGATTATAAAACCTATCTGCAACAGTTTATTCAGGAAGGGGAATATATTACTGATGATCAATTGCGGGAACGAGAATTAATTGCGGTAATTGAGAAGGAAGTTTCTGCACTTCCCCCAAAGATGCGGGAAATGTTTGAGCTTAGTAGAAAAGAAGGCCTTTCTCATAAAGAAATCGCAGAAAAACTCGGGGTCTCCGATCTTACAGTTAAAAAGCAGGTGAGTAATGCTGTAAAAATCCTAAAAGGAAAACTTAAAATCTTCTCCATTTTTATCAGCATTAATTTTTAACGAGAAATATTTTTTTGCACTACTCCATTGGTTTGGGTTAACCTACATATAAAAAGCAGCACTTGTATTCCAAGGCAGTTAAATGTGTAAACACAAAACCAAAATAAATATGATCAAAAGATTATGCGGCGCGGCCTTATTGATAAGTTTATCCGCTATTCAATCCAGGGCTCAGCTTTCTGTTGAAATCAGTGGACAACTGAACAAAGACAAAAAAACTCCCGTAAAACTTTTTAAAGTTGTAGAGGGAAAACCAATGGAGATTGCGGCCTCAACTCCTGAAGAAAAAGGACGCTTTGGATTCCTTTTTTATCCCGAATACGAAGGTTTTTACCTGGTAGGAACAGGGACAAATCTCAGCCCTTCTGATAGTTATAAATTCTACTTTAAAGCTGGTGATAAGCTTTCATTATCCATCTCTGATTCCAGTTATGTACTCAATGGTAAACTCAACTCCAGGGAGAATGTGGTAATGACCCAGTGGCATGATATGGTAAATGAGCTGGAACAAAAGTCCTACATGAAGAAGAGGAGCACTTTTGTCGATTTCTTCCCACAATTGGAAGAGCTTAACATAAAATCCAGAACTTTCTTGGCGGGAAAAACTACTGGGAACGCAAAGTTCGATAGACTTATGAAAGACAACATGGCCTGGGATATCGCTGGTTATGCAACCAATTTTTTAAATACCCCTCGTACTGCTCATCCTACGCTTGAACAGTACAGCCCTTACTATGCCACAGTAAAGATACAGGACTTCGCAAAAAATACTGCAGGAGTTTACAGACAACCATGGGGATCCCGTGTACTTGGAGGGGTAGTAGGCCTGACCTCAAGAATGCAGAATACAAAGCGTGTTGGTGGAATGGAAGGTCTAAAGAACACACTTGACTTTGTCCCCAATGATACATTGAAAGGCGATTTTGTATTGGAAAGCGCTGGACGTTTAAAAAGCTTTGTCGAGTATCAGGATATGATGGCTATGTATGGCAAGTATGTGCTGACAAACAACCAGCAGCAAAAAAGCCGCGACCAACTGGCACCTCTGGCTTCACTGAAACCTGGCGATCCTGCTTTTGCCTTTTCTTACCCTGATAAAAATGGAAAGACAGTAACCATGGCTGACCTGAAAGGAAAAGTAGTTCTTATTGATGTTTGGGCAACCTGGTGTGGCCCGTGTAAAGCTGAAATCCCTCACCTGAAAAAGTTGGAACAAGAAATGAAAGGTACGGATGTTCAGATTGTAAGCATTTCCGTAGATGAAGCAAAAGACAAGGAGAAGTGGCAGAAAATGATCAAAGATGAAAATCTGGGCGGCCTGCAAGTATTTGCTACAGGCTGGGGCGATATTGCCAAATATTATAAAATCACCGGTATTCCGCGCTTCATGGTGTTCGATCGCAATGGCAAAATCGTGACGATTGATTCACCAAGACCATCAGAACCTGAACTAAAAGCATTACTTGAAAAAACATTAGCTGCAAAATAATTTATTTTTTATGTCAAATTATATGAAGAACATTATACTGTTCATCTCTGGTATTTTACTTTGTCTGAGCGCTAAAGCACAAACAGATAGTATTACAATAAGCGGGGTTCTTAAAGGGTTGAGCAATAGAAAATTGGGTATTTCATGGACTGGTAGTGATGATGCGAAATCCGGATATGTAACCGCCCAGGGAAATGGAGACCATTTTTCTGTTCGTGTACCTGTTCAGGATATGCCGGTCGCAGCCAAACTATATGTTCATCCCGTACAAGGACAAATGAATGAAAGTTCAAGTGGCCCCAAACCACCGTTTGATTTTTTTCTGCTGAATACAGATATTGTACTGAATGGAGCTGCAGACTCACCGGGAACAATACACTTAAAAGGTGATGATGAAAATGAACGCTATAATCAATTGCTGTTGCAGATGGCCCCGACAGAACAGAAGCAAAGACAAATGTTGGACAAATTGTGGGATTCTGCAATAAAGCGTTCGCCGGTCGATTCTGCAAAGCTATCAGAGGAAATTATGGCGCTTTACCGGGAGAACGTGAAGAAGGAGAAAGCCTTCGTGAAGGCTAACCCGGATGCTTTTGCTTCATTATTTATTCTTTCTCGTACAGCTAATAGTTATAGTGCTGACGAATACCTTGCTACATGGAAAGCTCTGAAACCTACTTACAAAAATACAGTCGTGGGGCGGGCGGTGGCCAGGATTGCTGAAAAACTGAGCGTTACACAATCAGGAACGCCGGTCTTTGCTTTCGAACGCCTTGATAAGGAGGGGAACAAAGTTAGCCCTGAACTGATGAAAGGAAGCGCCTATATTCTCGATTTCTGGGGTAGCTGGTGCGCTCCTTGTCGGGCAAGTCACCCCCACCTGAAAGAGCTTTATAAAAAATACAAGTCAAAAGGTTTTGAAATCATAGCCATTGCACAGGAAAGAGGCAAAACACTTGAAGAATCGAAAAAGGCCTGGTCAAAGGCCATTAAAGAAGATGATGTCAACTGGGTACATATCCTGAATCAGGATGGTATAGCGCAACAGGATATTGTTAAAACTTTTAGCGTTAATGGATTCCCAACAAAGATCCTGGTAGGAGCTGATGGAAAAATTATCACCCGCGTTACAGCAGGTGTGTCTGATGCAATTGATAAAGCTCTTGAAAAGATTTACGGTTTTTAAAATTAAAAATCTTTTTATCTACTCCCTGGGCTCGAGTTAACCTACATATATCTAAGCAGCAGTATTAGCGCTGCTTAGATAATGAAAAACATTTACCAATCGGAAGATCTATTATATAAATATAAAACAGGAACCTGCTCTGATGAGGAAAGGGCTATTGTGGAGAGTTGGCATATCAGTGAACTCCTCAATAACGATTTTATTCCTGATGAGGAGGAGCTGAATAAAGCAGGTAAAGCCATTTGGGCTGCACTACCTATTCATGATGATGTGGAAGAGCAAAAAGTAGTTCCACTGTGGCGTAAATATGCTGTTGCAGCATCTGTTGCGTTGATCTTATCAGTCGGAGGGATATATTTTCTAGGTCAAGAGAAAAAACAAGCAATTATGGCCGAACCGCAGGCCAAACGTTTTAAAAATGATGTGAACCCGGGTGGGAACAAAGCCATTTTAACATTAGCCGATGGATCAAAAATCAGTCTGGATGATGTAGCCAATGGTAAGGTTGCTCAACAATCAGGCATCGTGATTAGCAAAACCGCAGATGGACAACTGGAATATCGTGTAGATAATAAAGTTGCATCCAGCAAAGCACCTCAGTACAATACAGTTTCTACTCCTCGCGGCGGACAATACCAGCTGGTGTTGCCGGATGGAACACATGTATGGTTAAATGCCGCTAGTAAATTGAAATTCCCATCCTCATTCGCACAGTTAGACAGTAGAAAAGTAGAGCTATCTGGTGAGGCTTACTTTGAAGTAACAAAAGATAAACAACGGCCTTTTAAAGTGGAGGCCGCCAGTCAGGAAGTCGTGGTGCTGGGCACCCATTTCAATATAGATGCATATGCCGGTGGATCAGCTACAAAAACCACCTTGCTGGAAGGTCGTGTGAGGTTGAAATCCAATGCAAAAGATTACCTGTTAAAACCAGGACAGCAGGCTATAGTTGGTTCTATAGTACGCATTGATGAAGTGGATACAGATGATGTTGTTGCCTGGAAGAATGGGAACTTTATTTTCAGCGATAACGATATTAAAACTGTGATGACGGCCCTTGAAAGGTGGTACGACATAGAAGTTGTTTATGAAGGATCCATTAGTTCTGTAGGTTTTAACGCAGAAATATCAAGAGACAGAACTTTAATACAAGTACTCAAAGCGCTCGAAAAAACAGGAAATGTGAGATTTAGGATTGAAGGAAGGAGGGTAATTGTTATGTAATTAGAACGCTACCTAAATGTAATCCTAAAAAGAACCAGGAGTGATTGCACTCACCCCTGGCTAATGGCCGGATTATTCAATTAAATATACTTACACATCAATCAACTAATTCCAAACCAAGCCCTTAAAATCAGTTTATTGCTGGTTTATGGGGACTAAACTCAAATGTATGAATTTTTATGCGCTATTTAAGCGTAGGCAATTTGCTGACCAGGCAAATAAGATACTGCGAATTATGAAACTAACCATTATCATATTATTTACCTCCTTGCTATATGTGAGTGCTGGGGGATTTGCACAGCGGATTAGCTTGAACAAAAACAAGGCAGCCCTGCATGAGGTGATCAAAGACATCAGAAAACAAAGTGGCTATGACTTTGTCATTACCACACCTCAAATCAAAGCCGCCAAAGCCATAAGCATTAAAGTAACAAATAAACCATTGACTGAAGTATTGGATGAATGTTTCGCCGATCAGCCCTTTACTTATGCTATTGAAGATAAAATCATTACCATTATCAATAGACCTGTAAATGAGGTTCTCAAGCAAGAACCTCTCCGTGTCATCAAGGGATTGATAAAAGACAGTCAGGGGAAGCCGCTTCCAGGAGCCTCCATCGTAGTTTTAGGGACTCGCAGAGCCGCTCAGGCCAATACTGAAGGTAACTTTACCATTGTGGTCACAGATAAATCAATCATCCGTGTATCTATGATCGGTTTCGAGTCCATCGACGTTCCGGTTAATGACCAGAAAGAACTGACCATCATCTTAAAAGAATCGAACATGGAGTTGGGCGAATTTGTAGTAGTAGGTTATGGCCAGATTAAAAAAGAAAACCTGACTACAGCGGTAAGTACTTTAAATGCAGACCAGATTACACAAATTCCAGTGTCTAACCTTTCTCAGGTTTTAGTGGGACGTGTCCCAGGATTGTTAGCGCGTAGTAGTTCAGGAAACCCAGGGAGTGATGATTCTAATTTATTGATTAGAACTACAAATAATGTTCAAAGACCATTGATTGTAATTGATGGTATACCACGATTAAATGGTAATGCAGATCAGGCAGGATTGCGTAATATCGATCCTAACGAAGTGGAGAGCATTACGGTTTTAAAAGACAACGCAGCGGGCGCGGTATACGGAGCCAGAGCGGCAAATGGAGTAATCCTCATCACCACTAAACGAGGAAAACTAGGTAAGCCACAGTTTGGCTATACCGGTAACTTTACCTGGAGCAGCCCCGGAAAAATGATTAAAACCTTAGATGGGTATAATTATGCGCTGATGCAAAACGAATATTTTACCAACAGTGGTTTGGCTGCTCCATATTCCGCTGCAGTGTTAGATACCATCAAAAGACAATTGTCGCCTTACAAATATGCCAATACCGATTGGTTAGGTCTGCTTACTGGCAAACCAGAACTTGTTCAAAATCATAGTTTAAATGTAAGAGGAGGCACTGAAGCCGTAAAATATTTCATTTCCGGAACTTATACGGACCAACAGGGTATGTATCCTGGGAATAGTTATCAGCGCTATACCCTGCAAAATAATTTGGACATTACCTTAAGCAAGCAATTCAAATCACTGTTGAACTTTAGTTATCGTGGGGGGAAGCAAAATATGAGGGGAGGAGCAGTATTAAATTCAGCGCTTAATATGTCACCTTTAGTCCCTGTCTATATGCCAAATGGAAGCTTCGCAGCCCCTCCAAATGGTTCTAATCCATTGGCAACCATATCGGAAAAAGCAGGATACCAATACAATAATGAGAACTATATTACCGGAAATGTAAAACTGATCTGGGAACCA